>NZ_JBBATR010000021.1:0-41723 GCF_040398645.1 Sandarakinorhabdus sp.
GCAACATAGCCATCCGGCGTCAGATCCGCGAGGATCGCCACCGCCCGGCGGGTAATGCGCACCGCCGCTTCGCCCGGCTCCTCTCTGCCCCGGCACGGAATCAAATCCGGATCGTGCAGGAAAATCAGATCGGCATCGGATGAATAATTCAGCTCATGGCTGCCCAGCTTGCCGAGCGCCAGCGCCGTCAGCCCGCGCGGCCCGACCGAAACATCGGCGCCGCGCTCCGCCAGTGCAGCGGTTATGGCGGCATGAATGGCAAGATCAACAAATTCCGACAAGGCCGCCGTGACCTGCTCCAGCGGCCATAACCCGGCCAGATCGGCCAGCGCCGTGACCAGAGCGACATCGCGGCGGGCCGTGCGCAGGCGCGGCATGATCGGCTGCGACTCATCACCGGCCCGGGCCATGGCATCGGCAAAGGCAGCGCTTGGCCCAGCTGCCGCGAATCGCGCCAGTGTGGCCGCGCGGCTGCGAAGCAGGCCTTTCAGGAATGGCGCGTCGGCCCATGCAGCCGCAGCGGCAATTGCCAATTGCGGCGCCAAGCCAGCGGGCAACAGCGCAGCCAGATCGGGCGGCACGGCCCGGTCTGGCAGCTGGAATTTCATTCGGCCGTCACAGCCGCCTTGGCGCGCCGCCGTTCGGTGAACCAGATGGCGATGATCGACAATTCATACAGCAAGATCAGTGGGATGGCCAAAGCCACCTGGCTCCACAGATCGGGCGGCGTCAGCACGGCTGCGGCCACGAATGCCGCCACCACCGAATAGCGCCGGCCGGAAATCAGCATCGCCCGGGTGACGATACCGGCGCGTTCCAGCAGCATCAGCAGCACCGGCAGCAGGAAGGCGATGCCAAAGGCCAAAATCAGGCTCATCACCAGATCGAGATACTCGCCCATCGCCGGCAAGGCTTCGCGATTGATGCCATTTTCGCCGCCAAGCTGCTGGAAACCGAGGAAAAAGCGGAACGCCGCCGGCATCACGCCATAATAGGCCAGCGCCGCGCCGCAGGTGAACAGGATCGGCGTCGCCAGCAGGAACGGCAGCAGCGCCTTTTGCTCGCGGCGGTACAGGCCCGGCGCCACAAAGCGCCAAAGCTCGTTGGCAATCAGCGGGAAGGCAATGCAAAACCCGGCAAAGGCTGCCACGCGGATTTCGACGAAAAACGCCTCATAAAGCTTGGTGTAGATCAACCGCGCATCGCCCCCCGATGCATTGACCAGCGGTTGCACCAGAAAATCGAAGATGCGCGCCGCCTGGCTGAACGACACGCCAAACGCCACCACGAAATAGATCACGCAGCGCAGCAGCCGCCCGCGCAGCTCGATCAGATGATCCATCAACGGCGCCTTGCTGGCGTCGATATCGCTGTGATCGGTTTCCGCGTTCATGCGGCGTCGCTCTGCGGGGTGGCGGCATCGGCAGTATCAAGGGCCGGCTCACCAACAACGATCTTCTTGGCGCGCGGCTTGCGCGGGCGCTTGGCTGGCGCTGGCTTGGCAAGATCGACAGCCTGCACTGCATCTTGGTCCGCCGGCGGTTCCTGGCTTAGCATCACCGTTGGCCAGGGGTCATAGGATGTATCGGTTGCCACCGGGCCAGCAAGATTGGGCAGGCTGTTTTCGGGCAGGGCGGTCGCCTTCATGATGGCTTCGTTCTGTGCCGCCCACAGCTTCTGCATTTCTTCCAGCTCGGTTTCGCGCATCATGGCGTCAAATCCGCTGCGCAGATGCCGGCTCATGGCGCGGCCCTTGGCCACCCACTGGCCCACCCAGCGCATCGCCTTGGGCAGGTCTTTCGGGCCGATGACCAACAAGGCCACCAGCCCGATGACCAGAAGTTCAGACGAATCAATGCCAAACATGGGGCGATGCCAGAATCCTTGCGGCCTTCCTTGCGGTGAGGCCCCTGCAACAGATCAGCGCGGAGCTTCCTCGCCCAGCTTGCTGGGCTGGGGTTGGCCGCCATTGGTCACTTGCGGCGGCGGCGCGGCGGCTCCGGGTGACGGCGGCACGGCATCATCGTTCAGCCCCTTCTTGAAGCTGTTGATACCCTTGGCAAAATCACCCATCAGATCGGAGATGCGCCCGCGGCCGAACAGCAGCACGACGACCAATATGACCACCAGCCAATGGGTGAGGCTGAACGAACCCATGACAATTTTCCTCGGCGAAAAAGACCTACAGCCGCCTTCTACGCCCATGCCTGCCGATATGCCAGCCCAGCCCTTACGGCAGCGCCGTCACAGCCGGATCAGCCGCCGGCCAAAGCTCTGGCCGGTAAACAACCCGCAGAACGCTGCCGGCAGGCTGGCCAGGCCATCGAAAATCTCTTCGCGGTATTTGACGCTGCCCGCCAGGATCAGCGCGGCCAGTTCCGCCTGGGCGGCGGGGAATTGCGGCAGATCATCAAACACCACCAGCCCCTCCATGCGCAGCCGCTTGCCGATGAATTCGCGGGTGTGGTGGATGCCAGGCGCGTCCTGCGGGGTAAGGTTGTAATCCGCCACCTGCCCTGAAATCACGATGCGGCCCTTCATGCGCATCACCGGCAGCGCGCGATCGACGCTGGCATTGCCGACATTGTCGAACAGCACGTCCCAGCCGTCTGCGCTGGCTTCGGCAAAGCGCGCGTCAAAATCGGCAGCCTTGTAATCCAGCGCGTCATCAAAGCCGCATTCGTCGACCAGCCAGCGGCATTTCTCGGTGCCGCCAGCAATGCCGACCACTTTGGCTGCGCCCCACAGCTTGGCCAGTTGGCCGGCGGTCGCCCCCACCGGGCCAGCGGCGCTCGTCACCAGCACGCGCTCGCCGGGCTGCATATTGGCCACACGCTTCAGCCCGAACCATGCCGTCATCCCTGGCACCCCCAGGATGCCGTTCCACAACGACAGCGGCACGCCCAGATCGGGAATTTTCGACAGATAGCCGCGGCCACCCGACACCATGTGCGTCGCCCAACCGGTGCCCATCACCAGATCGCCGGCCGCGAATCGCGGGTGGCGGCTGTCCAGCACTTCACCCACCGCAAAGCCATCGACCATCGCGCCGGCCTTCAGCGGCGGCGCGTAGGACGCGCCCGGCGATAGCCGGGAACGTGTGCCGGGATCACAGCTGATGAAACGATTGGCAATCAGTAGCTGGCCATCGTCCAGCGCCGGGATCGGCAGCGTCTCCAGCTGGAAATCCGCCGGCGTCGGCACGCCAATGATGTGCCGCGCCAACACGATGCGTTGCATTTCAGTGGCCATATTGCTTTCAGTCATGCCATCATCTCCCCAGATCAACGGAGTGCACCATGGACCAACGCATCAGCATCGTCACCCTCGGCACTGACGATCTTCCGCGCGCCGTCGCGTTTTGGGAAGCCATGGGCTGGCCGCGCAAGGCCCGCAAATTCGCCGCCATCGCCATGTTCCAGTGCGGCGGCCTGGCCTTTGCCCTCTACCCGTTCGACAAACTGGCCGAAGATTGCGGGATGACAGACAGGGGGCAGGGTTTCGGCGGCTTCACCCTCGCCCACAATGTCGCCAGCAAAGCCGAGGTGGACGAACTCCTCGCCCGCGCCGTCGCCAATGGCGCCACCCTGCAAAAACCGGCCCACGACGCCTTCTGGGGCGGCTACTCCGGCTATTTCTGCGATCCCGACGGCCATCCGTGGGAAGTGGTCTACAACCCGTTCATGCTGCCAGGGCCGGATGGAGCAGTGACATTGGCGGATTGAGCCCCCCCCCCCCTCACAAGCGGCGCGATGCGTCCATGCGCTGATGCAGGATGCGGATGATAGCGATGCCATCGTCCTGCACCCGGAAATAGATGATGTGCTGTTCGACAGCACGTCGCCGATAGCCGGGTCGGATATGGTCGCATGCAGGGGCCTGATAGGGCGCGGCGGCCAGAGCCGCGCACGCCGCCTCGATCAGATCGGTGTAGCGCATGGCCTGCGCCAGCCCCCAGCGGTCCACGGTATCATCAAACAAGGCTTCAAGATCGCGCTGTGCCCTGGGGCTCAGCCGATACTCAGCCATACTGGGCGGCCTTGCGCTGCTTGAAGGCGGCAAAGTCGAAGCGTTCGGCCGGCCCGCTCTGTTCGCCGTCAATCAGCGCCTGTCTGATCCAGTCCGTCTCCACTGTCCGTTCCTGCGCGCGGCGGATCAGATCGCGGATGGCTTCGCTGTCGTTGGTGTAATGCCCAGCCGCGATTTGGCTGGCTATCCAGTCATCTTGCTGCGCGGTCAGCGTGATGGTCTTGCGCACGGTGGCCATTTCCTGCACTCCTTACCATAATATTGGTGCAGTTTTGCATATTCACGGCATGGTCGCAATCGTGCAGATTACGCTTCTGTTCCGCCAGCAACGCCGGCTCGGGCAGCGGCAATGATGCGGTTGACCGCGTCGGCCACGGCGGTTTGGGCAGTGTCGATCACCAGATCAACCTCCGGCCAGGGTTCAAAGGCAAGGGCCACCACATGCGCCCAGCTGGGCAGGGCATGGCCGGCAATTTCAGCTTTGCGCTGCTCGACTCGGCGGCGATGCTCGGCCCGGTCACTACAAATAATCTCCACCTCCAACAACGCACCATTGCAGCCTGCGGCTCGCCAACCAGCGCGGCTAGCGGCAACCGGGTTCACACAATCGGCCACCACGCCCATGCCCAGCGCAAGATTGGCCGCCGCCAGCGCATAGGCAACGCCATATCCGGCCGCACCGAAATCGGTGCCCGGTGCATGGCGCAGCAGCGCCTGCTCAATCTCATCAACCCGCAGGTAGAAAAGGCCCAATTGCCGGACCGCCGCCTTGGCGATGGTGGATTTGCCAGTGCCCGGCAGCCCGCCGAAGATGATCAGAGGTGACCGTTCCAGCATCAGGGCACTGCCGCCCCCAGCTGCTCCCCCAACAACTCCAGCGCCGCGATCGCAAACACCACCATGTTCCCCTGCCGGTCGCTCGATCCCGTCGCAATCGTTCGCGCCACTTGCACCGGGCCGCTGACGGCCACCACATCGTGCCCGGCGGCATGGCCATAGGGGTTGCCGTTCGGCCCGGCCGCACCAGTTTCGCCGATCCCCCAGCTGGTGCTGTGCTGCTTGCGGATGGTTTCGGCCATAAGCAGCGCGAATGGCTCGGTGGCGGACATGAAGCCGCGCACATCCTCGCGCTTGAGGCCAAGCAGCCGGTGCCGGGCGCGCGGCGTGTAGACCACCGCGCCGGCGATATAGAAGGCCGACGCGCCCGGCACGGCCAGCAGCGCCGCCGAAATCAGGCCGCCCGCCGACGATTCGGCCACCGCGATGGTCTCCCCGCGCGCTTTCAGCCGTTCGGCAATGGTGGCGGCGGTGGCGAACAGGGTTTCCATGGTCATGGGCGCAGCTTCGGTGGTTGCAGCCATGAAGGCAAGACCCGGATCAAGGCAGCGGATGTAACAGACGAGCGAGCAAATCCATGCATTCATGCAGGATCGCCAGAATCAGCGTCGGGCCGCCGTCCATCGGCAAGGCGAAGGTCAGATGGCGGCCGCAGCGGGCAATGCGCACATCAGGGTGCACGGCTGGCAACGCCCGGTGGCGGTGCGGATGATCGACAAGCTGCTGAATGGCCTGCTCGATTGCTCCGGCATAGCTGCGCGCTTGTTCGGTGCCCCATTCATCGCGCGAATAACGGATAACGGCGCGCAAATCGGCTTCCGCGGCCTGCGGAAGCCGCCAGGCCGTCAAGCTCGATCAAGCTCTTGCGCAACGATGTCGGCAAAGCTGCTGGTGGAAATGGCACCGCCCAATGCTGCTGAAATCCGCTGATCGATCAGGGCTTTCAGTTCGGCCAAGGCCGGCCCGTCAACTTCAGAATCGGGGAACAGGCGCTCCAGTGCAAATTGGCGAATACTCTTGCCTTCCAGCGCGGCGAGCGCCTTCAGGCTGTTGTGCTGCTGGTCGCTGAGATCGATGCTGAGGCGGCTCATGTGCGCAATCTGCCACAAGGCGTGCATTTGTGCAAATGTGGTTTTGTGCGGCCCATCAATGAAAATCCCGGCTTTTCGGGATCACGCGCACATCGCGGGGATGGCCGGCGCGGTTGGCGGGTTTGGGCGGCGGCGGTTTGCGGTTTGAGGGCCCGTGCACCAGATCCTCGCTGGCCCGCGCCAGCGGCGGCGTCGCGTCGTGCGCGTCCGACAGGCGGTCCAGCACCGCGCTCATGTCGGTGATGCGCGTCGCCATCAGGTGCATGACGCCTTCCGGGCTGCGCTGCACTTCACCGTCCACCTGCATCAGGCGGCTGGCCATGATCGCCCGGCGATAGCGTTCGAACAGGCGTGCCCACACCACCACATTCACCACGCCGGTTTCATCCTCCAGCGTGATGAAGATGGCGTTGCCGCCGCCTGGCCGCTGCCGCACCAGCACCACGCCGGCCACTGTCGCACGGCGGCCGTTTTTTGTGGCCTGAAACTGCGCAGACGTGCGCGTTTCGGGCAAAAAACGCCGCAAAAGTGCCAGCGGATGGCCACGGAGGGACAGCCGCAGCACCTGATAATCGGCCGCCACCTCCTCCCCCGGCGCCATCAGCGGCAGATCGGCCGCCGCCTCCACGCCCAGATCGCTGGCATCGGCGGCGGCAAACAGCGGCAGGCTGTCCACCGGCGTGCGCAACGCCTGCCAGCCGGCATCGCGGCGATTAAGCCCCAAGGACGCGCAGGCATCGGCATCGGCGAGCAGTTTCAGCCCCCGCGCCGGCAGGCCGGCACGGCCGAGATCCTCCAGGCTGCGCACCGGGCGCGCCGCCGCGATGCGCTGTGCCCATTCCTCGCGAAAGCCGCTGATCTGGCGCAGGCCCAGCCGCAGCGCCAGCCCGGCATCATGGCGCCCGCCCACCTGTTCGCCCGCCCCTTCAAGGGTGCAATCCCAGGCACTGTGGTTCACATCCACCGGCAGCACCTGCACACCGTGCTCAGCGGCATCGCGCACGATCTGCGCAGGGGCATAAAATCCCATCGGCTGCGCATTCAATAGCGCGGCAGCAAACACCGCCGGGTATCGGCATTTCAGCCAGGCCGACACCCACACCAGCCGGGCAAAGGCAATCGCGTGGCTTTCGGGAAAGCCGTAACTGCCAAAGCCCTTGATCTGATTGAAGCACCGCCGTGCAAAATCAAGATCATAGCCGCGCGCCGTCATGCCGCCGACCAGTTTCTCTTCGAAATAATCCATGCCGCCGACGCTGCGAAACGTCGCCATGGATCGGCGCAGGCGATTGGCTTCGGCCGGGGTGAATCCCGCCGCGGTGATCGCCAGCTTCATCGCCTGTTCCTGAAACAGCGGCACGCCCAGCGTCTTGCCGAGCACGATTTTCAGCTCATCAGGGTCATGCGGCGGGCCGGGCGCCGGCAGATGCACCGCTTCGCGCCCCTGCCGGCGGCGCAGATAGGGGTGCACCATGTCACCCTGGATCGGCCCGGGCCGCACGATCGCCACCTGGATGACAAGATCATAAAATTCCGCCGGCTTCAGGCGCGGCAGCATGTTCATCTGCGCCCGGCTTTCAACCTGGAATACCCCAACTGAATCAGCGCGCTGGAGCATGTGGTACACATCCGCAGTGCCGCCGCGCGGCGTGTCGCCGGGCACGCTGTCCAGCGACCAGGCCTGGCCAAGCCGGGTTTCAATGAAATCGAACGCGCGCCGGATGCAGCTGAGCATGCCCAGCGCCAGCACATCCACCTTCATCAGGCCCAGCGCGTCGATATCGTCCTTGTCCCATTCGATGAAGGTGCGATCGGGCATGGCGGCATTGTGGATCGGCACCAGTTCATCCAGCCGGGTTTGCGTGAGCACAAAGCCGCCGACATGCTGCGACAGGTGGCGCGGCATGCCCATGATTTCGCTCACCAATCGCCCCAGCCGCGCAATGGCCGGATTGTCGGGATCGATGCCGGTTTCGGCAAACCGCTCCCGCTCCATCTGGCTGGCGTAACTGCCCCACACCGTGGACGACAGCCGGCTGGTGAGATCTTCGGACAGGCCGAGCACCTTGCCAACCTCCCGCACGGCGCTGCGCGGGCGATAATGGATCACGGTGGCCGCGATGGCCGCGCGTTCCCGGCCATAACGTTCGTAAATCCACTGCATCACCTCTTCGCGGCGTTCGTGCTCGAAATCGACATCGATATCGGGCGGTTCCTTGCGTTCTTCGGAAATGAACCGTGAAAACAACAGATTATGCTCGGCCGGATCAACGGCGGTAATGCCCAGCACAAAGCACACCGCGCTGTTGGCGGCGCTGCCGCGGCCCTGGCACAAGATGCCCCGGCCCTGCGCAAAGGCGACGATATCGTGCACCGTCAGGAAATAGGGGGCATAGCCAGCCCGCGCGATGATGCGAAATTCTTCGGCCAGCAGCGCCGCCATCTTGGGCGGAATGCCATCCGGCCAGCGTTCACGCGCCTTTTGCTGCGTGAGTGTTTCCAGCCAGCCTTGCGGGCTGTAGCCGGCCGGCACCGGCTCGTCGGGATAATCATAGCGCAGCTGATCAAGATTGAAATCGATGCGGGCGAGCAACCGCGCCGGCTCGGCCAGCGCCTGCGGCACATCACGAAACAGGCGCGCCAGTTCGGCGGCAGATTTCAGATGGCGTTCGGCATTGGCCGCCAGCCGCGTGCCCGCCGTGTCCAATGTGCAGCCGTGGCGGATGCAGGTGATCACATCGTGCAGCGGGCGCTGCTGCGGCGCGGCATAGAGCGGCGCATTCAGCGCCAGCAGCGGCACGCCGCACGCCTGCGCCTGCGCCGCCAGTGCCGCCAATTGGCGCCGATCATTGCCGCCATGGCCCATGCTGGCGCCCTGCCACAATCGCCCCGGGCAGGCGTGCGCCAGTGCCGCAAGCTTGCTGTGCTGGCTGCTGCCCGGCGGGAGCATGATCAGCAGCAGCCCATCGGCATGATCGATCAGATCGGGCAGCGACAGGTGGCAATCGCCCTTTTCGGCGCGGCGGTTGCCCAGCGTCAGCAGCCGCGTCAGCCGGCCCCAGCCGGTGCGCGTTGCCGGATAGGCGATAACATCGGGCGTGCCATCGATGAACACCAGCCGCGCGCCGACAGCCAGTTTGAAGCGAGGCGGCTCGCGGCCAGCCTCCTTGGCAGCTTCGGCAAGATCGCGCACCGCCACATGCGCGCGCACCACGCCGGCCAGCGTGTTGATATCGGCGATGCCGATGCCGGCATGGCCCAGCGCCGCCGCTGTCTGCACCATTGCCGCCGGGCTGGAAGCGCCGCGCAGGAACGAATAATGGGTTGCAGCCGCCAGTTCGGCAAAGCCGGGCGCCAGCAGCCCCATCAGGCAAACAGGCCGTGCAGATACCAGCCCGGCGCCGCGGTTTCGCGTTCATAGAGGCCGTGGCGGAACAACCAGAAGCGGCGGCCGGTAGCATCTTCCACCCGCCAGTAGTCGCGGGTCAGGCCGGCGCCGTCCTTGCGCTGCCACCACTGCGCTGCGATGCGTTCCGGGCCTTCATGGGCGGCGACATCATGCACCCGCCCGCGCCAGCGAAATCGGCGCGGCGGGCCATCGGGCACCTCGGCAAGCACTTCGATAGGCTGCGGCGGATCGAACAGGCGAATCGGGCGGGCGGGCGGTTCCCCCGGCACCAGCGACGGCCAGGCTGCCGCCGGACAATCCCGCGCCGTTGCACCCGGCGGCGGGCAATCTGCCAGGCTGCCGAGGAAACTGGCCTGTTCGGGAATATGGGTATCGGCGTGCTCCAGGCGGCGCAGGCGGCCGCGCCCCAGCCGGGCTGTCAACCGGTCAACCAGTTCGGAAAGCTGGGTTTCGGCCAGTGCGCCGCCATCCAGTCCAAGCTGCGATTCGTCCAGCGGCGCGGTGATCGGCACCGCCAGCCGCACCAGATCATAGCCAAAGCCCGGATCGAGCGGATCATTGAGCGCCGCAATGCGTTCATCAAACAGCCGCAGCACGGCCCGCGCATCGCGCTGCGGCTCGGCAGTGTCCACGGCCAGCTGCGCGACATGGCCGTCGCTGCGATACAGAGCCAGGGCAAAGTGCCGGCCGCCCTGGCCGCGCGCACCCAATTGCGCGCCGCAGCGCAGCAACAAACGCTCCAGCACGGCCCGCACCGCATCATGCTGCACAATCGGGCTGGCAAAGCGCTGCTCCGCCATCACCTCGGCAGCCGGTTGCAGCGGGTCCAGCGGCTGTGCCGCCGCCTCGGTCAGGGCATCCAGTGCAGCCAGCAGCGCCTCGCCAAAGCGCGACGCAACGGCAGCGCGCGGCAGCCGCGCCAGATCGCCGACACAGCGCAGGCCAGCGCGGCGCAGGCCGATCTGCACCGGTTCGAGATCGGACAGCGCCGCCAGCGGCAAGTGCGCCGTGCGCTCCACGCCAAAACGCGCCAGCGCCAGCGCCGCAGCCGGTGTGGCCGCCAGCGCCGGCTGCACACTGAAACCCAGGCGGTGCAGGCGGGTGACGATGTCGGCAACCAGGCTGGCTTCGCCGCCAAGCAGATGCGCGCAGCCGCTGATATCGATCACAAATCCGTGCGGCGGCCGCGCCGCCACCATCGGGGACCAGCGCGTCGCCCCCTGCGCCAACCAGTCAAGGCACGCCGTATCAGCCGCCGGATCGTGCGGCAGTGCCCGCAGGCCGGGCAGGCGCGCGCGGGCATCGGCCAGCGCCAGGCCGGGAACAATGCCTTCGGCCAGCGCCGCTTCATTCACGGCACGTATGATCTGGCGGCCGCGATCATTGGCAATCAGCGCCAGCGGCGTATCAGCCGGCGCGGCGCCAGCCCGCACCAGCCGCTCCGCCGGCAACCACGGCAGCGCGAGCGCCAGGATGCGGCGATGCATCGTTGGAGGGGCGCCGGGCAAAGCCAGCGCCGATCGGGGTGATGCCAAAGCGGATGGCATCGGTGTCATGGCGGCTTTCACCGCTTTGGAAGCTGCAACGGTCACGGTTCCACTCCAGCACTTGTTTTATGTCGGCAGGGCCACCGCGTTGACGGGTCAGGCTGATGGTCAGGCGCGGCGGCCCCGGCGCACCGGCCGCCAATTGCCGCGCCGGGGCCGGCTGCGCCTCCCAGCGGCTGCTGCAGGCGCTGGGCCGGGGTTGCCCACTGCGCAGCAGCAGCGTGAACACGCCGTGGGCTGCGGCCGCCAATTGCAGCCGCCGCGTCACCGTCAGATCGATGGCCTTGGCCTCGCCATGGCTTTCGATCACCAGCGTGCCCAGCGCCGCGCAACGCTGCGCTTCGCCAGCCGCACGCAGCATCGGCACCACCCCGCCCGCTGCCACCAGCCACAGCCGCGCCGGATCGCCGCCCAGCTCGGCCAGGCCAGCGCCGTGGAGCATGCCATTGTCGTCCCAGCCATCCGCCACCCACAGGATCGGGCCGGGCCGCGGGCAGGCCAGCGCCAGCATCAGCGCGAACGCCGTGGCCCCAGCCCCCGTCCCTGCCCCGTAAATCTCGTGACACGCCGCCAGCGCCAGCCCGCCTTGCAGCACCGCATCCAGCCGGCCGCCATCCAGCGCCAACCGGTGCATCGGCTTTGCCGGCGCCAGCGGTGGCAGCAGCGGTAGCGGCGGGGGTGGCAACAGGGAGGGGGCGGCAAACATGGGGCAAAGGACGACTCGACTGGACGGAATGTTCCGTCTTTGTTCTAGTTGCAGTCAGCAGCCCGTGCGAGTCAAGCGGCTCTGTTGTGGCAGGTCAGTGTTGCGCTCAGTCCTGAATGCAGCGCGGAGCCAGGCTTGCCCGGACTTGCTATGCCTGCCCCTGCCCGGCACCGGGTTACAGAGGATGGCTGGCAGCTGTCGCCTCGATTGCATTGAAGAAATCGGCGGTGCGCGCACGCTGATGCGCAGCCTGTCCTACACAGGCAATGCCTGTCACCATTGCGTTATCCGATGGTCATACGCGGCGCAAAGGCGGGGACAAAAGGCGGGCTGAAACACGCGAGATGCGTCAGAAGCGTTTAATGTAACCGCCCGAAAATGGCGTGAGATATGTTTGGGGCCTTGTTCTTTGACAGTTAAATCGCGGCGCAAAACAGCGCGCTACCCCGCCCGCGCCGCCGCTTCGCGGACCAGAATGATGCGATCCTGGCCGAAATACATGTCGTCCTTGGCAACATAATAGGTCGGGCTGCCAAAGCCGCCGCGGGCGATGAGTTCGTCGGTGTTGGCGCGCAGCCGGGCCTTCAGATCGGGCGAATCGGCCAGTTCCAGCGCCGCCGCCGCGTCGAGTCCGCCGGCCGCAGCAGCGTCGGCCAGCACATCGGCCTGGCTGATGTCACGGTCTTCGCCCCAGTAGAGCTGGAAGATGCGGCGGGCGACCGCTTCGCAGGCACTGCTATCGGCAGCGACCAGGCACAGCCGCATGGCCCGCGCGCTGTTCACCGGAAAGATGCTGGGCGTCCATTTGATCGCCAGCCCCGAACGGCGGATCCAGTCGTGCATATCCTTGGTGAAATAGCGCGCCTTGGGCACCACGGGTTTTGCGCGCATTTCATACACGCTGGGGTTGACCGTGTTGAACACGCCGCCGACCAGGAACGGCCGCCAGACGATATCAAACCCGTCTTCTGCTGCCGCCGCCACCAGCGCTTCAAAGCCGAGATAGGTCCACGGACTGGAACAATCGAAAAAGAATTCCACCTGTGCCGTCATGACCCTCTCCCCAAACCCGCATATGCAGTTAGTGTGCACGTATGATGCATGTCTTCAAACCGGCCTTTTTACTGGCACCGCTGGCTGCACTGCTGATTGCGGCGGCCCCGACTGCGCCCGCAGAACCGGCACCAATCGAAGATCGCTTGGCGCAAGTGGCCGCGCTTGTCGATGCCGGCAAAAGCGAGGAGGCGCTGGCCATTCTCGATCCGTTGCTGGCCAGCAGCGATCTGCCGGCTGACAAGGGCCGGGTGGAAGGGCTGCGCAGCTTTGCGCTGGCCCGGCAGGGCAAATTCGTGCCCGCACGCGCTGCCATAGAATTTGCCGCCGATGCGGCGCTCAACCCGTCGCTGCTGATCCTGCGCCAATTGTTCGTGCTGCGCGCTATCACCGGCGATGTGCCCGCCGCTGGCCAGGCGCTGCAGTTGATTGCCGTGTCCAATCCCAAATGGCTGAACGAATTGCCGCCTGAACTGATCAGCCAGATATTGGCGGCAACCACCGACAAGAACCGCCAGTTCGATCTCGCCCTGACGCTGGAAACCGCTGGATACACGGCGCCCGGCCAGACAATAGGCTCCGGCGACAATCTCAAGCTGCTGGTGATCAACGGGCTTGCCAGCCGCGACCGGCTTGATGAAGCGCAGCCGCTGGTCGACAAGCTGGTCAACACGGTCAGCCTGGCACGGCTGGCCATCGACAGGCGCTATCAATCGCTGTGGCCGGCGCTGGAAAAGCGGCTTGGCCCCGGCGCCGATCTGGCAGACGGCGTCTATCTGGCCGCCAGCAAGGCCGCGCTGGATGCGCAGCCGGCCGATGCCACGGCCCGGCTGGGCTATGCCAGCGCTCTCAATATCGTGTCGCGGGAACGCGATGCGCTGGCGTTCGCCGACACTGCCAAAACCGCCGAGGCCATGGCCAGCCTGCAGGGCAACGGCCTGTGGCTGGTCAATCTGTCCGCCCAATTGCTGATTGATCTGGGCCAGATCGATGAAGGACTGGCGCGCTACAATCTGCTGGCCGGCCTTGATGCCGAAGGCCGGCCGGAGCTTGCCGGCCTGCTGATCAACCATGCGCTGGTGGCCGATCAGGCTGGCCGCTGGGCGGCGGCGCTGGCTGCGGCCGATCTGGCCGAACGCAAGGCCGGCAAGGACATGAACGATTATGGCATGTTGTTCCTGGCCGCCGTTCGGGCCTGCGCGCATCACCGCCAAGGCAATGCTGCCGCCGCCGCCGCCGCGCTGGCGCCGCTGTTGGCCAAGCCCGATGCCAATGACGATGCTTATGGCCAGGCGATGCTGTGCACCGGGCGCATCGATGCAGCGGCGCGTGCCATGGCCGCAAAGCTGAATGATCCCGAGCGCCGGAGCGACGCGCTGTTTGAGTTGCAGACGTTCATCATTGCCGACCAAAAGGAACTGCCCGGCCGCCGCAGCCGCGCCGATCTGCGTGCCCTTAAGGCGAGGCCCGACGTGAAGGCCGCATTCCTGAAATGGGGCCGTGATCTGCCGGCCGCAGTGGCGCCGCCGCGGTGAACGGCCTGGCGGTGGCGGCTGACCGGCGACCACCTGTGAATTCGCAATTGCCCGGCTTGGTGCTCACTCTGGCGGCGGCTGCGCTAGCAGCGCTGGTGCCGGGTTTGTTTGCCGGGCTGATAATCATCGCTGGGTTCAGGGACGAAAATTGGGGGACGGCACTGACGATTGCCCTGTTCGCTACCGCGTTCGGCTTGCCTTATGCACTGCTTGCGGCAGTTGTCGGGCCAAGATTGGCCACGCGTGCATCAACCGCCGCCGGGCGCATCGCCGTGTGGCTGGGCACCGGGTTTGTGTGCGGATGCTGCATCGTGGCAATCCCGTCGGTGCTGCTCGGCACGGCGCGCGGGCTTGATATCATGGGCTTTTATGGCGGGCTTGGCATGTTGGGGAGCACCGTGCTGATGGCCATGCTGAGCCGGCGCTGACGATCACGACTACGCCGCCACCGGGCCTGATCTGCCGGGCCGGCCTCCAAACCAGTAACAGGGTTCAGGGGTCACCCCTGCCCGCCGAAGGCTCTCGCTCGTGCTAGCTGCGGTTTACCGCCGAAACCGGTCGCGTAATTCGAATTTAAGCACTTTGCCGGCCGGATTGCGGGGCAGCACCGTGACGATTTCCAGCCGGGTCGGCAGCTTGTAGCGGGCCAGTCGTTCGGTCGCCCAGGCGCGCAGGATTTCGATATCCAGTGCAGCGCCGGGCTTCAGCGCGGCGACGGCGGTAACGCTTTCGCCCCATTTTTCATCGGGTTCGCCAAAAATCGCCACTTCGGCAATGGCTTCGTGGGCATAAAGCACGGCCTCCACCTCGGCCGGGTAGATATTCTCGCCGCCGCTGATGATCATGTCTTTCAGGCGGTCGCAGATATACAAAAAGCCATCATCATCCAGATAGCCGATGTCGCCCGAATGGAACCAGCCTTCGGCATCGATGGCCGCCGCCGTGGCTTCGGGTTTGTTCCAGTAACCGCGCATGATGTTGGGGCCGCGCATGATCACTTCGCCGCGTTCGTGCGGCCCCAGCGGCGTGCGGCCATCTTCGCCAACGACGCGCAGATCGACAAAGAACATTGGCTTGCCGGCCGAACCCAGCTTGGCCAGCGCGAAATCCGGGCCGAGATAGGTGCCCGACGGCGCGGTTTCGGTGAGGCCATAGCCCTGATTCAGTGGAATGCCGCGCGCGCCATAAAGGCGCAGCAAAGGCTCCGGCACTGGCGCGCCGCCGCACATGATCACCCGTATGCTGGAAAGATCGGCCGTGGCGAAATCTGGCTGCTGGGCAATGAACAGCAGCATCGCCGGCACAGCGAACGTCGTGGTGACGCGGTGAGCCGCAACATCGGCGAGGAACCGCACCGGATCGAAGCCCTTGTGCAGGATGACATGCCCACCCTTTTGCCAGCAACTGAGCGGAGTGACGTTGAGCCCGCCGATATGGAACAGCGGCGCCATCACCAGCGAGATATCTTTCTCGCTGACATCGGCGCCCATTGCGCCATTGATATTGGCCCACCAGAAATTGCCGTGGGTGAGCATGGCACCCTTGGGCCGGCCAGTGGTGCCCGATGTGTACATGATCACCGCAACATCATCGTCGGCCGTGGCCACGCCGTCAGCCAGCGGCGCGGCATCACCGACGAATTCGGCAATCGGCTGCCATCCATCGGCCGGGCCATCGGCCGACAGGTAACGACGGCAGCACAGGGACAGGCGCACGCCGTCGATCACCGGCCGGTGCGGGCCATCCACCACCAGCGTGTGCACACCGGCATCGTTGATGATGTAATCAAGTTCGGGCCCAGTGAGGCGGAAATTCAGCGGCACAAAGATCGCGCCCAGCCGCGCGGCGGCAAACAGCAGATCGAAATACAGCGGATTGTTCAGCCCGAGATAGCCGACCCGGTCGCCCCGGCAGACGCCGCCGGCCTTCAGGGCCGCCGCCAACCGATTGATCGCATCGCCCATTGCCCGGTAGCTGCGGGTAGCGCCCTCAAAGCTGAGCGCCGGCCGATCCGGCGTCTGCATCACACGCCGGCTGAACCAGCTGTTCAATCCGATATCGGCCTTCACCATCGTCATCACCCTCCCCAGCGCGTGAGCGGCGTTGTGGCCGGCTCGCGGCGCGGCGTCAATCTGCTGGTTCTGGCCAGTTCGGCGCTGGCGGCCAGGTGCGGGGCCAGATCAGCAACCACGCACCATGCGGGCGACCGCCAGCGGGTCAAGCGGCTGCCGCGCCAGCCAACACCCCGGCCGCGGCCAGGATTTGACACTGTTGACGCATCTGGCCGGGTTGCTGGCTGGGGTTCTGAGCCCGTGCAAAGGTGTTGGGTTCAAGCCCCATGCCCGGCAGGGTGACATTCTCTGGCGCTGCAGGACCGGCCCGCCGGGTTTATTTGGCGCTGGCGAGGTCGGCGGCAACCGCTTCCAGCATGGCCTCGGTCAGCTGGCCGCCCGCCATCGGCAGCAGCTCCTTGAGGCTCATCGTCTTGAATTGGTCCAGCATCGGATGGCTGGACAGGCCAGGAATGCGGGCATCGATCACGGCCTTGGCCTTTTCATTGGCGAGCAGTTGCTCGATCGGCGAATCAAGGCCGGCAGCGGGGGCAGCAGCGGGAGCAGCAGCAGCGGGGGCGACCGGCGCAGCGGGCACCGGCGGCGCGGTTTGAGCCAAGGCAGCAGCCGGCAGCGCAGCGAGGGTGAGGGCAATCAGCAGTTTCATCAGGAACACTCCAACGGCAAAAAGGGATCGGATATCAGGTAAACACGCGCGCGAAGATCGTGTCGACATGCTTGAAATGATAAGCAAGGTCGAACAGGCCTTCAAGCTCGGCATTGGACAGGTGGGCCGTCACGTCAGCATCGGCCTTGAGCAGATCCAGCAAGCTCAGGGCGCCATCGGATTCCCACACTTTCATGGCGCCTCGCTGCACCAGCCGATAGCTGTCGTCGCGGGTCAGGCCGGCCTGGGTCAGCGCCAGCAGCACGCGCTGCGAATGGATCAGGCCGCCCATCTTGTTCAAATTCTTCGCCATCCGCTCCGGATAGATCAGCAATTTGTCGATCACGCCGGTCAGCCGCGCCAGCGCGAAATCCAGTGTGATGGTGGCATCCGGGCCGATATAGCGTTCAACCGAACTGTGGCTGATGTCGCGCTCATGCCACAGCGCGACATTCTCCAAGGCTGGAACCACCGCGGAACGCACCATGCGCGCCAGGCCGGTGAGATTCTCCGTCAGCACCGGGTTGCGCTTGTGCGGCATGGCGCTGCTGCCCTTCTGACCGGGCGAAAAATACTCCTCCGCCTCCAGCACTTCGGTGCGCTGCAGATGGCGCACTTCGGTGGCCAGCCGCTCGATGCTGCTGGCGATCACGCCCAGCGTGGCAAAGAACATCGCATGGCGGTCGCGCGGGATGACCTGGGTGGAGACCGGCTCGACTGACAGGCCGAGCTGCGCTGCCACATAGTCCTCCACCTGCGGATCGATATTGGCGAAGGTGCCGACAGCGCCGGAAATCGCGCAGGTGGCGATATCGGCCCGCGCTGCCACCAGCCGGGCGCGGCAGCGGTCAAATTCGGCATAGGCCTGCGCCAGCTTGAGGCCAAAGGTCGTCGGCTCGGCATGAATGCCGTGGCTGCGGCCCATGGTGGGGGTGAATTTATGCTCCAGCGCCCGGCGCTTGATCGCGGCGAGCAGGGCGTCCATGTCGGCGAGCAGCAGATCCGACGCGCGGGCGAGCTGCACGGCGAGGCAGGTATCGAGCACGTCGCTCGATGTCATGCCCTGGTGCATGAAGCGCGCTTCCGGACCGACCTGCTGCGCTACCCAATCCAGAAAGGCGATCACGTCATGCTTGGTCACCGCTTCGATGGCGTCGATGGCGGCGACATCGATGACCGGCTTGGTCGCCCACCAATCCCACAGCGCCTTGGCCGCGCTTTGCGGCACAACGCCCAGATCGGCCAGCTTCTGGGTCGCATGGGCTTCGATCTCGAACCAGATGGCCAGGCGGCTTTGTGGCTCCCAGATGTGGACCATGTCGGGGCGGGAATAACGCGGGATCATGAACGGCCTTTCGTGTCGCCGCGCGCCTAGCATGGCGGCGGTGACTTGCCTATCTACAGGCTGGTGTTCCCGGCCAATCCTGCCCATCCTCAGCGCGTTCGCGTTATCCCGTTTCAGCATGGCCTGGGGCCGCTGGATTATGCCGTGCCGGCCGGCATGACGTTGAACGCCGGGGACGCCGTGGAGGTGCCGCTGGGCCCGCGCCGCATCATCGGCGTAGTTTGGGATCTGGACAGCGCCGCAGCGCCCGAAGTGCCGGCCAGCAAATTGCGCGCCGTGGCTGCGCGGCTGGATCTGCCACCACTGGCTGCACCGCTGCGCCGCCTGATCGATTGGACCGCCGATTATTATGTCGCGCCGCTGGTGCAGGTGGTGCGCATGGCGTGGCCATCGGTGGCGTTCCTGCCGGCGCGGGCGCTGACGGAATATCGCCTGAGCGGCCCGCCGCCGGCACGCATGACGCCGGAACGGGCCAAGGCGCTGGAGCTTCTGGCCGGGCGTGGCACTGGCACCTTGGGCAGCGCCCGCGATCTGGCGCGCATCGCCGGCGTATCCGAGGCGGTGATTCGCGGCCTGGTGGCGGCGGGCACGTTGGTGGCCGAAACTGTCTCTGGCGATGCCAGCCCGCCGCTGCCTGATCCCGATCATGCCGCGCCTGTGCTGTCGCCCGATCAACAGGCCGTAGCCGCCACGCTGGTGGACGCCGTGGACGCCGCGCAGTTCGCGCCGTTCCTGCTGGAAGGCGTGACCGGATCGGGCAAGACCGAAGTGTATTTCGAAGCCATCGCCGCTGCCATAAGGCGCGGCGGGCAGGTGCTGGTGATGGTGCCGGAAATCGCCTTGACTGCGCCGTGGCTGGATCGGTTTGCGGCACGGTTCGGCTGCCAGCCGCTGGCGTGGCACAGCGATCTGAAAACCAGCGAGCGCCGCGCGGCCTGGGCTGCCATCGCCGATGGCCGCGCCCGCGTGGTGGTGGGGGCACGATCAGCGCTGTTCCTGCCCTATGCCCGGCTGGCGTGCATCATCGTCGATGAAGCGCACGAAGCCAGTTTCAAGCAGGATGAAGGCGTGCATTATCACGCCCGCGACGTGGCGGTGATGCGCGGCCGCATGGAAGGCCTGCCGGTGGTGCTGGCCACGGCCACGCCGGCCATCGAAACCCAGGTGTTGGCCAGCCGCGGCACCTATCGCCATCTGCACCTGCCCAGCCGATTTGGCGGCGCACAACTGCCGCAGGTGCGGCTGGTGGACATGACCCGGCATCCGCCAGCGCGCGGCGCGTGGCTGTCACCGGTGCTGGGCGCAGCGATCAGCGAAACACTGGCGCTGGGCGAGCAAAGCCTGTTGTTTTTGAATCGGCGTGGGTATGCGCCGCTCACGCTGTGCCGTGCGTGCGGGCATCGTATCCAATGCCCCGATTGCACGGCGTGGATGGTGGAACATCGGCTATCGCGCCGGCTGGCCTGCCATCATTGCGGGCATCAATTGCCGGTGCCGGCATCCTGCCCGGAATGCGGCGCCACCGATCATCTCGTGGCCTGTGGGCCGGGCGTTGAGCGCATCGCCGAGGAGGTGCAGCGCACCTGGCCCGATGCCCGCATCGCCGTGGTGACCAGCGACACCATCACCAGCCCGGCCCGCGCCGCCGCGTTGGTCACGGCGGTTGAGCAGCGCAGCATCGATATCATCATCGGCACCCAGATGGTGACCAAAGGCTATCATTTCCCCGATCTGACGCTGGTGGGCGTGGTGGATGCCGATCTTGGCCTGCAAGGCGGCGATCTGCGCGCTGGCGAACGGAGCTGGCAGCAGATCGTGCAGGCTTCGGGCCGGGCCGGGCGCGGCCACAAGCCGGGCCGCGTGCTGATTCAAACGCACCAGCCCGGCGCGGCGCTGATGCAGGCGCTGGGCAAGGGCGACGCCGCGGCGTTTTTTGCCGCCGAAATCGCCGCGCGGCGTGATCTGGGGCAGCCGCCGTTCGGGCGGCTGGCGGCGCTGATCGTGTCGTCAACCGATGCCGATGCCGCCCGGCTGGGCGCGCAGGCGCTGGGGGCGGCGGCGCCAGTTCGGGATGGCTTGCTGGTGCTTGGCCCGGCGCCCGCCAGCATGGCCATGCTGCGCGGCCGCCACCGCCACCGGCTGCTCATACAGGCCCGGCGCGAGCTGCCGCTGCCGGCCATCTTGCGCGATTGGCTGGCGCGCGTGCCGTTGCCGGCATCGGTGCGGGTGGTGGTGGATGTCGATCCCTACAGCTTTGTCTGAAGCCAGCCGGCGGCGCGCAACGCGGGCAAGTAGGTTTCGCTAATGGCTTGCTGGCTGCCATCGGCCAGCACCAGCAGCCAGCGCCGGCCGTCCCGGCGCACGCCGGCGACGTGGCGGCGTGCCACCCAGGCGCTGCGGTGGACCTGCGCGCCGGCAAGCTCGGCCAGCTCAGGCAGCGCATCGCCGAAGCGAAACAGCACCAGCGGTCGCAGGTAGTCCTTCGGGCCGCCCGTCAGCACCAACCGCAGATAATGATCTTCGGCGGTGACCATCAGCACATCGGCCAGATCGGGCAGGCCGGCACGCTGGGCCAGCAGCGGAGTGGCGGCAGGCACCGCAACGAGCGGTTCGGCAGTCGCTTTGGCAGGTGGGGCAGCACCGCGCGGACT
The DNA here is from genome assembly GCF_040398645.1 of Sandarakinorhabdus sp. GTDB lineage: Bacteria > Pseudomonadota > Alphaproteobacteria > Sphingomonadales > Sphingomonadaceae > Sandarakinorhabdus. Next base: position 20,922 of record NZ_JBBATR010000021.1, read on the forward strand.
GCGCAAAACGGCGGTGAGCACCGAAATCGATCCGCCCACGATCACCGCCGTGACGTAGAGGCCGAACCACGGCAGCGCCACTGGCCGACCGATCGCCCGGAACATCAGATCAATTTCCAGCGGCATGGTGGCATTGAGCAGCAGTGCGCCCAGCAGCGCCGCCAGCGCCGCCATGCGGCGATTGGTGACGCGCGGGCCGATCCAGCTGTACCACAGCCACCATTTTGCGCTGTTCCAGCCGATCAGCACCAGCCAGAACACCAGCCGGCTGGACGCTGGCAGGCGAAGCGTATCGAACGGCCCGGTGATCAGGCACACCAGCACGGCAAACAGGGTGGCCGCAATCAGCGGCCGCAGCGGCGGCGCGGCATCACGCGAGAAAGAAACGGTCGATTCCACGCAGCGTGAATCCGGTTTGGACGGGTTTGACGAAGTGGCTGGCATGATAAGCGAAACCGGCGTTGCGGCAAGAGGCGGCAAGCGGTCACAACCGGGCCATCACCTCCGCCTCAGCCAATCCCGAAAGGCCCGCCATGCTTGCCAATTTGTCCCCGCTGCTGATTGCTCATCTTGCCGCCGCTTGCCTGGCCATGCCGCTGGGCCTGTATCAGATGGTCGCCCGCCAAGGCGCGCCCGGGCACGCGCTGGCCGGCCGGCTGTATGTGCCCGCCATGCTGGTGTGCAATCTGGGTGCGTTGGCGACGTTCCGGCCCGACACCAGATTTCTGCCGTTTCACATACTGGCATTTGTCGGCCTGTATTCATTGATCTCCGGCATGCTGGCGCTGCGCCGCTGGCTGGCACACCGCAATCCGGCTGATCTGAAAACCCACAAGATCCAGATGGCCTACAGCTGGCTGGGCCTGATGATGGCAGCGTTCAGCCAGGTGCTCACCAACCCGCGCTTTGGCATCATGGAGGGTTTTGAACCGACGCAGTTCTGGATGATGCTGATCGGGCTGAATGGCGCGCTTTATGCGGTGGGCAGCTGGTGGCTGTTTGGCCGGCTGCTGCGCCGAAAACTGGCGTGATCAAATGGCGTGATCAACTGGCCTGATGGCCGGGCAGGATCGGTGCCAGCGGCAAGCCGGCGGCATCGGCTTCCAACTGCTTCAGCCCGCGGCCGAGCAGCAGACGATCGGCGCCCTTGAAGCCGAACCGCCACATCACAAAGCCAAAGGTGCCCAATATGGCGAAAAATCCGATGGTCAGTTGAATGGGCTCAGGGGTGCGCAGCACCAGCATCCCGGCGCCAAATGCCGGCAGCGCCGCCAACAGCAAGGACCAGCGCCAGCCGGACACCGGATGGCCCAATCGGGCAGCCAGCAGCCGCGATTTGGCAACGGATTGCAGCAGCGCCGCCGCGGCCAGCGCCGCCGCCGCCCCAACCGCGCCGCCCAATGGCCCATCCAACGGCACCAGCCACAGCGTCAGGCCGGCCTGGACCACCAGCCCGATTACCGACCAGGTGAGATTGCGGCCGCGCGCCACATAAATCAGCGCACCTTCGGCCACGGCGGCTTGCGCTGCCAGCAGCTCCACGGCCAGCAACACCGCCAGCACCACCACACCGCTGGCAAAGGCCGGGCCAAACAAACCCATGGCTGCCTGCCCGACGATCCCCAGCGACAACACCGCCGCCAATTGCACCGAAGCCACCCAGAAACTGATCTGGCGCACATGCGCCGCCACCTTGACCAGATTGCCCGCCGCCAGATTGCGAGTCAGCACCGGGCCAAGAATGGGATCGAAGCTGGATTTCAGCCGTTGCGGCAGCGATGCAATCTGCTGGGCCACATAATAAATACCAATTAATTCAGCGGAGGCAAAGCGCCCCAGAATGAAGATATCCAGCCGGCGGGCGCCCCATTCGGCCAGATCGGCGCCGGCCAGCGGGCCGTTGGCACGCACCAGCCGCCACAGCCGCGCTGCATCGAACCGCCATCCCCGGGGCCAACCAAAGCGCCGCACCGCCGGCGCCAGCGCCGCCAGAAACGCCGCCAGCATCGACAGCACATAGGCAATCAACATACCGTCCCCTTTCCAGGCGGTGAACGCCAGTGCCAACGCAGCGATCGACAACATCCAGGGTTCGATGATCGACCGCGCCCGCACCGTCGCAGCAACATCGTGATGAAAGGCGAGCCCGGCCAATGCGATATCGGCCAGCGCAATGAACGGGATGATCAGCGCAAACCAGCGATCGAGCGGGTGCAGGCGCGCCGCCGGGAACAGCAATTCGGGCAGCGCCACCAGCACAGCGGCCCCCAGCAGCCCGGCCAGCAGCGCCACCAGCAAGGCATCGGCCACCGCGCCGGCCTGATCATCGGGGCGGCGGGCCAGATCTTCGGCCAGGCCGCGCTTCAGGCCCAGGGTGGCCAACATGGCAGCCAGTTCGACGACCATGGTGGCATAGGCAAATCGCCCGAGCGCTTCAGCGCCGTAGAGCCGCCCGGCAATGAACAGAAAGGGAAAGCGCGCCGCCAGACGCAGCACATACCCAAAAAAGCTGGTGCGCCCGCCTTTTGCCAGTGCCGCGGTTTCCGCGGCGTCCCGGCTGGAGGCGGCGGGTTCAGCCAACATGCACCCGGCGATAGCGGCCATGCAGATACAGCAAAGGCTCCCGCGCGGCATCCAGCGCCAGCCGCTCGACCCGGCCGACGATGATGCGGTGATCGCCGCCATCGTGATCGGCATACAAGCTGCAGGCAAAGGCGGCTTTGGCGGCGGCCAGCACCGGCACACCATCCCAATCCAGCCAGTCGTGCGCGCCAAACCGGTCCACATCGCGCTGGGTGAAGCGATTGGCCACCGATTGACCATCAAGATCGAGGATGTTGATCGCAAATCGACCCGATTGGCGCAAAATCGGCAGCGCCGATGCGCCATTGGCCGGGCAGAACAGCACGAGCGGCGGATCGAGGCTGACTGAGGTGAAGCTGTTTGCGGTCAAGCCCACGCGTTCCCCGCTGGGCGACTGGCTGGTCACCACGGTCACCCCCGTCGCAAAACAACCAAACGCATCGCGCAGCAATCGTGCATCGAAAGGGGCGCCTTCATGGTTTGGCGCGGAAACGTCGGTTGGCTGCAAGGTCATGCGGCGTAGTTATCGCGATTTCGCGCCTCGTCAATGTTATGAATGGCCGCTACCGCACTATCCTTGGTGTTTGCTGTTCAACACCCTCCCCGAGGATCCGCCGATGTTGCCCCTGTCCCTGCTGTTGCTGAGCCTTGCTGCTGCGGCGGATATACCAGCCGCCTTGCCGCTTGATGCCGCCACATTGGCAAGGCTGCCGCAGGTCCAGGCCGATTTTGCCGCGCATGGTAAAAGCCACAGCTGCACCGGAGTCCGCTTGAGTGATCTGGCAGCAGCGGCGGGCCTGCCAACCGGCGCAGACGTGCGCGGCCCCGCGCTGACATTGGTCATCATCGCCCAGGCCGAAGATGGCTACCGGGCAGCATTCAGCCTTGGTGAAATTGATACCAAGCTGGGCAACAGCCCGGCTATTGTCACCGGCAATTGCGACGGCAAAGCCTTGAGCCCGGATGACGGCCCGCTGCGTCTCGTTGTGCCAAACGAGGCTCGGGCGGCCCGGTCAGTTCGGCAATTGCGCAAGTTGCTGGTGGTGCAACTACCCTGACAGCCCGGTACCGGCGGCCGGAGCAGGGCTGGCGGTTGATCAGCGTTGGCGATGGCCCCGCGCTTTGCTGCACGCTTTTATAGCGCGAGGCCCTTCAACCACGTGCGCAGTGCCGGCCCGATGTCATCGCGTTCCAGCGCCAGCGCCACGTTGGCCATCATATGTCCGGTCTTGTCCCCGCAATCAAAGCGGGTGCCAGTGAAGGTCAGAGCATGAAACGGCTGCACGCCGATCATTTCGGCCATTGCATCGGTCAATTGAATTTCGCCGCCAGCGCCGCGCTTGCCCTGCGCCAGCACATCCATCACCTCGGGCTGCAAGATATAGCGGCCGATGGCGGCCAGCCGCGACGGTGCCGTGCCAGCGGCAGGCTTTTCAACCAGTCCTTTCACCTCGGTAATCAGGCCATCAACTGCGCCAGGATCGACGATGCCATAGCGGTGGGTGTGTTCGTCCGGCACTTCCAGCACGGAAATGATATTGCCGCCAAGCTGCTCGTAGGCTTCGTGCATTTCCTTCAGCGCCGGGCTGGCCGGATTCCACAGCAATTCGTCAGGCAGCAGCACGGCAAAGGCTTCGTTGCCGACAACATGCCGCGCGCACCACACCGCATGGCCCAGGCCGGCCGGATCCTGCTGGCGCACATAAACCATCCGGCCCGGTTCGATCTGGGTGGCTTCCAGGATTGCCAATTCCGCTGACTTGCCGCGCTTGACGAGGGAATCGACCAGTTCGCGCGCGATATCGAAATAATCCTCCAGCGCGCCCTTGCCGCGCGCTGTCACGAACACCAGCCGCTCGATCCCGGCGGCCAAAGCTTCGTCAACGGCATATTGCAGCAGCGGCTTGTCCACCACCGGCAGCATTTCCTTCGGCATTGCCTTGGTCGCCGGCAGGAATCGCGTGCCTTGGCCGCCCACCGGAAACACGGCGGTTTTCACTGGTCGAAATGTCATTCTTGCCCCTTTTTCACTGCCCGGCGCATGTGCTTCGCTGTAGCCCCGGTCAAGCTAATCTTCGGTAAACTTGTGCTACTTTTCATCACATACTGCGCCAACCCGCCGGGCGATGCGCCAAATCGTTGCCGCCGCGTTGCAGCAGCCCATATTCTGGCGGCGGGCCGCGCGGGCCGGCATTCAAGCCACTGGAAACCGCAGCAGCCGATCCCCGTCCATCACCAGCGCAGTTGCCGGCCCAGCCAAAGCGGCACGGATGGCCGGATCGGCGATATCCAGCCCGCCGGTAAAGCTGCCAAACGCCGGCAGGATCAATTTGGCGGGGCCAGCGGCAAAGCAGCGCCGGGCGATGTGGCGACCGCGGTGGCGGATCACCAGCTTGGGATGGAAATGGCCCGACAATTCCGGCGCTGCGTCGTGCGGGTCGGCCTGATGACGCAGCGTAAGCGGGCCAAGCACGGCCTCCTCCAGCACACGCCCGCCCAGGCTGGCCGCAGCGGCCTCGTCGTGATTGCCGGTGATCCACCACCAATCGAGATTGTGCGTCATCAGGCCCAGCGCATGGCGCGCCGCTGGCTGCAGACGGTCCGGCCCGCCTTGATCATGAAAACTGTCGCCCAGGCACACCACCCGCTGCGCGCCGGTCTGCGCGACTGCCGTAATCAGCATGTCCAGTGTGTCGGCGCTGTCATGCGGCGGCAGGAACAGCCCGCGCATGGCAAAATGGCTGGCCTTTTCCAGATGCAGATCGGCGACAAACAGCGTCTGGCCCGCCGGCCAATACAGCGCGCCGCTGGCCAGCGGCTGGAACATCGCCCCGGCAAATTCAAACACTGCGCCCATGTCCGTGCGCTACGCTGCTGACGCGGGATCAGGCAACCCGCATCGCTTCGGCAATCAACGCTTCGGCCTCTGCCAGCAGCGCCGAATCGGCGCTCTCCCCTACCCGTTCACGGCCGATGGTCAGCAAGGATGGCACTGCCAGCGGTGACACATGCGCCAGCCGCACGTGCGTCATCTGGCTGTGCGCACGCTCCAGCAGCGCCGCCAGCCGGTCAATATCGGTCAGCTTGCCGCGCGCATCGGTCCACGCTGCCGCCAGCAGCAAATGGCCGGGCTCGTGCCGGCGCAACACATCATAAATCAGATCGGACGATACGCTCATCGCCTTGCCGGTCTTGACCACGCCAGGCTGGGTGCGTTCGATCAAGCCGCCAATGATCGCCACTTCGCGAAAGGCCCGGCGCAGAAATGGCGACGCCGCCAGCCACGCGCCCAATTCATCCTCCAGCACCGCCGGATCAAACAGCGCGCGCGGATCATCGACTGGATCAAGGCTCCAGCACGCCATGGCATAATCGCTGGCCACAAAGCCCAGCGGATTGAGCCCGGCGCGTTCCATACGCTGGGTGATCAGCATGCCCAGCGTCTGGTGCGCGGGGTGGCCGGCAAAGCCATAGGCCACCAGATACCAGCGGCCATCACGCTCGAATGTTTCCACCAGCACATCGTCCAGCCCCGGCAGCCGCGACACGCGCGCCTGAATGGCCAACCATTCGCGCACATCGGCCGGCATTTCCGGCCAGCGATCCGGCGTGTTCATCAGGCCGCGCACCCGCATCGCCAGCCGGGTCGTCATCGGCATGCGGCCACCGGCATATACCGGGACCTTGGGATTGCCGCGCCCCAGCTTCACATGCACGTCGGCGCCATCAAAGCCGGTCACCTCCAGCACCTGGCCGGCAAACATGAAGCTGTCACCCACCAGCAATTGCCCGGCGAAATATTCCTCGATCTGGCCCAGCCGGCGGCCGCCGCGGCCTTTGCCCGATCCGAACTGAATATTCATCGCCACGGCTTCGACGATGGTGCCGCTGTTCATCCGCCATTGCCGCGCCAGCGCCGCCGATCGCAGCCGCATGCGGCCATCAGGCTGCACCACCAGCCGCTGGTAGCGTTCATAGGCCTTGAGGGCATAGCCGCCAGTGGCCGCATAATGCAGCACCTCATCAAACACAGCGCGGGTCAGCCCGGCGTAAGGCGCCGCGCTTTTCACCTCGTCATACAGCGCGGCGGGATAAAATGGCCCAGCCGCCGCGCAGCCCACCACATGCTGCGCCAGCACATCGAGCGCGCCAGCGCGAAAGCCGTCGGGATCAAGCTCCCCCGCTGCCACCGCATCGCGCGCCGCAAACGCCTCCAGATATTCAAAGCGATTGCCCGGCACGATCAGGCACTGGCTGGCTTCGTCCATGCGGTGATTGGCGCGGCCGGTGCGCTGGAGCAGGCGCGATGCACCTTTGGGCGCACCCATCTGGATGACCAGATCAACATCGCCCCAATCCAGCCCAAGATCGAGGCTGGCCGTGGCCACGATGCCGCGCAATTTTCCGGCGGCCATCGCAGCTTCGACCTTGCGGCGCGCTTCGGGGGCCAGGCTGCCGTGGTGAATGCCGATGGGCAGCGCCATATCGTTTTCCGCCCACAAATCGCGAAACACCAATTCCGCCACGGCGCGGGTGTTGACGAACACGATGGCCAGCCGGGCCTGCTCGATGCGGCGCATCACGGCGCGCGCCGCCCAGCGGCCATTGTGACCGCCCCACGGGATGCGATCGTCGATCACCAGGATATCGATGGCCGGCGCGGCGCCGCCAATGGCGCGCACGACTTCCACTTGGGTTATATCGGCATCGGGGGCCAGCCAGCCCGCCCAGCTTTCGGGATCGGCGATGGTGGCCGACAGGCCGACCCGCTGCATGGCCGGCGCGAGGCGTTGCAGGCGCGCGAGGCACAGCGACAATTGATCGCCGCGCTTGCTGGTGCCGAAGGCGTGGATTTCATCGATGATCACGCGGCGCACGCCGGCCATCATGGTGGCGGCTTCGGGTGCGGAGAGCAGGATGGCCAGGCTTTCGGGCGTGGTCAGCAAAATCTGCGGCGGACGCACCTTCTGGCGGGCCTTGCGATCGGACGGCGTATCACCCGTGCGGGTTTCCACGGTGATATCCAGGCCCATTTCAGTGATGGGGTTGATCAGATTGCGCTGCACATCCACCGCCAGCGCCTTCAGCGGCGAGATATACAGCGTGTGCAGGCCATCATGGGCCGTTGTCGCCAGATCGGCCAGCGTCGGCAAAAATCCGGCCAGCGTCTTGCCAGCCCCGGTGGGCGCAGTGAGAAGTGCATGCCGGCCCTGTGCGGCGGCAGCGATCATCGCCAGCTGATGATCACGCACCTGCCAGCCGCGCTGCGCAAACCAATTGGCGATGATCGGGGGGAGTTGCACAGCTGCGACCCATGGCAAGGGTGACAGGAACAAAGCAAGCCGCCATCGTGGCACAGATGAAAACTGACCCTGACTGGATCCAACCGCTGCCGGCGGGGCTGTATTTGCCCGGGATCGACACATGGATCGATCCGTCGCGCCCGCAGCCCCGCGCCATCATCACCCACGGCCATGCCGATCATGCCCGCGCTGGCCATGGCCATGTGCTTGCGACACCGGAAACACTCAGCATCATGCACCAGCGTTTCGGGCCGCAGCCAGGCGGGCAGGCGCTGGCCTATGGCGAACGTCTGGCGCTGGGCGATGGCCTGACCTGCATGCTGCTGCCTGCCGGCCATGTGCTGGGTTCAGCCCAAGTGGTGCTGGAAAAAGCGGGAGCGCGCATCATCGTTTCGGGCGATTACAAGCGCCGCGCCGATCCGACCTGTGCTGCTTTCGAGCCGCTGGCCTGCGACATCTTCATCACCGAAGCCACCTTCGGCCTGCCGGTGTTTCGCCATCCCGGTACCACCGATGAAATCCAGAAACTGCTGGCCGCATTGGCCGCCAATCCCGATCGCTGCGTCGCGGTGGGGGCCTATGCGCTGGGCAAGGCGCAGCGGGTGATCGCGGAGCTGCGCCGCGCCGGGCATGATGCGCCAATCTATCTGCACGGCGCGATGACGGCGCTGTGCGCGCTGTATGAAGCGCACGGCGTGGCGCTGGGCGATGTGCGCCCGGTTGGCCTGCTGAAGGGAGATGCGCTGAAAGGCCATATCATCATCGCGCCGCCATCGGCCCTGCGCGATGTGTGGAGCCGCCGCTTGCCCGATCCGATCACCGCGATGGCATCGGGCTGGATGCGGGTGCGCCAGCGTGCCGTGCAGAGCGGTATCGAACTGCCGCTGGTGATTTCCGATCACGCCGATTGGGATGAATTGACCGCCACCATCACCGAATTGAACCCAGCGCAAGTGTGGGTGACGCACGGCCGCGAGGAAGCGCTGGTGCACTGGTGCGCGCTGCACCAGCGCCGCGCCCGTGCGCTGGCGCTGGTTGGCCGCGACGATGAAGATGGGGATTGAACCGCCGGGCCGGCCCTGTCATGCGCCAAGCCATGTTTGCTTACCTGCGCCCCCTGCTGTTCGCGCTTGATCCCGAAGCAGCGCACAATGTCACCATGGCCGCGCTGAAATCGGGCCTGATGCGCCAAGCGCCGGCCGATGATCCGATTTTGGCTACCACTCTGGCCGGCCTCAGCCTGCCCAACCCGATTGGCCTGGCCGCCGGGTTTGACAAGGATGCCGAAGTGCCGGATGCGATGCTGCGCTTGGGCTTTGGCTTTGTGGAATGCGGCAGCGTGTGCCCGCGTCCGCAGCCCGGCAATGCCAAACCGCGCCTGTTCCGGTTGGTGGAAGATGCCGCGGTGATCAACCGCTTTGGCTTCAATTCCAAGGGCATGGACTTTGCTCATGCCCGGCTGTCCGCCCGGATGGGCAAGCCGGGCATCGTCGGCATCAATCTGGGCGCCAACAAGGACAGCGAAGACCGCACCGGCGATTATGTCAGCGGCCTGCGCGCGCTGGCGCCGCTGGCGTCTTATGTGACAGTCAATATTTCGTCCCCCAACACGCCGGGCCTGCGCGCGCTGCAAGACAGCGCCGCGCTGGCCGATCTGATCGCGCGGGTGATGGCCGCGCGCGGCGCGGCCCAAGTGCCGGTTTTCGTCAAGGTCGCGCCCGATCAGGGTGAGGCTGATTGGGCCACCATCACGCGCGCTTGCATCGATGGCGGTGTCGATGGCTTGATCGTGTCCAACACCACCATTTCGCGTCCTGCACTCGCCAGCCGCCATGCTGGCGAAACGGGTGGGCTGTCGGGCAAACCGCTGAAGCCGCTTGCGTTGGCGGCGTTGCAGCGCTTTCGCAGCGAGACCGGCGGCGCGCTGCCACTGATTGCCGTGGGCGGCATTTCCTCCGGTCAAGACGCCTATGATCGCATCCGCGCCGGTGCAGGTGCCGTGCAGCTGTACTCGGCGCTGGTCTATGAGGGGCCGGGGCTGGTGACACGCATCAAGGCTGAGCTGGCCGCCCTGCTGCGCCGCGATGGCTTCGCCAACGTGGCCGAGGCGGTGGGATGATCGCGCCGCTGGCCGCAGAGGCGGTTCCGGCCGCGATTGCCCTGTGGGCCGCGGCTGGATTAACCCGGCCATGGAACGATCCGCTGGCCGATGCCCATCGTGCGCTGGCGGGGCCTGCTTCGACCATCCTGGCCTGCCATGCCGGCGGGCGCCTGGTCGGCACCGTGATGGTGGGCCATGATGGCCATCGCGGCTGGGTCTATTATCTGGCCGTGGCCGATGATTGCCGCCGGGCTGGCCATGGCCGCGCGCTGATGGCTGCGGCGCTGGATTGGCTGCGCGCCGCCGGCATGCCCCGGCTCAATCTGATGGTGCGCACAGGCAATGATGCCGTGCTGGGCTTTTACGAGGCGCTGGGATTCCGCGTTGCCGACGTGCAGGTGCTGCAACAAGACCTGTGAAGCGCCGAACGGTTTAGGCACTTTTCATGAAATGAAATCAGCTTAAGGTGCGATCATCATGACGATACGCTGCTTTCTCCTCACCGCTTCCCTTCTGGCCACTGCTGCCGCTGCGCAGCCGGTCCCCACGGATGCTGACAGCGGGCCGGTGATGGCGGCTGCCAGTGCCGGCGCTGGCCCGTTCAAGGCGGTGGTGTCTGCCGCCAACCCGCTCGCCAGCGCCGCCGGGCTGGAAATCCTGAAAGCCGGCGGCAGCGCGGCCGATGCGGCCATCGCCACCATGCTGGCGCTGACGGTGGTGGAACCGCAATCCAGCGGCATCGGCGGCGGCGGCTTCATGGTCTATCAGCCGGCCAAGGGCGCGCTGGGCACCATCGATGGCCGCGAAACCGCGCCGGGCGTGGCCAGCCCGCGCCAATTCCTGGATGACGCCGGCAAGCCATTGTCGTTCATGAAGGCCGCCACTGGCGGGCGCAGCGTGGGCGTGCCGGGCAACGTTGCGCTGGCTGCGCAGGCGCACAAACGCTGGGGCAAATTGCCGTGGGCCGCCGTGTTTGCGCCGGCGATCCGCTTGGCCGAAGGCTTTGTGATGTCGCCCACGCTGGCACGCTTCATCGCCTTTGGGCAGGACAGTTTGAAACAGGCCGGCCCGGAAGGCCGCGCGCTGTATTTCGATGCCGCCGGTGCGCCGCTGCTGGCCGGCACCCAGTTTCGCAACGAAAAACTGGCCGCCACGCTGCGCAGCATTGCAGCGCAGGGGCCTGATGCCTTCTACAAGGGCGCGATTGCGCAGGGGATCGTGCAGACGGTGACCACGGCGCAGGCCAATCCCACCGCCATGACCATGGCCGATCTGGCCGGCTACACCGCCAAGCTGCGCGATCCGGTGTGCGGCCAGTACCGCCAATACAAGATCTGCGGCATGGCCCCGCCGTCTTCGGGCGGCGTCGGCGTGCTGGCGATGCTCAAGCAGCTGGAACGCTTTGATATGGCGGGCCTGGGCAAGGACAATCCGGTGGCCTGGCATTTGTTCGGCGAAAGCCAGCGCCTTGCCTATGCTGACCGTGAAAAATGGATCGGTGATCCGGATTTCGTGGCTGTGCCCGCCAACGGCCTCGCCGATCCGGCCTATCTGGCGGCGCGTTCGGCCTTGATCAGCCCGGGCGGGCGCATGGCCAAGGCCACCGCCGGGATGCCCGCCGGCGCGCCCATGGCCCGTGTCAATGCAGCGGACAATGAAGTCGCCGGCACCACCAATTTTGCCGTTGCCGATGCGATGGGCAACATCACGACCTGGACCAGCACGGTGGAAAAAAGCTTCGGTTCCGGATTGGTATCGGGCGGTTTCGTGCTCAACAACGAATTGACCGATTTCAATTTTGCGCCCGAAGATCAGGGCGTATTGACGGCCAATCACGTCAAGGCCGGCAAGCGCCCGCGATCGGCCATGTCACCCACCATCGTCTATGACAGCAGCGGCAAGGCCATTCTCGCCATTGGCGCCGCCGGCGGCGTCACTATCGTCGCGCAGGTAACCAAGGCCATCATCGGCGTGCTGGATTGGGGGCTGCCCGTGGAGCAGGCCATCGCATTGCCGCAGCTGATTGCCATCGGGGACCGTTTTGCTGTGGAAAAAGGCACGATGCTGGAAACCATGATCCCGGCGTTCACCGCGATGGGCCATAGCCCGGTGGCCACGGCGTTGCCACTCAAGCTGAACGGGGTGCAGCGTGTGGCAGGCGGCTGGCGCGGCGGCGCCGATGCGCGCGGCGAAGGCCGACCGGCCGGTTACTGAAAACAAACAGTCGGCAGCGACAAACGCTGCTGCGGGGAGAGGATGATGCTGCCGAAATTGCCGCCACTGCGGCCTGCCGCAATGGCGGAACGCATCAACCAGACGCCAAATCTGGTTGCGATGTTTCTGGACCGTGCCGATGCCCATCCGGCGCGGCCCTTTCTGTCGGCCAAGCAAGCAGGCCAATGGCGGGCCACCAGCTGGGCGCAGGCGCGGGATATTGTGGCCAGCCTGTCGGCGGCGTTGATTGCGGCCGGCATCAAGCGCGGTGACCGCATCTGCATCGTATCGGAAAATCGCCCGGAATGGTGCCTGGCCGATCTGGCGATCATGGCGGCCGGCGGCATCACCGTGCCGGCCTACACCACCAACACCGAAGCCGATCACACCCATATCCTGTCCAACAGCGGCGCGCGCGCGGTGGTGGTGTCCGGGCCGAAACTGGCCAAGAATCTGTTGCCGGCCGCGCTGGCCACCGAAGCCTGCCGCATGGTGATCGCCCTCGAGCCACTTCAGGACGTGCAAGGCTTGGCCATCCATGATTGGGGCAAATTGATCGCGTCACGCAGCGCACACATCACCGAAGACCGCGCCGCCGTGCGCGCCCGCGCCACCATGAGCCGCGAGGATCTGGCCTGCCTGATCTACACCAGCGGCACCGGCGGCGTGCCGCGCGGCGTGCGCCAGCATCACGGCGCGATTCTGCGCAACATCGCCGGCGCCATCACCGTGATCGAACAGGATTTCCCCGATCCGCCTGCCGAGGCCGTGGGTGAGATCTTCCTGTCGTTCCTGCCGCTGTCCCACGCTTATGAACACACCGCCGGCCAATATATGCCGGTGGGGATGGGCGGCCAGATCGTCTATGCCGAGGGGCTGGAGAAACTGGCCAGCAACATCGAGGAAGCCCGGCCAACCTTCATGGTGGTGGTGCCGCGCCTGTTTGAAGTGCTGCGCATGCGCATCGCCAAACAGATCGAGAAGCAAGGCGGCCTGGCCATCACGCTGCTCAATCAAGCGCTGGCGATCGCCCGCAAGGAAGCCCGGAACGAGCCGCTGAGCCTGATCGAAAAGGCCATTGATCTCGCGCTGGAACGCACCATCCGCAAATCCATCCGGGCCAAATTCGGCGGCCGCCTGCGCGGCATGGTGGCCGGCGGCGCACCGCTCAATCCCGAAGTCGGCATTTTCTTCACCGCCATCGGCATCCCGATCCTGCAAGGCTATGGCCAGACCGAATCCGGCCCGGTGGTCAGCTGCAATCGCCCGCGCGCCCGGCTGAAAATGCACACGGTCGGCCCGCCGCTGGACGGTGTGGAAGTGAAGATCGCTGCCGATGGCGAGATACTGGTGCGCGGCGAGCTGGTGATGGACGGCTATTGGATGAACGACGCCGAAAGCCACAAGGCACTGAAAGACGGCTGGCTGTACACCGGCGACATCGGCCATCTGGACACGGATGGCCACCTGGTGATCACCGATCGCAAGAAAGACATCATCATCAACGACAAGGGCGACAATGTCGCGCCGCAGCGCGTTGAAGGCATGCTCACCCTGCAGGACGAGATTGCGCAGGCGATGGTCTATGGCGACAAGCGCCCTTATCTGGTTGGCGTGGTGGTGCCGGAAGCCGAATGGGCGCTGGGCTTTGCGCGTGACAAGGGCCTGCCGGCCGATCTGCACAAATTGCAGAACGAACCCGAATTTGTCCGCGCCCTGCAAGCCGCCGTCGACCGCGTCAACGGGCGGCTGAGCGTCACCGAAAAAGTGCGCCGCGTGATCATCGCCGATGAACCGTTCAGCACCGACAATCAGCAGCTGACACCATCGCTGAAAATCCGCCGCCATGTGCTGCGCCAGGTTTATGGCGCGCGGCTGGACCGGCTGTATCGCGATTGAGTGGCTGCCAAAGCGCCCGGCAGCCCGCTGACACGCGAACTGCTGACCCTAGGGGCGGCGCAGTCAAACAGGGCGGGGTGGAAGAGGACGAGGAATAGGGCCGCCGGCGGCGTTCTTGCCTGGCTCTCTGTCCTACACGGGCCTTGCCTGTCATGATGGCGAGGCTGGGCTGTCGGTTGCGGCCGGCAGCGGCGGCGGGGTGTGATTCTTTGAAAATCTCGGGTTTTCAACGCCTAATCCCGCCCGATTCGTCAAAGGCGTCAAAAGTGGCGCGGATTTTGGAGCGGGGGCGAAGGCAAGCCAAGCCCCGGATCAAGTCCGGGGCGACGAGGAAAGAGCAAGGGAAGGGGCCGCCGGCGGGACGTCGAATGGGCCTTGGCAAGGCTGGTTTACGGTTGCGGCGGTTCCGGTGGGACGGGCAGGGTTTCGGCTGGTGGTGGTTCCGGCGGTGCCGCCAGGGTGCCATCCAGATTGAGTTCCATGCTGTCGGCATCGAGGACCAGTGCCTCCATATCGATGGTGACGGGTGCCACTTCAGCGACGCGCTGCAGCTTGCCTTCGGCTTGCAGGGCTGCGGTCATGAAGCCTTTCCACAGCCGCGCCGGCAGGCCGCCGCCGACCAGGCTGGCGGCCATCGGCGAATTATCATCGTTGCCCACCCACACGCCGACCACGAGATCGCCGGCAAAGCCGATGAACAGCGCGTCGCGGTGATTTTGGGTGGTGCCGGTTTTGCCCCAGGTGGGCATCGACAGGCGCGCCGCGTTGCCGGTGCCGTTGCGCACTGCGGTTTCCAGCAGTTGCAGCATGTTGGTGCGCACTGGCCAGGTTGCGGCGGTGTCCTCGGCGGGCGTGACGGCTTCGGGCGGCGGGTCGCTGCGCCACAGGCCGGTGGCACGCACCGGGTAGCGGCCACTGGCCACGGCGGCAAAGGCGCGGGTCATGTCGATCAACGGGATCGGCGTGGTGCCCAGCGCCATCGCCGGATAGATGCTGACGCCGCCGGTGATACCGAGTTTCTTCACCTGCGCCGCCACTGCCTTTATGCCGACCTGCTGCGCCAGCTTCACAGCGGCGATGTTGGAGCTGGCGGCAAAGGCAGTGGCGAGGCTGATCGGCCCGCGAAAGCGCAGATCGTCGTTTTTGGGCGCATAGCATGCGCCTGGCTGCTGGCCCGGTTCGCAGATTTCGATGGGTTCATCGACGATGGTGTCACCGGGGGTCAACCCAGCCTCCAGCGCGGCGAGATAGACGAACAGTTTGAAGGAGCTGCCCGGCTGGCGCTGAGCCTGGCTGGCGCGGTTGAAGCTGCTGGCCTGGTAATCGACGCCGCCCACCATCGCCACGACGCGGCCATCCAGCCGCATCGCCACCAGCGCCGCCTGGGTGACATTCAGGCCGCGGGCCCGGGCCAGGCCATCGGTGATCATGTCTTCGGCCATGCGCTGCAGTTTGGGATCGAGGGTGGTTTTCACCACCGTCTCGCCATAATCGGCAGCCGTGGCGTCGCGGGCTTCGGCCAGCACCCAATCGGCAAAATAACTGCCGGTTGGCAGCACCTTGCGCCCGGGGCGATAGTCGGCCGGGCGGGCGCTGCGCAACTGGGCCGGGGTGATGGCGCCGGTTTCGGCCATCGCCGCCAGCACCTGAACCGCTCGGGCGCGGGCGCGATCAAGGTGGCGCGACGGCGCCAACCGCGATGGCGCCTGCACCAATCCAGCCAGCAGCGCCGCTTCGCCAAGCGCCAATTGTTCGGGTGTCTTGTCAAAATAGGTGCGCGCCGCTGCCCTGATGCCGTAGGCGCCGTCGCCAAAATACACCGAACTCAGGTAATTTTGCAGGATCTCGTCCTTGGACAAGCGCGCTTCCAGATAGAGCGCGATGATGATTTCCTGCAGCTTGCGCTTGATGGAGCGTTCGGATGACAAGAAGCTGGTCTTGGCCAGCTGCTGGGTGAGCGTCGATCCGCCTTGGCGCACGCCGCCGGCCTTGGCATTGGTGACGGCGGCGCGAAAAATGCCGATGGGATCAATGCCGAGATGGTCGCGGAACCGGCGATCTTCGATGGCAATGAACGCAGCGGGCACATAGGCCGGCAGGCGGGCGATGGCCACCGGCTCTTCCTTGTAATCACCGCGCCGGGCTATCGGCTTGCCGTTCATGTCGGTGATGATCAGGCTGGGCTGCTTGGCGGGTTCCAGCGCCCGGCCGAGCGGGGCCGTGGCCACCAGCCAGGCCAGCAACGCCGCGAAGGCCGCGGCCAATCCAGCCAGCAGCCACCAACGCAGCGGGCGAATCCGGCTCCAGATGCTGGCCCAGATATCGGCTGTTGCACTGGGCAGGCTGGCCATCAGGCGCGTTCCCGCGTTGCCGAAAAGCGGATGGCCGGATAGCGGCCGGCGACGAAATTCAGATCCCAATTGTCCCGCGCCATGAACACCGGCGCGCCGTCCCGGTCTTCGGCCATGGCGCTGCGATGTTCGTCCATGAAGGCTTTCACGTCGGCAGGCGTGCCGCTGATCCAGCGCGCCGTTTCGTAGGGGCTGGCTTCGAAACTGGCGGCAACGCGGTATTCCGCTTCCAGCCGGCTGATCAGCACCTCCAGCTGCAATTGCCCGACAACGCCGACGATCCATTGGCTGCCCAGCGCCGGCTTGAACAATTGGGTCACGCCCTCTTCGGCCATATCGACCAGCGCAGTTTTGAGCTGTTTGGATTTGGTGGGATCGTCCAGCCGCACGCGGCGCAGGATTTCGGGCGCAAAATTGGGGATGCCAGTGAAGGTGACATCGTCCTTCTCCACCAGCGAATCCCCAACGCGCAGCACGCCATGGTTGGGGATGCCGATGATATCGCCGGGAAACGCCTCGTCGGCGATTTCACGGTCCTGCGCGAAGAAGAAAATCGGTGAATTGATGGCGATCAGCTTGCCAGTGGCCATTTGGCGGAGCTTCATGCCGCGCCGGAAGCGCCCCGATGCCAGCCGCAAGAATGCAATGCGGTCGCGGTGCTGCGGGTTCATATTGGCCTGCACCTTGAACACAAAGCCCGAAACCTGCGCGCCCATGGGATCGACAGCGGCCGGCAGCGCCGGCTGCGGGCGCGGGCTGGGCGCCAGCCGGGCGAGCGCGTCGATCAGATCGGTAATACCAAAATCCTTGAGCGCCGAGCCGAAAATCACCGGCGTGAGGGCGCCAGCCCGATATTGTTCGACATTCAGCGCCGCATAGCCGCCTTCGGCCAGTTCGGCCTGTTCGCGCAGCCGGCTGGCCATCGGCCCGGCCAGCGCATCGATGCGCGGATCATCCAGGCCATCGACCTGCACGACATCGCCGGCCAGCCGGCTGTCACTGCCATCGGGGCGGTGAAAACGCTTCTGCTTGAGATCATAAAGCCCGGTGAACTCGCCGCCCATGCCGGCCGGCCAGTTCAAGGGCGCGACTTCGAGCGCGAGCATGTCCGCCACTTCATCGAGGAGATCGAACGGGTCGCGGCCTTCACGGTCGACCTTGTTGATGAAGGTGATGATCGGCACATCGCGCAAGCGGCACACTTCGAACAACTTGCGGGTTTGCGCTTCGATGCCCTTCGCCGCGTCGATCACCATCACGGCGGAATCCACGGCCGTCAGCGTGCGATATGTGTCTTCGGAAAAATCCTCGTGGCCCGGCGTGTCGAGCAGATTGAAGGTGATGCCGCCGCGTTCAAAGGTCATCACGCTGGAGGTGACCGAAATGCCGCGCGCCTGTTCGATCTTCATCCAGTCCGACCGGGCGCGGCGGTTCTGGCCGCGCGCGCGCACTTCGCCGGCAGCGTGGATGGCGCCGCCGAACAGCAGCAGCTTTTCAGTCAGGGTCGTTTTGCCGGCATCGGGATGCGAAATGATCGCAAAGGTGCGGCGGCGCTCGACCGCGCTGGCGAGGGGGGAAAAAGGTACGTTCATACGGAAAGCCAGCAACAGCAGGTGGTTGGGCGCATGACAGAAGTGTGCGCAAAGGGCAATGGCTAGGCATATATGGGCCCTTCGGTCAGGCTTTTGGCGCACAAATGCTGCGACATGGCGCACCACCGCCATTCGCCCCCTTTGCAGCGAGACCGCAATTGGGTTAGCAATACATTCTCGGGTGGCGGAGGCAAAACACTTGTTGATCAAGGCCGTGGCGCGTTTTCTTGCAGTGCTGATGGTGGTATCCGCATCATCGGTTTTTGCAGCCAGCCTTTTTTCCGCGCCGCGCTATGCCGCCATCCTGATCGACAATGGCACCGGAGAGGTGTTGTACGCCCGCCGCGCCGATGAAGCGCGTTATCCGGCCTCGATCACCAAGGTAATGACCTTGTATGTGGCCTTTGAAGAAATGGCAGCTGGCCGGCTGCATCCGGATGATGAGCTGCGCATTTCACGCCATGCCTTCGGGCAAGCGCCGTCCAAGCTGGGCCTGCGCATCGGCGCGCGCATCAGCCTGCGCGATGCCATCGGTGTGATTGCCACCAAAAGCGCCAATGATATCGCCGTTGCCCTGGCCGAACATATCAGCGGCAGCGAAGCCGGCTTTTCGGCCCGCATGTCGCAAACCGCGCAGCGGCTGGGCATGACCGGCACGGTTTTTTACAATGCATCCGGCCTGCCCCACCCCGATCATACCAGCACCGCCCGCGATATCGCACTGCTGTCGCGCGCCATGCTGCGCGATTTTCCGGATCAATATCCAGCCTTCAGCCAGGCGCATTATCAATATCATGGCCAGGCGGTGGCCAATCACAATCATTTGTTGCGCACCATGCCTGGCGTGGATGGGATCAAGACAGGCTTTACCAACGCGGCCGGCTTCACGCTGGCGGCATCGGCGGTGCGCGAGGGCCGCCGCCTGATCGCGGTGGTGTTGGGCGGGCCAAGCCGGCTGGGCCGGGACAACAATGTCGGCGATTTGCTCAACATTGGTTTCGATGTGCTGGCGGCGCGCGCCCAGGGCCTGATGTTCACCGTGGCCAGCCGCTTTGCTGAACCAGACGATTTGCCTGATGCCGTGATGGACGGGCTGGGCGGCGACATTGCCGCGCTGGATGGGGAGGCCCCACTGCCGGTGCGCGCCGTGCAGCCCGTGGACGTGGCCAGCGCGATCACCACATTGGGCGAAGACGGACTGTCGGCGCCGCGGCTGGCCGGTGGCGCAACCCTGCCACGCCACTGACAGCAACGCAGCGCACATGACCATCACCCGCATTGCATCGGGCGCGCCGTGGGAGGCCAAGGTTGGCTATTGCCGCGCCGTGGTCGCAGCGCCGTTCGTGTTTGTTTCAGGCACCGTCGGCCGCAATCCCGAAACCGGCGAATTGCCCACCGACGTGACGGCCCAGTGCGCCAATGCGCTGGCCATCATCGCCCGCGCGCTAGCGCAAGCCGGCAGCGATTTCGCCCATGTCGTGCGCGTCACCTATTACGTCCCCAACCGTGCCGATTTCGAACCCTGCTGGCCGCAGCTGCGCGCCGCGTTCGGGACCAATCCGCCGGCCAGTACGGTGATCTTCGCCAATCTGATCGATCCCGCCATGAAGATCGAGATCGAGGTGACGGCGGTGTTGCGGGCTACGGCCTGACAAACCGGTAATAGAAGCGATTGGTCTTGCCCCTCAGCGCCGGATCGAACACCAGTTTGGCGGGATCATCGCCTGCCATTTCCAGGATGGGCACGCTGCCGGCAAAGCGAAAACCCGCGCGGGCCATGTCGGATTTCACCACTTCGGCATCGATGCGGTGGGTCTTGTCGGCTTGGGCGCGGCTGTCCATGCCGGGCACGCCATAATGGTCGATGATGATCACCACGCCGCCTGGCTTCAGCGCCTGGAACAGCTTGGCGTTGTAGGCATCGACATCGGTGCGCGGATATTTGAACTTCTCGCTCTGCCAATAGAGATCATGGTAGGTCAGGTGGAAGAAGGCGGCGTCCAGACCGTCAGGCATCTTGGCCTCGCCCGGCGCGCCGACGATCAGCTCGACATTCCTCTGGCGTTGCTGCAGATCGGCCCAGCCGGCGGCTGTCTTTGGATCGTTCATGTAATTCACTGGCTCGATGGCGATCACCCGGCCTTTGGGACCAACATGACGCGCCAGCAATTCGGTATAATAGCCCTGCCCTGCCATCACATCCATCACCCGCGCGCCGGGGCGGATCAGGCTTTGCGCCAGCACCGCGGCCGGCATGCGCCCGGCATCGAGCGCCACCATCGCCTCTGGTCGGCCGGGCGCCATCACGATATCGCTTGGCGCTGCCGCCATCAGAGCAAATGCAATGCCCGCCAGCGCTGAAACATGTTTGATCATCAGTGGTCCTCCCCGAAATGATGATGCAATGATATCGCAGCCAGCCTGGCTTGACCATCATCGGCAGGGCATTCACTGTCAGCCGCGATGACGACCGACAGCCTGTTTCAGATCGCCAGCGCCGCCGTGTTGCCCGGCTGGCTTGCGCTGGCAGCAGCGCCGGTGGCGCGAGCGCGCTGCGTGTTGATTGCACGCATTATCGCCGTGCTGCTGTCCGGGCTTTATGTGTCGCTGTTGGGGGCTGGTCTGGCTGGCGAGGGCCCGCCGCCGGGCGCCGGCTTTGACACGCTGGACGGGGTGCGGCTGCTCCTGTCCTCCCCGCAGGCCTTGCTGGCCGGCTGGGTGCATTATCTGGTGTTCGATCTGTGGGTGGGCAGCTGGCA
>NZ_JBBATR010000021.1:41823-46708 GCF_040398645.1 Sandarakinorhabdus sp.
GCGCCGGAGCCGTGGGTGCTTGGCTCGTCGGCGGACAGTGTCGGCTTTGCCGCTGATCTGGGCCTGCCCTATTGCATCGCCGATTTTATCGCGGCGCAGCAGGGCGATCTGGCCGATGCCTACCGCGCGCGGTTCGTGCCGCGCCATGCCGGTGACAGGCCGCGGGTGATGGTCGCGGTGTGGACGGTGTGCGCCCAAACCGATGCTGCAGCCCAGCGGCTGGCCGCACCGGCGCGCATGATGTTTGCGCACATGATGATGGGCAAATCGATTGCCGTTCCGGATCCCGATGTGGCCGTGGCCTGGCTGGCGGATCGGCCGGAAGTGGCGCGCGGCTTTGCCAGCAGGCGGGTTGTGGCCGGCAGCCTTGCCACCGTGCGCGCCGGATTGCTGGAGGTGATCAGCGAATATCAGGCCGATGAACTGATGCTGGTGAACATCCTGCACGGCCATGATGACCGCAAGGCCAGCTATCAATTGTCGTTTGATGCAATGCAGCTGGTAGACGCCTGACGGCTGGATTTTGTGCAGCGCAGCGTATAAGCCGCCGCTGCAACAGGTGGGCAGAACCAAAGGGCAAGGCATGCAACGACGGGTGTTGGCAATTGCATCAGGAGGTGGCCATTTCGTGCAACTGATGCGGTTGGCGCCGGCGTGGCAGGGCCATAATGTGGCCATTGCCACCGTTGATCCGGCCACGCAGGTGCTGGCGGGTGACGCGCCCTTTTACACGTTTCGCGATGTGTCCCGCGCCGATTGGTGGCGAATTCCGCTGGCGGCGCTGGATATTGCCATCATCCTGCTTCGGGTGCGCCCGCAGGTGATCATCACCACCGGCGCGCTGCCCGGCTTGATCGCGGCGGCGCTGGCGCGGCCATTCGGGGTGCGCAGCCTTTGGGTGGACAGTATCGCCAACAGCGAAATCCTGTCGGGCAGCGGCGGCCAGGCCGCGCGTGTGTGCAATCAGGTGGTCACCCAGTGGCCGCATCTGGCCGGTGCAAAGGCCGACCACTGGGGCAGCGTCTTGTGAATGGAATCGATCGGAGCCCGGCGGTAAACGGGGTGTTTGTTTCGGTCGGATCGATGATGCCGTTCGATCGGCTGTGCCGCGCCATGGACGAATGGGCCGCTGCCAATCCGGACGTGGCGGTGGAAATCCAGATCGGCAAGGGCAGTTACGAGCCGCGCCATGCCAAATGGGTGCGCAAACTGGCTCTTGCTGATTATCAGCAACGCGTTGCTGGCTGTGCGCTTTTTGTGGCGCATTGCGGCATGGGTTCGATCATCAGCGCCATTCAGGCTGGCAAGCCCATCTTGATGCTGCCGCGCCTGCAGGCCCAGGGCGAACATAACACCGATCATCAATTGGCAACGGCCCGGCATGTCGGCGTCCGCCCCGGCCTGCATCTCGCTGCCGACGCCGATGATCTGAAGGTGCGGGCGTCGACGCTGCTGGCTAGCATCGGTTCCGCGGGGGTCGGCGCGCCGGCACCAATTGCGGCGCATGCCGATCCGGCCTTCACAGCCCGCATCCGTGCGTTCATCGAGGCGGTATGATCCCTATCAGTGCCAGCGATGTCCCCGGCCACTACCGCCTGACGGTCAGCAAGCCGCTGTGCGTTGGCCCGCCAGACAATTTGTTCATGTTTGGCGGCATGGGTCTGGCCAGCGCGCTGGCCGCGGTGGAGGCCCACACCGGCCGCCCGACCGTGTGGGCGGCGGCACAATATCTGTCTTATGCCCGGCCGGGAACCGAACTTGACCTGGAAGTGATCGTGCCGGTTGCCGGCAAGCAAACCAGCCAGGCGCGGGTCATCACGCGGGCCGGCACGCAAGAGATCATCACTGTGAACGCGGCGCTGGGCAGCCGGCCGGACGCGCTGCACCAGCAATGGGCCGCCATGCCGGACGTGCCGCCGCCGCAAGATTGCCCGGCAATGGTCATACGCTGGACACGTGATCCGGATGATCTCAACAGCCAGTTCGATCGGCGGGTTGCGCACGGCAGTTTCGGCGCCGCCCGCGGCAGCGCACCCCCGTCAACCGATGGCATCGGCCGCCTGTGGGTGCGCCCATCCGATCCGGCAGCGGTGATCGACCGGCTGGCGCTGGCGGTGATGGCCGATTTCCTGCCATCGGGTGTTGGCAACGCGCTGGGCGCCAACGCCGGCGGCAACAGCCTGGACAACACGATCCGCTTCATGAACATAGTGCCGACCGATTGGGTGCTGGCCGATATGCGCATTCATGCCGTGCACGCCGGTTTTGCCCATGGCCGCATGCATTTGTTTGCGCAGGACGGCACATTGATGGCCACTGCCAGCCAGAGCATGATTGTGCGTATTCATAGTTGAGCGGTGCCGGGCAGCGGCCTAGCCTTGGCGATATGAACACGCACCTCATCGCTCTGCTACTGGCTTCGGCCGCAACCGCTTCCTCCGCAGCCGGCGCGCCGACAGACGCGCCAGCAACCCCAATGCCCGGCCCGCAGGTCCTTGCCGACAATCAGGCGCTGGCGGCGACGCTGAACTGGGCGGACGCGCAGGATTTCGACTTCGCCAGCCGCGGGTTTCTGGGCACCATTCCAGACGGCAAGATCCGGGGGCCAGAGGGCCGAATCCTGCGCGATCTGGCCGATGAGGATCAGTTCAAGGGGCCGGCACCGCCAACGGTGAACCCCAGCTTGTGGCGCAACGCGACCTTGGTGGCCAAACACGGCCTGTTCCAGGTGGCAGACGGCATTTGGCAGGTGCGCGGCCTTGATCTGGCCAACATGACGATCATTCGCGGTGCCACTGGCTGGATCATCATCGATCCGCTCACCGGCGCAGAAGCCGCCGCCGCTGCGCTGGCGCTGGTCACCGACAAGCTGGGCAAGCGGCCCGTGGTGGCTGTGATCTACACCCACAGCCATGTTGATCATTTCGGCGGCGTGCTGGGCGTGGTGAGCCAGGCCGATGTCGCCACCGGCAAGGTGCAGATCATCGCGCCGGAGGGGTTTCTTGAACACGCGGTGTCGGAAAATGTGATTGCCGGCCCGGCCATGCTGCGCCGCGCCGTCTATATGTTCGGCCAGGTGCTGCCGCGCGGGGCGA
Organism: Sandarakinorhabdus sp.; assembly: GCF_040398645.1. Classification (GTDB taxonomy): domain Bacteria; phylum Pseudomonadota; class Alphaproteobacteria; order Sphingomonadales; family Sphingomonadaceae; genus Sandarakinorhabdus. Next base: position 44,919 of record NZ_JBBATR010000021.1, read on the forward strand.
CGGGCCATGTCTCGTCCGGGCTGGGGCCAATGGGCACGCCCGGCACCTATGGCCTGATCCCGCCAACAGACAGCATCAAGACGACCGGCGAGACGCGGACGATTGACGGCGTCGAGTTCGTCTTCCAGCTTACGCCCAACACCGAGGCGCCGGCGGAGATGAACTTCTATCTGCCGGCTTGGAAGGCGCTGTGCCTGGCGGAGAACGCCAATGGCGCGATGCACAATCTGCTCACGCCGCGCGGCGCGCTGGTGCGCGACGCCAAGGGCTGGGCCGATTATCTCGTCGAGGCCCGGCGGCGCTGGGGCGGCGAAGCGGATGTGCTGTTCACCAGCCATTTCTGGCCGCGCTGGGGCAAGGATCATATCAGGGACTATCTGCTCCGCCACGCGCAGGCTTACGCGTTCGTGCACAATGAAAGCGTGCGGCTGATGAACCAGGGCCTGAATGCCGTGGAGATCGGGGAGACGATCAAGCTGCCCGAACCCTTGGCAAAGGCGTGGTTCAACCGGCCCAATTATGGCAGTCTGAAATTCAACGCCCGCGCAGTCTATCAGCGCTATCTGGGGGCGTTTGATGGCGATCCGGCCAGCCTCGATCCGCTGCCCCGCGCCGATCTGGCGCCGCGTCTGGTTGCACAGATGGGCGGCGCGAAGAAAGTGCTGGCGGCGGGCAAGGCCGCCGCCGCCGAGGGTGATGACCGCTGGGCCGCCACGCTGCTGTCCACACTGGTACGCGCCGCGCCGGAGATGAAGGGCGCCAAGGCGGCGCTGGCCGGGGTCTATCGCCAGCTGGCCTGGCGCGCCGAAGCCGCCCCATGGCGCGATTTCTATCTGACCGGCGCGCAGGAGCTGGAACAGGGCATCAAACCCAGCACCCAGTCAGCGGCTTCCGGCATTGCGGCCAACCTGTCGGTGGCCAATTTGCTCGACAGCATAAGCGTGCGACTGGTGCCGGACCGCGCCATCGCGCCGATGACCATTGCCTTTGAGATTCCCGACGCCAAGGAGCGCCACCTCGTCACCATTGGTAACGGCGTGATGCTGCATGAGAAGGGCGTGACCGATGCGGCGCAGGCCACATTGGTGGTGCCGCGCCGGGCGCTGATTGGCCTGATCGGCGGCGCGGTGAAGGCACCGGAACTGATGGCGGCTGGACAGCTCAGCATCAAGGGCGATCTGGCGGTGCTGCAGCGCTTCATGGGCCTGTTTCAGCCGCCGAAACCGGATTTCCCGCTGGTGGCGCCCTGAGCGTTACTTTCGCAAGGGTGACCAGTCCGTCATGCTGACCCGGTCGTTGACGCGGTAGGGTTGGCCGTTCTCGCCGATAAAGAAATGCTCGGTTTCCTTGCGGTTGAACGGCCGTGAGCCCAGGCGGCCAAGCACGGCGATCTGACCACCGGTTTCATCTACGCCGCGATCCCGGTCCAGGCCCTTGGCAACGCTCAATGCCGGGCGACCGGTGCGGGCAAAGGCGATCAGTTCCGGTTTGGGCTTGGGCGAGAAGCCATAAAATGCCGGCTGGCTGTCCGGACTGGTCAGTTGCAGCACCTTCACTCCGTTGCGGCCATCGGCAACATAGGCAAACAACGTGGCATTAGTGCTGGCAACCACAACATCTTCGGCATCGTTCAAGGTGCCGCCGGCATCGAAACGCTGATAAAGCTGCGGTGCCAGCGGCTTCTTCACATCAACGATCACCAGGCCTTCGCCCTTGGCGGCGACATAAGCATAAGTGCGGGCCAGGTAGAATTTGCGGGCATCGGCAATCGCAAATGTCGCTTCGGGGCG
>NZ_JBBATR010000022.1:0-13135 GCF_040398645.1 Sandarakinorhabdus sp.
GGCCGTGGCTGTGCTGTGGGCCGCCGAAAGCGTGATCAACCGCGAACCGGCACCACCGCCAGCGACGGTTCCCACGGTGCATATCTGGGAAGATTCGCCTTATTCGGCGGTCAGTTTTGGCCGCAGCCATGCCCAGGCCCTGAAACTGGCGGATGACGGCATTGTCAATGCGCGCGCTGCGGCTGACGCTGGCCGTGATCAATGGCTGATGCACGAGTTGCTGGCTGGCCAATATCTGATGCGCGCGCAGCTGACCGGTTCCTACGATGATTATGCGAATGCGCAGCGCGCGCTGAAGGCGGCTTTCAAGGTGGCGGTGCCAAAAAGCGGCCCGCACATGATGCATGCCAAGCTGGATTTCAGCATGCACCGATTGGCCGACGCCGAAACCATGCTGGCGGCCATGGACCAGTATTTCATGAAGCCGGCGCCGCCGCAGCAGGCGGAAATGGCGGCGATGCGCGGGGACATCGCCTTTTATCGCGGCGATTATCAGGCCGCGCTGGCGCTGTATGACCGTGCCGATGCGCTGTCCCCCGGCATGGCCATTTTCAACCGCGCGATCCACGCAGCGCGCACCGGCGCGGCCGATCAGGCCGATGCGCTGTTTGCGCAGGCCATCGCCGATCTGCAACCGCCGATGCCCCAGGTGCGCGCCTATCTGGAATTGCAGCGCGGCATCCTCGATCTTGATCGCGGCCGGCTTGACGATGCGCTGGTGCATTTTCGCGATGGGGACCGCATCTTCCCCGGTCACTGGTTGATCGAAGAGCATATCGCCGAAGTGCTCACCCTGCAGGGCAAGACCAGCGAGGCAGAGGCGCTTTACCGTGATATCGTCCGCCGCACTGGCCATCCGGAATTCCTTGATGCGCTGGCGGGCATTGCCGAAAAACGCGGCGATGTGCTCGCTGCCAAGCAACTGTATGCGCAGGCATGGGCGATCTGGCAGCAGCGCATCGGGCAGTTTCCGCAAGCAGCCTATGGCCACGCCATCGATCATTGTGTGGCCAAAGGCGATTGGCCCTGCGCGCTGCAATTTGCCGAAAAAAACCATGCGGCGCGGCCGTTTGGTGAAGCCAAGGTGGCACTGGCGCGGGCGCTGCTGGGCAATGGCCGCAATGCGCAGGCCCGCGCCATGATCGAAACAGTGCTGGCGTCGCCGTGGCGGTCTGCCGATCTGCACCGTGTTGCCGCTGATATCTACACGGCATTGCAGATGAACGCGCAAGCCGCGGCGCAGGACAGACTGGCACGGGCGATCAACCCGCGTGCCTGAACAAGCAGGATGGATTTTGCATGCAGACCAAGCAGACGATCAGCGGCGGCGGCGTGTTCGTGATCTGCATGCTGTTGGGGGTGATTTTTGGTCAAGTGGCGCTTGGCATTTGTTTCGGGCTGATCTTTGGCGGCGGCATTGCCCGGGCGCTGGCCAAGCGCGATTGACCAAGCCGCCGAAAACAACGCCGATCAGGCCACCGGGCGGCCGCCCAGTGTTTCCGACAATTTGGCGGCAATCGCGCCGCGAGCCCGCGCCGAAAGCGCCTTGCGGTCTGGGGTGTCGGCCGGACTGAAGGGTGCCAGGAAATGCACGCGCACGTCCCAGGTGCCGGGGCGGGCGAGCAGGCGCCAAAGGTTGGCAGCGCCGGTTTCCATGCCCACCCACGCCAGATTGCGCCCGGCTTCGTCACAATCGATCACCACCGGCTGAATCACCGCGCCGGGCGGCGGCGGCACCAGCATGGCAAACAGCGGTGCCTTGAACGGAAGCAGGCGGCGGCCATCGCTGCAACTGGCTTCGGCAAACATCGCCACCCGGCTGCGCCCGGCAAACACCGCGCGCAGTTGCGCAATCTGGCGCGGCACACCCATGCGGTCGCTGCGATTGACAAAGATCGTATCGTTGATGCGGCACAGCAAGGACAGGCCCGGCCACATGGCGATGCCATCCTGCGCCACAAAGGCTGCGCCAGTACAGCTGCCCAGGATCATCGCGTCTGACCAGCTGAGATGATTGGCAATGTAAAACACGTTATGGCCCACCGGCTGGCCGATCATCCGCACCCGGATACCGCAGGCGCGCGCGCCCCAGCGCAGAAAACGCTGCGCCCACGGCGATTCCCAGCCCGCCGCCCGCCACAGCATCTGGGTGGGCACGCACAGCGCCGCGATTGCCGCCATCCACAGCCCGCGCCGCACCACGCGCGCGCCGGCAACAGGATCGGCGGCCACGGCGCGCAAAAATCGTGCCGTCGCAGCAGCGGCCCCCGGCACCGGCGGCGCCACAAAGCCGCTGGCATCGGGCAGCGGCGGCGGCCAGTCTGAAAACTGCGGGTTTGGGGCGGTTTTGGCATCCATCGCCGGCCTTCTTGCCGCAAGCCGCGCCGGCCCGCTACAGGCATATGATGGCGCATGTGTTGATGCTTGATTCCGGTGTGGGCGGCTTGTCTGTTCTTGATGATGTGCGCGCGCTGCTGCCGGCCATCGATATCACCTATGTGGCTGACAATGCGGGATTTCCCTATGGCACCAAGACCGAGATGGAGGTTGCCACCCGCGTGTGTGCGCTGCTTGGCCGCCTGACGGAGCGGCTGCGGCCCGATCTGCTGGTGATTGCCTGCAACACCGCGTCCACGATTGCGCTGGCCCACGCCCGCGCTGTGCTGGATGTGCCGGTGGTGGGCACGGTGCCAGCCATCAAGCCAGCCGCCGAACGCTCCATCAGCCGGGTGATCGGTGTGCTGGGCACGCACGCGACGGTGCGGCAACCCTATGTGGACCGGTTGTCGGCGCAGCATGCCGGCGATTGCACGGTGCTGCGCTATGGTTCGGCGCGGCTGGTGGAATTGGCCGAAGCCTATCTGCGCGGGGCGGCGGTATCGGCGGCGGATGTGGCGCCGGAACTGGCGGCGCTGCACGATCAGCCCGGCGGCGAGCGTATCGATCAGATCGTGCTGGCCTGCACGCATTTCCCGTTGCTCTTGAGCCAGTTGCAGGCAGCCGCGCCGGGCATTGGTTTTGTGGACGGCGGCCCCGGCATCGCCCGGCGGGTGGCGGTGCTGCTGGCGCAAAACGGGCAGGCGGGCAATGGCCGCGGCCGCGCGCTGTTTACCGGCCCGATGGCAGAACCGGAAATCGAGGTTGACCTGCTGCGCGGCGCGCTGCACCGCTACGGCCTCGAACTTGAACATCCATGAGGGCGTGATGGCGCTGAACGATGAAGATCTGATGGCGCGGATGAACCGTTTCGTGCCGCCCACGGCCGAATTGCTCGGCCAGGAAATATTGGAAATCGACAGCGCAGCCGGGCGCGTGAAGATGAAGTTTCTGCCCATCGCCGCCTGCCGCAACCCGATGGGCAATATCCAGGGCGGCATCGTGGTGGCGATGCTGGACGATGCCGCGGCAACCGCAGCCATCGTCAAGGCCGGCAAGCGCATCGGCATTCCGAGCATCGAAATGAAAACCAGCTTCTTCGCGCCCGCCCGCGCCGGCGTGCCGCTGTTTGCCGAAGGCCGCTGCATCAAGCTGGGCAAGCGCGTTGCCTTCATGGAAGCGGATTTGTTCGATGCAGCCGGCACGCTGCTCGCGCGTCTCACAACATCAGCTGTCCCGCTCGATCTGGATGGCCCCAGCGCCTTGGTGGAACGCACATGAACACAGATACCTCACCTGAAGTCATGGTTGAACAGCGCGGCCATGCGCTGTGGATCACACTCAACCGCCCGCAGGCGCTGAATGCGCTCAATCATGCCATGGCTGTCAGCATCCACCGCGCCATCATCTCAGCCATCGGCGATCCGGCAGCGGCGCACATCGTGATCGCCGGCGCCGGTGACCGGGCGTTTTGCGCAGGCGGCGATGTGGCGCTGCTCGGCCGCGAAGGCCGCGAAAACCGGCGCTTGTGGGAAAATTTCTTTCACGACGAATATCGCATGAACCAGGCGATCGCGCGCTGCGGCAAGCCGTGGGTGGCGCTCATTGATGGCATTACCATGGGCGGCGGGGTTGGCCTGTCCATCCACGGGCCGTTCCGTGTCGCCACCGAACGCACGCTGTTTGCCATGCCCGAAACCGGCATCGGCCTGATCCCCGATGTCGGCGGCACCCACGCGCTGGCGGCGCTGCCCGGCGAGATCGGCGCGTGGCTCGCGCTGACGGGTGCGCGGCTGAAGGCCGCCGATCTGCGCTATTGCGGCATCGCCACCCACTATGTGCCGTCCGTGCATTTGCCAACGCTGTGCGATCTGCTGGCCACCAGCCACGAACCGCTGGGCGAGATTTTGGCAGCTTTCGATGAAGATGCCGGCGAAGCGCCGCTGGCCGCCTACCGCGATGCCATCGATTATCATTTCGGCCACGACAGGATGGAGGATATCATGACCAGCCTGAACGCCGGCGATGATTGGGCGCAGGCGCAGGCCGCCATCATCGCGCGCATGTCACCGATCAGCTGCAAGCTCAGCCTCGCTGGCCTGCGCGCCGCACGCGGTGTGGAGATCGAAGCGGCGCTGATCAACGAATATCGCATGGTTTGCGAAATCCGGAATGGCCATGATTTCTTCGAAGGCATCCGCGCCCAGCTGATCGACAAGGATCGCAATCCCAAATGGCTGCCCGCCACGCTGGAAGCGATCAGCGACGATGATGTGGCGCGGCATTTCGAAGTACCGGAAACGGGGGATTTGAGCTTTGAGTAAGCCGGCAGCAAGCCCGCCCGCCATTACAGAGCATCCACCGCCTTGCTGACCAGCACGTTAACCGTCACCCGGCGGTTCTGCGCCTTGCCTTCTTCGGTGCTGTTATCCGCGGCAGGATCGGATTTGGCCATGCCGCTGGGGGTGAGGGTGCGGAATTGTTTCCAGCGGCACACTTGCTGAAGATGCGCCATCACCCGGCTGGCGCGCTTTTCGCTCAGCTCTTGATTAAAATCATCGTCACCCACAGAATCGGTGTAGCCGACCACGAGCAGCAAGGCGTTGGGCGTGCTTTCGGCGGCGGCGGCGGCAGTGCACAGTTCAGCCTTGGCTTTTTCCGACAGCGTCCATTTGCCGGTGTCGAAATAGACATTGGTGGAGCTTTTCACATTGTAATTGTCGATATCGGCCACGCGGCCACGCAGCGCTTCGGTGGCGGCAGACACCGCAGCGGTGGCGGCGGTTTGTTCTTCAAAGCCCTGTGCGGTGCCGGCGCGAATCATCGCGGCAGTCTTGAAATCATTGCCCCGGAACGTGACGACACTGGCCACCAGGGTATCGCCGGCCTGGCGCGTTTTCACCGTCACCGGCAGGCCGTTCATCAGCGAATTCACGCCATATTTGCCATTGCCGCCAAACAGGCCGCCGCGGCCCTTCACCTCGGTGGCGGCATCCAGTGTAATCACCGTCCTGGTGCCATTGTCGGCCACCACAGCAATGCGATTCCCGTTGCGCGCCGAAATATAGCCCTTGATGTCCGGGCCGGGCACGCCGCGCTGGCCGGTGACGGTTTGGCCATCAACAGTTTGGCCGGCTGGATTGGGTCCAGCCGGCAAATATTGCTGCGCGGCCAGTTGGCCATGGGCTGCCAGCATGGCGATGCCGATGGCTATGATCCTGATCATCTGTTCCGTCCTGTAATCTCTGGTTGCAGCCCGATCACGATCAACGCCGTCACCTGTGCTGGTGGTCAAGCATGGTTTCTTAACCGGCGAATTACCACGGGCCAGAATGCCGATCAACGGTTTGCCGTGCTGGATGCAGTGCAGCCCGCACCGTGCGGGCGGGGCCGCCAAACAAGATGCCGTGTGCCAAAGCAATGGCCTGTTCGGTCACGATGCCGCCATGGTGACAGGCATTTGTTGGCACCGCCAGCCGATCCGCGTAGTAGCAGTCGCTGTCCGCCGGAGTCGTCAGCCTGTGCCCACCATTGCGTTTGCGTCCGATCATGCCGGCTATGCGCTCAAGGCCGCGTTGGTCGTAGAATTGCGCGCCGCTGGCCATGACGTGCTCGATCTTGGGCCAGACAGCGAAGCCAGCGTGGATTACCCGGATTTCGGCCATGCGCTGGGCACGGCAATCGCCCAAGGCCGCGCCGAAAAGGGCATCGCCATCTGCGGCAGCGGCATCGGCATTTCCATTGCCGCCAATCGCATCGCCGGGGTGCGCTGCGCCTTGGTGACCAGCGGCTTGATGGCGCGGTTGGCGCGCCAGCACAACGACGCCAATTGCATTGCGCTGGGCAGCCGGATAATCGGCATCGAAATGGCGCGCGATTGCGTGGCCGAATTTATGTCCACCTCGTTCGAAGGTGGCCGCCATGCTGGCCGTGTCGCCAAGCTGGGTTAAGGAGTGATTACATGAGCAGCCGTCCCATCGTGGCCCAGCCCGCCGACACCGGTTTTTTTGCAACCCCGGTAGCGCACAGCGATCCGGCCGTTGCCGCCGCCATGGCCGCTGAACTGGACCGCCAGCAGAACCAGATCGAGCTGATTGCATCGGAAAATATCGTGTCGCGCGCCGTTCTGGAAGCGCAGGGCAGCGTGTTCACCAACAAATATGCCGAAGGCTATCCCGGCAAGCGCTATTATCAGGGCTGCCACCCGTCCGATCTGGTGGAGCAACTCGCCATCGACCGGGCCAAGCAATTGTTTGGCGCGGCCTATGCCAATGTGCAGCCGCATTCAGGTGCGCAGGCCAATGGCGCCGTGATGCTGGCGCTGACCAAGCCCGGCGACACCATCCTGGGCATGAGCCTTGATGCCGGCGGCCACCTGACCCACGGCGCCAAGGCAGCGCAAAGCGGCAAGTGGTTCAACGCCGTGCAATATGGCGTGCGCCGTGAAGATCATCTGATCGATTATGACGAGGTCGAGCGGCTGGCTGTCGAGCACAAGCCGGTGCTGATCATCGCTGGCGGTTCGGCCTATCCGCGCATCATCGATTTTGCGCGGTTCCGTGCGATTGCCGACAAGGTTGGTGCCCGCCTGCTGGTCGATATGGCGCATTTTTCCGGCTTGGTTGCCGCTGGTGTCCATCCGTCGCCGATCCCGCACGCCGATGTGGTAACCACCACCACCCACAAGACGCTGCGCGGCCCGCGCGGCGGCATGATCCTGTCGCGCGATGCCGATCTGGGCAAGAAGTTCAACAGCGCCGTGTTCCCGGGCTTGCAGGGCGGGCCATTGATGCATGTGATCGCGGCCAAGGCGGTGGCGTTTGGCGAGGCGTTGCTACCGGAGTTCAAGGATTATTCGCGCGCCGTGGTCAGCAATGCGCAGGCGCTGGCGGCACGGCTGGTCGATCGCGGCTGCGCCGTGGTGGCGGGCGGCACCGATACACATCTGGCGCTGATCGATCTTTCGCCCAAGGGCATCACCGGCAAGCAGGCCGATGAAGCGCTGGAGCGGGCCGGCATCACCTGCAACAAGAATGGGGTGCCGTTCGATCCGCTGCCACCGGCGCAAACCAGCGGCATCCGCGTCGGTTCGCCGGCAGGCACCACGCGCGGCTTTGGCATTGCCGAATTTCAGGCCATCGGTGACATGATCGCCGATGTGCTCGACGGGCTGGCGGCAAACGGGCAGGACGGCAATCACGCCGTCGAACAAGCCGTGAACCGGCGGGTGCGCGCCTTGTGCGCGCGCTTCCCGATTTATCCGGCTTGAGCCTGATCTGTCTGCCGCAAAGGATTTGCCATGCCGACCAATGACAGCGACGGCCCGAACAAGGCGCAGCAAATGGCCGATGACGCCGTGGCTGCCGGCAAGCGGGCGCTGGAAAGCGACAAAGGCAAGCAGGTCGCCGATATTGTCGATGCGGGCTTCACCAAGGCCGGGCAGGTGGTTGGCGGTTTGCTCGACAATCCGACCGGGGACCAGATCAAGCGCGGCACCAATGATCTGCTGGCCAAGGCCGGCCCGTTTGGAACCAGCGATATTGGCCGCAATGTGCTGATCGGCGGCGCAGTCGGCTTTTTTGTCGGCCTGGTCTTTTCATTCATCGGCATGTTCTGGGGCCTGATCATCGGCGCTGCGCTGGGCTTCTTGCGCACCATCACCAAGAAAAGCTGATGCGCTGCCCGTTCTGCGGCAATGACGATACGCAGGTGAAGGACAGCCGGCCGACCGAAGACAGCGCGGCCATTAGGCGGCGGCGGCAATGCCCGGCTTGCGGCGGCCGCTTCACGACATTCGAACGCGTGCAATTGCGCGAACTGGTGATCGTCAAGAAAAGCGGCAAGCGCGAGCCGTTTGACAGGGACAAGCTGGCGCGTTCGATCATGACCGCCTGCCGCAAGCGGCCTGTGTCGCCGGAACGTCTCGAGCGGCTGGTCAATGGCGTGGTGCGCCAACTGGAATCGCTGGGTGAAAGCGATATCGACGCCAATGTTGTCGGCGAAATGGTCATGGCGGCGCTGCAGGCGCTCGATCCGGTGGCCTATATCCGCTTTGCCAGCGTCTATCGGGATTTCCGCGAGGCTCGCGATTTCGAAACATTCGTCGGCGGCTTTTCGCAAGCTGTGAAGGGCGCCAGGGATGGGGCGGACTAGGCCCCCCATGCCAGCGCCCGAAACCAGCGATTCTGCCAATCTGCCGCCGTGCCCGCCAGTGATTGTGCTGGTGCGCCCGCAGCTTGGCCAGAATATCGGCGCCGCAGCGCGGGCGATGTGCAATTTCGGCCTTGCCGATCTGCGCCTGGTCCAGCCGCGCGATGGCTGGCCCAATCCGGATGCCGGGCCGTCGGCTGCCGGCGCCGATGCGGTGATCGAGCAGGCGCGCGTGCACGACACGCTGGCCAGTGCGGTGGCCGATTGCCATTTCACCATCGGCACCGCGATGACCACGCGTGACATGCTGCGCCGCGTGCTGTCACCGGCTGGTGCTGTCGCCGAAATGCAGGCGCTGCCCACCCGCAGCGCCCTGGTGTTTGGCCCCGAACGCACCGGCCTGACCCGGGATGATCTGCTGGCCTGCCATGCGATCTGCACCATCCCCAGCAATCCCGATTTCGGCAGCCTGAATCTGGCGCAGGCGGTGGCGGTGCTGGGCTATGCTTGGGTGGTGGGCCACCACAGCCCACCGGCCAGCGTGATGGTCAATTGCGAAGGGCCTGCGCCCCAATCGGAACTGGCCGGGCTGATTGCGGCGCTGGAGGCGCGCCTGACCGAAAACGGCTGGTTCAATCCGGCACCCGGCCTACGCGACGTATCGCGCCGCATGCTTGCCAATATTTTCACCCGGCCCGGCTTTACCGGCGGCGAGGTGCGCTTCCTGCGCGGTGTGGTGCGCAGCCTTGCGGGACCGCGCCGACCATCCTGATGGCAGCGCGGCAGCAGGGCTGCGATATTGCCTGCGCTGGGATTTTGGCCGCAAAAAAAGGGCCGCCAGCCCGTCTGTAGGGTGGCGGCCCTTGATATGGGCGCGGGCCATGGCACCAGCGTGCAACGGCCGCAGAATGCAGCTGGATCAGGCGACGGCGTGAAATTCCGCTGGTTCTGGATCGCGCAATGAATAGCCGCGGCCCCACACGGTTTCGATGCAGCCAGAAGCCGGCGCGCCGGCAAGATACAGCTTCTTGCGCAGTTTGCAGACAAACACGTCGATGATCTTCAATTCAGGCTCGTCGCGGCCGCCATAAAGATGCGACAAGAACATTTCCTTGGTCAATGTCATGCCCTTGCGCAGGGACAGCATTTCGAGGATGGCATATTCCTTGCCGGTCAGGGCGACCCGCTTGCCGTCCACGGTGACACTGCGTGCGGCCAGATCCACGGCTACTGGCCCGGTGGTGATAACCGATTGGCCATGGCCCTGGCTGCGCCGCACCAACGCATGCAGCCGCGCCATCAACTCCTGCCGATCAAAGGGCTTGGTGACATAATCGTCAGCGCCAGCGCCAAAGCCGGTGATTTTCGTGCTGGTTTCCGCATCGCCGGACAGGATCAGCACCGGTGTGTTGATCCGCAACTGGCGCAACTGGCGCAAAACATCCTGCCCGTTCATGTCTGGCAGCGTGAGATCGAGCAACACAACGTCAAATTCATAGGTTCGAGCATATTCAAGTGCCAGCTCACCCGTACTGGCAGTCTCGTGCTCCACGCTCGCTTCGTCGAGCATACGCTCCACGCTGCGTGCCATGGCCCGGTCGTCTTCGATCAGCAAAACGCGCATGCACACTTACTCCGGTTTCGGATTGACCCCTGGCAGCCACGAACGCAACTGACACCGACCCCATTGCGGTTATAATCATTGTTAACCATATTCGTAAACAAAAAAATCGGCCACATTTTGTCCTGTTTTCGCGATCAGCCGGCGTCGCGCGGCTCGCTGTCTGGTGTTTCGAACAGAGAACGATAGATTTGCACGCGGGTGACGCGCAGGCCGGGAGTGCCCACCTTGTCCATGGCGCGCTGCCAGAGTTGCAGCTCCTCAACGCTCAAGCTCCAGCGCCGGCAGGCTTCATCCAGGCTGATCTTGCCGCTGTTGATGGCATTCAGCACAGCGGCCTTGCGACTGGGCACCCAGCGCACCGTGTCCGCTGGCGGCAGTCCATCGCGGTCCAACCCGGGCGGCGGCGGAGACATATACGACATAAACTCTCCTCGCGGGGGGGGGGGGCTTGGGGGGCGTGGGCGGCAACGCCCTTCAAGATCATGGTGTATGCATATCCACGGCACCGGCGGCCGGGGGTTTACCCGCGAGCAGCCCTTGACGGCGGCGCGGTGCATCCGCATTGCCCCGGCATCATGATGAACTCTAACGCCTTGCCGGCAATGCCCGCAGCGGCTGCGGCGGTGCCCGCAGCGGCTGCGGCGGTGTTGCAGCCGCTTGCCGGTCGCCGCGTGGCTGTGGCGATGTCGGGCGGCGTGGACAGTTCGGTGGTGGCTGCGCTGGCCCATGCCGCCGGCTGCGATGTGGTGGGCATCACGCTGCAGCTGTATGATCAAGGCGCGGCCGCGCGCCGCCCCGGGGCATGTTGTGCCGGCGCCGATATCCGCGACGCCCGCGCCGCTGCCGAGCGGCTGGGCATTGCCCATTATGTCGTCGATATGGAAAGCCGGTTCAAAAACAGCGTAATCGAGGCTTTTGTGGATGCCTATGCCGCCGGCCGCACCCCGGTGCCGTGCGTGGAGTGCAATCGCACCGTGAAATTCACCGATCTGCTGGCATTGGCGCGCGATCTGGGCGCCGAAGCGCTGCTGACTGGCCATTATGTGCAGCGAATTGAGGGCCCGCACGGCGCGGAGCTGCACCGCGGCGCCGATCACAGCAAGGACCAGAGCTATTTCCTGTGGGCCACCACGCAGGCGCAGCTGGAGTATCTGCGCTTTCCGCTGGGCGCGCTGGCCAAGGCCGAAACCCGCGCGCTGGCACACGCCTATGGGCTGGGCGTGGCTGCCAAGCCCGACAGCCAGGATATTTGTTTTGTGCCGGGAGGCGATTACGTCGCCGTGCTGGAACGGCTGCGCCCGGAATTGGCGATGCCCGGCGATATCGTCGATGCGCGCGGGCAGGTGTTGGCGCAGCATGGCGGCATCCACCGCTACACGGTCGGGCAGCGGCGCGGGCTGGAACTGGGCGGCCAGGCCGAGCCGCTGTATGTGACCGGCATCGATGCCGCCGCCAACCGCGTCATCGTCGGGCCGCGCAGCGCGCTGGCCGTGGCCGCCGTGCGGCTGGACGGTATCAACCGGCTGGGGCCGCTGGACGCCGGCTTGATGATCAAAGTGCGATCGATGGCGCCGCTCGCAGCCGCCCGGCTGACAGGCGACATGCTGGTGTTCGATGTGCCGCAGCACGGCGTGGCGCCGGGCCAGGCTGCAGTGGCCTATCTGGGTGAACATTTGGTGGCCGGCGGCACCATCCTGTCCACGCTGCCGGCCCATCCGGCCCCACAACCGGCCTGAAGCTGCACAGATAATTGAACAAAATGCCCCTGTCGGAATTCCGACACTGTGGCATCCGCTTGACGCTCTTGCTGTCGGTTTTTTGACGCGTAACGCCGCCTTAACCCTGTTTGCTGCCGCGCCTGTTCATAAAGGCGACTGGCACGCAAGTTGCACAGGGAAGGGGCATGAGCACGCCTGTCCCCGCCCTGCCAATGCCCGCCCCCGCCTGGTTGCCCGGCCTTGCTGCGTTTGATCCGGGCGATCTGATTGTTGTCATTGGGGATAAACGGCCGCAGGGCCTGCCGCTTGATACGCGCCGCCATGTAATTTTTGTGCCGGCCATAATCGGGCAGGCCCGGCTGGCGGGCTGCGGCCTGCACATCGATGTGGCGCCCGGCGATGAAGCCTGGGCGCTGGCGCTGGCCGCGGCCTTTGCGCGGCCGGATCATCCGGCGGCGGCCGATCCGGCCAGCCGCGCCCTGCTCGATCTGGCGCGCCGGGTCGGCGCTACCTCCACCGGCGTGTTGATCGAAGGGCCAACCGGCACCGGCAAGGAAGGCCTCGCCCGCCTCGTGCACGCCGCGTCGGCGCGGCGCACGCGCCCGCTGGTGGCAGTGAACTGTGCGGCGCTAGCCGATCAGATGGTCGAAGCCACGTTGTTCGGCCATGAGCGCGGTGCGTTCACCGGCGCGGTGCAGTCATCGCCGGGGCTGGTGCGCAGCGCCGATAGCGGCACGCTGTTTCTGGACGAAGTTGGCGAATTGCCGCTGGCGGCGCAGGCCAAGCTGCTGCGCGTGCTGCAGGAACGCGAAGTGCAGCCAGTGGGCGCGGGGCGGCCGGTTGCCGTGGATGTGCGCATCATTGCAGCGGGCAATCGCGATCTGGCCGGCGAAGTGGCAGCCGGCCGCTTCCGCGCCGATCTTTATTGGCGGCTGGCGGTGTTCCCGCTGCGCACCCTGCCGCTGGCGGCGCGCCCCGGCGACATTCTGGCCATCGCCGCGCACTGGCTGCTGGGCCGCGCTGTTGGCGATGGCCTGGTGCCCTGGCTGACGGCGGCGGCCCGTGGGCGCCTGCTGGCGCACGGCTGGCCGGGCAACGCCCGCGAGCTTGGCAATGTGCTCGATCGCGCGCTGGTGCTGTGTGATGGCCCGGATATCGGCATCAATGATCTGGTAATCGATGCAGGGCCGCCGCTGGCCCCTGGCGGAAGCCTTTACCCGCAGACAACACCATCAGCGGCGCTTCCCGGCGAACTGTCAGGCGCGCT
>NZ_JBBATR010000022.1:13235-15059 GCF_040398645.1 Sandarakinorhabdus sp.
GCGCTTCCCGGCGAACTGTCAGGCGCGCTTCCCGGCGCGGTGCGCATGGCCGAACAAAATGCCATCGCCCGCGCGCTGGCTGGCAATGGCAATCGCCGCGATGCGGCGCGATCATTGGGCATTTCGGAACGCACGCTGCGCTACAAGCTTGCCAGCTTGCGCAGCGGTGATGGCCCATCGGCCATGGTGCAATAATGCTGCCGCCAGTCGACAGCAGTGCAATCCTGAAAATGCGCCAGCAGATACTGGCGCGCAGCGATGCGTTGGGGGCACCGTTTGGCCAGGGTGCAGCAAACACCGGGCTTGTGCCGGGGGCTGGCGGTATTGGCGGCGCAGGCACGCCGGCACCGCGCTTTGGCGCGGCGCTGGACACGGCGCTGCGCCAGGTCAGCGCCATTCAGGATCAGGCCAGCGCCGCCGTGACGGCCTTTGAAACCGGGCAAACCCACGATCTCGCCAGTGTGATGGTGGCCCGCCAGAAAGCCTCACTTGCCTTTGAAGCCACGTTGCAGGCGCGCAATCGCCTGATCGGGGCCTACAAAGACGTTATGAACATGCCGTTGTGATGGCCGCCACGCTGGCTGGGGCCGCCTGAACCATGAGCGACACCGCTGTTCTTGCGCCAAATTCGGCTGTGCCCGCTGCAACAGGCGCCGATGCGCCCGGATCGCAGCCGCTGGCCCGGCGCATGCGCGGCTTCATGTCCGATCCGGCGGTGGTGGCGGCGCGGCCGGCCTTGATCGTGATTGCCGTGCTGGCGGCGCTGGCGCTGGCCGTGATGGCGCTGCGCACACCCGATTGGCGGCCGCTGTGGCCGGGATTGTCCGATGCCGATGCGGCCGCTGTCACCCAGGCGCTGGCGGCAGCCAATTTTGATCACCGGGTCAATGCGGATACCGGCACAGTCGAGGTCGCGGCCGGCGATGTGGCGCGGGCGCGCATCTTGCTGGCGGGCCAGGGCCTGCCCAAATCCAGTGCAGCGGCGGCTGGTTCCGGGCTGGACAACATGCCGCTGGGCGCGTCCCGCTCGGTCGAGGCGGCGCGGCTGAAGGCGTCGCTTGAGCGGGAGCTGGCAGCGTCGGTCGAAGCCATCGACGGCGTCAAGGCAGCGCGCGTGCATGTCGCCACGCCCGAACCATCGGTGTTCATCCGTGACCGCGCCGCACCATCCGCCAGTGTGTTCATCACGCTGGCGCCGGGCCGCAGCCTGTCCGAATCCCAGGTGCGCGCCGTGATCTGGCTGGTGGCCACCTCCGTTCCCGGTCTGGCCGGTGATCGGGTGAGCGTGGTCGATCAGTCCGGCAGCCTGCTGTCGGCGGGCGTTTCGGGCGATGGCCAGCAACTTGCCTATCAGCAGCGCCTGGAAGGCCTGGTGCGCGAACGCCTGATGAAGCTGCTCACGCCGATGCTCGGCCCCGGGCGGTTTACCGCTGAAGTGGCTGCCGATGTCGATTTTTCGCAGAACGAAGCGGCCAGCGAACGCTTTCAGCCGCAAGGCACCGTGCGCAGCGAACAAACCAGCCGCAACATGGAATCGGCGCCGCCGCCCGCCGCCGGCATTCCCGGCGCCCTGACCAACACCGTGCCGCAGGCCGCGCAGGTGACGGGCAATCCGCCGCCGGCCGGTGCTGCGGCCACTGCGCCGCCGGCCACCACCGCCGAAACCGCCGCGCGCAATTATGAAATCGGCAAGGATATATCGGTCACCCGCGCTGGCGCGCCGCGCGTCAAGCGCCTGTCGGTGGCCGTGGTGGTGGACAGTGCTGCGCTGGGCAAGACGGCGGCCAAGGATATCGCCAACATCCAGCGGCTGGTGCGCGGCGC
>NZ_JBBATR010000022.1:15159-20049 GCF_040398645.1 Sandarakinorhabdus sp.
TGGGCAAGACGGCGGCCAAGGATATCGCCAACATCCAGCGGCTGGTGCGCGGCGCAATGGGCTATGATGCGGCGCGCGGTGACATGATCGAAGTGCAGATGCGCGCCTTTGCCGGCGAAGTGCAGGCGCCCAAGCCCTGGTATCAATCGCCGGCCGTGGAAAACTACGGGCCGTGGGCGGCGCTTGCCGGCGGCGGGTTGCTGCTGCTGCTGATTGCCCTGCTGGTATGGCGCGGCCGCAGCCGGGCCAAGGCGGCGGCGCTGGCCGCAGCGATTGCCGCCGGTGATGCCGGCGCTGCCGCCGCGGCCGCCACCAGCACGCTGGGCAGCATGCTCAATGCCATCGGGCTGGGCGGCTTGGCCGAAGTGGTCGGGCTGGGGCCGGTGGACGGCGCGGCGCTGGTTGCCGAGGCGCAGATACTGCAAGGCGGCGAATTGAAACGTCCCTTCCCGCAGGCGCTGGATTATCAGGAAAAGCTGGGCGCGGCCCGCGATCTGGTGAACGGGGACCGGGATCGGGCCATGGCGGTGGCGCGGCAGATGCTGCTGGCCGATCTGCGCCCGGCCGGCGATGCGGTGCCGGCACCCGGCGCAGCCGAAGGCGCCGACAGCGATGACACGCAGCCGGCGACCGCCGCATGATCCCGTTGCTCGCTGATGCACCCGATGCCACCGCGGGCCTGAGCGGTGCGCAGAAATGCGCCATTCTGCTGCTGGTCCTCGAAGAAACCCAAGCCGCCGAAATGTTGGCCGGCATGACCCCGGCGGAGGTGCAGCAAGTCGGCGAAGCCATGCTGAGCGTGGCCGAAATCGCACCTGAAGCCATTGATGCCGTGCTGGATGAATTTCTGGCGCGCACCGCCAAGGTGACGGCGCTGGACAGCCAGGGCCGTGAAGTGCGCCAGCGGCTGGGCAAGGCGCTGGGCACGCCGCGCGCCGATACGATGATCGAACGCATCGGGCCGCCGGCTGCTGGCCGCCGCTTCGCCGTGCTCGATTGGGTGGAAGGCCCGGCGCTGGCCGCGCTGATTGCCGATGAACATCCGCAGGCCATAGCGGTTGTGCTGGCGCATCTGCCCGAAGACCGGGCGGCAGCCGCGCTGGATGCCTTGCCCGAAGCGTTGCAGCCGGATGTGGCGATGCGGCTGGCCACGTTGCAGCCGGTCAATTTGCAGGATCTGGCGGCGCTGGAGGCCGATATTGAAGCCAAGCTGCGCGGTGTGGGCACCAATCGCGATTCAGCGCGGCTGGCGGGCAGCGAATTTACCGCCGCCGTCATCAAGAAGGCGCGCAGCCGCGGGCCGCTGCTGGAGGCGCTGATCAGCGTCAATCCCGAACTCGCGGCCGATCTCGAAAGCCAGCAATTCATCTTCGAAGATTTGCTGGGCCTGTCGCAAAAGGACATGCAGCTGGTGCTGCGCGAAGTCGACCCCGGCCAGTTGGCGGTGGCCATCAAGGGCGCCAGCCCGGTTTTGAAAGAGCTGATCTTTGGCGCAATGTCCAAACGCGCCGCCGCGCAATTGCAGGACGAGCTGGTGGAGCGCGGACCGATGAAGCGCAGCGAAGTCGAGACGGCGCAGCGCGAAATCTGCCGCACCGTGCGCCGGCTGGGCGATAGCGGCGCGCTGATGCTGCCCACCGCCGGGGAGGCCATGCTGTGAGCGCGCATGATCCCCGGCTGGCGGCCTTGCTGGGCGCAGCAAACCCGGATGGCCAGATCGTTGCGGGTTCCGCCATGGCGCGGCTGCTGGCCAGCCTGAATCCGCAGCCCGAACCAGAACCCGAAGTGGAACCAGAGCCGGCGATCGATCTGGTCGGCTTGCTGCGCGAAGCCCGCGCCGAAGGCGAAGCGGCCGGATTTGCCGCCGGCGAAGCGCGCGGGCAGGCGGCTGCCGAAGCAGCATTGGCCCCGCTGCGCGCGGCCTTGATGGCCGCTGCCGATGCCGCTCGCGCCGCCTGCGCGATTGATGATACCGTCTTGCGCCCGCTGCTGGCGGACCTGGTGAAAACCGTGGCCCAAACCGTGCTGATGGCCGAACTGGCGGCGGGCGGCCGCGTGCTGGCGGCGCTGGTTGCAGCGGCGCTGGCCGAGGTGGCCGAAAATGCACTGCCCACCGTGTTGGCGAACCCCGCTACACTGGCGCTGATCGCCTCCGATCTGCCGCCGGGGCTGATCACGCGCGCTGACCCGGCGCTGCCGCCCGGCCATATCAGCGTGGTTGGCCCGGATTACCGCATCGATGCCGGCCTGGCCGAACGGCTGGCGCAATTGCTGGCGGTGTTGCCATGAGCCGGCGGCGCGTCCAGCAACAACCGCTTGGCCCGGCCACCGCAGCCCTGGCCAGCATGATCAAGGCCGCCAGCGCAGCCAGATCGGCAGATCTACCGGTGCGGCGCGGCGGCGTGGTGGTGGCTGCCGACGGCGCCATCGTCGAAGTGCTGGGCATCAGCGGCGCGATCGGCAGCCGCGTGCTGGTGGGCAGCGCCGGCACCGCTGCCGAGATCATCGGCTTTCGCGATGGCCGCGCGCTGCTCATGGGCCTGCGCCCGCTGGCGGATATCACGCCCGGCACGCTGGTGCTGCCCGATGTGCAGGGCAGCGCGGTGCCGGTGGGCGCGGCGCTGCTGGGCCGGGTGATTGACGGGCTTGGCCAACCGCTGGACGGCCTTGGCCTGCCGGCGGCCACGGCGCTGATGCCTTCCAGCCCGCCGCCACTGCTGCCGCATGCAAGATCGCGGGTGACGCAGCCACTGGCCACCGGCGTGCGCGCCATCGATGCGCTGCTCAGCTTTGGCGCCGGCCAGCGCATCGGCATCATGGCCGGCACGGGTGTGGGCAAATCGGTGCTGCTTGGCCAGATCACGCGCTGGGCGCGGGCCGATGTCGTGGTGATGGCGCTGATTGGCGAGCGCAGCCGCGAAATCAGCGATTTCATTGAATTGGAGCTGGCCGGCCCGGCCCGGCAGCGCACCGTCACCATTGCCGTGCCGGCTTCCGATGCCATGTTGTGCCGGGTGCGCGGCGCGCAGCGAGCGTTTGCGATTGCCGAATATTTCCGCAGCCAGGGCCAGCAGGTGCTGCTGATCCTCGATAGCCTGTCGCGGGTGGTTCACGGCGCGCGGGAGGTGGCAATGGCGCGCGGCGAACCGGCTGGCGCCCGCGGCTTTCCGCCATCTTCGCTGCAATTGATTGCCGATCTGGCCGAACGCGCCGGCGGTGACCGCGCCAGCGGCGGCGCCATCACGCTGGTGGCAACCGTGCTGGCCGAGAGCGATGATCGCGCCGATCCGGTGGTGGATGCCGCGCGCGGCGTGATGGACGGCCACGTGCTGCTGTCGCGCCGGCTGGCCGGGCGCGGCCAGTTTCCCGCCATCGATCTGGTGAACAGCGCCAGCCGGGTGATGATCGATATCGCGACTGCCGAACATGAAGTGGCGGCCCGCCAGTTCCGGCGCATGGTGGCGCTGGCGGAGGAAAACCGTGATCTGGTGCTGATGGGCGCCTATGCCGCTGGCGCTGATCTGGAACTGGATGTGGCGCTGGCCATGCAGCCGGCGCTGGCGGCGTTCATGTCCCAGGATCGCGCCGTGCCGGCCGATCCAGCCGACAGCATCGCCACCCTGATTGCACTTACTGCGCCGATCGGTGGCCGATCATGATGGTGATCGATCGCCTGATCCGCGTGCGCCGCATCCGGGAGCGGCTGGCGCT
Source organism: Sandarakinorhabdus sp. (assembly GCF_040398645.1). Lineage (GTDB taxonomy): Bacteria > Pseudomonadota > Alphaproteobacteria > Sphingomonadales > Sphingomonadaceae > Sandarakinorhabdus. Next base: position 18,871 of record NZ_JBBATR010000022.1, read on the forward strand.
GGCCGATCTGGCGCGGGCGCAGGGCCAGGCTGCGGCCGATGCTGCGCTGCTGGAGCGGGTGAAGGGCCTGGTTGGCGGCCAGACCGAAGGCGTGCTGGCGGCGGCAGCGCGTTCGGCGCGGGCGCGTATCGATGGCCAGTTGCAGGATATCGCGGCCGATGTGGCGGTGCGCTGCGATCGTTCTGCGGGGCTGCGCGATGATGCCAGCCGCCAGCTTGCCGCCGCCCGCGCCGCCGTGGACGCCGCTCTGGCCCGCCGCGCCGATCAGGAGGGATCATGATTATCACCATCAACATCGCCAGCCCTGCAACACCAGCCCCGCCGCCGCTGTTGGCCTTGCCGCAGCCGGGCGGGTTGCAACCGGCGCTGCAACCGGCGCCGCTTGATGGCGCGCTGATCAGGACGCCGCCGGCTGGCAGTGAAATCCTGCTACCGATTGCGGCGCCGCCAGTGCCGGGGACGCCGCCGGGTTTGCCGGCCATATTTGAAAGCCCGCGCGCGCGCAGCGGTGATTTTGCCGATCTATTGGCGGCGAACTTGCCCGTCGCTTTGCCCGACACGGCGCCCGCCAGTTTGCTCGTTGCCAGCCTGGCTGAACCAGCGCAGCCCGTGCTTGCCGGTGCGCTGCCGCATGCCCGCCCGGGACGGGCGCCAATCGCCGCCGACGCTGATGAAGAAGCGCAAACCGAAACACCGCCGGCGGCGGCCATCGTCCTGACCCAGGCGTGGGCGCTGTCGCTGGTGCCGGAACTGGCGCAATTTGCAGCCCGCATGGCAGGCGCCGGCCGGGATACAGCAGCGGCAGACACGATGATCAGGACGTCGGCAGCCGCGACGACGCCCGCCACGGTGCTGCGCCAAGCGCCGGCTGGCAATGCCGTTCTGGCCGCAGCCGCAGCCGCCGCGCCGGCCGCGCCAGGGATCGCGGCTGCGAACGCGTTGCCGTGGTCAACACCGTTATGGCCGCTGCGGCCACAAGCTGCTGCTGCCGCGCCAGTGCCAGCCAGCCGTGTTGACGCGGCGGCAATGGACGCGCAGGTGAGGCCAGTGGCCAAGCCAGTACCGGGGCCAGTACCGGGGCCAGTACCGGGGCCAGTACCGGGGCCAGTACCCGGGCCAGTGCTGGGGCCAATGCCGGGGCCAGTGCCGGGGCCGCGCGGCTGGCAGGCATCACTGCCG
>NZ_JBBATR010000022.1:20149-28706 GCF_040398645.1 Sandarakinorhabdus sp.
GGGGCCAATGCCGGGGCCAGTGCCGGGGCCGCGCGGCTGGCAGGCATCACTGCCGGCGGTTGCGACCGCGGCAACGGCGCTGCCGGCGGGCTTGCTGCAAGCGGCGGAACCGCACAACACGGCATTGATCGCGGCGATCTCAGCAGCGGCGATGCCGGCGCCGATGCTGCTGCACGTGCAAGCGTTGCCGGTCATGCCCGCGCCAACCATGCCCGCGCAGGCTGCGATGCCGCCGGTTGCCGACGCGGTCACTGCCGCGATCCGGCCGTTGCCGGCGCGCATCAGTTGGCTGCGCGCCGGTGCCGCCCAATCCTCCTATGCCGGGGCAGCCGCCGCCGGTGAGCCAGCCGTGCCGCCGGCTGGCCTGCTGTTGCAGCCCTTGCTGCCGGCCTTGCCGCTGCCCCAGCCGGCAGCACTTCAGCCGATCGGACAACCCGCAGCCACCGCGCCGCCGTCGGGCCGCAGCGAGGCTGCGGATGCGGCCGAATTTGCTGCCCAGCAGGCTGGTTCTGCCGATGCGCCGTTTCCTGCGTCTGGGCCAATATCTGGGCCAGCATCTGGGCCTGCCTTTCCTGTTGCAGGCGCAGCGCTGCCAGACCGGCCCGCCGCGGCGGCCGTGCTGCCGGCCGAACTGGCGTTGGCCGCATCTGGCACCGAGCTTGCCCCGCCGCAATCTTCACCGCCGCAACTGCCATTGCAGCCCACCGCGTCGGCGCCATCGGCCAGCGCGGCAGCGCTGCCTGGCGGCGCGGCCGCTGTGCCGGCGCTGCCTGATCCGTTGCTGGCCATCGCGTCCGAGCGATTGGGCGCCGTGCAGGTCGATGTGTCGGGCAGCCTTGATCGCCTGGAGGTCAATCTGTCTGCCAGCGCAGCGGCTGCGCCGATCCTGGCCGGCGAAGTGGCCCGGCTGGCGCAGGATCTTGCCGCCGCTGGCATCGCCCTCGCCAGCTATGCCGTCAACGGCCAACGCGCCGATGTTGCAGCGCAGCCAGTCGCCACTGCGGCCGCTGCCGGTTTTGGCAGCGCCACCGGCGGCAACAGCGGGCAGCATTCGGCCGGCACTGGCGGAAATGGCGGCCAGCACGCCGCCGCCGGGTCGCCTGTCTCGGCCGTATTTGCCGGCAACACACCGCCAGGCGTCTCTGCCCGCCGTAGCCTGTCCCCCTCTGATCGTTTTGCCTGAAGGAACCTGTCATGGCCGATGCCAAGCCTGAAAAACCCGCCAAGCCCAAGCGCAACATCATGGGCATATTGGTGCCGATGATTGCCTTCGTGGCCGGCGCCGGTGCTGGCGGTGCCGGCGCCGCGATTGCCCTGCTGCAATTTGGCGGCGGCGGCGGCGGCGGCGGCGAACATGCCGCTGCCGGCCACGCCGAAGCGCCGGCGCCGCACGCTGGCCCGCTGGAATATGTCGAAGTGGACAACAGCTTTACGAGCAATCTGGCCGATTCCGGCCGCTATCTGCAGATCAAGCTGTCGATCTCCACGTTTGGCGGCGAAGAAGCCGTGACGATGTTTGGCAAGCACAAGCCGGCGGTGGTGTCGGCAGTGCTGGCGGCGCTGGGCGAAGCGCGCGATGCCGATATCGCAAGCACGGCGGCCAAGGATGTGCTGCGCAGCCGCCTCAAAGACGTGATCAACACCGTCCTGAAAAACAAGGGCGAACCGGGCATCGTGGAAGAAGTGTTCTTCACGTCGCTGGTGGTGCAATGAGCAATCTGCTGGTCCGCACCGAAGGGCCGCCGCCGCAAGACTTCGTGGATGATTGGCGGCCACGATCGGCCAAGGCACTGCCTGATGATGGCGATGATACGCCGTTCATGCCGCTGATGCTGGCGCTGGAAAACGTGTTGGGCGAATTGTTCGGCATGGTGGTGGCCGTGCATCCCGGCCGCGGCCTGCTGCCCGGCGCGCCCGATATTGCGCCTGAAATCGGTGCCATGCTGGCCAGCATGCGGCTGGGCGGTGATGCGGCCCGGCCAGTGCCGCATGTGTCGGGCCTGACCACGGCGCGCCATGCCGGCCTGATTGCGCAGATCCTGCAGCCAACCGTGTTGCAACTGTGGCCACCCGAAGCCCGCCGGCCGGCACTGATTGTCGATGTGGTGGTCACCACCGGCACCGGCGATCCGGTGGTGGGCAGCATGCGGTTGCCGGCGCCGGCCGCACCGGTGCCGCTGGTGCCGCCGCAGCCACTGGGCGCCGCCGGGCTGCAATTGCCGATGCGGCTGGCAGTGCGCCTGGCCGAAGCCGATGTGCCGCTGGCGCGCCTGCTGCCGTTGCGGCCCGGCCTCGTCATCAGCTTTGATATCTGCGCCGAAATGCCGGTGTTGCTGGGCGATCACCGCCTGGCGCTGGCCACGCTGATGCCGCTGGCGGATGGCCGTCAGCAGGCCAGCATCGTCGCACTCGATCTAAAACCCCAAGGAGAACGTATATGAGCATTGATCCTGGCAATCTGCATGGCCAACCCGTTGATGCACCGGCCGATGTCGCCTGGCTGGGCGCGTTTGGCGCCATCAGCGTGCGGCTGGCTATCGAAGTGGGCGGCATCCGCCTGAAATTGGCCGATGTGATCGGCATGACCGCTGGCCAGGTGCATGTGCTGGACCGGCGGGTTGATCAGCCGGTGGATGTGCTGATTTCGGATCGGCTGGTTGCGCGCGGCGAAATCGTTTCGGTCGGCGACAAATTTGGCGTGCGCCTAACCGAGGTGCTGACGGGCAGCGGGCTGTGAGCGTGGTTGCCGGTAGCAGCGGGCTGCCGTTTGCCAGCCAGTTCATTGCTGGCCTGCTGGACGGGCTAAAGCGGCGGGCGGCCGGGCTGGCATTGCCGGCGGCGATGCAGCTGCGGCTGCCGGCCCGGCATGCGCAGGTGGTGCAGGCGCTGCCGATCGGGCCGGGTGTGCGCCTGCTGGTGGTGGAATTTGGCGGGCGGCGGCTGCTGATCGGCCAATCGCGCGCCGGGCTTAGCGCGCTGTCTGATCTGCCCGCCGAATGACCGAGGTGTCGGCCTTGCCGCTGAACCTGCCGCCGTTGACGGCATCGCTGCAGATCTTGCTGCTGATGTCGGCATTGACGCTGTTGCCGGCGGCGCTGCTGATGATGACGGCATTTACGCGCATTGCCATCGTGCTGGCGATTCTGCGGCAGGCGCTGGGCCTGGGCCAAAGCCCGCCCAATCAGCTGCTGGTCGGCACGGCGCTGCTGTTGACGGTGTTTGTCATGAAACCGCAGCTTGATCGCATTCACGATATGGCGTGGACACCGATGGTGGCCGGCACGCTGCCGGCCGAACAGGCGCTGGCACAGGCCGGCGCTGAGCTGAAACGCTTCATGCTTACGCAGACCCGCAAGAAGGATATCAGCCGTTTTGCCGAAATCGCCGGCGGCGGGCCTTATGCGCAAGCCGCCGATGTGCCGCTGATCGTGGTGATGCCGGCCTTTGTGGCCAGCGAATTGAAAACCGCGCTGGAAATCGGCCTGGTGATCTACCTGCCGTTTCTGGTCATCGATCTGGTGGTGGCATCGATCCTGCTGGCGATGGGGATGATGATGGTATCGCCGGCCACGGTGTCACTGCCGGTCAAGATCGCGCTGTTCGTCATGGTCGATGGCTGGACGCTGGTGCTGGGCGCACTGGCCAAAAGCTTTGGGGACGGTTCATGATCAGCGGCGCGGCGCAGCCCGATGACGTGATGCTGGCGGATCTGGCGCGCGAAGCCGTGCTCTTGTTTGCCGGCACGGCCGCGCTGTTTCTGGTGCCGCTGCTGGTGGTGGCCGTGCTGGTTGGCCTCATACAAACGATTTTTTCCGTGCAGGAAAGCAGCATCAGCTTCTTGCCCAAGCTGGCGGCGCTGGTGGTGGTGATTGCCATCGCCGGTGAAGCCGCCATGCTGGCGCTGGCGGATTTCCTGACCACCGGCCTGCTCGATATGGTCGGCGCGATTCAATGAATTTTGCGCTCCCGGCCTTTGATGCGGTGCCGTGGTTTGTGCAGTTCACGCTGGCGGCGGTGCGGCCATTGGCGTGCGTGATGCTGTTGCCGCCGCTGGCCGGGGCGATCCTGCCGTGGCGGGCGCGGCTGGCGCTGGTGGCGGCGCTGGCGCTGTTTGGCGGCTTCCGGCCGGGTGCGCCGGTGCTGGTGGCCGGGATAATCCCGGCGGAACTGCTGGCGGGAATGGTGGCCGGGATGGGGCTGGCGCTGGCGTTTGCGGCGGCCACGCTGGCGGGCGAATTGCTGGCGCAGATGGTCGGGCTGGGATTTGCCAATCTTGGCCCGGCGGGCGGCAATGCCGGCGCGCTGTCCGGCCTGTTCACCACGCTGACGTGGGTGGCGCTGCTGATTGGCGATCTGCATCTTGATCTGTTTGTGGCGCTGGCGGTGGGTGTGGGCCAGCCGGCGGCCAGCCTGGATTTGGGCGATGTGGCGGCGCACGGCGCCTTGATGTTCCTGTGGGGGCTGCGGGCGGCGCTGCCGGTGCTGGCGGTAATGCTCTTGGCGCAGGCGGTGGTGGCGATTGCCAGCCGGGCGGCGCCGCAATTGTCGGCGATGGCGGTTGGCCCGGCGGCGCTGCTGGTGGCCTTTGTGCTGCTGCTGCCGCTGCTGTTCGATCATCTGCTCGGGCGCTTGTCGCAGGCGCTGGCCAGCGGGCTGGGGCTGGTGGGCTGATGGCGGGGGACAAAACCGAACTGCCTACACCGCGCCGCCGTGAAAAGGCGCTGGAAGACGGCAATGTCTTTGCCCCCAAGGAAATCGGCGCGGCGGGCAGCCTTGCGGTGGCCGGGTTGTTTCTGGCGCTGGCCGGGCCGGCACTGTGGGCGGCAATGGCGGCATTTCTGGCCGACAGCCTGGCCGGCGCGGCCAGCGCTGATGCCGCGGCCTTGCTGCGCCGAATGCCGATTGCATGGCCATTGGCGTTGTTTGCGGCGGTGGCAGTGGTGGGATTCGGGCTGGCGCTGGCCACCACCCGCCATGTGTCTGCCAAGATGATCGCACCGAAATTTTCAAAATTGTCGCCGGTGCAGGGTTTCAAGCGGATTTTTGGCTGGCAGGGCCTGGCCGGCGCCGCCACGGCGCTGCTCAAGATCGGCGGCATGGCGGCCCTTGCGTGGACGGTGCTGCTGCCGCTGCTGCCGGAACTGATTGCCGGCGATGAAGCCAGCCTGCCGGCAGTGGGCGCGGCGCTGCTGCGGCTGGCGCTGGCGGCGGCGCTGCTGATGACGGTGGTGGCGCTGGTCGATGCCGGCTTTGCGTGGTGGAAACGCGAGCAGGGCCTGAAGATGACCCGCGAAGAGGTGAAGCGCGAATCGCGCGAAAACGATGGTGCGCCCGAACTCAAGGCCGCGGTGCGCCGCGCGCAGATGGCCGCCGCGCAAGGCCGCATGCAAAAGGGCGTGGCAGAGGCGGCGGTGGTGATCGTCAATCCCGTCCACTTTGCCGTGGCGCTGCGCTACCGTGTTGGCGTTGATGAAGCGCCGGTGGTGGTGGAAAAGGGCCGGCTGGACATGGCCCACGCGCTGATTGCTGCCGCCCGCACTGCCGGCGTGCCGATCATCCGCACGCCGCGGCTGGCGCGCGCGCTGTTCTGGTCCGCGAAGCGCGGGCAGATGGTGCGCCCGGAATTGTTCCCGGCGGTGGCGACGATATTGGCATTCGTGATGCGGTTCGATGATCCCGAAAGCGAAGCGACCCCCGATGTGTTCGTGCCGCCGACGCTGGATTTCGATGAGCATGGCCAACCGCGCAAACCCGGCGCGCCGCTGCCGTTGTAAGCCCAGAGGAACACGCAATGGCCACCAATGCACTCACCGCGCTGAACGCCGGGTCCGGCCTGGACAGCCGCGCGCTGGTTGACGGGCTGGTCGGCGTGGAACGCTCATCGAAAAGCGAGCCGATCAACCGCAAGCTGGAAACGCTGAACGCGCGTATTTCGGCGCTGGGGCAGCTGCGTTCGGCCTTGACCGGGATTGCCACCTCGCTGGACACGCGGGTGCGCTCCGGGGAGCTTGGGCTGCAACTGGCCAGCAGTGACAGCGCGATTTCCATCGAGCGGATCGGCACTGGACCGGCCGGCGCGCTGGCATCGGGCGTGGCGGTGACCGTGTTGGCCGGGGGGCAGCGCCTGAGCAGCGCGGCCATCAGCGGCGGTGCCAGCGCTGCCGTTGGCGAAGGCACGCTGACGATCATCACCGGCCGGCGCACGCCCTTGGCCCCGAGCGGCTTCAGCTTTGCCGGTGGGGCGGCACCATCGGTGAATATCAACATCACGTCAGCCAACAACAGCCTGCAGGGGCTGGCGGCGGCAATCAATGCCAGCGATGCCGGCATTACCGCCAGCATCATCGCCAGCCAGGGCAATGCCACATTGGTGCTGCGCGGGCCGGAAGGGGCGGACAACGCCTTCATCATCAGCGCTGCGCCGACAGGTGTTGGTCCCGGTTTGGAGCGGTTCAACCACACGCCCGGCGCCGAAACGCTGGTGCACGGCGAAGCGGCGCGCAATGCCGAATTGTCGGTGGACGGCGTTGCCGTAACGCGCGGATCCAACCGCATCGACGATCTGATCCCCGGTGCCCGCCTGACGCTGCGCCGGCCGGCCAGCGGTATGGCGATCACCGCGGCGCGCGATGGCCAGGCATTGTCGGGCGCGCTGGCGGATTTTACCGGCACCTTGCAGGCGATGCGCCAGTTGATCGGCGATTTTCGGCGGCCATCGGCCAATGGCGATGCACCGGGGCCGCTGGCCACCGATGCCACGGCGCGCCTGCTCGATCAGCGGATCACGCGGCTGGTGACGGCGGCGGTGCCGCAGGCCAATGGCCTGCGCCTTGCCGATCTGGGGGTGAGCGTGGCGCGCGATGGCAGCATCACCGTGGATGCCGCGCGGCTGGCCAATCTGCCGCCAACACGGCTGGGCGATGCCGAAGCCTTGCTGCGCGAAATGACCGGCGCGGCCCGGGCGGACCGGCCCAACCGCCTGCAAAGCATTGCCCAGATTGCGGGCACCGCCAGCGACGGGCTGGTCCGCCAGCGCGAAGCCGCAACGCGCGATCTGGCCAAGGTGGATGTGCAGGTTGCGGCGCTGCGCACGCTGCTGACGCGGCAATTTTCGGCGATGGATACGGCGGTGGCGCAATCGCGCGCGGTGGGCGCGCAGTTGAACCAGCTAGTCGATAGCTGGTTCCGCGCCGAGGCTTGATCGCCATTCTTCGCCGCGTTCCTCGATGGGCCGGTCTCCAAGATCGTTCGCGTGCGCTGCGATCTCGAAACGGCGCATTTTTTCGATCAAGGTGGTACGCTGCAAGCCGAGCAGGCGGGCGGTGCGGGCGATGGTGCCGCCAGTGAACGCCAGCGCCTGACGGATATAGGCGCATTCCAGATCGGCCAGATGCTGGCGCAGATCCATGCCGTCCGGCCCCAGCTGCGGCAGCTGCTTTGCCGGCGCTGCATGGCTTGATTTGGGCGCGTGCAGCGCCGCCATCCGCGGCAGCTTGATTGGCTTTGGCGCCAATTCCGGATCGGGATCAGGATCGCGGTGCGATGTGCGCAGCAGGCAGGCCAGGCCTTCGGAGCCGATGATCTCGCCGGGGTGATGCACACAGGCGCGTTCGATGAAATTGCGCAGTTCGCGCACATTGCCGGGCCACGGCCATGCCATCAGCACGGCAATCGCTGCCGGCGTGAACCGCACCGGCTGCCGATGATGTGCCAGGAAATGCTCAACCAGCGGCGGCACATCTTCGGGGCGCTGCGCCAGCGCCGGCAGGTGGATATGGATCACATCCAGCCGGTACATCAGATCGGCACGGAACCGGCCAGCGGCAACGGCGGCTTGCAGATCGACGCCGGTGGCCCCGACAACGCGCACATCCACCGGGATCGGCAACATGCCGCCCACCCGTTCGACCACCCGGGTTTCCAGTGTGCGCAGCAGCTTGGCCTGCATGGCCATCGGCATGTCGCCTACTTCGTCCAGAAACAAGGTGCCGCCGTGCGCCGCTTCGAAACGGCCGGCCCGGGCCTTGACCGCGCCGGTGAAGGCACCCTGTTCGTGGCCGAACAATTCGGATTCCAGCAGATCGGCCGGCAAGGCGGCGCAATTTATGGCCACAAAGGGCCGCGCTGCCCGCCGGCTGCGCTGATGCAGCTTTTGCGCCACCACGTCCTTGCCGCTGCCCGACGGTCCGGTGATCAGCACCGATGAAGCGGCATCGGCGATCTTGGCAATTTCAGCGCGAATGGCGACGATGGCTGGGCTTGCACCGATCAGCCGGGCCAATTGCGGTTCGCCATGGAACAATACGCGGTCCATTGGGCGATCGATAGAGCGTGTGGACTTACCGCGCATGTGGCAACCCTTAACGTTCACGTAACACATGCTGATGAATAGGAAACGGAGCGTCGCCAATTCCCAGCCCCTACACTCTTATTGACTGCGCTTGATTTTTTTAGTGTTTTTGCCCCCAATATGATTTCTATAATCGCGCAAACTGCCATAGACTGTGCCGGACCGGAGATTTCATGAACGACTGTCGCATCCTGCTGCTCGATTCCG
>NZ_JBBATR010000022.1:28806-32211 GCF_040398645.1 Sandarakinorhabdus sp.
ATGAAATGATCTTCGCGGCCCCAGATGATCAGGGTCGGCATCTTGAGCGTCGCCAGCTGGGCTGCCGCGTCTTCATTGCCCTGATATTGGCCAAAACGCGCCACGGTGGCGGTGCGATTGCCGGGAAAGAGCAGCAATTCCCAATAGCGATCGATCATCGCGGGCGTGGCGATGGCTTGCACGGCGATGGATTGCTTGAAGCTGCGTTCGATCAGCGTGCGCGGCGTGACGATCGCCATCAGATCGCGCAGCACCGGCACCCGCGCCAGATTGAAGCCAATCGGCGGCGATGACCCCTTGGGCCGCGGTTTGCCGCTGGCATCCACCAGCACCAGCCCGGCGACGCGCTGCGGATGGCGCACGGCATAGCGCCAGGACACGCCGCCGCCCATCGAATTGCCGCCCAGCACAAAGCGCTGCAAGCCCAGCCGGTCCACCAACTGCTCGACGATGCCGACATAGGCGGCGTTGCTGTAGTCGCCCGCCGTGGTCGCGCCGGTCAGGCCATGCGCCGGCAGATCGAGGCTGATCACCCGGTAGCCCTTGGCGGTCAGCCGCTCGGCCCAGGGTTCCCACGTGTGCAGCGACGCGTTGGAGCCGTGCACCAGCACGACCGGAAAGCCCGTGCGCGGGCCTTCGTCGCGCATGTGGATGGTGGTGCCGGGCGCCAGTTCGACAAATTGGCTGGCGGCATTGGCATATTTGGCGCGCAGCTTGGCGGCAGGAATATCCGGGGTGGCAAACACGGCGACGGCAAGGGCGAGCAGCCCCACGATCACCGCCAGCACGATCAGCAGGCCCCGCAGCCAGCGGCGCGGGCGACCAGATGCACTCCGGGACGCAGCATTTGCCATTACAGCGCTTCGATCCGGACCGGCAGGCCGTTCTTGGGCTTGGGGATCGGGAACATCGTGAAATCGCTTTCCACGCTGCCCAGCGGCGTTTCCGCCACGATGCGGTGGTGTTCGAGGAGGGCAAACAGCACCAGTTTCACCTGCATATAGGCAAAATGCTGGCCAAGGCACATGTGCGCACCGCCGCCAAACGGCACCCATGCATATTTGTGGCGGCCGCGGCTGTTTTCCGGCGTGAAGCGGTCCGCATCGAAATGTTCGGGATCGGGCCAATGTTCGGGCAGGCGGTGGCTGATCATCTGGTTGATGCCGACATGGGTGCCGGCCGGCACGACATGATTTTGAAAGGTGAAATCGCGAATGGCGCGGCGCGGCATCGATGGCACCGGCGGGATCAGCCGCATGGCTTCCTTGAACACGCGTTCGGCCACGTCCATTTCGCCGATGGTCTCATAAGACAGCTCGCCGTGGCGGGCGCGGATGCCAGCGATTTCGGCGCGCAGCTGCTCCTGCCACTGCGGATTTTTGGCCAGGCACCAGACAATCGAGCTGATCGATGATGTGGTGGTGTCGTGCGCGGCCATCATAAGGAAGTTCATGTGATCGATGATGTCCTGCACGCCCAGCAATTGATCATTTTCATCGCGGGCGTTGCACACCTGCGTGAAAATATCCTTGCCTTCGCGGCCGCGGCGCAGCGGGATTTCGCGGGCGAAATAGGCGCTCATGAAGGCGCGGCCATCCACGCCGCGCTTCATGGCGGTGAACGGCAGCGGCTTGCGGATCACCGCCACCGATGCCGCCACCATGTCGCAAAATGCCTTGTTGATGGCCTTGGCTTCCGGCCCCCACGGCACGCCCAGAAAGCTGGTGGCGGCCAGATCGAGGGTAAGCGCCTTGATCGCCGGGTAGAATTTCAGCGATTGGCCGCGCGGCCACGGCGCCAGCCCGCGCGCGATGCCGTCTTGCAGCTGGGTGAAATAATGGCGCATCGGCTCGGTCTTGAACGCGACCGACAGGGTCTTGCGGTGCATCCGATGCTCTTCGAAATCCAGCAGCATCAGCCCGCGCGGGAAGAGCAGCTCAAGGATGGGTGTCCAGCCCAGATCGCTGGAAAAATTCTTGTCACGGTCGAACAGCACTATCTCGTTGGCTTCCGGCCCGATCAGGCTGACGCCCCAGCGGCCAATATCCTGGCGGCGGAAAATCCGGCCATGCGCCGCCACCAGATCGCGGCTGGCGCCCAGCGGATTGGCCAGAAATTTCAGGGTGCGCCACAGCGGCATGCGCACCTTCACCATGCCGGGGATGTGCGCCAGATCGCCGTAGCCAGGCTCCGGCAGATCGGCGGCAACGAAATTGCGATTGGCAACGGGGGCGTTCATTGGCGCAAACCTTGCTGTCGGTGCGCGACAATCCGCGCCTGCGACACTTCGTGTTACGCAAAGCCGGCGGCGGGCGCAATCGGGCCGCATGACCAGCGCCAAAGCGTCACGCTGCCGGTGCTGGCGGTGCGGGCTCTTTCCCTGCCGCGTCATGCCGGCTAAGCCTGCGCCATGAAGCCGGAGTTTGATCTTGTGCTGGCTGGCGGCGGCCTTGCCAACGCGCTCATCGCGCTGCGGCTGGCGCAACTGCGCCCCGATGTGCGCGTCGCCATCGTCGAAGCCGGGCCGTCGATCGGCGGCGATCACACCTGGTCGTCGTTCGGGCTGGACATCAACGAGGAGCAGCGGCGCTGGACGCATGATCTGTTTGCGCACCGCTGGGATTGTTATTCGGTGCGCTTCCCGCGCCATGCGCGCACGCTGAACGTCGGCTATGGCACCACCAATTCCGAACAACTGGCCGCTGCCATTGCCGCCGCGCTGCCGCCCGAACGGATCATCACCAACACGCCGGTGGTGGCGATCACCCCGACCAGCGTGACTCTGGCCGATCAGCGCGTGTTGACCGCATCGGGCGTGATTGATGGACGCGGGCAATTGAAATCAAAGGCGCTCGATCTGCGCTGGCAGAAATTCCTGGGCCAGGAGGTTGAGCTGGCCGAGGATCATGGCCTGGCCGGCCCGATCATCATGGATGCCACGGTGCCGCAAAAAGACGGCTATCGCTTTGTTTACACACTGCCATACGGCCCGCGCCATGTCCTGATCGAAGACACGTATTTTTCCGACGGCCGCGATCTGGCGCCGGATTTGCTGCGCCGGCATATCGCCGATTATGCGGTGATGCAGGGCTGGCAGATCACCCGCGTGATCCGGGAGGAGGCCGGTATCCTGCCGCTGGCCATCGGCGGCAATATCGCGGCATTTCTGGATGAAGGCGCGCCCGGCGTGGCGCGCGTGGGCATGGCGGCCGGCCTGTTCAATCCGGTGACCGGCTATAGTTTTCCCGATGCAGTGCGCATGGCTGATGTGGTGGCGGCCTTGCCGGATTTTGCCGCCACGACCATCCACCGCGCCTGCCGCGACCACGCCATTCGGGTGTGGAACAGCCGGGGCATGTACCGCATCCTCAATCGCATGCTGTTTCTGGCCGCCGAAGATGAAGA
>NZ_JBBATR010000022.1:32311-33671 GCF_040398645.1 Sandarakinorhabdus sp.
GTGTCTGATGTTCTCGCCAATGCCCGCGACGCGATTGCGCGGGGTTCAAAAAGCTTTGCACTGGCCAGCCGGCTGTTCGATGCGCCGACGCGCGACCGTGCCATGCTGCTTTATGCCTGGTGCCGGCACACCGACGATGTGATCGATGGCCAGGTGCTGGGCGAAGGGCGGAGCAATGATCGCCGCCCGCCCGCCGAACGCCTGGCCGAAGTGCATTGGGAAACCGAACGCGCGTTGGCTGGCAATCCCACGCTGGGCACCCCCTATGAAGCCTTGGCGCGGGTGGTGCATGAAACCGGCATCCCGGCCCGCTACCCGCGCGATCTGGTCCACGGCTTTCGCATCGATATGGAGGCGCGGCCGTTCCTCAGCTTCGATGACACGCTCACCTATTGCTATCATGTCGCTGGCTGTGTCGGGGTGATGATGGCGATTGTCATGGGCGTGAAGCCGACTGACCGCGCCGTGCTGGAACGCGCCTGCGATCTGGGCATGGCCTTTCAGCTGAACAATATCGCCCGCGATGTCGTCGAAGATGCGATGAACGGCCGCCGCTATATCCCGGATGATTGGCTGGCCAGCGTGCGGCTCGATCCGGACAATTTCGCCTATGATCGCAATCGCCGGCAATTGTCGCGCTTGGTGGCGCGGCTGGTGTTCAAGGCCGAGGAGTACGAGGAGTCGGCGCGGTTCGGCACATCAGCGCTGGGCAACCGCGCCGCCTGGGCCGTGCTGGCGGCGGCGCGGATTTACGGCGGCATCGGCCGCAAGGTGCGCCGCCTTGAAGAAGCCGGGCTGGCCAACCGCGTGTCCACCACCAAGACTGACAAGGCCCGCGCGGTGGCTATGGCATTTGGCGACAGCCTGGTGCGTGGCAGGCGTTGGCCGCAGCCGGGCCCGCCGCGTGAAGGCCTGTGGACGATGCCGGAGTGAGCAAAGTGCCGGACGACCTGCCGCGCTGGTCATTTGGCGACACCCCGGCACTGGCTGATCAGTTGCTCGCGCTGGTGCTGGCTGGCAGCAAAACGGCCACGTGTTGGGCTGCGGCACACGCCGGGCCCGCCACGGCGCACACACGATCCATCATCCTTGATGGTGCCGGCCGCTCAGCCGTTGTGGTGGAAACCCTGTCGTGCAAGTCGGTGCGATTTTGCGATGTGGACGACGCCTTCGCGGCCGATGAAGGGGAGGGTGATTTGTCCCTGGCACACTGGCGTGATGCACATCGCCGCTATTTCACGCGGCACGGGGTGTTTGCGGACGACATGATGCTGTGGTGCGAACGATTTCGCCTTGTGGAGCGCCTGTAGCTGACCTTCAGCGGACAGCGCGCCAATGCTCCGCCCTTTGGGCCCGTTTA
>NZ_JBBATR010000022.1:33771-46429 GCF_040398645.1 Sandarakinorhabdus sp.
CTTTGGGCCCGTTTACCGGGCCCAATGCTCCGCATTGTCGATCATGCCCATTTCGGCCTTCATCTTGGCCGAAGCCCGGATGCGGCCACGGCCATCGGCTTCAAGCTTGGCCTTCAAGGCGCGGATCGGCGGCGCCCAGATGAACCCGAAGCTGACCGTGCCATCGCGGGTTTCCACCACATGATGCAGCCGGTGCGCCTGCACGATGCGCTTGAGATAGCGGCCTTGCGGGTTCCAGCTGTGGCGCAACCGGCGGTGCACGATGACGTCGTGAAATCCGGCGTAGATCGCGCCGTAGCCGGTGATGCCCATGCCGATCCACCACTTGGCATCAAAGCCGTTCATCGATCCCCACACGATCAGCACGATGGCCGGCACCGCGCCCATCACCGCAAACCAGTCGTTCTTTTCAAAGGCACCCTTGCGCGGTTCATGATGCGATTTGTGCAGGCTCCACAAAAAACCGTGCATCACCCAGCGGTGCGCGACATAGGCCACACCTTCCATGAACGCCAACGCCCCGAAAAAATAGAGGATTCCCGGCCAAAACTGCATTCACTCAACTCCGATTTGTGGACCACATATAGTGACGCAGGGCCTTTTCATCATCTGCATATTGCCGCAGTGACACCCCCATGCACAAGCCGCGTCCCACGCCGCACGACGGAAAAATCAGCCAGGGCCTCGGCCTGCTGATCACGCTGGCGTGGTTGGCTGTGCATCTTGGCTGCATTTTTGGCCCGCCGGTCACCGCCTGGCCGCCGCTGGCGCTGGCCGCGGTGCTGCTGGTGCAGGCCTGGCTGTCCACCGGGCTGTTCATCATTGCCCATGATTGCATGCACGGCGCCTTTGCGCCGGGGCAGCGGGCGCGCAATCGGATGGCCGGGCGGGCGGCGCTGATGCTCTACGCCGGGCTGGATTATGACCGGATGGCGCCGGCGCATTTCGCGCACCACCGAATGGTGGGCACCGATCAGGACCCGGATTTCAATGCGGCCGCGCCAAATTCGCCGCTACGCTGGTTCCTGCATTTCTTCGGCAATTATTACACGCATATCCAATTGGTGCGGATAACCGCGGCGGCCTGCATCTACATGGCGCTGGGTGCCAGCCTGATCAATTTTGCGGTGTTCTGGGCGGTGCCGGCGATCATGGCGCTGGGCCAATTGTTCTTTTTCGGCACATTCCTGCCGCACCGCCACAGCGGGCAGCCGTTCGCCGATCAGCACCGCGCCCGCAGCGTCGGGGCCGGCGGGCTGGTGTCGTTAATCAGCTGTTTTCATTTCGGCGGCTATCATCACGAACATCATCTGTTTCCCCAAACCCCATGGTGGCGATTGCCCGATGCCCGCAAGAAACACCCTGTCTAAATCGGCGGTATTGATTGCGCTGTGCCTGCTCGCCGGCTGCGCGTCGCCGTCGCAGCGCATCACCAGCAAGCTGGTCGATCTGGGCATGCCGAAACGCCAGGCCGTTTGCATGGGTGACCGGCTCGGCCAGCGCCTATCGGTCGGGCAATTGCGCCGCTTGCAGCAGTTGAGCGGCATTCGCGCCGATCGGCTTGACCGCATGACAATCCGCGAAATCGCCAGCAAGTTGACCGACGAAAAAGACCCGGAATTGATCGCCGAATTGATCCGCGCCGGCATCGGCTGCGCAATCTGATCGGCAAATTGCAACGGCGGATCTTTCTGGTTGGCGGCGCCGGCGCGGCGGTGACTGCCGCCGTGATCTGGGCGGTTATGGCAGCCAATCCGCCACGGGAAGCCAATCTTTCGGATGTCCCGCCCTATGCCGTGCTGAACAACGGCCCGGCTGAAACCACGCCGCTGCCGTTTCTTGACAATGACCCCGACGCCGGTTCCGGCGCAGCGAGCCCGGCGGCCAATGGTGAACCCCATTATCGTTATTGCAGCGATGCACGCGCCGCCGGTGCCGCGCCGCTGCAGCGCGGCGATCCTGGCTATGCCGCGCATCTTGATCGCGATGGCGATGGTGTTGCGTGTGAGCCCTATCGCGGGCGCTGACGACAAGCCGCGCTGACGTTTCGCGCCGGGTCTGCCGTCCTTTATTCCTTGTTTTTCAACGTCGATCCGCGCCGCGGGCGGGATTCTAGCGGCAACTTGAAATAATCATTGCGCAAAAATAAACGTATATTTTAGAGGTGGTTTATAGTTAACAAAATCTTACGTTTCTCGTAAGATTCGGGGGTCGGTATATGGCAATGTTTCGGCAACAAATTGCAACAGCCATGCTCTGCGCCGTGTTTCTGGCAGCGCCGGCCGCTGCAACGGCGACGATCACGGCCACGGCCAACAGCTTTGCCAGCCGGGAAGCGCTGACATGGACCAGCATCCGCCCGTCCGGCACCATCACGCAGATGGGCGTGCTGGCGTCGCGCATCAATGCGCAAACCAGCGGTCGCAGCGCGTTGCTCGGCGGCACTGCGCCAGGCGGCTTTGCGGCCTTCTGTATCGAACCCCTCGAATTTCTGGCGGTTGGCACGCCGGTCAGCTACAATCTGGCGCCCTTGTCGCGCGCTGCCAGCGGACTGAGCCGCCTCGGCATCGGCACCGCCAAGGCCAATCTGATCAGCGAATTGTTCGGACGCAACGCGCCAAATGGCGGTTTTGGCACGATGACCGCGCTGACGACCATCGCTTTTCAGTTGGCAATCTGGGAGATTGTCATGGAAACGCCCGGCAATCGGTTGAACGTCGAGTCCACCTCCGCCGATAAGGGCAATTTTTATGTCGCCCGCACCAGGAATACCACTGATGCTTTCCTGACGGCAAACCGCTGGCTGAGCGAGCTCACCGGTACCGGTCCACGCGCCACGGGGCTGGTTGTGCTGCAGAACGGCAATTTTGGTCAGGTCGGCAACCAGGATCTGCTCGCCTTCGCTGGTGTTCCCGAGCCTGCCAGCTGGCCGATGTTGATCTCCGGCTTTGGCTTGGTTGGCGCCGCGCTGCGGCGGCGGCGCGCGGCCATCGCCGCCTGATTTACCGCCCCGCCCCCCGCCGTTTGGCGCTGAAGCCCTTTTTCTTCATCTTCTCAAACCGCGTCGTGCGCGTGCCAGGCGCGCCGCCCATGCTGCGGCCGTGTACGGGCGCTGCGCGGCCGTCGGCGGGGATACCAAGCTCATCCATTTCCAGCCGGCGGATCTGGTCGCGGATGGCGGCCGCGGTTTCAAATTCCAGATCGGATGCCGCCTTCTTCATCTGCTCTTCCAGGTCGGCGATATAGGCTTTCAGATTGTGGCCCACCATGTGCGGCGTGTCGGTGTCACCGGTGTCCACCACCATGCCGTCCTTCATGCTGACATCGGCCAGCAGATCGCTGATGTTGCGCTTGATGGTGGTGGGCGTGATGCCATGTTCCAGATTATAGGCCGATTGCCGCGAGCGCCGGCGATCGGTTTCGGCCATGGCGCGTTCCATGCTGCCGGTGATGCGATCGGCATAGAGGATCACCCGGCCCTCCACGTTGCGCGCCGCACGGCCGATGGTCTGGATGAGCGACGTTTCTGACCGCAAGAAACCTTCCTTGTCGGCATCCAGGATCGCCACCAGCCCGCATTCGGGAATATCGAGGCCCTCGCGCAGCAGGTTGATGCCAACCAGCACATCATACACACCCAGCCGCAAATCGCGGATCAACTCGATGCGCTCCAGCGTTTCCACGTCGCTGTGCATGTAGCGCACGCGCAAGCCCGCTTCGTGCAGGAATTCGGTCAAATCCTCGGCCATGCGCTTGGTCAGCGTCGTCACCAGTGTGCGATAGCCCTGCGCCGCAACCTTCTTGGCCTCCTGAATCAAATCCTCGACCTGATCCTCCACCGGCTTGATCTCCACCGGCGGGTCGATCAGGCCGGTCGGGCGGATGACCTGTTCGACAAACACGCCGCCGGTCTTGTCCATTTCCCATGGGCCGGGAGTGGCGGACACAAACAACGTCTGCGGCCGCATCGCTTCCCATTCGGCAAAGCGCAGCGGGCGATTGTCGATGCAGCTGGGCAGGCGAAAGCCATATTCGGCCAGCGTCACCTTGCGGCGGTGATCGCCCTTCGACATCGCGCCGATCTGCGGCACGGTCACGTGGCTTTCATCGATGAACAGCATGGCGTTTTCGGGCAGATATTCAAACAAGGTCGGCGGCGGTTCGCCGGGCAGGCGGCCGGTGAGGAAGCGGCTGTAATTTTCGATACCCGCGCAGCTGCCGGTGGCGGCGATCATCTCCAGATCGAAATTGGTGCGCTGCTCCAGCCGCTGCAATTCCAGCAACTTGCCTTCGATCGTCAGCTCCTTCAGCCGCTCGGTCAGCTCATGGCGGATGGCTTCGGATGCCTGTTTCAGCGTCGGGCCGGGCGTCACATAATGGCTGTTGGCGTAAATCTTGATATGCTCCAGCTTGGCCACGGTTTCGCCGGTGAGCGGATCAAATTCGCTGATCGCTTCGATATCGTCGCCAAAGAAGCTGATGCGCCAGGCGCTATCTTCGTAATGGGACGGGAAAACCTCCAGACTGTCGCCGCGCACCCGGAAATTGCCGCGCGTGAAGCTGAGGTCACCGCGCTTGTACTGCATCGCCACCAGCTTGCGCACGATCTCCTTCAAATCGCCGCTGCCGCCCTTTTTCAGGCTGAAGGTCATGGCGGAATAGGTTTCCACCGATCCGATGCCATACAGGCACGATACCGACGCGACGATGATCACATCATCGCGTTCCAGCAGGGAGCGGGTGGCCGAATGGCGCATCCGATCAATGGCTTCGTTAACGCTGGATTCCTTTTCGATATAGGTATCGCTGCGCGGCACGTAGGCTTCGGGCTGATAATAGTCGTAATAGGATACGAAATATTCGACCGCATTTTCTGGAAAGAAGCTTTTGAATTCACCGTATAATTGCGCCGCCAGCACCTTGTTGGGCGCCAGAATCAGGGCAGGGCGCTGCACCGCTTCGATCACCTTGGCCATCGTAAAGGTCTTGCCCGAACCCGTCACGCCCAGCAGCACCTGATCGCGGTTGCCGGCGTTGGCCTCGGCCACCAGTTCGGCGATGGCGCCGGGCTGGTCGCCGGCCGGCGTATATTCGGTGCTGAGCACAAAAGGCCGGCCACCTTCGGACTTGTCGGGGCGGGCCGGGCGGTGCGGGGTGAACTCGGTCAGCTCCGTTTCGGCGAGGTTGGTGCGAATCTGGATGGCCATAGTCCCAATATGTGGCCCGGTCGCTTTTTGTTCCAGTGGTGATTTTGGCGCGGCAGCCAGTTTTCAGCGCGCCATGCGGCGGATGGATTTGACCGCGCCGCCCAGATGCGCTGCAAACAGCAGCGCCAGCACAACCGGCAGCGCGCCCCGGTGCAGACGGGCGGCGAGGGGATCAGCCGGCAAATTCGGCAGCTTGAGCCCATAAAGATCAATCGGCGCGGGCGCCATGGCCAGGCCGGTCACGCAAAGCGCCGTCATCGCAGCATACAGCAGGAAATGCGCGGCATGCACCTTGGTAGGACTCGGCGGGCCGGGGCGCAGCAACCGTTCGAACATGCGCGCCAGGGTGGCCAAGAAAACCGCGCCGCCCAGCGCCATGTGGGCATCCAGAAATTCGGCGCGCAGGCTGTTTTGGGGGGCAAGAATGCTGACGAATTGCCCGATGGTGAAGGCGGCAATGACCAGCGCCGCGCTGCCCCAATGCAGGCCGCGCGTGATGGCACCGTAAGCCTGCGGCGTGCTGCGCAGCGGCAGTTCATCCACCGGGCGCCGGAATTGGCGGGGGATCGACCATAGCAGCAGCGCCGCGCCAAGCGTGATCAGCCCGGCCTGGATATTGAGCGCCAGCGGCGTCATGCTGCCCGCCGGCGCAGCGGCAAAGGTCGAGTCCTGATTGGCCAGCACGATCGACCACGCCATGAACCCCAGCGCCACCGCCGCCACCAGACTGCCCAGCGCCCGCAGCGCCGCGAAAGGCGCGTTGAGCGTGAGCGCCAGCGTGAGCGCGAGGCCAAGATACAGGCTTGTCATGCTGGCCTATCCAGCCGAGTGCGATGGCGTTGGCAAGAGGGCAGGCGCGATGGGCGAGAAATTCGAACGGCACAAGCAGGCCTGGACCAGCGATGAAGTGCAGAAACTGCACATGCTGGCCAAAAAGAACATGCCGCTGCGCGCCATCGCCAAGGCGCTCACCCGCAGCGAGGAATCGGTGAAGGCGCGGGCGCGGGAGGACAAATTGGCGATTGCCAGCTTGCGCTGATGGGTGCGGTCATTCTGCCCTGCGGCGAGGTGCGTGCTGGCCAACACAGCGGCGGGCGCTATCGCTGTTGATATGGTCCAAAATGCGCAAACAGCCGTGCTGTACAATAGCCAATGTCCGGTCTGTGATGCCGAGATCGCGCACTATGCGCGCTATGCCGGCAAGGCCGGCCTGCCGATCCGCTTCGACGATCTGAACACGGCCGCGCTTGGCCAGTGGGGGCTGAACCCGGACGCTGCCGCTCGCCGCCTCTATGTGCAGCATGATGGCGTGCTCGTGTCCGGCATCCCGGCATTTCTGGTGCTGTGGGCGCAAATGCCCAAGTACCGCCTGCTGGCAAAATTTGTGGGCCTGCCGGGGATCAGGCAGATTGCCGCGGCCGCTTATGACCATGTGTTTGCCCCGGCGCTGTACGGCTGGCACATGCGGCGACCGGGAAAGCACGCGCCGCGCGCTTCCCGCTGAGGCAACAGGTTCCGGCTTTTAGGCCGCCGCTTCGGTCTCGCGCGGCACCCCGTTCACCACATGCTCGGCCACGCCGAGATCGCGGGCAATCTCGCGCGCGGTCATCTTGGCCGACATCATCACCGAAGGCGTGCCGCCGCCTGGCTGCGTGCCCTGGCCGACCAGATAAAGATTGCGCACGTCTTCGGATTTGTTGTGCGGGCGGAAGAAGGCGGTCTGCGTCAGCACCGGTTCTACCCCAAAGCCGTTGCCCAGATACGATCCCAGCGTTTCGGCAAAATAATCCGGCGTAATGAAGCTCTTGTGCTTCAGGCGCGCTGCCAGATCGGGAATATAGTTGCGCTCCTCGAGGAAGGTCAGCACCCGGTCACACAGTTTCGGCCCTTCCACGGCCCAATCGAGCCCGCTGGCATTGTTGGGCACCGGGATCAGCGTGTACGCGGCGTGATGGCCGGGGGGCGCCAGGCTGGGATCGGTGAGCGTGGGGATGTGCAGATATTGCGAGAAATCCGGGCTCATCACCTTCTTCTCGAAGATCTCGTTCAGAAGCGCCTCATAACGCGGGCCGAGGATGATGTTGTGGTGGCGCAGATCAGGATCATTTTCGCGGCGTTCATATCCAAAATAGATCACCATCAACGACATGGATTGCTTGCGGAATTTCACCAGCATATCGCGGTTGATGCGCCGGTGCGACTTGTCGATCAGTTTCATGTAGGTTGTGGCGTAATCGGCGTTCGACACCACGACATCGGCCGCGATGGTTTCACCAGTCTTCAGCCGCACGCCGGTCGCCACCCGCTTCTGCACTTCGATCTGCTCCACCGGTGCATTCAGCCGCAGCCGGCCACCCATCTCTTCAAATTTGGTGATCATCGCCTGCACCAGCGCGCCTGTGCCGCCTTTGGCGTAATGAATGCCCCAGGTCTTCTCGACAAAGTGGATCATTGCATAGATCGCCGGCACCTTCATCGGGTTGCCGCCAACCAGCAGGGGCTCAAAGCTGAACACCTGGCGCATCTTGTCAGATTTGAAATATTTGCTGATCAGGCTGAACAAAGGCTGCACCGCGCCTAGCTTGAACAGATCGGGTACCACGCCGAGCATCGATCCCAGGCTGCCGAAATAGGTGTAGCCCAGCTGCAGGAACCCGCGCTGGAAAATGGCGCGGGCCTGTTCGTGGAACGCCTCATAACCTTCCAGATCCTCGGGCGCCAAACGCTTGATTTGCTCCCGGGTGCTTACCGGATCGCCATCATAATCAAAGAAGGTGCCATCATCGAAATAGATGCGATAAAATGGCAGGATCGGCATGACCTCAAGATATTTGCTGGTGTTCGGCCCGCCTGAGTTGCCTTCCCGGATGCGGCTGTTCTCATCGAGCACATGCTGCGGAAAATCCGGCTCACCCAGCATAGCATGGTCCTGCTGCAGGCTGAACAATTCCTCGATGAAATGCGGCACGGTCAGCACCGTCGGCCCCATGTCGAATACAAAGCCATCGGCCCGGCGCACATAGGCCCGCCCGCCCGGCGCATCCAACGCCTCGACAATCTCGGTATCAAAGCCAAGGCTCTGCAGGCGCATGGCACACGAGATGCCGCCAATTCCTGCCCCGATTACAACCGCTTTGCGCCGTGCCATAGTCTGCTTACCTGCCAGTTAATCGCCGTTCGTTAGCCTCTTAGCCGGTGTGAAACAAACTTGATATTGTCGCATGCGTGGCTGGCGCTGCGGCACAGCACGATATCAGCCGGTTCCTGCGAATGAAGTATAGCGCCCGCGCTGTTCCTGCCGCTACCGATCCCGAAACCAACCGGTAACCGCAAACCGCGCCGCCGGCGCAAAGCCGGGCACGTAGGACACATTATGATCCCGCGGCACCAGGAACATGTTCAGTGCGTTGAAGCGCGGGCGGTAGCCGTGAATGATATCGCCATCATCGTTGTAAAAGTTCAGATACCCGCCCCAATCCGGCGCCCAATCCACCGTGGCAAAGCTGAACACATAGGCCACCAGCCAGTTCTGATCGGAAATATCCTGATGCAGCGACAGAAATTGCTGCTGGCCAAACAAGGTTGCTTGCGCATCGGCCCAGGCAATCTGCGGCAGCGCCGTGATTTCGCGCACCAGATCGATCACCGCCGGTGAATTGATCCCGGTAAACAACTGATCATGGCGAGGGCCAGCCGACCAGCCCTGCCGATAGGCGTCATAGGCCTGATATTGTGTGTAGATGAAACCGAACTGGCCCTCTGCCTGCGCCGCGCCCAGCTTGCCATAAATTGCCTGCCAATCGGTCTGGCTCAGCGCGCCGGCCGCGTCGTGCCGCAATTTGTGCGGGCCATCGCTGCCAGCCTGCCAGGAAATGCCCCATGGGGTGTGATTGGCCAGCAGATCGGCAATCGCCGCCGCCGATTCCTCGGTGAGCACGTCACGGATCTGCACCCGGCCATCGGCGGCGAAGGCAGCCGCAAGGCTGGCGCGGTCAAGCGCCGGATTGATGACGAACAAGGGAGAATGATCGGCCATGGCCACACAAATGTGCCGCGCCTGACGATGGCGCGCAAGACCGAACTGCCGCGGCCGGAGCAGCATGCGCGCATGGCAATTTGATGTGCCGGATTCGGTGGTGACGCGGGCAACATCCGGCGATGATAACCGTTCAGTTGTAAACCCTACTTTACATAAGCAAATATGAATCAAATATTAAGTTTGGAAATATCAATCACTTGCCAAGAGTTTTCAATCTGGCACGATTCATGCATTAATGTTTCAGCAATATATTTGCAAGGGAGATTTAAATGATCAAGAAACTGCTCGTCACGGCCGTGCTTTCTTTGGCCTCGATGTCCGCGTCCGCAACGACACTTGTCGATGGCGGGTTTGAAGCCAAAGGCGCGGCGCTGCCGGTTACCAACTATTGCTATGATGGTCTGGCAACGCCGGGCGGCCCGGCGTGCGCTGCCAGCCCTTGGGTTGGTGGCGGTGTTATCATCAGCGGCAGCGGTCCTTGGGGCGGCGTCGCTGCTCCAGAGGGCGGCTATTACGGCTTTGTCCAGATTGACCAGACCGTGTCTCAGTCGTTCACTGCCACGGCAAATGCCAAGGGATCGATCAACTGGGTCGACCGTAATCGGCCCGGCAATTTGGCGCAGAACTATAAGGTAACGCTGAGCAACGGTGTCTGGACGTACACGCTCGGCAACTACAGCGGTGATCTCTTCACGTTTGCACCGCGCACGTCGGCCGATTTCTGGTTGGTCAGCGGTGACACCTACACGGTGGCGTTCAAAGGACTGACGACCTATGACGGCACCGGCGCCACAGACCGGACCGTGTTCATCGATAATGTTGCGTTGACGACGATGGCCGTTCCCGAACCCGCCACGTGGGCGATGCTTGTGGTCGGTTTCGGCCTCGTCGGCCTGGCCCGCCGCCGCAGCAACGCCGTCGTTGCTGCCTGAGCCATTGCATCACACACTCTGTGTGATTGAACCATAATCGGGGCTGCCGGCAACCGCTGGCAGCCCCTTTTCGTTTGGTTCTTGTTGGCGCGGCCAGCGGCCAAGCCGCCGAGGTCGCTTGGCGTGGGGGCATGACAAGTGCGGCAGCCTCCCGTAAAGCCATTACCGCCATGACCTACAGCAGCGACTTTCTCCGGCGTCTCGAAACGCGCGGTTTCATTCATCAGGTGACGGATGCGGCGGCGCTGGACGGCGCGGCGCGTCAATCGAGTTCAGGGGGCGTCATCACCGCCTATGTCGGCTTTGATTGCACGGCGCCTTCGCTGCACATCGGCAATCTGGTTTCGATCATGATGCTCCGCCATCTCCAGCAATCCGGGCACAAGCCAATCGTGTTGATGGGCGGCGGCACCACCAAGGTGGGCGATCCTTCGGGCAAGGACGAGGGGCGGCAGCTGCTGTCTGACGCGCAGATCAATACCAACATGGCCAGCATCCGCCGTATCTTTGAGCGGTTCTTGACCTTTGGCGATGGGCCAACCGATGCGGTGATGGTCAACAATGATGATTGGCTGTCCGGCCTCGCCTACATCCCGTTTTTGCGCGACGTGGGCCGGCATTTCTCGATCAACCGCATGTTGACGTTTGACAGTGTGCGCACCCGGCTGGACCGGGAGCAGCCGCTGTCGTTCCTGGAATTCAACTACATGATTTTCCAGGCCTATGATTATCTGGAACTCAATCGCCGTTTTGGCTGCACGCTGCAGATGGGCGGCAGTGACCAGTGGGGCAATATCGTGGGTGGCACCGATCTGATTCGCCGGATCGAGGCGAAAGACGCTTATGGCCTGACCACGCCGCTGATCACCCGCGCCGATGGTGCCAAGATGGGCAAGACCGCCGCCGGCGCGGTGTGGCTGCACGAGGATCAGCTGCCGCATTTCGATTACTGGCAATTCTGGCGCAACACCCATGATGCCGATGTTGGCAAGTTTCTGCGGCTGTTCACCGATCTGCCGCTGGATGAAATCGCCCGGCTGGAGGCGCTGGCGGGCGCCGAGATCAACCATGCCAAGGATGTGCTGGCCACGCAGGCCACCGCGCTGTGCCGGGGCCGGGCGGCGGCTGAGGCTGCTGCCGAAACGGCGCGCGCCACCTTTGCCGAAGGCGGCGCCGGCGAGGACTTGCCGCAGTTTGCTGTGGGTGCGCCGGTGACGATCATCGACGCGCTGATCGGTCTGGGCTTTGCGGCATCCAAAAACGAGGCCCGCAAATTGGTGGCGCAGGGCGGCGCGCGCATCGATGGCGACGCGGCGGGCGGCGACGGCGCGCTGGTTGCGCCGGGCCAGAAGGTGAGCGCCGGCAAGAAGCGCCACGGCTTGGTTGTCGCTGCCTGACGCCTATTTGGCCGCCGGATTTGCCGGCAAGTTCAGCGTCACTTTCAGACCGGGCTGATTGTCCGACAATGCGATGGTGCCGCCGTGTAGCCGCGCCACTGCGCCGGCCAGCGACAGGCCCAGCCCGGCGCCCTGCATGCCATCCTTGCGCGGCCCGCGCGCTGCATCCAGCCGGCCAAAGCGGCGCAGTGCTTCGGCGCGGCGGCCGGCCGGGATGCCGGGGCCGTGATCGGCCACCCATAGTCGGATGCCCGCAGCGCTGCTGTCGGCGCCCAGTTCGATGCGCTGGCCGCTGCCGGCATAACGCAGGCCGTTGTCGATCAGATTGGCCAGCGCCCGGCCCAGCAACTGGCGGTGCGCCAGCGCTGGCACCGGTGCCGGCGCCGACACGGCCAGCGTGACGCCGGCATCTTCGGCCAGCGGCTCATACATGTCGGCCAGATCGGTGATCATGGCGGCCAGATCGACATCGGCAAAACTGTCCCGCCCGATGCCGGCTTCGGCGCGGCTGATTTCCATGCTGTTGTCCAGCATTGCCAGCAGCGATTGCGCTTCGGCCGATACGGCGGCCAGATCGCTGGCATCGACGCTGGTGCCGTGCGACAACCGCTCGATACGGGCCTTCAGCCGGGTGAGCGGGGAGCGCAGATCATGCGCCAGGCCATCGGTGACCGTGCGCAGCTCATCAATCAACGCCTCGATGCGCGCCAGCATGACATTGAAGGCCTGGCCCATCGAATCAAAGGCATCGCCGGGCGGGCCGGCCGGCACAGCCACCCGCGCGTCCAGCTTGCCGGCCGTCACGTCGCCGACCACGCTGGCGAGGTCGCGGGCGCGATCCGTTATGATGCGGGTGATCAGCAGGCTTGTCAAAAACGCCAGCGCCATCGCCATGGGCAGCGCCAGCAACAGCGCCGTGGTGAGGGTTTTTTGCAGCTCCACCTCGGCGGCCAGGCTGCGGCCGATCAACAGACGGTGGCCCTGCGGCATCGGCCGGGCGTTGACCATGAACGGTGCGGGCTGGCCACCCTGATCGGCCATGCCGGTCACCCGGTAAAAGCCTTCATCGCGCGGCACCACTGT
>NZ_JBBATR010000023.1:0-14417 GCF_040398645.1 Sandarakinorhabdus sp.
GTGGGTGGTGCCGCTTAGGTGACTCGAACACCTGACCCCATCATTACGAATGATGTGCTCTACCGGCTGAGCTAAAGCGGCCTCTTTGAATTCGCCGCGATTATCAGCGGGGGGCGGCGCTGGCAAGGGGCGTGTTGGGCGGGGCGCGGATTGTGGCGGTGTGAAAAACCGATTGGCGCCTCAATGGTGGGCCGCAGGCGTCGTTACCAACAGCATGAGCTACACTTCACCCGGCAATCGCCTCGCGCCGTCATCGTCGCAGCAATCATCAATGCCGACGGTTGGACGCAGTGATACGGGTTCCTATCGGTTCGATCAGGTGCCACTGAGTGTTGTTGTGGAACGGCGATTGACCAACCGGGCGCTGGCGGCGTGGCAGAATGCATCTGATGATGGCATCGCCGCGGCATTGGCGCCATTTTTCGATCACAGCCTGGTTGTGCGTGATCCGGCTGGACGCGCCATCATCGAAAGCGTTGGCGGGCCGGTATCGGCGCGCTTTGGCTTGATGGCCGGGTTGCAGCTGCTGCGTGATCCTGGCCTGGGCGAGGAACTGGTGGCGGCCTGTGAGCTCGTGGCCCTGCAGCCGATGCCGATCCCGTTTGAAGCCAGCGTCAATGATCCGATGGGAGCGCAGCTGTTGGTGCGCGGCCTGGCGCTGCCGTTGCCCGAAGCCGACGATCCGGCCGGGCTGGTGCAGATCGTGCTCAGCTGGCGCGAAGTCTTGTCGAAAAGCGCTGCAAAACGCCTTCGGGCCGAGCTGGCCAACGCTTTTGCCGACATTGCCCAGTTGGCACCGGTGATCGAGCCATTTCCGCGCCGGCAGCCACCAACCAGTGTGTTTCCTGTCACGAAAATATGGGAGTGATAGTTAGATCACACTTTTCTTTCCTGCCGGCTGGGCGCATATCAGGCGCATATACCGCAGGAGCTTTTCCCGTGCCTGGTTTGATTGACGGCGTTTCGCCTGCTTTGATTGATGGCGTTGCGCCCGATGACGCTGCCTTCGCCGGTGCGCTGGCGTCCCTTGCGCACAGTTTGTTTGCGCAGGCATTGCCGAGCGAGATCGAAGACCTTGACGAGGCTGGCCGCGCCGGGCTGGCCAGCTTTGTCGCCGCTGCGGCCGGGCATCGGCTGCCCGGTGCACCGGCGATTGTGGTGGAGGCCCAAACAGGTGCCGCCGGCCCGCGCCGCCTGCGCCTGGCCATAATTGGCGAAGATCGGCCGTTTCTGGTTGATTCGGCATCAGCGGCCGTTACCGCTGCCGGCATCGAAATTCACCGCCTGCTGCACCCGATTGTTGATATTCGCCGTGATGAAACCGGCCGCATGCTGGCCGTTACAGCCCCGGAAGCCGGGCCGCCGCCGGCAACCGTGAGCCGCGAATCAGTTATTTACATGGAAATCGAACAAGTCGATCCGGCGACCCGTGCCGCCTTGATCGATAGTCTGGCGCAGGTGTGGGCCGATGTGCAGGTTGCGGTGGACGATTGGCAGGCCATGCTGGCGCTGCTGAAAAGCAGCATTCGTGCGCTTTCCGACAATCCGCCGCCGCTGGCCCCGCATCGCACAGCCGAATTCATGGCATTTCTGGAATGGCTGGCGGCTGACAATTTCACGCTGTTGGGCGCACGGCGTTATTTGATCGACGGCGATCTGGCTGATCCGGCGATGCAGCAGCGCAGCGATATCGGCTATGGGCTGCTGAGAGATGCTGAGTATCCGCTGTGGTCCGGCGTACGCGGCGACAGCGACACGCCGCGCGCATTGCGGGCTTTGCTGGCCAGCCCGGAACCGCTGTTGATCACCCGCGCCGGCGCTGTTGTCAGCGTGCACCGCCGGGTCAATGGCGATCTGATCGCCGTGAAAGGCTTTGATCGGCAAGGCCGGGTCGTTTCGGAAACCCGGTTCTTGGGATTGTACACGTCGGCCGCGCTCGGCACGTCGCCGCGCCAGGTGCCGCTGCTGCGCCGCAAGGTCGGCGAAATCATCGATGCGCTGGGCTTTGGTGACACTGGCCACACCGCCAAGGCACTGGTGCACGTGCTGGAAAGCTTCCCGCGCCAGGAAATGTTCGAAGCCAGTCCGGCGCATCTGCAAACCATGGCGCTGGGGCTGCTCAGCCTGCTGGATCGGCCGCGGCCGAAACTGTTTGCGCGTGCCGATCCGTTCGGGCGCTTCGTTTCGGTGCTGATTTATGTGCCGCGTGACGCCTATACCAGCCGCCTGCGCGAAGCCGCCGGGCAGATGCTGGCGCAGGAATTGCACGGCAGCATCACCCGGTATGAAGTGGAATTGCGCGAAGAAGGCCTGGCGCGGGTGCATTATGTGGTATCGGTGGCCGATGCCGCCAGCTTCACGGCTGATAGTGCCGCGCTGCTTGATCGGCGGCTGCGCCAATTGGTGCGCGGCTGGGAAGAGGATCTGGAAGCCGTGCTGGCGCAGCGGGTGGACCCTGCCCGCGCAGCGCTGTTGACCATCAGCCATGGCCGCGCCTTTTCGGCCAGCTACCGCGCCCAGCACACGCCCGCCGATGCGGCCAGCGATATCCTGGCGCTGGCTGATCTGCCAGACGACCGCGCGCGCGCCGTGCGGATTGCGCCAGTGGGCGGGGCTGCGCCAGTGGGCGGGGCTGCGCCGGCAGACGGCGTTCAGGCCCAGGTGCGGCTGAAGATTTATCGGCTGGGCCGGATCATCCCGCTGTCCGAAGCGGTGCCGGTGCTGGAAAATTTCGGCCTGAAGGTGATCGAGGAATATCCATTCGATCTGGCCGGCGGCCAATTGGGCTGGGTGCATGATTTCCTGACCGAATTGCCGGATGCGTCGCTGTTGGCCGATATCGATGCCTTCGCGGGCCGGCTGGCACCGGCATTGGCCGATGTGCTGATGGGCGCGCAGGAAAATGATGGCTTCAATGCGCTGATCCTGTCGTGCGGCCTTACCGCTGGCGATGCATCGCTGCTGCGGGCATGGTTTCGGTATTTGCGGCAAACCGGCGTGACTTACGGCGTGATGACCGTGGTGGACGCCCTGAAGCGCACGCCGGCCATCACGCGCGATCTGGTGGCATTGTTTGCCGCGCGCTTTGCGCCCGATGTGGCCGACCGGGCTGCCGCGCAGGCTGCTGCGCTGGCCCGCATCGATACGGCACTGGCCGGCGTGGCCAGCATCGATGATGATCGCATCATCCGCCTGTACCGCGCCGCCATGCTGGCAACGCTGCGCACCAATTTCTACGTGCCCAGCGGCCCCGAAGCCATGGCCTTCAAGATTGATTCGGCGGCCATGCCGGGCTTGCCGGCGCCGGTGCCCTACCGCGAAATCTGGGTTTATTCGCCGCGCGTGGAAGGCATTCACCTGCGCAGCGGGCCAATTGCGCGCGGCGGCCTGCGCTGGTCGGATCGGCGCGATGATTTCCGCACCGAAGTGCTGGGCCTGGTAAAGGCGCAAAAGGTAAAAAACACCGTGATCGTGCCCACCGGAGCCAAGGGTGGTTTTTATCCCAAGCTGCTGCCGCCGGCTGGCAATCGCGATGCCTGGTTTGCCGAAGGGACCGAGGCGTACCGGGTGTTCATCCGCGCGCTGCTGTCGATCACCGACAATCTGGCGGTGGACGGCGCTGTGCTGCCGCCGGCCGGCGTGCTGTGCCACGATGCGCCCGATCCGTATCTGGTGGTCGCCGCCGACAAGGGCACGGCCACATTTTCCGACACGGCCAATGCAATTGCCCAGGATCATGGCTTCTGGCTGGGTGATGCCTTCGCCAGTGGCGGCGGCAATGGCTATGATCACAAGGCGATGGCGATCACCGCCAAGGGCGCGTGGATCAGTGTGCAGCGGCATTTCCGCGAGCTGGACATCGATGTGCAAACCCAGACGGTGCGGGTGGCCGGCGTTGGCGACATGTCGGGCGATGTGTTCGGCAACGGGCTGCTGTTATCACCGGCGGTGGCGCTGGTGGCGGCCTTCGATCACCGCCACATTTTCCTCGATCCGCGTCCTGAGCCCGGGCTGGCAGCGGCGTTTGCTGAGCGGCAGCGGATGTTTGCGTTGCCGCGATCAAGCTGGGATGATTATGACAAGGCGTTGATTTCCGAAGGCGGCGGCGTGTTTGCGCGCAGCCTGAAATCCATCCCGCTGTCGGCGCAGGTGCAGGCGATGCTGGGCGTCAGCGCCAGCGCGATGGCCCCGGCTGATCTGATCAACGCCATTTTGAAAATGCCGGTCGATCTGCTGTGGTTTGGCGGCATCGGCACCTATGTGAAGGCCAGCACCGAAAGCCACGCCGATGCCGGTGACCGCGCCAGTGATGCACTGCGCATCGATGCGCGGCAATTGCAGGCGCGGGTGATCGGCGAAGGCGCAAATCTTGGCCTGACGCAGGCCGCGCGCATCGAATTTGCCCGCCAAGGCGGCTGCATCAACACCGATTTCATCGACAATTCCGCCGGAGTCGATTGTTCGGATCACGAGGTCAACATCAAGATCGCCTTGAGCGGCGATGTCGCTGCCGGGCGGCTCAGCCCGCCGGACCGTGACACGCTGCTGCGGGCGATGACAGATGATGTCGCGGCGCTCGTGCTGCGCGACAATCATCTGCAAACCCAGGCGCTCAGCCTCGCGCAAGCCGGCGGCAGTGCGGCCATGCCGGCCCTGCGCCGCCTGATCCAGACCCTCGAGCGCGATGCCGGGCTGAACCGCAGCATCGAAGGCCTCGCCGGCGATGACGCGCTGGCGGCACGGTCTGCTGCTGGCGAAGCCCTTACGCGCCCGGAACTGGCTGTGGTGATGGCCTACGCCAAAATGGCGGCCTATGAAGCGCTGGTGGCCAGCGACGTGGTGGACGATCCGCTGCTGGAAACCGATCTGATTGCAGCGTTCCCGGCAGCGATGCAGGCGCCGCACCGCGCTGCAATCCTCAATCACCGGCTGCGCCGCGAACTGGTCGCCACCAAGCTGGCCAACGAGCTGATCAACCGCGCCGGGCTAACGGCGCCGTTTGAACTGGCCGAGGAAGCCGGCGCCAGCCTGGCCGATGTCGGCCGCGCATTTGTGGCGGTGCGCGAATTATTCGGCATGGCAGCGTTGTGGGCGGCGATCGATACCGCCGATGTGCCCGCCGCAACCGCCAGCAGCCTGCACCGCCAGGCGCAGGCCGCGCTGCGCGCGCAGATGGCCGATGTGCTGCGGCTGGGCAGCGGGCGCATGGCATCGGCGCTGGTGGCCGATCTGGCGCCGGGCGTTGCTGCGCTGAGCGGCGCGCTGCAACAGGTGCTGCGCGCCGAAGTGCGCGGGCAACTTGACCGGATTTCGGCGCGGCTGGCCGCAGCGGGCGCACCGGCTGATCTGGCCGCCGCCGTGGTGCGGATCGAGGCGCTGGACGGTGCCATCGGCACGGCGCTGCTCGCGGCGCAGCGCCAGCTGGACGTTGCAGCGACGGCGCAGGCATACACGATGCTGGGTGAAGCCACCGGCCTGGATTGGGCGCGCGGCGCCGCGGCTGCACTGGCGCCCACCGATCCGTGGGAACGCCTCCTCACCGCAGCCCTGGTGCGCGATTTTGAACAATTGCGGCTTGATCTGCTGGCGCGGATTGCACTGCCGGGCGAAGATCCGCTGGCAGCGATCAGCGTGTGGCTGGCCCGCGAATCCAGCCGCGTGGCGCGCATCGCTGCACCGATCGCGCAGGCGCGGGACAGCGGCGCATCACCGGCGATGCTGGCGCATGTCGCCGGGCTGGCGCGCGCTGCCCTGGCCTGATCGATCCTGCTCACCGCCGATCGCGCCTCGTCACCACTTGTTGCGGCGCGCCCTGCCTGCTAGCGGCAAACCATGTCTGTCGATAACAATATCGTGCGAAAAATCGCTCGTCTGGCGCGCATCGCCATCCCCGAAGCGGACGTGCCGGGCCTGACCGAGCAGCTCAATGGCATCCTCGGCTGGATCGAGCAGCTTGGTGAAGTGGACACGAGCGGCGTCGATCCGAT
This sequence comes from Sandarakinorhabdus sp., assembly GCF_040398645.1. Lineage (GTDB taxonomy): Bacteria > Pseudomonadota > Alphaproteobacteria > Sphingomonadales > Sphingomonadaceae > Sandarakinorhabdus. The sequence continues at coordinate 5,988 of NZ_JBBATR010000023.1, forward strand.
GGCCAGCGTGATGCCGGGCACGCTGCGCTGGCGCGCCGATGTCGTCAGCGATGGCGACATCCAGGACAAGGTGCTGGCCAATGCGCCGGATGCTGCCAGCGGCTTTTTTGCCGTGCCCAAGGTGATCGAATAATGACCGCGCTAACCCAATTGTCGCTGGTGCAGATGCAGGCCGGCCTGGCGAACAAGGAATTCAGTGCCGTTGAACTGGCCCAGGCCCATCTGGATGCCATGGCCGCCAATCGCCATCTGAACGCCTTCATCACCGAAACGCCGGAACTGGCATTGGCGCAGGCCGCGCAGGTGGATGCCGGCACGCGCACCGGGCCGCTGGCCGGCATTCCGCTGGGTATCAAGGATCTGTTTTGCACCGATGGCGTGCAGACCACGGCTGGATCGCTGATCCTGAAGGGCTTTGTGCCGCAGTATGAATCGCGGGTGTCGGCCAATCTGCTGCGCGATGGCGCGGTGTTTCTGGGCAAGCTCAACATGGACGAATTTGCCATGGGATCGTCCAACGAAACCAGCGCTTATGGCAGGGTGATCAGCCCGTGGCATGCAGCGGGCAGCAATGCCGATCTGGTCCCCGGCGGCTCGTCCGGCGGGTCAGCCGCAGCCGTGGCAGCGCGGCTGTGCGCCGGCGCGACCGGCACCGACACCGGCGGCTCCATTCGTCAGCCGGCGGCATTTGTCGGCATCGTAGGCATCAAGCCAACCTATGGCCGCGCGTCGCGCTGGGGCACCATCGCCTTTGCCTCCAGCCTTGATCAGGCCGGCCCGATGGCACGCACCGTCACCGATTGCGCGCATCTGCTGACATCGATGTGCGGCTTTGATCCGCTGGATTCGACCAGCCTGGATGTGCCGGTGCCGGATTTCGCCGCCGGCCTGACCGGCTCGATGCAGGGCAAGCGGGTTGGCATTCCAGCCGAATATCGGCTGGACGGGATGGACCCGGAAATTGCCGCCCTGTGGGATGCCGGCATTGCCTGGCTGGAAGCGGCCGGCGCGCAGATCGTGCCGATTTCCCTGCCGCACACAAAATATGCGCTGCCCACCTATTATATCGTCGCTCCGGCCGAGGCTTCGTCAAATCTGGCCCGCTACGACGGCGTGCGCTACGGCCAGCGCGTGCTGCCGCCCGGCGGCAATGTGCAGGACATGTATGCCGCCACCCGCGCGGCTGGCTTTGGCAAGGAAGTGCAGCGCCGCATCATGATCGGCACCTATGTGCTGTCGGCCGGGTTTTACGACGCCTATTATACCCAGGCCCAGAAGGTGCGGGCGCTGATTGCCCGCGATTTCGAAGCCGCGTTCAAACGCTGCGATGTGCTGCTCACCCCCACTGCGCCCAGCCCGGCCTTTGCATTCGGGGCCAAGGCCGATCCCATCGCCATGTATCTGAATGATGTCTTCACCGTGCCGGCCAGCCTGGCCGGGCTGCCTGCCATGAGCGTGCCGGGCGGGCTGTCTGCCTCCGGCTTGCCGCTCGGCTTGCAGATCATCGGGCGGCCACTGGACGAGATCGGCGTGCTCAATGCCGGGCTGGCCATCGAACGCGCCGCAGGCTTCACCGCTCAGCCGTAACCAGCCGAGCTGGTGACCACGGACGGCTGGCCCAGCGGCCACGTGCCCAGCGGCGCATCGGTTCTTCCACCATACGCCCCGCAAAATGGGCGACGGTTATGGCCAGCCCGAGCATGAGCAAGCTCAGCATGGTGCCTTCACCAGCGCTGCGGCCGAACACTTCGCCGCCGGAGGTCTGCACCGTCAACGCCGGCATGCCGCGGACAATGCGGGGCAGCAAACCAAGCACATCGCCAAACCGCGCCTGCACAAACGCGTGCGAGATATAAAGCGCGCTCGACAATAGCCCCAGCCGAAGCAGCAGCGGCGTCATCAGCAATCGGCTGATCCAGCCAGCTTCGCGTGCAAACACATGGACGGCGAGGCCAAACACCAGCGGCGCGGCAAGATTGGCCGGCGCAGGCGGCGCTGCAGCGATGAACAGCAGCGCCAGCATGGCGGCACCTGTCTCGATGGCTGTGGCCCGTGCCATTGCCGCCCTTGTGCCAAAGCCAGGTGCCTGCCCGGCGCGCTGCGAGAGTGCATGCACCACCACGCCCATGAAAAATCCGCACACAGCGCGCAGCAAGCCTGTGTCCCAGGTGCGCACCATGCCGCCGCCGTCGGCGCCCATCAGCGCCCATGCCAACAGGCCCAGCCCGGCCACCAGCCACAGCCGCTGCGGCCCGCCCCACACCCAGGCCAAGCCAAAGATCACCCAGCTCCAATATTCCGCAGCGATGCTCCACGCCGGGACATTCCAGACGGGACCGCCCGTATAGCCAAAACAATTGAGCAGCAGCGCCGACAGGCCCCAATCTGCCATGCCAAAGCCAGCGCCAAACGCCGAACGGCGCATGATCCCGGCATCGGCCAGCGCGGCGCCCAGCAGTTCAGTGGCGAGGAACAACAACAGCATGACGATATGCAGCGGCCAGATCCGCGCCAGCCGCAAAGCCAGGAAACGGTGCAGATCCGCCGGCGCATTGAGCCGCCCGCCCCAACCGGCCGCAATCACAAAGCCCGATAACACGAAGAAGAAATCCACACACAGCCAGCCGCCGCGCACAAGCGCCGATTGCGCCAGCGGCCCGGCGGCCGGAAAGTGAAACAAGCACACCAACACAGCGCAGAAGCCGCGCAGGCCGTCCAGCGCGCGCAGACGTCCGGGATCGACGCCGGTTTTCGGCGCGTCACCCAGCCCTTGCAGCGGAGCGTGACTTGCCATTTTCAAGGCTTGCCGCCAAAGCAATGCGTATGTCGGACACCAAAACATACACCGTAAAAGGCGCAACAGGCGATTGGGAGATCGTGGTTGGGCTGGAAGTCCATGCGCAGGTTACGGCCAATTCGAAGCTATTTTCAGGCGCCAGCACCCAATTTGGTGCCGAGCCCAATGCGCAGGTCAGTCTGGTTGATGCGGCGATGCCGGGCATGTTGCCGGTGATCAACGGCGTGTGCGTGCGCCAGGCCGTGCGCACCGGGCTGGCCATCGATGCGCAGATCAACAATTGGTCGCGCTTTGATCGGAAGAATTATTTCTATCCCGATCTGCCGCAGGGCTACCAGATCAGCCAGCTCTATCATCCCATCGTTGGCGAAGGCCATCTGGACATCACGCTGGATGATGGCAGCACCAAACGCATCGGCGTGGAGCGTATCCACCTTGAACAGGACGCCGGCAAATCGGTGCACGATCTGCACCCGTCGATGTCTTATGTCGATCTCAATCGCTGCGGCTGCGCGCTGATGGAAATTGTGTCCAAGCCGGATATCCGCTCTCCGGCCGAAGCCGGCGCTTATGTCGCCGGGCTGCGCCAGTTGCTGCGTTATGTGGGCAGCTGCGATGGCAATATGGACGAAGGCTCGATGCGCGCCGATGTGAACGTGTCGGTGCGGCGCGCGGGCGCCGAATTCGGCACACGCACGGAGACCAAGAACGTCAACAGCGTGCGCTTCATCATGGCGACCGTGGAGGTTGAAGCCCGCCGCCAGGTAGATCTGATCGAATCCGGCGGCACCGTGGTGCAGGAAACCCGGCTGTTCGATCCCGGCACCGGCACCACAAGGGCCATGCGCAGCAAGGAAGATGCGCATGATTATCGCTATTTCCCTGATCCCGATCTGTTGCCGCTGGTGTTTGACGATGCGTTTGTTGCGGAGTGCCGGGCATCGCTGCCGGAGCTGCCGGCGGCCAAGCGAGCGCGCTACGGCAGCGAACTTGGCCTGCCGCCCTATCTGGCCGGGGTGTTGACGGCTGAACAGGAAACCGCGGCATGGTTTGAAACCGCGCTGGCTGCCACGGCCGCCCGGCTGAACATGCCGCTGGCCGATGCTGCCGGCCGCGTCGCCAATTTCGTGTCAGGCGATTTGTTTGCTGCCTTGAAAAAGCTGGGCAAGGATATAGGCGACAGCCCGGTGTCCGCCGACGCCGTTGCCGAGCTGCTGGCCTTGGCGGCTGATGGCACCTTGTCTGGCCCGCTGATGAAGCAAGTGTTCGAAGCCATGCTGGAAACCGAGGCCAGCGCCAGCAGCATCGTGGAAACCCGCGGCCTGCGCCAAGTGTCCGACACCGGGGCCATCGATGCTGCCATCCAGACAATCCTCGATGAAAATCCGGATAAGCTGGCCGAATATCGCAGCGGCAAGGACAAATTGTTCGGGTTTTTCGTGGGCCAGGTCATGCGCGCCATGGCCGGCAAGGCTGCGCCCGGCGTGGTCAATGACCGGCTGAAGGCTCTGCTGGCGGGCTGAACCGGCTCGGTTTGCCGACGCAGGCTGGCGGTTCGTCGCCTCAAGGTTGACGCACGCGAGCCGTTGTTGCAACTGCGTATGACAGTTTGATGGCAGGGAATCGGCACGGGTTTTGCTTTTCCTGCACGTCGTGTCTGTCGCGTTGGTAGCGGTGTTTTGGCTGCCATTCGCCGCAGAAGCGCAGTCTTGGCATGACCTATGTCCTTTGCTTCGAACATGCAGATCCCGGCAGCTGGTGCGGCTCTGGTTATTTCCTCCCTTCTGGCCATCGCCCATGTGGCGGCCCAACCGGCCATAATGCCGGCCCAAACGACCGCCGCGATGGCCCCAAATGCGGAAAGCGATGCGGGCGCTGCGCAGGCCGGAATTGGTACCGAAGCAAACGCACACAAAGCGGCTGCCCTCGATGTTCGCCATCTCAATTGCATCGCCAAAGTGGTACACCACGAAGCTGGCAACCAACCCCGCGCCGGACAGATTGCCGTGGCGCAGGTGCTGATCAATCGGGTCAAGCATGGCTTTGGCGACGATGTGTGCGCCGTTGCCAACCAGCCTGGACAATTTTTCCGGCTCAGCCGCTACCGCCCCAACCGCAGCAGCGAAACCTGGGCGCAGGCCATGGACGTGGCGCGCACGGTGATGGCCGGCGATGCCCGCGATCATGCCAAGGGCGCACTGTATTTTCACGCCAATTGGGCCAAGCCCGATCGCTTCTTCCGCGGCCGCACGCGGCTGGTCCGCGTGGAAGATCATGATTTCTATCGCTGAGCGCTGATCGGCTCACCAAGCTGAGTGCCTATATCATGAGGGGCATCAGCAACTGCCTGATCATCCCAGCGCAGCCTTTTTGCATTATCCCAGCGTGATTTCAGCGCAGCGCGCGGGCCATCGAGCCCAAGAGCAGCCGTTTGATCGGCAACGCCGTGCGCGAAGACAGCAATCTGGGCGCTGCGGGCACTGGGCTCAAGGCCATCAGCCCAGGCGGCCAGCGCATGCGCGTTGCCCAGCATCAGCACCAGCAACGCCGTGCCAAGCACAATGGCCATATGTGCCAGGCCGGGCAGGCCAGCAGCATCCGCATCAACATCCACAGGCGAATCAAACTTGCTGGCCATGCGCAACCTTCCCGATCAGAACTGATAATAGATGAAGGCCGCCACGCCTTCAAAACGCATGGCATCGATCAGCAACACGGCGCCCGCCGCCGCAAGGCCCAGCACCGGCGCTGGCCATGTCGCCACACGCCGCGCCATGGCCGGCAGCAAATTGGGCGGGGTGAAATGAATGGCCATGCCCACGCCGATCAAACCGACCAGCAACGGGCTGGCCAGTGCCACGCCGGGGCGAAACGCCCAAAGCTGGACGAAATAATCCAGCGCCCCGGCCAGCGTGTCGGCCCGGAAGAAAATCCAGCCGACAACGACAATATGGAAAATCATCAGCACCGCCAGTGGTGCCGGCAGGGTCGGCCAGCCCGCCGGCCGCCATTGCCGCCACAGCCGTTCCATGGCCAGCACGCCGCCGTGCAGCGCGCCCCAGATCAGAAATGTCCATTTCGCGCCGTGCCACAAGCCGCCGAGCAACATGGTGATCATCAGATTGCGGCACAGGAACCAGATGCTGCCGCGGCTGCCGCCCAGGCTGATGTACAGATAGTCACGCAGCCAGTTCGACAGCGAGATGTGCCAGCGCCGCCAGAAATCCTGCAGCGATGCCGCCCGATAAGGCGACAAGAAATTGCGCGGAAACCGGTAGCCCAGCAGCGCCGCCAGCCCGACGGCCATATCGGAATAGGCTGAAAAATCGCAATAAATCTGCACGGCATAGCCATAGGCGCCGGCCAGCAGATCAAGGCCGGTTTGCGCTGATGGATCGAAAAACACCTTGTCGACCAGCGCCACCGAAAGCTCGCTGGCCACCACGGTTTTCTTGAACAGGCCCCAGATGATCAGGATGATGGCGCTGGCGACCATGCCGCGTGTCAGGCGCGGCTTTGATGCGAACTGCGGCACCAGATGGCTGGCCCGCACGATCGGCCCGGCCACCAGATGCGGAAAAAAGCTCATCAGCAAGGTGAGATCAAGAAAAGTGGCCGGGCGCGTGTCGCGGCGGGCCACATCGATCAGATAGCTCATGCCCTGGAAGGTGAAGAAGCTGATGCCGACCGGCAATATCACTTCGATGACCGGCAAATCGCGGCTCCAGCCCAGCCCGGCCAGCACGCCGGCGACCTCCGTGACAAAAAACCCATAATATTTGAACCAGCCCAGAATCGCCAGATTGGCTGCAACGCCGATGGCCAGCCACGGCTGCGCAGCCTGATCGCGGGCCAGCCGGGCATCGATGCGCGCTGCAATCGACCAGTTGATCGCAGCCGATGCAATCAAAAGCGCCACAAAACGCCAATCCCACACGCCATAAAACACCCAGCTGGCCAGCAGCAGGATGATCTTGCGCCATTCATTGCTGGCCTGCCCCGCCGTCCACACCAGGATCAGCACCGGCAGAAAGAATATCGCGAAATCCAGCGTGGGAAACAGCATCAGGGCGCAACCCCGCCCACCCCGGCAGCGGCCTTGGCCACGACCCGGGCTGCATCAAGATCAGCCAGCAGCAGCCGGGCCACTTCGGCGCCGCCGGCGGCCGAATAATGGATGAAATCCGGCCCGATCAAGCCTTGCTGCATCCAGCGCACCGCCGCGCAGGCCCCGCCCTGCCGAGCGCGCCAATCCCAGAAGGCCAGGCCCAGTTCCGCCGCCAGCCGGCGCTGCACCATTGCCACCGCACCCAGCGCCGGCGGCGTGAACAGCGGCAGCCCGCGCCGCACCGGACGCAGCATCGGGCCGGATAGCCGCACCGGATCCGGCGCGAGCACGCCGCCGGCATCATCCCAATAGGGAATATCAAAGCCTTCAACCGGCAGCCGGCCCGGCGTGGCCATGATCGCCGGATTGCAATCGGCAGCGATGCCCGGCGCATTGGCCCGCAATTGCGTGTTGCGGCTGGCGGCATCGGGCGGGCCGATCAGCAGGATTGGCACAGCGCCGGCCAGACGGCGGATGCGCGCCACTTGCGCGCGGATCTGCCCATCCAGCCGGCCGGCATCGAAAAACGGCGCAAAGGCTTCGTTGGTGCCAAAGGCCAGGATGACCAGATCGGGCGGCAGCGCCTGAAACTGCGCGGCAATGGTGGCATCGTCGGCACGGCCCAGAAACTGCAATTGCGATCCCGGCACGCCCAGATTGGAGACAATGATCCCGCCCGGCCGCTCCAGCCACCAGCCGGTGATGATCGCTTCACCGGCCACCAGCTCCAGCCGGGCCTGATCGACCGCAGCGGCAGGCACCACGCGCCGGCATTGCGGGCCATCTCCGGCAAAGGCCAGCTCCTGCGTATCACTGCCCAGCGTGAGCGCCAGCCGCGGACCATCCGGCGCGGCGGCAACACACACGCCAAATGCCGAAAATGCCGTATCGGCCGTCAGGCCCAGCGCCGCGCCGGGGGTGCGGCTGATCAGCGTGTAGCCCGCGATGCCGCGCGGCGGCCAGGCATCGGCGGCGCCGCTGCCAAACAGCCCGCGCGATAACCATGGCCCGTGGGTGGATGTGGTGACCCCGCGTGTCCGGACGCCGGCATGCGGGTGGCCCGCCGGCATCAGCCCGCGCCCGCCGTTGCCGAGCCGTGCCTGCAAGGTGTCGCGCAGCGCGCCGGTGATGGCATCACCAGCGGTGTGGGAATCGCCGATCTGCACGATGTGCACCTGGCGATCTTGCGGCATGGCATCGGCGCTCAGCGGCACGCCGGCGAGCAGATCGGCCCCGCACAAGGCAGCGAGGCACGGCGCGGCGGCCGCAGCAAGCAGCGCCGCAATCATGGCTGCGGCGGTTTTGGTTCGGTGGGGGCCGGATTGCGAGATGGGGCATCCGTGGCGGCAGCCGGTTCCGGCGGCAGGACATCGGGGAGCAGATTTGTTGGCGGCGCGGACGCAGTGGCCTCCGTGTCAGCTGGCAATTCGATCGGCACGGCCGGGCCAGCCGCCGGCACTAGTGGGCCAGCCGGCGGCACCAGTGGGACAGCAGACGGCACCGGCGGGACAGCAGACGGCACCGG
>NZ_JBBATR010000023.1:14517-30648 GCF_040398645.1 Sandarakinorhabdus sp.
GGGACAGCAGACGGCACCGGCGGGACAGCAGACGGCACCGGTGGCACCTGTTGGGGCAGCACGGCGCTGCCGCCGCGCGCCGCCTGCCCCCACGCCCGCAGCCGCGCTGCCAGCGTATCGGTAAGCAGGCGATAGCCTTTCATGCTCATGTGGATGCCATCACCGGCGCGCACCAGCCAGGGTGCACCGGTGCGCGGATCGGGTAGATGCGAGGCATAGCCGCCATCGGCGCCCACTGCCGCGCCGCGCGTATCGATGAACGGCACCCCCAGCTGCGCCATCACGCGGGCATGAAAGCGATTAAGGCCCTGAATCTGTTCATCAAATCGCGCATCGCGCATCACCGGCAGGCCCACCCACACCACCGCTGCCCCTTGCGCGCGCAAGGTTTCGACATAGCGGGTAATGCGCGCCGTCACTTCGCCCTGCCATCGGGGCGACAGCAGGGGTGCCACCCGCCCATCGACAAAAAGGCCCTGCACATCATTGGCGCCATAGCTGATCACCGCGACATCCACCGGGCCCTGTGCAAGCTGGCCGGCAAGCTGGTCTTGCAGATTGGTCTGGCGGTAGCGCGTGAAACCAGTGGCTTGCTGGGAATAGCGCAGCACCTGAAAGGCTTCGCGGCGCGGCAATTGATTGTAGAGTGCCGCCCACAGGCCATCGCCAAAACTGTCGCCAAACACCCCGATGCGAAACGGCCGGCCAGCCGCCACCGCGCGCGCCAAGCCGGCCGGCACGCGCCCGGCATTGGCAACGCTGGCTGGCAATGCCGGGCCACCCGGCGAAGTGCCGGGTGCGGGGGCTGCTAGAAAATCGTCTGGCACATCGGATTGCAGCCCAGCCGGGCCATCGCCAACCAGCGCGCTGATTTGCCCACTGATTTGCGGTGCAAACGCAAGGCCGATGGCAATGCCGGCCGCCACGCCGCAAAACAACACGGCGGTACGATCAATAAACACAAGGGCAGGATGCTGTGACATGCGAAACCGAAGTATGGGGGAAAAGGCAGGTGGGAGAGCCGGGCTGATACACGCACCGCGCTGCCGTGCAAGCGTGCGTTAGCCGCCAGTTAGCGGCGACCTCCGGCCCAGTTCCGCCAGCCGCAATTTGAGCAGCGCCATGCCCACCACCGTCATCGGCACCGCCAGCACCACGCCAAGCGGACCAAGCAGCGTGCCCGCCGCAATCAGGCTGAACAACGTCAACACCGGCGGCAGATCACCAAAGCGGCTTTGGGCTATTGGCATCACTACATTGCCCTGCAGCTGCTGCACCACGACCAGCACGACAATAGTGAAAATGCCGCTTTCCACCCCCTGGCCAAAGCCAAGGATCACAGTGGGCACCGACACCAGCACCACGCCCAGATAGGGCACGAATTCACAAAGGCCAGCCACCAACCCGATGGCCAGCGGTGATGGCAGCCCGACCAGCGCCAGCCCTGCCGATGTCCCGCCGGCAACAAAGGCCATGCCGATGGCCTGCCCCTTCAGCCAGGCCGTGAGGGCATCGCGCACCGCCGCCACGGTTTCAGCCGCGCGCGGCTGCGCAGCGGCCGGCAGCATGGCAATCAGCCCATCGACATACAGGCGCGGCTGCGCCGCCAGATACAAGGCCGCAACCAGCACCACCGCCAGCCCGGTGAACGCCGAACCGACATTGGACAGCGCACCCTGCAAAATACCAGCCACTTGCGGCATGCTGGGCGCAAAGGCCCCGATCCGCGCCAGCACTTCGCGGCCGATCGGGTTGCCTCGCGCCAAAGCCTCCACACTGTTGACCGCTTCCGGAAAGCGTTCGGCCAACAGCAGGAACTGTTCGACCATCAGCGAGCCGAACAAGCCAAACACCAGTGCCAAAATCGCCAGCGGGATCAATATTGCGGCTGCCAGCGCCAATGCGAATGGCAGGCGCAGCCGGCGCTGCAACAAAGCTGCAAATTCGCTCAACATCAAGCCAACCAGCGCGGCCGCAAACAACACCAGCAGCAATTGCTGCAACTGCCACAGGATCAATGCCAGCGCCGCGCCGGCCATGACCGCCAGCGTCCGCCGGAACCACCGGCCAGAATCGTCCAGCGATGGGGGCGGCAAGGATGGCGGCGTGACGGGTATAGTCATGCGACGCACCATGGCTGCGGCAACGGGCATTGCCAAGCGGCCAGCCAGACCATGAACATCACGCGATCAAAGCGCCATTTCAGCTGCGGCCGCCCTGATGCGGCCCTGCGCGCCTGCGTCGCCGCGAAATGCTGCCAAGGCCGAATCGCGCGCGGCACGGGCCGCTGGCAAATCGTTCAGCACTTGCCGGGCGCGCATCAGGCGCAGCCAGCCGGCTTCGTCCTTTGGATTGGATTTCAGGCGGTCAGCCAGCCGCTCCACCATGCCGCGGATCATGGCTTGCTGATCGGCTGGCGCCATTTTCTGGGCGGCCTGGACCTGATCGCGGCTGGGGCTGGGCATCACGCCGGCCGGCGGGCCTGCCGCAGCCGCCACCGGGCCAGCCACACTGGTCGCCGCAGCAGCCGAAGCCGCCGGCACCGGCACGCCGGGCACGCTGGCATTGCCGATCGGCCGGGTGGCAGCCAGCCGCGCCGCGATGTTGATGCCGCCAGCCTGCGCGGTTTGTTCGATCACGCCGCGCAATTGCGGCAGCCACGGCGCATCCGCAGGCGAATCGGCCAGCAGCGTCAACCAGTCATTGATGGCGCCGGCGCGATCCCCGGTTTCGGATTTGCGCACGGCCAGGAAATAGCGTGCGCGTGCATCGGCGCCGTCTTGCTGGGCCGCGCGTTCAAAGGCCGCGGCGGAGGCCGGCGTGACTTGGCCGCCGGCTTCCTGCACCAGCGCCTCGCCATAGGCCGATTGAAAGCCGATGCCGTCAGGCTTGATGGCGATGGCCCGGGCATAGGCTTTGGCAGCGTCGGTGTAGCGAGCGGTTTGAAAATAGCTCCAGCCCAGCATGCGCCAGCCTTCGGGATCGTTTGGGGTCGATTGCATCTTGGCTTCGAGGCCGGTGATCAGCTGCGTGACTTCGGCCGAAGGCGGCGGCGCGCCCGGAGCGGCCTGACCAGCCGCCGGCCCAGCAGCGGCCAACTGGCCAGATTCTGGCGGCGCCGCCGGGCCAGCCGCGCCGCTGGCCAATTCCGGCTGGCCCATGCTGGCATAAAGCGCCGCTGCTGCCACCGCGACCATCCCGGCAAGGCCAAGCGCCACGCCGGACAGTGATTTCTGGCCCAGGGTGCGATCAAGCTCGGCAGGGATATGGCCGGCCGCCAGCAAGCGCCGGCGCAATTCGTTGCGCAGGCCTTCGGCTTCGCCGGGCTGGATGCTGCCAGTGGCCAGCTGCACATCGATATCGGCCAGCTGGTCCTTCAGCACGGCGATGGTGGCGGCGCGGGCATCCACGCGGGATTCCTGGCGGCGGACCAACGGAATGGTGAGCCAGGCCGCAGCCAGCGCCGCAAGCGCAGTCAGGATGATCCACAACGTCATTGCAAAAACTCAGTTGGAAGGGCCGGACAAGCGGTCGAGCTCGTCGCGTTCGGTAACGGACAGCGGGGCGTCACTGCCCGCCGGCACTGCTGGCCGGCGGCGCTGCCACCAGATCAGGCCAGCCCCGCCCAGCAGCAGCACGGCAAACGGACCAACCCACAGCAGCAACGTGTCCGCTTCGACGGGCGGCTGCAGCAACACGAAATTGCCGTAGCGTTCGACCAGATAGTCGCGCACCTGCGCGTCGGTTTTGCCCGCCGCGATCTGTTCGCGCACGAGCACCCGCATGTCGCGCGCCAGCGGCGCACTGCTATCGTCGATGGACTGGTTCTGACAGACAACGCAGCGCAAATCCTTGCTCAGGCCGCGCGCCCGCGCCTCCTGCGTTGCATCGGGCAGAACTTCGTCGGGCAGCACGGCGGCTGCGGGCGCCGCAAGCAGCAGCGATACGGCAATCAGCAGACGCCTCATGCTTCGGCTCGCAATTGCTGCATCAGCGGCCTGATCTGGCCTTCCCAAACTTCGGGGCTGATCGGACCGATCTGCTTGAAGCGAACCCGGCCGCGCTTGTCGACGATGAAGGTTTCCGGCACGCCGGTCACGCCCAGATCGATGGCGGTGCGGCCCGCTTCATCGGCTGCCACGCCAGCATAGGGATTGCCGTAGCGCGCCAGCCACATGCGGCTGTCGGCCGGCTTGTCCTTCCAGGCGATGCCATAAACCGGGAAGCCTTCGGCTGCGATCCGCTCCAGCACCGGATGCTCCTGCGGGCAAGCCGCACACCAGCTTGCCCAGATGTTGAGCAGGCGCGGCTCACCCCTGAAGCTGGCGCTGGCAAATCCAGCCCCGCCGCCATCCTGCGCAGCGATGCCGGGCAGCACGAAGGCCGGTAGCGGGCGATCGATCAACTGGCTGGGCAGCGATTTCGGGTCTTGCGTCAGGCCAAAGCCCAGAAATGCTGCGAGCCCGGCAAACAATATGACCGGCAGGATGAAGATCAGGCGCTCCATGACGATGCGCCTATTCGGCCGGAACAATTGCGGGCGCAAGGGGGGATAGCGCAAGTGGCACACGCACTTGCGGCGCGCCGATGCGGAACCGCCGGTCAGCCAGCGACGCTGTGCCGCCCATGGCCATCATCAGCCCGCCAAACCAGATCCAGCCTACCAGCGGATGCCAGTAGATGCGCACCACCAGTCCCGGCCCGCGTGCATCCGCCTGCGTGTCGCCAATCGCGATATATTGATTGCCGAGCAACCGGGGATTGATGCCGGCTTCGGTGGTCTGATTGCCGGACACCGTATAAAGGCGCCGTTCGGAAAACAGCGTGGCGGGGCTGCCATATTGGGTCACAGTGAATTGCGCCCGCAGCGCGCGGTAATTGGCGCCGTCCACTTCGCCGACGCCGATCATGGTGACCGAAAGCGGCCCGGCCTGAACGGTTTCGCCGGGGCGCATCACCAGGATTTTCTCGGCAGAAAACGCGCCCATCGCCGAAATACCGGCAGCGGTTACACCCAGCCCGGCGTGTGCCAGCACCAGCCCGATGGTCGCCGCCGGCGTGGTGCGTACCAGGCGCCACGAAAAGCCGTTTGCACCGCGCCAGCGCCGCGCCAGCACCAGCACAGCGCCCAGAATGAGCCATGCGCCCACTGCCAGGCCGAGCGCCGACGCCGCTTTCGCGGTGCCCATCTGCGCGGTCAGCCCGGCCAGCAACACCAGCACCAGCACGGCCGGCACCCACAATTTGCCGCCAACACGGCGCAGATCATCACGCTTCCAGGCCAGCACCGGCCCGACGGTGACCAGGATCAGCAGCGGGATCACCAGCGGCGCGAACACCAGATTATAATAGGGCGGCCCCACCGAAATCTTGTTGGTCGGCGACACCGCCTCCATGATCACCGGATAGAATGTGCCCAGAAACACCACCGCCGTGAGCGCCATCAGCAACAAATTGTTGAGGGTAAGGCCCGATTCGCGGCTGACACTGCCGAACATCGCGCCAGACCGCAGCATCGGCGCTCGCGCGGCAAACAGCGCCAGAGCGGTGCCCGTGGAGCAGATAATCATGGCCAGAATATACACGCCGCGTTCGGGATCGACCGCAAAGGCATGCACTGAGGTGAGAATGCCCGACCGCACGAGGAATGTGCCGATCAGCGACAGCGAAAATGCCAATATGGACAGCAGGATCGTCCAGCCGGCGAGACTGCCGCGCTTTTCAGTGACAATCGCCGAATGCAGCAGCGCCGTGCCAAGCAGCCACGGCATGAAGCTTGCATTTTCCACTGGATCCCAGAACCACCAGCCACCCCAGCCCAATTCATAATAGGCCCAGAAGCTGCCCAGCGCGATGCCGCAGGTGAGCGGCACCCACGCCGCCAGCACCCACGGCCGCATCCAGCGCGCCCATGCCGGATCGGCCCGGCCCTCCATCAAGGCCGCCACCGCAAAGCTGAAGGTCACCGAAAAGCCAACATAGCCAAGATAAAGCAACGGCGGGTGAAACACGATGCCGGGGTCTTGCAGCAGCGGATTCAATTCCGTGCCATCCAGCGGCGCCGGGATCAGCCGCGCAAACGGATTGGACGTGAACAGCGCAAAAGACAGAAACGCCACCGATATCATGGCCTGCACGCTGAGCACCCGGGCCTGGAGCGTGGCGCGCAGATTGTCGCCGAAATGCGCAATGCCGGTCCCATAGATCGACAGCACCAGCACCCACAGCAGCATCGAGCCTTCGTGATTGCCCCATGTGGCCGCCAGCCGGTACGGCAACGGCTGCGACAGGGCCGAGTGATTGGCCACCAGCGCCACCGAAAAATCAGACTGTCCGAACAGGATCATCAGGCAGCCAAAGCTGAGGATGATCAAAATCGCCTGCAAGCCGGCCGCGCTGCGCCCGAAGGCCATCAACGCCGCGTCGCCGCGCGCCGCACCGATCATCGGCAAAATGGCCTGCGCCGCAGCCACCAGCAGCGCCAGGATCAGGGCAAAATGGCCGATTTCGGCAAGCATGAGCAGACCTTCTCCCGGGGGCAATGACGAAATGCTGGATAATTCGGCACAATCGCAATTCTTGCTCTAGCCGATGCGTTCCAAGATGCTAGTAGTTATCCCGGTGATTGACACAGGGATAGGCTTGATCCGGGGGGCAAAGCCGTTGTGACGACGTATCGCATCGCAATCGTGGGGTCCGGCCCCGCTGGCCTGTCGGCAGCAGCCCACGCGGCACGGCTGGGCTTGAGCCACGTGCTGCTCGAAAAAACCGACCACCTGTCTGACACGATCTACAAATATCAAAAGGGCAAGCACGTGATGGCGACGCCGTCACAACTGGTGCTGCGCTCGCCGCTGGATTTTGACGCCGGCAAACGCGAGGTCGTGCTGGGCACCTGGACCGAACAGAGCACAGCCGCGCAGGTGCAGGTGAAATATCACGCCGAAGTGAAGGCGATTGTTGGCACTGGCGATCCCATTCCCGGTTCGATCATGAAGATCGTCAGCCGCAAGCGCGACGGCACCAGCGAAACCATCGAAATGCAGCGCCGCGCGCCGCCGTATCGCCTTACCCTGACAAATGGCGAGGACATCATCGCCGACACTGTGATCATTGCGATCGGCACGCAGGGCAATCCCAATCTGATGGGCTGCCCCGGCGGCAATGTGGGCCATGTGCAATACCAGCTCGACGATCCCACCGCTTACACCGACGAGCATATTTTCGTGATCGGCGGCGGTGATGCCGGCATCGAAAACGCGCTGGGCCTTGCTGCCGATCCTGCCCAGAACAACACGGTGACCCTGGTCAATCGGACGGCGGATTTTCCCACCGCCAAGGATGCCAACGTCAAGGCGCTGATGGCAGCACGCGATTCCGGCCGCATGAGCATATTGGCCGAAGCCAACACCACGCAAGTGGAGCCCGGCTACATCACGCTGGAGACCCGCGACGGCGAAGTGCGGGCGCGCTGCGACCGGATTATCGCCCGCATCGGTTCGGCGCCGCCGCGCAGCTTTGTGGAAGGCTGCGGCATCGAATTTGCATCCAACGACCGGCTGGCGTTTCCCAAATTGTCCGCGACGTTCGAATCGACCGCGCCGAGCATCTATGTGGTCGGCGCGCTCGCGGGCTATCCGCTGATCAAGCATTGCATGAACCAGGGCCACGATGTCGTGGAGTTCATCAACGGCAATCTCGATCTGAAACCTGCCGATGAACCGATCCTTGAGGCCAAGCTGGCCGGCCTTCCCAATGGCCCTCAGGGTAAGCGCAGTGTGGCGGAATGGCTGGAATATCTGCGCACCAGCGTGTCGATCCTGAACGGGATGAGCAGCCTGCAGATGCGGGAATTCATGCTCGATTCCACCGTGAGGGCCTACCGCGCCGGCGAGGTGATCTTTGAACGCAATGCGCCAGGATCATCGCTGTTCGGCATCGCGCAAGGCCAGGTGCTAGTCGAAGTGAACCCGACTGATTCGTCGGTCACTGTGCCAATTGATGCCGGCACGATCTTTGGCGAAGTCGGCCTGATTTCCGGCCGGCGGCGCGGCGCCACGATCCGGGCCGGTAGCGATTGTGTGCTGGTGGAGATCAGCCGCAATGCCGCCCTGAAGCTGATGAGCCAGGTACCATCGGCCGCGCGCGAAATCACCCGCATCAGCACCGAACGCAGCCTGCTGCAGATTTTCAAATCCGGGCTGGCGCCGGCCGATCTGGTCGATGTGATTGCCGCGTCAACGGTGGAAACCGTGCGTGCGGGCCAGGCCATCATCAAGGAAGGCGAAACCGGCGACGACATCTACATCATCCGATCGGGATCGATGGTGGTTGAAAAGTCGATCGGCGGCAAATCCGTGTTCCTCAGCTATGTGCCGGCGGGATCGTTCGTTGGCGAAATGGGCGTGATTGATGGCGCACCGCGCAGTGCTACGGTCCGCGCGGCCATCAAGAGCGACGTGATCCGCTTGTCAGGCGAACCGTTCCGGGCCTTGCTGGCATCCCGGCCGCAGTTGCTGGATAAGTTGCGCGGCGAAATGGCGTCGCGCGTGTCACTCAACAATTTCATCGAATCCAAGAAGGACAGTTTCTCCTCGGTGGTCGACATGTACACCGGCGTCGCCAATTTCCTGGTGGAGCAGGGCGTTGGCGAAGCGACCGATGTGCTGCTGATCGATGAAAAACTCTGCGTGGGTTGTGACAACTGCGAAAAGGCCTGCGCTGATACTCACGACGGCCTGTCACGGCTCGACCGCGAAGCCGGGCGCACTTACGCGCATCTGCACGTGCCCACCAGCTGCCGGCATTGCGAGCACCCGCATTGCATGGCCGATTGCCCGCCAAATGCCATCCACCGCGGCCCGACCGGCGAAGTCTATATCGACGAGACCTGCATCGGCTGCGGCAATTGCCAGCGCAATTGCCCCTATGGCGTCATTCGCATGGACAAGGTGCCGCCCAAGAAACCATGGCTGCTCAGCTGGTTCCTGTTTGGCAGCGGCCCCGGCCCCGGCGAGCCCGCCTACAAATGGTCAAAGAAGCACGATCCCGCCTACGCTGAAAAGCCCAAGAAGGCGATCAAGTGCGACATGTGTTCGGGCCAGTCCGGCGGCCCGGCCTGCGTGCGCGCCTGCCCGACCGGCGCTGCCATCCGCGTGTCGCCTGAGCAATTCCTGAGCGTGGCGCTGATGGGACGGGATGGCAACTAATGGCCAGCAACGCTCCCGCAGCCCGCAAGGCGATGACTGGCAAGGCCGTGAAGCGCGCGCCGCGTGACGTGGCGCACGAAGGCTTCCTGACCCACCGCCGCGGACGCTGGGCCAAGGTGGCCGGCACGCTGTCGCTGGTGGCGCTGGCCGCCTATCTGCTCACCGATCCGCAGCCGCGGCACAATGGCGGCACTTGGCTCGGTTATCTACTCGGCACCATTGGCGCCGGCATGATCGTCTGGCTCAGCCTGCTTGGCGTGCGCAAGCGGGTGATTGGTTCCAAACCGTTCAGCCTGAAGGGCTGGACCAGCGCCCATGTCTATCTGGGCCTGTCGCTGATCGTGATCGGCACATTGCACACAGGGTTTCAGCTTGGCCTGAATGTCCACACACTGGCGTGGGCGCTGATGATGATCGTGATCATTTCGGGCCTGTGGGGCATCAGCCTTTATGCCAGTTTGCCGGAAAAACTGTCTGCCAATCGCGGCGAGGTTACCCAGTTGCAGATGCTGGAGGCCATACGCACCCTGGATCGCCAGCTCGACAGCGCAGCCCAGCCGCTGGGGCCGGAAGACGCGGCGCTGGTGCGGCTGAGCCTGGAACAAACGCACATTGCAGGATCGCTGGTGCGGCGCCTGACCGGCAATTACGCAAACGATGGCAATGCCCGGGCACTGGCAGCGATTTCGGACCGGCTGATGACCGGCATGCGCGCGGGCCGCGCTGATGAACGGGTGCAGCA
Source organism: Sandarakinorhabdus sp. (assembly GCF_040398645.1). Classification (GTDB taxonomy): domain Bacteria; phylum Pseudomonadota; class Alphaproteobacteria; order Sphingomonadales; family Sphingomonadaceae; genus Sandarakinorhabdus. The sequence continues at coordinate 24,469 of NZ_JBBATR010000023.1, forward strand.
AATCGAATTTCTGCTGGAACGCAAGGATGCGGCCTTGCGCCAGGCGCGCCGGCATATCCGCATGAAATCCCAATTGGAATTGTGGCTGTATATCCATGTGCCGGTCACCATGGCGCTGATTGCAGCGTTGCTGGCCCACATTCTGTCCGTGTTTCTGTACTGGTGATGGCGATGCCGATGCCGTTGATTGCGGGGGCCAGATCATGAGCTTCATTATCCGCCAGGTGGCCAAGCGCGCCGACGGCGGCGACATCATTCGCACACGCACGCTGGTAACGGGCGAAATCAGCGTTGGCCGCGGCACGGATTGCGATATCCAGCTGGCCGATCTGGCCGTGATGCTGCGCCATGCCCGGCTGGTACAAATTGCGCCGGGCCGTGTGTCGGTTGAGGCCACGGGCGGCGTGCCCATGCAGGTAGCCGGCAAGTTTGTCACCCGCGCCGATGTCGCGCTGGCAGATGCACCCGATATCGATATTGGCCCGTTCCGGCTGTCGCTGTCTGCCGGCGAAGATGGCGCCGTGGCCGTGACTGCGCAGCGCGTGATCGCGCCGGTGGACAGCGCCGATGCCACCCACGAAACATCAATCTTTTCGCTGCAAGGTGCGATGCCGACCCGCCGCCGCCTGGCGTGGGCCGGCGCGCTGGCCGTGCTGATCGTCATGTTGATCCTGCCGCTTCTGCACTTCATGGGCGAAGGCCGCGCCGTGCTGCCGCGCGAAATGCTGGCCGAGGCGGGCCGGCCCAGCCAACAGCCCCGCGCCTTCGGGCTGCAGGTGGCGGCGCCGCGCGCGATCCCCACCGGCGGCCCGGCTGCCGATGAATTCTGGTCCACCGGCACGTTGTCCAATGCCCATGCCAGCCTGTCCAACAATTGCGGCGCCTGCCACGACAAGGCCTTTGTGTCGGTGACCGACAGCAGCTGCCAGGCATGCCACACGCCCGCCGCCTTGCCGGAGCATGCCAAGCCAGCGCGGTTGGCCACCAGCCTGATGCCCGAAACCGGGGTGATCGGCACTGCGCACAAGGCTTTCAATCTGCCGCAAGGCCGCTGCACCAGCTGCCACAAGGAGCATGAAGGCGAAGCCACGGTGATGACCGTGGCCGAAAATTATTGCACCGATTGCCACGATGGCATGTCATCACGCCTGCGCGACACCAAAGTGGTGAATGTGCAAAATTGGCCCAAACACCCCGATTTCCGCGCGACTCTGGTTGCGGTGCCGGCAGTGGATACGCCGCAATTCCGCCGCGCTGTCCTGACCGGCGCGCGCGAGCAATCCGGCCTGATCTATCCGCACGATATTCATCAATCAAACCGCAATTCGGTGGCCAACATGGCACAGAAACAAGGCCTGCCCACCAGTTCGGATGGTTCTCTGCCGTGCAGCTATTGCCACCAGCCCGACAGTGACAAACTGCGTTTCAAGCCGATCGAGATGGAAGCAAATTGCGGTGAGTGCCATGATCTCGCCTTTGCCCGCGACGGTGACACGATCCGCACACTGCCCCATGGCAAGCCAGGCCAGGTGGCCGGCATCGTTCGTGATTTCTATCTGTCACAGGCCATTGCGCCCCGCGCCGGTGTGCAGCGCATCGCCTTTGAACGCCGGTTGCCGGGACGCATGGCCGAAGTGGAAGCCGCACAATTTCGCGTCGGCGACATCGGCGATGCCCGGCAGCGCGCCAATGCTGCTGTGCAGGCAGTGTTCACTGGCGGCCTCGCAACAACAGCCGGCGGCCCCGGCACGGGTATCTGCGCCGATTGTCACCTGGTATCCAATACCGGCGCCGCCGATATCACCCGGCGCTTTGCGATTGCGCCGGTATCGATCAACGATCATTATCTGCCGAAGGGCCAATTCCCGCACGGCCAGCACAAAAGCTATGACGGCAAGACCGGCGACGCCGCGTGCGTGGCCTGCCACACCGGCGTTATGAAATCGAAATTGGCATCGGATGTGCTGATCCCCGGTGTCGGCAATTGCCGCGAATGTCACGGTGCGCCGGCCAAGAGCCTGCTGCCCACCGCCGCCAAGGCCGGCGACAGCTGTGACACATGCCACGGCTTCCACGAAGGCAGCGATGCCACCGCGCCATTGCCGGCTGGGCATGGCGACGCCGCACCACCAACACGGGTTGCAGCCCGAATTGCAACGCGCACCGCAACCCGCGTCTCGTCTGGCCGTTCCTGATGCAAGCTCTGGCCGCCTGCCAGCGCGTGGCTTGCATCAGATCGGCCAGTGTTTGCGTATCTGACTTGCAACAAGCTGCCGCCAAGCAGGTGCGGCTGGTAAGGGTGCGATGATGTTGCCAGTGATGCCGCCTGCAATGCTCATTGCCCAGGTGACCGATATCCATCTCGGCTTTCAGCCCGATGATCCGGCTGAGCTGAATCGCAAGCGCTTCGATGAGGTGCTGGAGTCGTTGCTTGCCCTGACTCCGCAACCTGATTTGCTGCTGGCGACAGGCGATCTCACCGAACACGGCACCATCGCATCCTATCAGACGCTGAAAACCGTGATCGAGCGGCTGCCGTTTCCAGTCTATTTCGCGCTGGGCAATCACGACGATCGTGGCCATTTTCGCAGTGTGTTTCCGGATGTGCCGGTCACGGCGACCGGCCATGTGCAATATGCCTTCGTCCAGGGAGCGCTGCGCTTCGTGGTGCTCGATACGCTGGCGGAGGGCCAGCATGGCGGCGCATTTTCAGCCGACCAGGCGGCCTGGCTTGATGATACGCTGGCCAGTGACACGCGGCCGACCATCCTGGTGCTGCACCACCCGCCGATTGAAACCGGCAACGGCTGGATGACCGAGGATCTGGATGCGCCCTGGGTGCACCGGCTGGCGGTGGTGGTTGAACGCCATCCCCACATCATCCGCATGATCACCGGCCATCTCCACCGCGCCATCGTCACCAGCTGGCACGGCACCACGCTGGCCGTGTGCCCGTCGAGCGGACCGCAGGTTGCCATCGACTTTCGCGAGATCGATCCGGAGCACCCCGATGGCCGCGACATGATCGTTGCCGAAGCGCCAGGATTTGCCCTGCATTACTGGACCGGGCGCGACCTGCTCACCCACTATGGCACCGGCGGCGATCACCCCGTGCTGGCCCGCTACAACAGCCGCATGCAGCCCACAGTGCAGCACATCCTGTCGGAGCGGATCGGCGCGCACTGGGGCGCGCATTGAGGCGCGCCGGCGTGCGCGCCCTTACACCCGCATCGGCATCAGCACATAAAGCGCCCGCGATTCGTCGTTCTTGCGGATCAAAGTCGGCGCCGAAGCATCGGCCAGGTGCATATCGACCTGATCGGCACCAACTTGCGCCAAAATATCCAGCAAATACCGATAGTTGAAGCCCACTTCCATGGCCTCCGCGCCGTAATCGGCCGAAACTTCCTCGGAAGCGGTGCCATTTTCCGGGCTGGTGACCGACAAAGTCACCTTGTCTGGCCCCAGCGCGATTTTCACAGCGCGGGTTTTTTCAGTGGTCGCGATGGCCGCCACCCGATCGACGCCTTCGGCCAAGCTGCGCGCATCGATTTTGAGCAATTTGTCGTTGGCGGTGGGTATCACCCGGCTGTAATCGGGGAAGGTGCCATCGATCAGCTTGCTGGTCAGGGTGGAATCACCTGAGAACTTGAAACGGATCTTGGCCGGCGACAGGCTGATTTCCACCGGTGCATCGCCGGCCATCTCATCCAGCAACTTGCGCACTTCGTTCACGCATTTGCGCGGCACGATCACGCCGGGCATATCGGCGGCGCCGTCCGGCAGATCAAGCTCGATCCGCGCCAGGCGGTGGCCATCGGTGGCCACAGCGCGCAGCCGCGGTGACGGGCCAGCCGTGGCATGCAGATAAATGCCATTCAGATAATAGCGGGTTTCCTCGGTCGAAATCGCAAACTTCGTCGCGTCGATCAATTCCTTCAGATCAGCCGCCGACAGCGTGAACCGCACCGGCAGGTCGGTTTCGGCAATCACCGGGAAATCATCGCGCTTCAGGGTCGACAGGCTGAACCGGCTGCGCGCCGATACCACGCTCATCCGCTCCCCCGATACCGCCAGCTCGACCTGCGCGCCTTCCGGCAGCTTGCGGGCGATATCGAACAGCGTGTGCGCCGATACGGTGGTGGCGCCATTGATATCGATCGCCGCCGGGATGGTTTCCACCACCTGCAGATCAAGATCGGTGGCCATCAACCGCAAGCCATCGGCCCGCGCTTCGATGAGCACATTGGACAGGATCGGGATGGTGTTGCGCCGCTCCACCACCGACTGGATATGGCCCAGACACTTCAGCAGCGTTGCACGTTCGACGGTGGCTTTCATCCTGATCCCTGTTGCAGCTGGAATTTCCCGGCTACTATAGCCATTCAGGCGCAGCGCGGTAGTGGCGATGTGCAACGTTCGCGGCAGAAGGCAATGGCATGGATCTGATTATCGCTCGGCACGCCGAAACCGTGTTCAACGCCGCCGCACGCATGCAGGGCAACGGCGCGCACACACCGCTTACCCGCGCCGGCATCGCCCAGGCCGAAGCCATGGGCGCCGCCCTGCGCAGCGCGCTCGGCGAAGCGCCCGATCTTGATCTGTGGGTCTCCCCCTCCGGCCGCACCCAGCAAACCGCCGCCATCGTCAGCGAGCATCTCGGCCTCGATTTCTTCGGTTGGCGCAAGGACGCGCGCCTGCTCGAAATCGACGTCGGCGCGTGGGAAGGCCGCTGGTATCACGATATTGCCGCCGAGCTTGGCCGCCCCATTATCGACCCGGAACGCGGCCAATTCTGCGAACCGCCGCCAAACGGCGAATGGTATCCCGATATCGCGGCGCGCCTCACCGATTGGCTGGCCGAACTAAACCCGGCGCGCCCAGCCCTGATCATCAGCCACGGCATCACCGCCGGCGTGCTGCGCGGGCTGCTGGTGGGCGGCGAAGACTGGCACGGCGTCCCCGTCGCCCCGCGCGCGCCGCAAGGCACCGTGTTCCGCATCGTCGGCGGCGTCGAGCAGGTGATCCACACCGGCAGCGGCGCAGCGGTGTCGCGGGCGGCGTGATTTGAAGGCAACGCGGCCTCCGGCGGGCAGGGGTCGTCCCTTGTAACTTAGAATTTGCCGGACCTGCTGCACCCATTTTTGTTTTTGCCGAACTACAAGGCTGCAATTAAGGCGGTAGTTGATTGGCATGTTCCGGCTGGTGAGTAGTGGAAAGCCGCCTTCCCTTCCGTAACTGTTTGACGGTAGCTCGCAAAATATTATTAACCGAGCGTCGTTTGGCTCGGTGGTGTCTGCTTATACCAGAAGTCACCCTTCGACCACCGGGTATCGGCCCACCGGCTTCGCGCCTTCATTGCGGTCGCTTGTTGGCGCTCGAGACGTGGACGAAGTTGTAATTCGAGACCCCGAAGTGAAGCTTAAATTTGCAAATTTTGGATAGGCGACCACATTGTAAGGTGCTTGACAATATGTCGATACGCGATAGTTTATCGGCATGAAGCTTGCTGCATCCGTGACCGAGGCCGCTTTTCCGACCGCTCTCGATACCTTGACGTTTCGCTTCGAAGACTTGCCTCGCCAGCTTCGGCGAATTGTCGATGAGGCATTGGACGGCCATGACCTTGGCCGCACCCAGTGGCGATTGCTGGCTTATGTCCTTCGCAAGGAAGGCATGACCCAGACGGAGCTCTCCCGCTGTCTTGAGGTGGAGCGCGCGAGCGTTGGGCAGGCTATCGATGCGCTTGAACGCAAGGGCCTTTTGGCGCGCCGGCAAAAGGATGGCGACCGGCGCGTGTGGTGCATTGTCGCCACCGACAAGGCCCGCCGACTGCTCACCGAGCTGAGGGTCGTCGTTGACGAGGTCTATGAACAGTTGTTCGCCGGTTTTTCGCCTGCCGATCTCGCTCTGCTTGAGGGCTTTTTGGACCGGATTGCCGAGAATATTCGCGCCTGAAGGAACATTCGCCATGGCCACACAAAGCTTCGAACCGCTCGAAAGTCTCGATCCCGCACGTCCTGACCGCTTTGCTGATGGGACAATACACGCCATTTTCGATCGGCTGCGGCGCGAGGCGCCGGTGCATTATTGCGCCCACAGCCAGTTCGGCCCTTATTGGTCGGTCAGCAGCTACAACGACATTGTCGAGATCGAGAGCCTTCCGCAGCTGTTTTCATC
>NZ_JBBATR010000023.1:30748-45475 GCF_040398645.1 Sandarakinorhabdus sp.
TTGTCGATGATGATCCATTCGCCCGCGCTCGGGCAGATGGAGGTTAGGGAGTTCATGGGCAGCGTGGCGACGCTGATCGTCGGCGGCAATGATACCACCCGCAATTCGATGTCGGGCATGATCGATGCGTTCTCGCGCTGGCCGGACCAATGGGACAGGCTGGTTGCCAATCCGGACCTGATTCCAAACGCCGCCAGCGAGATTATTCGTTGGCAATGTCCCGCGGCCCATATGCGCCGCACCGCGACACAGGATGTTGACTTCCGCGGTCAGCTCTTTCGCACGGGCGACAAGATTGTGCTCTGGTATCTCTCGGCCAATCGTGATGAAACCGTGTTCGATGACGGCGAGCGGCTTTGTGTCGACCGTGACAATGCACGGCGTCATCTGTCGTTCGGTCACGGTATCCACCGCTGCGTCGGCGCACGCCTGGCCGAATTGCAACTTCAGATTCTGCTTTCCGAAATGATCGAACGAAAGCTCAGGGTCACGGTTGCCGGGCCGGTGGAACGCGAAGCGCATCCGTTCCTCAGCATGATCAAATCGCTTTTCGTTACGATTAGCAGGGCCTGAGGCGCGCATCCGCCGATTTGCCAGGAGCGGGCCGTCCGGATGCGGTCCAACCCTTAGCATTCGACAACGGTGCTTGGTCACACCGGCGAACGTCGGCTTCTGGCGAAGCCCACGTTCAGCGATGCCGTCAGCGATGGCAGCACTATCCCAGAAGCGGTCATAGCATGACGGGCATTCAAAACGCCGCCTTCCTGCTCCCTCTCGCAGCAGGTAATTGACAGTTTGGGCTACCGGGCGAGCGGCTGGCCTTGATTGGCTCGGAATTGCCGCGTGCTATCGCCCCGCCCGCGCCCGCTCGAACAACCAGACGCGCACGGCGCTCGACAGGTTGGTGGTGCGCGCTTCGTCAATTTCGGCGACCAGTGCGGCCAATGCTCTGCCTTCCTGTGCTGCGGCTTCATTGAGCGCGGCCCAGAATATCGGTTCCAGGGTCAGGCTGGTGGCGTGGCCTTGGATGGTGAGGCTGTATTTTTTTGACAAATGCTCACCATTCCCGTCGCGAGAGACTCGCGCGCCGGCGCTGCGGGGTGCGGGGGTTGCTTTTGTGGCAACCGATGTGCACCTTCAATGGCCGCTTGCGGCGTATCTCGCCTTCTCCCACGGGGGAGAGGGCGAACGATCAATACATATGCTGCCCGCCGTTAATCGACATCGTCGAACCGGTGATGAAGCCGCCGTCTTCGCTAACCAGAAAGCCAACCGTGCGGGCGATTTCGCTGGCTTGGCCCAGGCGGCCGACCGGGATTTTCGCCACGATCTTGGCCAGCGCTTCCGCCGGCACCGCCGCAACCATGTCGGTATCGATATAGCCCGGCGCGATGGCGTTGGCGGTGATGCCGAAACGCGCACCTTCCTGGGCCAAGGCCTTGGTAAAGCCGTGGATGCCGGATTTGGCCGCCGAATAATTCACCTGGCCATATTGGCCGGCCTGGCCGTTGATGCTGCCGATCTGCACGAACCGGCCAAAGCCGCGCTCCTTCATGCCGGCAAAGGTCGCCTTGGCCATGTTGAAACTGCCGCCCAGATTGACCTGGATCACTTCGTTCCAGGCCTCCCAGCTCATTTTCATCAGCGTGCCGTCGCGGGTGATGCCGGCGTTGTTGACGACGATATCGATGGGGCCAAGCTCGGCAGCCACCAATGCGCAGCCATCGAGGCAGGCCTGGTGATCGGCGACATTCCACTTGTAGCTCTTGATGCCGGTGCGTTCGGTGAACAGCCGCGCCTTTTCATCGCTGCCGGCGAAATTGGCCGCAACGGTGATGCCCATATCCTGCAATGCGATGCTGATCGCTTCGCCAATCCCGCGTGTGCCGCCGGTTACCACTGCCACCCGTGCCATATCGAAACCCACCCCTTCGTTTGCGCGCCTGCCGCATTTTGCACGACTTGTGTTGCCGCACCTTGGGACGAATTTTCGGGCAATTCAATATGGGTTCACACCCAACCGGACAATTCCCGGCCAATAATTGCCTCGAGCATGTCCATGCCCGTGTCGCTGGCGTTCAGGCAGGGCAGATAGGCAAAATTGCTGCCGCCCGCTTCCAGAAACTCCTCGCAGCCTTCCATCGCGACTTCTTCAAGGGTTTCCAGGCAATCGGCCGCGAAACCCGGGCAGACGACCACGATCTTTTTAAAGCCCTCACCCGGCAGGGCCAGCAGCGTATCGTCGGTGTAGGGGCGCAGCCATTCGGCCCGGCCAAAGCGCGACTGGAACGTCACCCGCACCGGCATGTCCAGCGCTTCGGACAGCAAGCGCCCGGTCTTGCGGCACTGGCAATGATAGGGATCGCCGGCGTCCAGCGTGCGGCGCGGCATACCGTGGAAACTGGTGACGATCAGATCGGGCGTGAAATCCAGGCCAGCCAGGCCCTCCCGCACCGATTTGGCCAGCGCGGCGATATGATCGGCGTTGTCATAATAGGGCGGCAGCGTGCGCAACGCCGGCTGCCAGCGCATCGCCATCAGCACGCGCGATGCCTCGTCCACCACCGTGGCATTGGTGGCGGCCGAAAATTGCGGATACATCGGCGCCAGCAAAATCCGGTCGCAACCGGCCTTCATCATGGCCTCCAGCCGCTCGCCGATGCTGCGGGTGCCATAGCGCATCGCCCAATCGACCATGACGCCCGGCCCCATGCGGGCTTGCAGCGATTCGGCCTGCCTGCGCGTGTACACGGTGATCGGTGAGCCGTCGGGCAACCATACCTTGCTGTAATTGGCAGCAGCTGTGCGCGGCCGGATATTGAGGATGAGCAGATTGAGGATCGGCTTCCAGAATACTGCCGGCAGCTCGATCACGCGGTTGTCGGACAGAAATTCCCCCAAAAAGCGCCGCACCGCCGGCACGGTGGGCGCATCGGGGGAGCCGAGATTGACCATCAACACGCCAACCCGCCCGGCCTTTACGGGCACATGGTCGGCCGGCAGGGCCAGCGGCGAAGTGATGCTCGGGGCGGTCACGGCTTGATCCTTCACGCCGGAAAAAACGGCAGATTGCGCCACCGGCGCCCAGTGGCGGCAAACAGGGCATTGGCCACGGCAGCAGCGATCGGCGGCGTGCCAGGTTCGCCTACCCCGCCCGGATCGGCATCGGACGCAATGATGCGCACATTTATTTCGGGGCAATCGTCCATGGCAATCATGCGATAGTCGTTGAAATTAGTCTGCTCCACCCTGCCATCCGCAAAACTGATGCGGCCAAAAAGCGCGGCGGACAGGCCATAAAGGATGCCGCCTTCGATCTGGGCCACAACTGTATCGGGATTGATCACGCGGCCGCAATCGATGGCGGCCCAGACCTTGGTGACGCGCGGGGGCTGGCCCGCAGCGACATTCACTTCGGCGATCTGCGCGACGATGCTGCCAAAGCTTTCGACCATCGCGATGCCGCGCGCCACCACTGGCTGGCCCGGCGCGCCTGGCGCGCTATCCTGAGACTTTGCGCTGGCGCTGTCTCGCCCCAATGGGCCGCCCATCGCCAGCACCGCAGCCACCACAGCGGCGTGGCGCGGCTGATCCTTCAGCATGGCCAGCCGGAAACTGCCGGGATCAAGGGCGGCACTTGCTGCGAGTTCGTCCACAAAGCTTTCGACGATGAAGCCAGTGAAACTATGGCCAACGCTGCGCCAGAAGCCCAGCGGCGCGCTGCAATCGGCCAGGCAATGCTGCACGCGGATATTCGGGATGGCGTAGGGCAAATCCACTGCACCTTCGATGGCGCCGGCACCGGCCGATGGGCGGCCGGCAAAACTGCCGAGGTTGCGGCCGGCAAAGCCGGCGCCGGTGTCCGGAACGGCAATCGCGGCATTCCAGCCGGCGATGCCGCCCGGCCCGGCCTTGCCGTGCAGGCGGGCGGCGACTGCGGGCCGATACATGTCGTGGGCGAAATCTTCTTCGCGGCTCCAGATCAATTGCACCGGGCGGCCGGCGGCGCGGGCGATCAAGGCTGCTTGCGCGCAGGCATCGCCTTCCACCTTGCGGCCAAAGCCGCCGCCGATAAGCGTCGGGTGCACAACCACATCATCGGCGCTGATATCCAGCGCCTGCGCGGCGGCGCGGGCAGACAATGTGGCGCTTTGGGTTGGCGCCCAGATTTCGGCGCGGCCATCCACCACGCGGGCAGTGGCCGTCATCGGCTCCAGGCAGGCGTGGGCCAGAAATGGCAATGTATATTCGGCGGTGACCACGCTGCCGCCGGCCATCACAGCGGGCACATCGCCATCGTCGCGCACGATTTTGCCAGTGCTGCCAGTAGGGCCAAAGGGCTTGCCATCGGCCAGCAGCGCGGTGCGCAACGCAGCCTCCTGCCATGGCCCCGGCGCTGGCCCGGCGGCATCGGCAACCGGCTGCCATTTGATGGCCAGGCTTTGCAGGGCAGTGTGCGCGGCAAACCAATTGTCGGCCACGCAGGCGACAAAGCCGGCCTCCTTCACGACACGCACGCCCGGCGGCAGTGGCTGGGACGTGTGGCTGGCGGCCGCGGCGCCGATCGGCCCCTGGCTGATCGCGGCAAACGCCATGCCGGGCAGGCGCACATCCGCGCCAAACTTCGCCGAGCCGTCAACCTTGGCGGGCACATCGAGCCGCAGCACCGGCCGGCCCACCAACGACCGCACGGTGCGCAGCGTTGGTTCACGCGGCGTGTCGGCCACGTCGATATCGGCAACCAGCGCATGGAACGGCAGGCGGTTGGCCTTGTAGAGCACAAAACCGCCGGCTGTATCGATATCCTGCCAATTCACCTGCCAGCGCCGCGCCGCGGCCTTTACCAGCAATTCACGGGCCGCGGCGCCGGCCTCGCGCAGCGGCGCCTCCCAGGCGCGCACGCTGTTTGAACCGCCGGTAATCTGCAGGCCGAGCACGCGCGCCGCGCGCCGGCCGGCGGCCAGCACAATCGAGCGCAGCGGTTCCGACAGGCCGGCCGCCGCGCCCAGTGCCAGGCCGGGATTGGCATAATCAGGGCCGAGCGGCGCTGGCTCCACGGCCATGCTGCGCCAATCCGCGCCCAATTCATCCGCAACGATCTGCGCCAGCGCCGACCATATGCCCTGCCCCATTTCGGCCTGCGCCGCTGCCACGACGACGCGGCCATCGGCGCCGATCTTGATATAGGCATTGATCAGCGTGTCGCCCGGCGCCGCCGTCCAATTCGGGCGCGACGCGCGCGGCCACAGCGCCCAGCCGACAGCCAGCCCGCCGCCGGCCACAGCTGCAACCAGCAATGTGCGGCGGTTGACAGCGGCAGCCAGCGCCTTGCCAGGCGAACGGCGGGACGGCGGCAGGGTCAGGCGATTTGCCCCAGCAGATGCTCAGCCGACGACACGCCAAATGCGCCCGCCGGCTCGACATTCAATTCAGCAACAATGCCGTCCTTGATGATCATCGAAAAGCGCTGGCCGCGCACGCCCATGCCAAAATTGCTGCCATCAAAGGTAAGGCCCAGCGCCTTGGAAAAATCCCCATTGCCATCGGCAATCATCGTGACATTGTCGCCGATGTTGGCCGATTTGCCCCAGGCGGCCATCACGAACGCATCGTTGACCGACACGCACACGATTTCATCAACGCCCTTGGCTTTCATGGCCGGCGCATTGTCGACATAGCCGGGCAGGTGGCGCGCCGAGCAGGTGGGCGTGAACGCGCCCGGCACCGAAAACAGCGCAACCGTGCGGCCGCCAAACAAATCGGCGGTGGTCAGCGGCGCCGGGCCGTCGCCTGTGGCCTTGACCAACGTCATTGCGGGAACAGTGTCGCCAATCTTGATCGTCATGTTGTGCCTCCAAGCAAAAATCGCGTGTGTGTTGTCCTAGCCGTGGCCTTGGCTGGCGTCCAGCACGGGCCTATGGTTGCAGCGATGGATTCGCCCCGATTTCTGTCAGGCCAACTGCTGCTGTCGATGCCGGGCATCGGTGATGATCGGTTTGATCGGACCGTGATTGCCATGTGCCTGCACGATGATCAGGGCGCGTTGGGGCTGGTGGTGAACCGGCCACATCCGGAGATCAGCTTTCATGGCGTGCTGGCGCAGCTGGATATTGATCCCGGCGCTGTGCCCGATGTGCCCGTGCTTGCCGGCGGGCCGGTGGAATCGGGGCGCGGCTTTGTGCTGCATGATGCAGATTATGCCGCCGCTGGCACCATTCGGGTCGGCAATGCCTGGGCGTTCACCAGCACCCTCGATATTCTAAAGGCGATTGCGCAGGGACGTGGGCCGCGCCGCTGGCACATGGTGCTGGGCTATGCCGGCTGGGGCGCCGGCCAGCTTGAAGGCGAGATGCGGCAACACGGCTGGCATCTCGCGCCGCCCGATGGACGTTGCGTGTGGGACACGCCGGCCGATCGCCGCTGGGAACGCGCCTTTGCCATCACCGGGGTGGCAGTGGCCAATTTGTCCGCCACGCCCGGCCGGGCCTAGCGCGTCAGGCCATCACGAACGCATTCAGCTTGTTGCCATCCGGGTCACGAAAATAGCCGGCGTAAAAGCCCGTGTCGCCGCGCGGACCGGGCGGACCTTCGCAGCTGCCGCCATTGGCCATGGCGATTGCATATACAAGGTCAACCTGCGCTTGATCCTTGGCTTCGAAGGCAACCATCACGCCGTTGCCAACGCTGGCCGGATTGCCATCGAACGGCACAGTGGCTGCAATGCCTGCCGCGCCGCCGGGCGTGCCCCAAGCAATGAAGCTTTCGAAATCCATCATGCGGCCAACGCCGAACTCAGCCGCGATGGCATCATAGAATCGCGCCGCGCGACCAAGATCGCTGGTGCCTACCGTTACGTAGCCAATCATTGCCTTGCTCCTCCATAATCCAGATCAAGGTCGAGAACGTAAACGGAACAGGGCCGAGTCGGCAAGAGCGTTTTTGCGCCAGGCTGCCCACTGGCTTGCGCTGCTGCTGCGAAGCCGCTAAGCGCGCCCTTCGCATGAACCGAACGGCCTGGCCACAAGGGCTGCCATGGCCGTTTTTGATGCGTCTTTAAAAAGGAGACCAAAATGCCCAAGATGAAGACGAAGAGCGGTGTGAAGAAGCGCTTCAAGATCACCGCGTCTGGCAAGATCAAGCACGGGGTCGCTGGCAAGCGCCACCGCCTGATCAGCCACAACGCCAAATATATTCGCCAAAATCGCGGTACCAGCGTGCTGGCAAAGTCCGATACTGCCCGGGTTCACGCCTGGGCGCCCTACGGCATCAAGTAAGGAGGAACACCCATGCGTATCAAACGTGGTGTCACCACCAAAGCCAAGCACAAGCGTATTTTGGATCAAGCCAAGGGTTTTTACGGTCGCCGTAAGAACACCATCCGTATTGCCCGGCAAGCGGTTGAAAAGGCTGGTCAATATGCCTATCGCGATCGCAAGGTCAACAAGCGCAATTTCCGCGCCCTGTGGATCCAGCGCATCAACGCCGCCGTGCGTGAAGAAGGCCTGACCTACTCACAGTTCATGAACGGCGTGAAGATCGTCGGCCTGGAAATCGACCGCAAGGTGATGGCCGATCTGGCCATGAACCAGCCCGAAAGCTTCACGGCGATCATCGGCCAAGTGAAGGCGGCGCTTGAGGCAAAGGCCGCGTAACACGCGCCTGCTTCTCGCGACAAATGGTAAGGGCGCGCTGGCTTTGGCCAGTGCGCCCTTACCATTTGGAAAGCTTAACCTTAATTTAAGATCAATTCGCTAAAAATTCGGGATCGTCCGTTTCGGTTGATGAAGAGGCAATCCTGGAAGTTCGGCATCGATGATCTTCGCACGCTCTTTGGCATTGGCATTGGCAGTATCGGTTGCGGCCGGCCAGGCCGACGCGGCCACGTTGGCAACGCCGCTCAGTGGCGGCAACCGGAACGCAGGCATTCAGTTCGATGTGCTTGTGGGGCCAAGGAATCTCACCCTGACCGCCTTGGCCGTCAACATCGGGACGGCGTTTCATGACTATGCATTTTATACCATATTTGGCGGCATCGGTTCCAACAGTGCCAATGCCGCTGCCTGGACCTTGCGCGACAGCTTCACCGACGTTTCGGGGCAAAGCAGCAGCTATGCCAGGCCGGGCGAAGCCACCATGTTTGACATCGGCGATCTTCAGCTGGCCGCAAACACCAGATACGGTTTTTATTTCACCGCCACGACGAGGTCGGGCAGCACACGGGTCATTTACAGCAACCAAGCCATGAACACCGTGGTAACAGGCCATAGCGATATCACCGTGTTCAGCGGCATCGGCAAGCGCCTCGATTTTGGCGGCGGCAACATGGGCCGCGCCTTCAATGGAACATTGGCGTATTCGGTCGATCCGGTGCCGGAACCGGCCAGCTGGGGCATGCTGATCACCGGCTTCGGTTTTGTTGGCGCAGCCGCCCGCTGCCGCCGTGCGGCCGGTATCGCAATCGCCTGAAATCCGCTGCGGCTGCCGTTGGCAGCGGCAATCACGTTCGGCGTTTTTCAATCGGGCAGCTTGGTTGCTGTGGCCCTTGCGCAAGGCCGGAGGCTGGCTTAACCGCTGCTGCCCATGAGCACAGACCGTCTGCGAGCCGAAACCCTGGCGGCCATCGCTGCCGCTGCCAGCCCTGATGCGCTGGAGGCCGTGCGCGTAGCTGCGATGGGCAAACAGGGCCAGATCACGCAGTTGCTCAAGACGCTGGGCGGCATGAGCCCTGTTGAGCGCGCCGTGAGCGGCCCGGCTTTCAACGGCCTGCGCGAAGCCGTGGCTGGCGCGCTTGCCGTCCGCAAGGCGGCGCTTGACGAAGCCGCACTGAATGCAAAGCTCGCGGCCGAACAGCAGGACATGACGCTGCCCGTTGCGTTGCCGCCAACCGGCAGCATCCATCCGGTCAGCCAAGTGATGGACGAACTGGCCGAAATCTTTGCCGATCTGGGCTTTGCCGTGGCTGATGGGCCGGAAATCGAGGACGATTGGCACAATTTCACGGCGCTCAATATACCCGAAAGCCACCCGGCGCGGGCGATGCACGACACATTTTACATCGCCCAATCGCCGGCCGACAAAAAGCTGGTGCTGCGCACGCACACGTCGCCCGTGCAGATCCGCACGATGATCAGCCAGGCGCCGCCGATCCGCATCATCGCGCCGGGCCGTGTCTATCGCAGTGACAGTGACGCTACCCACACGCCGATGTTCCACCAGATCGAAGGGCTGGTTATCGACAAGGGGATCACACTGGCGCACCTGCGCTGGACCCTCGAGACGTTCATCAAGGCGTTTTTCGAGGTGGATGATGTCGCCTTGCGGTTTCGCCCCAGCTATTTCCCGTTCACCGAACCTTCGGTGGAAGTGGACGTTGGCTACAGCAGCAAGACCGGCAAGCCGGCCGGCGCTGGCCAGGTCGACAAATGGCTGGAGGTGCTGGGCAGCGGCATGGTGCATCCGCGCGTGATCGCCGCGTGCGGGCTGGACCCCGATGAATGGCAGGGCTTTGCCTTTGGCACCGGCGTTGATCGGTTGGCGATGCTGAAATACGGCCTCACCGATTTGCGCGCATTCTTTGATGGCGACATCAAATGGCTCAAACATCACGGCTTTTCGGCGTTTGATCTGCCGTCCATTTCCGCCGGAGCAACCCCGTGAAGTTCACCCTGTCCTGGCTGAAAGACCATCTCGAAACCAGTGCCAGCGTCGCGGACATCGCCGACGCGCTGACCCGTTGTGGCCTGGAAGTGGAAGGCATCGAAAACCCGGCTGATGCCCTTGGTGCCTTCACCATTGCGCATGTGATCTCGGCCGCGCGCCATCCGCAGGCCGACAAACTGCAGGTGCTCACCGTTGATACCGGCGCCGGTGCGCCCGTGCAGGTGGTGTGCGGCGCGCCCAATGCGCGTGCCGGCATGAAAGGCGTGTTCGGCGCGCCCGGCACCTATGTTCCGGGCAGCGGTCTCACCCTGAAAATTGCCGCCATCCGCGGCGTTGAATCCGCGGGGATGATGTGTTCGATGCGCGAGCTGGAGCTTTCGGACGAGCATGACGGCATCATCAGCCTGCCCGGCGATGCGCCGGTGGGCGCGCGCTTTGTCGATTGGGCCGGGCTGAACGATCCGGTGTTCGATATTGCCATCACGCCCAACCGCCAGGAGTGCCTGGGCGTGATGGGCATTGCCCGCGATCTGGCTGCGGCGGGCATCGGCACCTTGAAACCGCGCGACATCCCGCCCGTGGCCGGAAGCTTCGCGATGCCGCGGCCGATCCGCATCGAAGACGCTGAAGGCTGCCCGGCCTTTGCCGCGCGCGTGGTGCGCGGCGTGCGCAATGGCCTATCGCCGGACTGGCTGCAACGCCGGCTGCGCGCTGTGGGCCTGCGCCCGATTTCGGCGCTGGTGGATATCACCAATTTCCTGTCCATCGATGCCGGCCGGCCGCTGCACGTCTATGATGTGGCCAAGCTGAACGGCGGCCTCACCGCCCGGCGGGCGCGGGCTGGCGAAACCATGCTGGCGCTGAACGGCAAGACCTATGCGCTGGATGACAGCATGACCGTCATCGCCGACGACCGCGAAGTGCACGATATCGCCGGCATCATGGGCGGCGAACACAGCGGCTGCAGCGATTCCACCACCGATGTGTTGATCGAATCGGCCTACTTCACGCCCGAACGCATTGGCACCACTGGCCGCGCGCTGGGCATCAACAGCGATGCACGCGCCCGTTTCGAACGCGGCGTCGATCCGATGTTCGTGGTGCCTGGACTGGAGTTTGCCACACAGATGGTGATCGATCTGTGCGGCGGCGAAGCGTCGGACCTGGTCGTGGCGGGTGCAATTCCGGATACGGCGCGCAGCATCGCCTATCGGCCTGCACGCGTGCTTGGGCTCGCCGGGCTGGATGTGGCCGAAGACGAGCAGGCCGATATTCTGAGCCGCCTGGGCTTTGGCGTCACGCGCTGCGAACCGTGGCAGGTGGCGGTGCCGCCGTGGCGGCGCGATGTGGACGGCGAGGCCGATCTGGTCGAGGAAGTTGTGCGCATTCACGGCCTTGACCGGGTACCGGCAACGCCGCTGCCGCGCAACGCCGGCGTGGCCGTGCCCACCGCGACACCGCTCCAGCGCAGCCAGCGCCGCCTGCGCCGGGTGCTGGCTGGCCGCGGCCTGGATGAGGCGATCACCTGGAGCTTCCTGCCGCCAGCCGACACCGATGCCTTTGGCGGCGCGGCCTTTACGCTGACCAATCCGATTTCGGCCGATATGGCCGCGATGCGGACCAGCTTGCTGCCGGGCCTGCTGAGCGCAGCGGCGCGCACCATGGCGCGGGGTACTGCCAGCGTGCGGCTGTTCGAGCTTGGCCAGCGCTATCTGGCCGATGGCGAACATCCAAGTGCGGCGCTGCTGCTGGCTGGCGAAGCCCGCGCCCGCGACTGGCGCAATGGGCCGGCGATCAGGCCTGACGCCTATGATGCCAAGGCCGAGGCGCTGGCGGCGCTGGCGGCACTGGGCGCGCCGGTGCAGCGGCTGACGGTGGCCGCGCCCGCAGACAATTGGTGGCATCCCGGCCGGGCCGGACGGTTGCTGCTCGGCAAGGTTGTGCTTGCGGATTTCGGCATAATTCACCCGCGTGTGTCCGCCGGTTTTGACGTGAAGGGCGCCGTGGCAGCCGTTGAGCTTTACCTTGATGCACTGCCGCCGCGCAGCCGCAAGCGCGAGCCCTGGGCACCCAGCCCGCTGCTGCCGCTCACCCGCGATTTCGCGTTTGTTGTTGGTGATGCCGTGCCGGCCGATAGCCTGCTTCGCGCGGTGGCCAGTGCCGACAAATCCCTGATCACGGCTGTAAAGATGTTCGATCGTTACACAGGGCCCGGGGTTGAACCAGGCAAGCTCAGTCTGGCGGTGGAAGTGACGCTGCAGCCGACAACGACAACCCTCACCGACGCTGATATCGATGCCGTGTCTGCCAAAGTCGTGGCTGCGGCCGCCAAATTGGGGGCCGTGCTGCGCGGTTGAGGCGCCCAGCACGGCCGGGGATTGATAGCTGAGCCTTAACGGCCAAGGCTTAACGAACCGGCTGCGCGGCCTTCACGTCCTGCTGGGTAACTGGCGACAGACGAATTTCGACCCGGCGGTTTTGCGCGCGGCCGGCTTCGGTGTCGTTGCTGCCAATCGGGAATTGCGCGCCATAACCGCGCGTCGCGATTCGTGCGCGCTGCACGCCCCGATATTGCAGGTAATCCGCAACAGCCGCCCCACGGCGTTCCGACAGAGGAAGGTTGATGGCATCGCTGCCAGTGGCATCGGTATGGCCGGTCACATCGATGAACGTGGATTGATAGCTGGCCAGCGTCTGCGCCACCTGATCAAGCGCGGGGCGCATCTCAGGCCGCAGATTCGCCTGATTGCTATCAAAGGTGATGCCGGATGGCAGCTTGAGGGCGATTTCCTCGCCGTCCCGCGCCACTTCAATGCCGGTGCCGGCGGTGCGCTGGCGCAGCTCCCGTTCCTGCTTGTCCATGTAACTGCCCACGGCGCCGCCTGCGATGGCGCCAAGACCGGCCCCGATCAACACTTCGGCGCGATTGTTGCGGCCGCCCAATATGGCGCCCAGCAGCGCCCCGGCGCCAGCGCCGGCGGCCACGCCGCCGCCAGCGCGCGTGATGCGCTTCTGGCCGGTGTCCGGATCAGTCACGCAGCCGCCGAGCACCAGCGCGCCGGTCAGCAGGGCCGTCACTATCTTGTTGTTCATCGGTCATCCTAATGTTTTGAACTGCTGCAGTGCGCCGACCAAAGTGGCCGCAAGGTGAACAGGCTTTGCAGCCAGCGGGCGCTTCCCTTATGGTGAAAACGTGCGGGCAGCCTGGCCCCGCGTTTTGTGCACGGAGCCCATGGGCCCCTTCCCCTGGCTGGATGCCGCCATCATCGCTGGCCTGATCCTGCTGAACGGCTTTTTTGCCATGTCGGAACTGGCCATCGTGTCGGCGCGGCGGCCGCGGCTGCGCGCCATGCAGGCGCAGGGCGTCGCCGGTGCCAACACGGCGCTGGCGCTGGCCGAGGACAGCAGCCGCTTTTTGTCCGGCGTGCAGATCGGCATCACGCTGGTTGGCATCATCAACGGTGCCTATTCCGGCGCAACGCTGGCGCTGCCGGTGGGCGAACGGCTGGCGCTGGTGTTCGGCCTGCCGCCGGCCGCGGCCGCAGAGGTTGGCTATGGCGTGGTGATCGCCATTGCCACCTATTTGTCGCTTATTGTCGGGGAGCTGGTGCCCAAGCAGTTTGCGCTGCGATCGCCGGAAACCATCGCGGTGATGGTGGCGCCGTTCATGCTGCAATTTGCGCGGATAACGACGCCGTTCGTCTGGGTGCTCGATCAATCCAGCCAATTGGTGTTTCGCCTGCTGCGCCAGGACCGTGACAACACGCAAACCGTGACCGAAGCCGAATTGCGATCGGTGGTGGCCGATGCCACCAGCGCCGGGGTGATCGAAGCCGAGGAAAGCCAGATGATCGCGGGCATCATGCGGCTGGCCGACCGGCGTGTGCGCGGCGTGATGACTCCGCGCGGCGAGATTGATTGGATCGATGCCGATTCGGGCGACGCGGAAGTGCGGGCGCAGCTGGCAGCGACGCCGCACACGCGGCTGCTGGTCGCGCATGGCAGTGTGGACGATATCATCGGCGTGCTGCAGGCCCGCGATGTCGTGCAGGCCCTGATCGAAGGCCGCCCGCTCGATCTGGTGGCTCTGGCCCGCCCTGCCCCGGTGCTGCCCGATGTGCTCGATGCCGTCGATGCGCTGGTGGCGCTGCGCGATTCGGAGATTCCGATGGCGCTGGTGCATGATGAATATGGCCATTTCGAAGGCATCGTCACACCGTCCGATCTGCTGGCCGCCATCGCCGGGGCGTTTCGCAGCGATATCGATGACATCAACGATCCGCCCGCAGTGGAACGCGACGACGGCAGCTGGCTGATTTCCGGCGCACTGCCCGCCGACGAACTGGCCGAAACCTTGGGCCTCGCCCTGCCCGACGAGCGCGATTACGAAACCGCCGCCGGCATGGCGCTGGAACAACTGCGCCACCTGCCCGAAACCGGCGAGAAATTCCGTTTCAGTGGCTGGCAGTTCGAAATCATCGACATGGATGGCCGCAAGATCGACAAATTGCTGGCCAGCCGGGTATCCGATGGGCAATTGCCGCTGGCGTGAGGCCGGTTCGCCGGGAAAAAGGCTGAAGGTAGAGCCTCCGGCGGGCAGGGGTGACCCCTGCACCCATTTGTTGGTTTGGTGCCATATTTCGACAGCTGGGATCGAACCAAAACGAGAGAGGTGCAGGGCTCAGCCCTGCCCGCCGGAGGCATTCTTGCTTCACTATTGGTCTGTATCAAAACTCAGCATCAGCCCTGTTTTTTCTCGGTGCCGGCATAAGGCGGCACCGACGCAGCGACGGGATCGAGCTTCACCCAGAGCGATATGCCCGCCGCGAGGCTGACCGCGATGGCGGCGGCAATCAGCGCCGGGCGGCGCGGGCCAGCGGGCAGCAATGGCGCGAGCAAGGCCAGCGCCGGCACCAGCAGCACAGTTGTGCCAGACGGCATCGGCGCGCCAATGCCCAGGAATGCGAAGTGAAATAATTCACCGGTCAGCGTCAGGCCGGGCACGGCGAGCAGCGCCGCCGGCGCCAACTCGGCAAGGCCAGGCGCATCCGACGGTGAACCAGTGCG
>NZ_JBBATR010000024.1:0-12004 GCF_040398645.1 Sandarakinorhabdus sp.
AATTGCGGCCGCCACAAATGGCTGAGCAGGCGCATGCGGGCGTTTTCGCCGGGGGCGGCCATGTCATATTCATGGTTGCCGGCCACCGGAATGGCGGGGACCATGGCGTGCAGGAAGCCGCCGGCCTTGAACCAATCCGCCCATTCGATATCGCGGCTGCCGCGGTTCACCAGATCGCCGGCGTGCAGCATGAAGCGCGCATCGGGGGCTGCGGCATAGGCAGCGCGGATGGTGCGTGACCACAACGACAGCACGCCGTTTTGCGCATCGCCCATGTAAATAAAGCGCAGCGGGCCAGCCAGCGGCGCGGTGCGCGTCTGGAACCATTCGCTCCAGTGGCCATCGGCGCCCATCACCCGCCAGGCATAGAGCGTGTCGGGCTTCAGCCCTTCGAAGCGCGCGCTGTGATAGGCGACCGCCGGCAGTGTGTCGTTGGCGGCGATGGCGAGCAATTTGGCATCGTGAACCGTGCTGCCAAGCTCGACACGCTGGGTGATGGCGGCGACGCTGCGCCCGGCCAGATCGATGCGGGCATCCGGCGTGGCGAGCGCGATTTCCGCTTTGGTGGCGGTAACATTGGCCGCTGTGCGCCAGCTGACCGCCAGGGTGCGGGCGGGATCGGCATCAAAGGTGGCGATGATACGGTCCGGCCACGCCGTCGCATTCTGCCACGGCGGCTGATCATGGCCGTCCGTGTGAGCCACGACGGGCGCAGCCACACACAAGGCAGCAAAAACCGCCACCAAAAACTTCATTGCATTTCCCCGAGCGCCACTGTCAGGGGGCTGTTACAGAAAGGTCATTTCAGTTCTGCGGCGCATCAATTGTGATTTTGTGACGAATTTTTTATAGATTTAAGTCAGCCTTGGGGCGATTATGGGTCTGCTGTCGCCGCACCATCGGCGACGGATCGCGGTGCGGCCGGTCAGGGCTGCGCGGCAGGGCCCGGCGTGTCACCGCGCGTGCCGATGAATTTGGGGACGGGGCCGATCATGCTGCCTTGCGGATGATGACCCCGAAACAGGTTGCGACAAAGCCGTCGATTGCAAGTTTCATGTGCAGCGGTTGGCCCAGAGCGGCGACTGCGGTGTCACCCGTCCCCCCATCGTAAGGCGGCACATCGATGAACCGGTCCATCGGCTGGTGGCCGAGATCGAAGTCGAACGCTGCCACCTCATGCCCCCGGTCGCGCAGCCGATCGGCAAGGGCTTCGAGATGCCGCCGCTGAAACAGCACGGTTTGCCAGTTGTCGACCGTTGGCCCGTCAGGCTCGCAATTATACTCCATGGTATGCACGCTCAGCCCCCCGGGCTTGATCGTTTTCAGCGAGGCTTCGATAAAGTCCAGGCCCTGCTTGATGCTGCCAAGATGCTCGACCGCGCACATCGACCAGCAGAAGTCATAACCGTTCAGATCCGCAGGGATATCATTCATGTCGGCGATGCGGAATTGCACATGCCGATCGAAGCTCTCGCGATCGACGAGGTGCGCGTGAAACGCCTGCTCCAGCGATCGGGCGTGCTGGCTGGTCTGGACCCAACCCTTCGCCTGCGCCGCCGCCATGTCCAGATCGGTGACGGTGACGGCGATGCCCTTGGCCGCAAAATAGCTTGGAAACGGCTCCTCCCCGCAGCCAAATCCCAAGCCGCGCGCGCCGGGCCGCAGGAAACCATGTTCATACACCGCCTGGGCAACATAGGTGAGTTCCCAAAGCTTGCGGTGATAGATGACGCTGGCCTTGAATTCGTTCGCCCAATACGCACACCAGTCGCTTTCGATATCGGCCTGGGTCGATGCCTTGGATGCCAGGCCGACATGCCGGGCTGCCAGGTTGGAGCGCACGGGCAGCGCGCCTTGCCCGCGCCGGGCAAGATCATAGCCGAACGCCTTGATGTTCAGTTCCATGATCCGGATGCTGCTGGCGATCCGGGCCAGCTCGTTGAGATTCGGCTGGCTTTCTGGTCCGAGGGGTTGCGCCAGCGCATTGATCTCTCCCGGCAGCCGGCGTTTCAGCACGCGAGACAGCGCGCGTGACAGTGAAAACATGACCGCGGTGACCTCCAGTGTGTCGATTTCCGGTTGTTACTTGGATGCTGTACTATTGCCACCAAAAACCACATCGATAGCCGCATTCATGCGCTGCCGCACGAACGCAGGGGCAAATCGCTTGCCATTCCATTCCTGTTCCGTCATACGCGCACGCTCACTGGCACGGGGCATGCTCCGGACGGTGAGACAAAGCAGGCCGGAGGGGCGTGGGCATGGTGCCCCGTCAACGATCGGCACAGGAGAGACGCATGCCGTTTTACGAGCATGTCTTCCTCGCGCGGCAGGACCTGACCACAGCTCAGGTTGAAGCGCTGACGGAAGGCTTTACGAAGATTGTCACGGACAACAAGGGCCAGGTTGCTGGTTCTGAATATTGGGGCCTGCGCACGCTGGCGTACCGGATCGCCAAGAACCGCAAGGCACATTATGTCATGCTGGTGCTGGATGCGCCGCCGGCCGCTGTGGCCGAAATGGAGCGTCAGGTTGGCCTGAGCGAAGACATCGTCCGCTCCATGACCATCCGCATCGATGCGCTGCCCACCGAGCCTTCGGCGATGACCCGCCGCGGCGGTGAGCGCGAAGGTGGCCGTGAAGGCCGCGAAGATCGCCCGCGTGGTGACCGTGATGGTCCCAGAGGCGATCGGGGCGGTGATCGCGGCGACCGTGGCGACCGTGGTGGTGAACGCAGTGGTGATCGGGGCGGCGAACGCCCGCGCCGCGAACCGCGCGCAGCATATTAAGGGAGAATGTAGATGGGACGTCCGTTCTTCCGTCGCCGCAAGTCGTGCCCGTTCGCGGGTCCGAGTGCACCTGCCATCGATTACAAGGATGTGCGCTTGCTGCAGGGCTTTGTCTCTGAACGCGGCAAGATCGTGCCGGCCCGCATCACTGCGGTGTCGGGCAAGAAGCAGCGCGAGCTGGCCAAGGCCATCAAGCGCGCGCGCCACCTGGGCTTGCTGCCCTATCTTGTTAAGTAAGGAGCAGCTGTCATGCATGTAATCCTGCTCGAACGCGTTGAAAAGCTGGGCACCATTGGCGATGTCGTCAATGTGAAGCCGGGTTTTGCACGCAATTTCCTGCTGCCGCGCGGCAAAGCCCTGCGCGCCACCGAAGCCAACAAGAAGCGGTTTGAAAACGACCGTGGTCGCATCGAATCCGATAACGCCAAGCGCCGCGACATCGCTCGCGCCGAATCGCGCGATATCGAAGGCGCCAGCGTCGTGATGATCCGCGCAGCATCGGCCACTGGCCAACTGTACGGCTCGGTTGCAGCCCGCGATCTGGCCGAAGCGCTGATCGCTGGCGGCCACAAGCTGAACAAGAGCCAGATCGTGCTCGACAAGCCGATCAAGAACCTGGGCGTGCACGACGTGAAGGTCGCGCTGCACCCGGAAGTGGTCGTGCTGGTCAAGGTCAACATCGCGCGTTCGCCTGAAGAAGCCGAACTGCAGGCCGCCGGCGTGGATATCAATGCCACTACCGATCGTGAGGAAATGGGCTTCACCGAAGCCTTTGATCCCAATGCCGAGCCTGGCATGCTGCCCACGGATGACGAACCAGCCGAAGGCTGAGCCATCCTGCGGTTTGAACGAAAAACGGGGCTGCCTGCATCTGCGGGCGGCCCCTTTTTCTTGCGGCCCCCCCCTTTTTCTTGCGGGTAGCAATTGCTGCGCCTAAGACCGCGCCATGACCGATTTGCCCGAAACCCCGCCCGAAACTGCTCCGGAAGCGCCAATTGACACGCCGCCAGACCGGCTGTCAGTCAATCCGCGCAGCGAATTTCATGACTGGGACTTGCTCAGCCGCGGCATCGGCATCCGCTACAACGGCACCGAACGCACCAATGTCGAGGAATATTGCATTTCCGAAGGCTGGATCCGCGTCGCCGCCGGCAAGAGCCTTGACCGCAAGGGCAATCCGCTCACCATCAAGCTGAACGGCACCATCGAGGCCTGGTATAAAAGCTAAAGCGCCACATCCACCCACAGCGCGGCATGATCGGAAGCTGCCTGTGACGGGGTGGTCAGCGTGGGATATATGGGCCACGGCGGCGCACCCTTGTTGGGGCGCATGCCAGTGCGGATGATGCCGGATGCCGTGACCGCCGCCGCCAGTGCCGGTGACAACAGGATATAGTCGATCTTGGTGCCGGCGCGGCAATTGCCGTGGGTTCCGGGCAGGCCGCCATCGTTGTGGCCCGGCAACACCGAAATATCGGCCAGATCGGTCTGGGCGAGCAGCGGGGCCAGTGGCTCCGCATCTGGTGTGTCGTTGAAATCGCCCATGATGGCGATATTGACGATGCCGGCGCTGCGGTGCGCCCGATAAATGTCCGCGACGCGCGCCGCTTCGTCGCGGCGCTTGGCCTGCGACCGCGGATCGTTGCCGCCAAATTTGGATTTGAAATGGCACAGCATCACCACGATCGCCGTGCCGCCGGGCACGGCAATGTGGAACTCCGGGCAATCGCGGCTGAACACCGGATTGCCGTTGGCACGGCGATCATCCACCCGGCTGCGCATCATGCCGATGGGATAGGCTGGCCCGGTCATCAGGCCGACATCGATGCCGCGATCATCATTGCCGTCAATCAGCATGGCATGGCGAAAGGCGGTGCCGCCCACCACCTCGCTGGCGATGATTTCCCGGTTGAAATCACCCAGCGACGGGCGGTGTTCGGCCTCCACCACGCCCATCACGTCTGCCGCGCAATCGCGGATCACCCGGGCGGTATTGAGCATGGCTTCATGATTGACCGGCCCCCGCTTGAGCTCCAGCGAGCCAACCCAGTCGGCCCGGCCGCTGGCTGCAACTTCGGGCGGCTTGTCCTTCGGGCGCCGGATCAGGCTGCCCCGGCTCTGGCGCAGCAAGGCATTGCGATTGCTGTCTGATCGCGTCAGGCCAAGCACGGCCAATTCGGCAAGTATCTCTGCCTTGATGGCATCGGTGTAGTCCGGCTGTGCCAGCAGTGCCTGGGCGCGGCCAAAGGCCTTGAGCACCGGCTCATTGCTTTCATCAAGGGCGCGGGCGCGATCGAACAGATTTTCGACATTGAACACGGCAAGGCGCATGGCGGTTCCTCCACTGCTGACCCGAGTGGGATGTTGCCAGCTTATGAAGACAATTCCAAGACAGAGGCGCGGGTCCAAGACAGAGGCGCGGGTCCAAGACAGAGGCGCGGGTCCAAGACAGAGGCGCGGGTCCAAGACAGCGGGCCGGACTTGCGCGAAACGGCGAAATGCGGCTTGGCTGGCGGCATGGCTGATCTGTTCGGCAGTTCACAACCCGCAACTGCTGGTGCTGCACCGCTGGCCGAGCAATTGCGCCCGGCGACGCTGGCGCAGGTGGTTGGGCAGGATCATCTGGTTGGCGCCGAAGGCTCCATCACCCGGATGATTGCCAGCGGCAGCCTGTCCAGCCTGATTTTCTGGGGGCCGCCGGGCACGGGCAAGACCACGATCGCGCGGCTGCTGGCCGATGCGGCCCAGATGCGCTTTGTGGCGATTTCTGCCGTGTTTGCCGGCGTGGCTGACCTCAAGAAGCTGTTTGCCGAGGCCCGCACTGCGTCCACGCGCACATTATTGTTCGTGGACGAAATCCACCGCTTCAACCGCGCCCAGCAGGATGGCTTTCTGGGGCCGATGGAAGATGGCACCATCACGCTGGTCGGGGCGACCACCGAAAACCCCAGTTTTGAATTGAACGCCGCCATCCTCAGCCGGGCGCGGGTGTTGATCGTGCGGCGGCTGGATGAAGCCGCGCTGGCCGATCTGCTGGCCCGCGCCGAAGCGCATGTGGGCCATGCCCTGCCGGTGACCGACGATGCCCGCGCCGCGTTGATCGCGTCGGCCGATGGCGATGGGCGGTTCCTGCTGGGTCAGGCCGAAAGCCTGTTGGCGCTGGATGAGGCCGCCGCGATGGACGCCGCCACGCTTGCGGCGTTCCTGCACCGCCGCATGCCGGTGTATGACAAGGACAGGGAGGGCCATTACGGCCTGATTTCGGCGCTGCACAAAAGCCTGCGCGGCTCGGATCCCGATGCCGCGCTCTATTGGCTGGCGCGCATGCTGGTGGCGGGGGAGGAGCCGCTGTATCTGCTGCGCCGGCTGGTGCGCTTTGCCAGCGAGGATATCGGCCTGGCGGACAGCAATGCCTTGCGCGTGTGCCTGGATGCCAAGGATGCCTATGATTTCCTCGGCAGCCCCGAAGGCGAATTGGCCATCGTGCACGCCTGCCTATATCTGGCGACTGCGCCCAAATCAAACGCCGCCTACGTCGCGCAGAAATCCGCCATGAAGCTTGCCGCCAGCACCGGTTCGCTCACCCCGCCGGCGCATATCCTGAATGCGCCCACCAAGCTGATGAAGGAACTGGGCTACGGCAAGGGCTATGCCTATGATCATGACGCGCCCGATGGCTTTTCGGGCCAGGATTATTGGCCGGATGGCATGGCGGCGCAGACACTCTACACCCCGTCCCCGCGCGGCACCGAGGCCCGCATCGCCGAACGGCTGGCCGAATGGGCGCGGCGACGCGAAGACTTGGCGCGGGCGGCATTGAAGTGAGACGGCGCGCCGGTCAGAAATTGTTGAAAATGCCGCCGGCGGGCAGGGGTGACCCCTGCACCCGATTGTTGGTTCGGCGCGCTATTTCGGAGAATTGGACCGAGCCAAAACAAAAGTGGTGCAGGGCTCAGCCCTGCCCGCCGGAGGCGCATTGCTGCCCGCCGGAGGCGCTTTGCTTCCCCTTCAAACCTGATCAGCAAGCCTCGGCATGACCTTGGATGATGTTCTGGCTCTGGCGCTCGCCCTGCCCGGCGCCACACGCGCCGCCAGCTATGGCCGCGATGCCGTGCTGGTGCGCGGCAAGATGCTCGTGGTGATCGGCCGTACGCCGGAGCATTTCGTGCTGCCCGCCGGGCTGGATGAGGCCGAAATGCTGATGGCCACCGATCCCGACTGCTTTTTCCAAACCCCGCATTATGTTGGTTGGCCGGGCGTGCTGGCGCGGCTGGACACGGCCGATCCCGAACGCATCGCAGTGCTGGTGGAGCGCGCCTGGGCCGCCCGCGCGTCGACCGCGCAGCGCAAGGCGCGGGGATTGTGAGCAGACCGGCGGCCAAACCGGGTTTGGCCTTTCCGGCGGCGCACGTTATGCTCAGGTCATGACAATTCTGCTCAGCCGCATCGAATCGCGGCCCGGCGTGCTGGGCGGCAAGCCCTGCGTGAAGGGCACACGGATGCCGGTGCGCGACGTGCTGGCCTATCTGGCTGAGGGTGACACGCTGGACGATCTGCTGGCGGCGTTTCCCACTCTCACGCGCGCCGATGTGCTGGCCTGCCTCGCCTACGCCGCCGATCTGGCCGACCATCCGCTGGTGATCGCCGCGGAATGAACTTCCTGATTGATGCGCAGCTGCCGCCGGCGCTTGCCGCGCGCTTGTGCGCCGCTGTGGCCCTGCTGCGGTGAGGTTTTCCCGGTTCGTCGGCATTGACTGGTCGGGCGCGAAGGGCGTGCGGCACCCTTCGGTGCAGGTGGCACAATGCGAAGCTGGCGATGCGCCGCCGGAACTTGTGTTGCCGCCGTCCGGCGTCTGGTCACGCAGCGCCGTGCTCGATTGGCTGGGCGGCCTGTCCGGCGATGTACTGGTTGGCATGGATGCCGGCTTCGGCTTTGCCGCGGTGCCGCCGTTCGATCAGCCAGCGCGCAGCCTGTGGGCCGAGGTGGAGGCGGTGTGTGCGGCTGAGGACGATCTGGGCGGGCACGGCTTTATCGCGCACCGGCGCGATGCTTTCTGGCTCGGCAAGGATGACGGCCCGCGCCATGCACGCGCGCATTTGCGGGTGACGGAGCAGGTCTACAAAGCCAGCGGGCTGGGCGTGCCGACGTCCAACTTCGTGCTGCTCGGCGCATCGCAGGTGGGCAAGGCGACGCTGACCGCCATGCGCTTGCTGCACCGGCTGAACTGGCCGGTGTGGCCGTTCGATCCGCTGCCCGAACGTGGCCCGGTCATCCTCGAAATCTATGCCCAGGCCTTTGCGCGCATGGCCGGGTTTCGCGGCAAATTGCGCGATGCGCCCAGCCTGAACGCCGCGCTGGCCCGCCACGGCAGCCAGGCCATGCCGGCGAATTTCCCGGCGGTTTTTCCCGATCATGTTGGCGATGCCGTCATCACCGCCGCCGGCCTGCGCGCGGTCGCCCACCAGCCGCATTGGTGGCAGCCCGCTGCGCTGACCCCGGCGATTGCAACCAGCGAAGGCTGGACCTTCGGCGTGGCTTGACATCCCTTTGGACGTTGCCGGCTGCCCGGCGGCCTGCTGTCCCGCCATGATTGGCAATCGCGGCGCAATCCGGCTAAGAGACCGCGATGAACCCGGCCTTGTCCCAATTGTTGCTGGTCAGCCTTGGCGGCGGCATTGGCACGGCGCTGCGCTATGGTGTTGGCCGCTGGGCGATTGCCGTGATGGGGCCGGGCTTTCCGTTCGGCACCTTTGCCGTGAATATCCTTGGCGGCTTGCTGATGGGGATGCTGGCCGGCTGGCTCGCAAAGCTTGATGGCGGTGTCGAAGGGCTGCGGCTGCTGCTTGGGGTGGGTGTGCTTGGCGGATTCACCACCTTTTCGGCGTTCAGCCTGGAAGTGTACAACATGATCATTCGCGCCGAAGTGGCGCTGGCGGCGGCCTATGCCATGTCCAGCACGGCGGGCAGTGTGCTCGCGGTGCTGGCCGGCGTGTGGCTGATGCGCGGCCCCGCCTGATAAAAGCCTGATGAAAGCCTGCTGATGCCCAATGCCACCATTGCCGACGACGACGACGGCATCCGCCTTGACCGCTGGTTTCAGCGCCATGCCCCTGAGGTGACCTTCAACATCGTGTCGCGCTGGTCCAAAACTGGCGCGGTGCGGCTGGATGGGGGCAAGGCCGGGCCGGGCGACCGCGTCAGTGTGGGCCAGGCGCTGGTGTGGCCGGATGTGCTGCCCGAACCGGCCAAACCGCGCCTGGTGGTAAAGGTGCGGCCGCCGCTGCACCCCGATCAGATCGATTATATGCGCGGCCAGGTCATCCACATGGATGCGCACGCTGTTGTGATCAACAAACCGCCGGGGCTGGCCACGCAGGGCGGCACCGGCATCACCACCAGTGTCGATGACATGCTGGATGCGCTGCAATATGATGCCGATGCCCGCCCGCGGCTGGTGCACCGGCTGGACAAGGACACATCCGGCGTGCTGCTGCTGGCGCGCACGGCCCGCGCGGCGGCGTTTTTCAGCAAAGAATTTTCCGGGCGCGAAGCCAGCAAGACCTATTGGGGGCTGACCATCGGCGTGCCCGAAATCCGCGCTGGCACCATCGATGCCGCCATCTCCAAACAGCCGGGCAGCGGCGGCGAGAAAATGCATGTCGATCCCGAAAATGGCCTGAAAGCCAAAACCCGCTACCGGGTGGTCGACAAGGCAGCGGCGCGCGCCGCGTGGGTGGAATTTCAGCCGTTCACCGGCCGCACCCACCAGATTCGCGTGCATGCCGCCGCGATCAGCCATCCGTTGGTGGGGGACGGCAAATATGGCGGCAAGGACTCTTATCTGACCGGCGGGATCAGCCGCAAGCTGCACCTGCACAGCCGCCGTCTGGTGATCGCGCTGCCCGATGGCGGCGTGATCGATATCAAGGCCGAATTGCCCACCCACATGGCCGAAAGCTTTGCGATGCTGGGCTTTGACATGGCGCTGGGCGATTACGAAGAACCGCCGCCGCCGCCGCCGCCCAAGAAGCTGCCGCGCCGCCTGTCCAGCGCCACCAGCGGCAACCGCCGCGGCGAACGGCGCGCGCGGGGCGCCGAACCAGAGCCCGTTCGGCCGCCGCGCCGAAAGTAAGGCAGACGCAAAGTGCCTCCGGCGGGCAGGGCTGAGCCCTGCACCACTTTTTTGGGCGCGGGAGGCAGCTTTGCCGGTGGCGGGCTGTATTATTGATGAAAAATGGCCGGATGCTGGGGTGCATCCGGCCATTTTTCGGTTTGGCGCAGTATCGCCGCCGGATTGTTCAATCGGGCGGATCAGTTTGCCCGGGCGCGGCGCGGTGCGCCGGGGCGGCCGGCGCGGGTGAGCAGGCGCTGCGGGCCGGTGGCGGTGACGTTGCGGGTCACCTGGCCGTTGGCGGCGCGGCTTGCCTGCACGATGCGGCTGGCCACGGTCGCGCCGGCGCTGTCGGTGATGGCGCGATTGCTGGTGATGCTGCCATCGCCGCGCACCATGCTGCCGTTCAGATTGAGCGTGCTGCCATCGCGGCGGGTGATCGTGCCAGTTTCGGTGGCCCCGGTTTCGGTGCGCGTGCGGGCATAATTGCTGCTGCTGGTCTGGCCGTCAAATCCGGTGCGGCTGGAACTGGCGGTGACGCCGGTTTCGGTGCGGCTGCGCGTCTGGCTGGCGGTGGCGGCGGCGCCATCGCTCTTGCGCGTCAATTCGGTGGTGCGATCGATGGTGCCGGCATCGCGCGTGGTGGTAACGCTGCCCGACACACGATCATTGCCAATCGTGCGGGTGTTGGTGCCAGAGGCGGCTGCTGGGGCTGCCGGGGCAGTCTGGGCCTGGCCGGCGGTGGCGGCAAGCAGCAGGGTGATCGAGGTGGCAGCAAGATATTGAAGTTTCATGATGATTTCCCTTTCTTATCTGTTCGGGAAGCGCAGCGCCTCCACATCTGGCTAAACGCGGGCTGTGCCGGAATCCTTCGCCGGTTGATTTCACCGGCGTTCTGGTGAGCGCGGCGGGCGTGCCGCCCGGGCTGCGCGCAATTGCTGCAAGCCGCGCAGCCGCTGCGCTTGTGCCGGCGTCAAGGTGCCGGCCTTGCGAGAGGCCCGTAGTTCGGCAATCGCGTCGGTGATTTGCGCGGCGCGTTCGGTGCGGGCCGTTGGCGGCTGCCCTGCCGGCCCATCGGCAACGATCGCAGCGGTTGGATCGGCGGCCGTGCTGGGTGAATTGACTGCGATGCCAATTGCCGGCGCTGCTGGCGTCGGCGGGTTGGCCGCCGCCAGCTCGGGTAAAGCCGGGGGAACCGGCACCGGTTGCGGCCTGGCTGCATCGGACAGCGGCTGGCGTTGGCTGATCCGATCGATGGCGGTGCGGGCAGTTGTGGCCCGCGCAGCTTTGCCAAACTCAGGGCGCGGCGCCGGAACAGCGCCGGGATTGGCAGCAGCCATGCCCGCCAGCGCGCGCCGTGCCGGGCTGCTTTGGGGCGTTGCTGCCGAGCGCAGCGCCGGGGCCACCAGCGCGGGTGGCGGCACGGCTCCCGGCACGATTGGCGGCAGGGATGCAGCGAGATCGGTGGGCGTGGCAGGCGGAGCCAATTGGGCCAGCGGTGCCGACGGGGCTTCGCTACGCGGTAGCGGCAGTACCGTCGGCGGCGCGGTGCGTTTGCGGGCCGCAGTGGCGGGCGGTGCGGGCTTTGCGCCGATCACGCTGGCCAGCGGGGCCAGCAGCGGTTGCAGATAGGCCGCAAACATCGGCGTCTGCGCCAAACCAGCGGCAACGGCGGTCGCCATCAGCAGGCTGCCCGCGCTGCCCAGCGCGATGCGCAGCCAGCGCCGCGCGGGCCGCCCGCGTGCCGGCCGCAACGAGGCGGCTGGTAGCGGAGATTGGGGCAGCGCAATCGGCGGCAATGCGGCTGGCGGCGAAGCGCGAACGCGGGCCAGCAAACGTGCAGCCAGATCGGCAGGCGGCGGCGGGGCGGCGCTGGCCAGCCCCAGCAGCCGCGCCAGATCGGCATCGGTGATGGCCGGCTGTGCAGCAGATGCGTTCATGACAGATCCCCTGGCAGGTCGTGCGGATCGACACCGGCCTGCACCAGCACGGCCTTCAAGGCGGTTCGTGCCCGGATCAGCAGCGATTCAAAGGCCTTTGGCGAGATCAAGAGCGTTTCGGCGGCCATTGGCCCGGTCATTCCTTCCCAGTAGGTCAGCACGA
>NZ_JBBATR010000024.1:12104-40357 GCF_040398645.1 Sandarakinorhabdus sp.
CCGGCATCGCCGGTCAGCCGCCATGCCAGCCGCCAGGCGGCGCTGTTGTGGCGTTCCACCAGACACTGCAGCGCGCTGGCCTCGCCGCGCGCTGCGGCTGCCATCAGCGCATCATCATTCTGGCCGGCCTCGGGCAGCCGCTGCATCAACACCGTGTTCACCTGCCTGTCTGACGATGTAACGGCCCTGCACGGCCGATTCCTTCGCGCTGCCAGATTTTTGTTGGCGGCGCGAAGGAATTGCCTGGCTCGCTGCGTTGGAATCTAAAATACTGCGCGCAATATTGGGGATGATGATGACAGGCAGGCGGACAGCAAGAGCAATGCAGCTTTGGGCAATGGCAGCAGGTGCCGCCTTGGCTGGGGCATCTCCGGCCGCAGCGCAAGACGTGGCACAAGACGGGGCTCAAGACGGGGCGGAGCGTGAGCGGCCGTGGACCCTATCGCTATCCGGCGGCCTCACCGCCGTGCAGGCACAGGCCGATCAGCCCTTTGCCGCGCTGGGCCTGACTCGAAATTTCGGCACGTCGTGGGTGAAGGCCGATGTTACCTATGTCGGCAGCGGCAATGCGCGCGGCCTGACCATCCCGGCCGACACCTGGATCGGCGGCCTCGCGGCGGGCACCTATGTCGGCAATCTCGGGCTTGAAGCGCATGTGTCGCTGGGCCGCCGCCAATTCGATGCGGCCAATCTGCGCTCACAGGCCGGTACCGCAATCGCCGTCGATCGCTCCGGCGGCATTTTCGGGCTTGGCGGCTCGATCAGCTATGATGTGATGCTTGCGGACCGGCTGTTCATCACGCCCTATGCCGGCATTGATTATAATCAGATCGATTTCGCCGTGGCGTTGACTGGTCCGGGCGGGCGGGTGATTTCCAGCCAGCAGCAATCCAGCGATGGTGTCATCGGCTCCGCCGGCGCTGCGCTCACCCGCATGTTTGCGGGCGACGGCGGCAGCATAAGCCTGTCCGGCACGATCAACACGGCCAGCAATATTGCAGCGGTCGGGCAGGTTGGCGCCGGCCAGCGCACCACCGCGGGCACACCGCGCTTTGTCGATGCGCTGCGCCAGTCGGGCAGCTGGGGCGAACTGGCCGCCACCCTGTCGTTCAATGCCAGCGCTGCGGTGGCCATTGATCTCAGCGTAATCCGCACGGTCAGCTTTCCGTTCGGTGACACCACGGCCGGCATCGCCGGGCTGCGTTTCCGCTTTTAGGGGCGGCGCTATTTGTTCAGATGCGGCAGCCGGCCATCGGCCAGCGCGACCTTGAGATGATCGATAAAGGCGCGCAGCTTGGGCAGCACCTGGGCGTGGCCGGGATAATGCAGGAACAGGCCGGGGCTGGACGGCGCCAGATGATCGAGCACGGTTTCCAACTGGCCGGCGGTGATTTGCGCCTCCACCAACGGCTCGCTGATCTGGGCGAGGCCCATGCCGCGTTCGGCCATCGCCACGACCGTGGTGAGTTCATTGACGACGACGCGGCCCTTCACCGTCACATCGACACTGCGATTGCCGTCGGCAAAGCGCCACCCATTGAGCGCGCCATTGCGACTGACCCGTTGGCGGATGCAGTTATGCAGTTTCAGATCGGCAAGTGTTTTCGGCCGGCCATGGTCGGCCAGATAGGCGGGCGTACCGACGATGACGTAGCGAAACGGGGCTGAAATCCGCACGCTGATCATGTCGGCCTCCAGCAGCTCACCGATCCGGATCCCGGCATCGTGGCCGCTCGTCGCCAGATCGACGAGGGCATCTTCGCCGATCACCTCCACATCAATATCGGGGTAGGCGGCGCAGAAATCGGCGATGATCGGCTCGATCAGCAGGCGCACCACGGCGCGCGGCATGTTGAGGCGCAGCAGGCCGGAGGGACGTTCGCCCAGCGTGCGCGCGTCTTCCCACGCGGCGATCAGGCTGGCCCAGGCTGGCGCGGCCTGGGCATGGAAGCGCAGGCCCGCCTCGGTCAGCCCCACTGCGCGCGTGGTGCGGATGAACAACGGCACGCCGATGCGGTCCTCCATCTGGCGGATGGTCTGGCTGATGGCGGATGGCGACACACCCAGATCATCGGCGGCGGCGCGGAAGGATTTGCGCACTGCAACCCGCAGGAACGCCTCCAGGCCATCGAGCTGATTGCGGGGTATTGCGTAGTCAGGCTTCATGAGGCGGTGACCATTATGTGGATTAACTTGGGTCTGAGTGTGACTTAAAACCTCTTTATCGGCAACCCGATCAACGAAAGGAATTTCACCATGACGATCAATAACTCCACCGTCGACCGCATCACCCTCGTTGGCCTCGCCATGGTCGGCGTGCTGCCCTTCCTGGTGGCCTTGAGCCCGGCACCAGCCTACGCTGGCACCGTCGATTGCGCCGCGCAGGCCGCTGCCGTGCGCAGCCAGATCGAAACCGCCGATCCCAAGGTCGCCGCCCGCGCCCTCAAGACCGTGCGCATCGCCGAGAAGATCTGCGCTGAAGGTGGCAGCTTCGAAGCTAGCAAGAAATTCGCCCAGGCGCGGGCGCAGGTTGACACCGGCGTGCAGCTGGCCGCCCGCCGCTGAGCCGGTGATTACCGCAAATGGGCCGCGCTTCGCATCCGAAGCGCGGCCCATTTTCTGTGTGGCCCTGAATGTCGGCCTATTCGGTCCGCCGGCCTATTCGGTGCGCAACGCCTCGATCGGTGAAAGCCGAGAGGCGCGGATCGCCGGGTAGCCGCCGAAGACGAGGCCGATGACGCCGGAGAAGGCGACCGCGAGCACGGCGGTTTGCCAGCCGATCGGGGCCGGGAACTCAGCGATTGTCTGGAAGATGGCCGCGGCGGTTATGGCCAGTGTCAAGCCGATGGCGCCGCCGATGATGCAGAGCACGGCGGCTTCGACAAGGAACTGGTTGCGGATATCGCGGCGTTTGGCGCCCAGCGCCATGCGCAGGCCAATCTCGCGGGTGCGTTCGGTCACGCTGACCAGCATGATGTTCATGATGCCGATGCCGCCCACCAGCAGCGAGATTGAGGCGATGGCGACCAGCACGGCCTGGAAAATCTGGGTGACTTCGCCGGATGTTTCGGCAATTTCGCTGGTGGTTCGCACCGTGAACGGCGTGATCTTGCCTTTGGACACCTGATAGCGGGCGCGCAGCAGGCTTTTGATCTCGCGGTCGCCGGCCACCAGCGTTTCTTCATCCTCAAAGCCGACGAACAACAGGGTGACATCGTCCGGCCCCTGCGCGGCGGCGGTGGAGAGGCGCTGGCGCAGGGTGGAGATGGGCATGATGATCTGATCATCATTGTCGTTGCCCAGATTGCTGCCCTTGCTTTCCAGCAGGCCGATGATCGTGAACGGCACGCGGTTGATGCGGACGCTTTCGCCGATGGGGCTGGCATCGGCGAACAATTTGGTGGCCACGGTCTGGCCGATCACCACCACGCGGGCGGCGGCAGCGACATCGCTTTGCGTGAGGAAGCGGCCATCGGATGTGCTGATGTTGGAAATTCGGGCATAATCGGCGGTTGAGCCGGTGGCCTGGGTGGTGGCGCTGCGTCCGCCAGTGACCATCTGCACGCTGCTGCGGATCTGCGGCGCGACGGCGCGCACGCCGGGGACCTGGCGTGCAATGGCTGCGCCGTCCCGTTCGGTCAGGCGGCCGCGGTCGCCGGGACGCGGCGGGCCGCCTGTGCGTTCGGGTTCGGGCAGCACGATGGCCATGTTGGAGCCGAGCGTGGCGATTTGCTGGTTCACCGAAACTTGGGCGCCATTGCCCACTGCCACGGCCAGGATCACCGAAAACACCCCGATCATCACGCCCAGCGTGGTGAGGATGGAGCGCATCAGGTTGGTGCGCAGCGCGGTGAGCGCCACGGCGACGTTTACACCCCAGCCGGCAATCGTGTCGAGCAGCGCGCTCATGCTATTGTGGCCCGGCGGCGATTGGTGACGGCGGCATCCTCGATCACCGCCCCATCGCGAAACACGATGCGGCGGGCGGCATATTCGGCAATGTCAGGCTCGTGGGTGACGACGATCAGCGTGATGCCGTCGTCGTTCAACTTTTGAAATATGCCCATGATGTCCAACGAAGTCTGGGTGTCCAGCGCGCCGGTGGGTTCATCAGCCAGCAAAATCAGCGGGTTGGTGACCAGCGCGCGGGCAATGGCCACGCGCTGTTGCTGGCCGCCTGACAATTTGGCCGGCGTGTTTTCCATGCGGTTGCCAAGGCCCATCGCCTCCAGCTTGGCCTGGGCGCGCGCGCGGCGTTCGGAATAGCGCACGCCGGCATAGATCAGCGGCACCGCGACATTGTCGAGCGCGCTGGTGCGGGCGAGCAGATTGAACTGCTGGAACACAAAGCCGATCTTGCGGTTGCGGATTTCCGCCAGTTCATCGCTGTCCAGGCTCTTGGTGTCGATACCATCCAGCTTGAGGGTGCCCGACGTGGGCACATCGAGGCAGCCGATCAGGTTCATGAACGTCGATTTGCCCGATCCGCTGGCGCCCATGATCGCGACGAATTCGCCGTGCGCGATGCTGAGTGACACACGGTTGACCGCATGCACCACTTCGCCCCCGATCACATAATCCTTGACCAGTTCATGGGTTTCAAGAAGCGGCGCTGTCATCTTCGTCCGTATCGTCGGTCTCGGCCTTGGGCTTCAGGGATTTGGTGCGCACCAGCAGCTTGTCGCCGGCTTTGAGGCCTGACAGGATTTCGGTGTAATCGTCGCCCTGCAGCCCGGTCTGCACCGCTTGCCGTGTCGGCTTGTAGGCATTTGATCCGGCGATCCACACGGTTTGGCGAGCGGCTGCGGGCGTTGCCCCGGTCTCGGTCTTGGCCGGCTCCCGATCCGCCACTTTCGGGCGGAAGCGCAGGGCGGTGGTGGGCACGCGCAGCACATCGGTTTTGGCGCCGGTGATGATTTCGACATTGGCGGTCATGCCAGGCAGCAATTTGCCATCGAGATTGTCCACGTCGATGATCACCAGATAGCTGACGACATTCTGGTTTTCGACCGGCGCCTTGCGGACCTGGCGCACCGCGGCCTGAAATACCGTGTCGGGGTAGCTGTCCACCGTGAAAGCCACCTTCTGGCCGGCGATGATCTGGCCGATATCGGCTTCGTCCACCGAGGCTTCGACCTGCATCTTGGTGATGTCGGCGGCGATTTCGAATAGATTTGGCGTCTGGAAGCTGGCGGCGACGGTGGTGCCCGGTTCAACCAGCTTGTTGATGATCACGCCGCTGGCCGGGGCGACAATGACGGTGCGGCTGAGATCGAGCCGTGTTGACGACAGCTCGGCGGTGGCCTGCTTGATCTGGGCATTGCTGCTCTGGATTTGTGCGGCGGCCACATCCACCGCGTTGCGGGCGGTGTTCAGCCTGGTCTGCGCGACGTCGAGATTGGCCGTGGAAACAAAGCCCCGCTGCGAAAGTTCGCGTTGCCGCGCATATTCGCGTTGCTGGATTTCCAGCTCCAGCCGGGCGCGGGCAATGTTGGCGTTGGCTTGCTGCAGGCCGGCGCGGGCCAGCGCCACCTGGGCTTCGGATTGCTGCGCCCGGGCGCGCACGCGGGTGACGTCGATTTCGGCCAGCACCTGCCCGGCTTTCACCGTGGAATTGAAATCCACATAGACTTTGGTGATCTGGCCGGACACTTCGGTGCCGACCTTGATGGTGTTCAGCGCGCGCACCTTGCCGCTGGCCGAAACCTTGCGCAGCACGGCGCCGCGATCAACGCTTTGGCTGACATATTCATAGTCATGCGGCGTCGGCCGAACGGCGAACCAGGTGAGGGCCAGCAACACCAACGCAATCAGCGCCGACCAGACCGGGTGGCGCTTCACCCATGCGCTCAATTTCGTCAGCATAATGCTCCGGCGGAAACCTTGTGTGTATTATTTGCCTATATCGGCTGCTGAAGCACTTGGCGAGGGCTGATATGGCGTGTGGCGGTGCCAATCGTGAAAAACCGCACCAACGGCACAAAATGAAAGGGCCGCGCTTCCAGTAAGAAGCGCGGCCCGTTTCATCTGGCCTATCCAAGCATCAACGATGTCAGTCGTTGCCGCCGGTCAGGAAGTTGGGCAGGCCGGCGGGGGCGTCGTCGCCGCCTTCACTGCGCGGGGCGCGGTCGCGGTCACCGCCATCACGGCGCCCATCGCTTCTGGGCCCACGGTCGTCGCGGCGCGGGCCACGATCGTCACGGCCACCGCCATCACGGCGGGGACCACGATCACCATCACGGCGTGGGCCGCGATCACCGCGGGGTCCGCGATCATCACCGCCCTCGCGCGGCGGGCGCGTGTCCGGCAGTTCTTCGCCGGTTTCCTGATCGACGAGGCGCATCGACAGCTTGACCTTGCCGCGATCATCGACGCCGAGCACCTTGACCTTGACCATCTGGCCCTCGGTCAGCACGTCCTTGACGTTGGCAACCCGCTCGTTCTTGATTTCGGAGATGTGCACCAGGCCATCCTTGGCGCCCATGAAGTTCACGAACGCACCGAAATCGGCCATGTTCACGACCTTGCCGGTGTAGATCTTGCCCACTTCGGCTTCCATGGTGATGCCTTCGATCCACTTGCGCGCGGCGGCAATCTGGGCCGGATCGCTGCTGGAGATCTTGACGGTGCCGTCATCCTCGATGTCGACCTTGGCGCCGGTGGTGGCGACGATCTCACGGATCACCTTGCCGCCGGTGCCGATGATGTCGCGGATCTTGTCCTTGGGCACCTGCATCGATTCGATGCGCGGCGCGTGTGCGGACAGGCCTTCGCGGGTGCTGTCGAGCGCCTTGGCCATTTCACCCAGGATATGCTCGCGGCCGGCCTTGGCCTGATCCAGCGCGACGCGCATGATTTCTTCGGTGATGCCTGCAACCTTGATGTCCATCTGCAGCGATGTGACGCCTTCGGATGTGCCGGCAACCTTGAAATCCATGTCGCCCAGATGATCTTCATCACCCAGAATGTCGGACAGGACGGCAAATTCCTTGCCTTCGAGGATGAGGCCCATGGCGATGCCGGCGCACGGACGCTTGAGCGGGACGCCAGCGTCCATCAAGGCCAGCGAACCGCCGCACACGGTTGCCATCGACGACGAGCCGTTGGACTCGGTGATGTCGGACAGCACGCGGATCGTGTACGGGAACTCTTCCTTGGCGGGCAGCAGCGGATGCAGGGCGCGCCATGCCAGCTTGCCGTGGCCGATATCGCGGCGGCTCGGTGCGCCAAAGCGGCCGACTTCACCCACCGAATAGGGAGGGAAGTTGTAGTGCAGCATGAAGCGTTCATAGCGCAGGCCATCCAGGCCATCGATCATCTGCTCGGCATCGGCAGTGCCTAGCGTCGTGGTGACGATGGACTGGGTTTCACCGCGGGTGAACAGCGCCGAACCGTGGGTGCGCGGCAGCAGGCCGACCATGGCTTCGATCGGGCGCACCGTCTTGGTGTCGCGGCCATCGATGCGGCGGCCGTCCTTGAGGATGGCGCCGCGCACGATGGCGGCTTCCAGCTTCTTGAACAGCTTGCCGGCCTTCATCTGCTCTTGCGGCGTGCCATCGGCAAACACCGTCTTGGCTTTGGCCTTGGCTTCGGCCAGCGCGGCCTGGCGATCGGATTTGCCCTTCAGGCGGTAGGCGGCGTCAACGTCGCTGCCCAGTGCCTTCTTGAGGGTGGCCAGCATCGCCTTGTCGTCGGTGACGGCCATTTCCCAAGGTTCCTTGGCGGCCTTTTCGGCGAGACGGATGATCGCATCGATCACCGGCTGCATGGAGCGATGCGCAAACATCACCGCGCCGAGCATGGTGTCTTCCGACAATTCCTTGGCTTCGGATTCGACCATCATCACGGCGTCGCCGGTGCCGGCAACGACGAGATCAAGCTCGCCTTCCTTGATCTGGGTCTTGGTCGGGTTGAGGATATACTCGCCGTCCTGGTAACCGACGCGGGCACCAGCGATGGGGCCCATGAACGGCACGCCGGACAGGGTAAGTGCAGCGGACGCAGCGATCAGCGACAGGATATCGCCTTCCGCTTCGCCATCATAGCTGAGCACATGGGCGATCACGTTGATTTCGTTGTAGAAACCTTCGGGGAACAGCGGGCGCAGCGGGCGATCGATCAGGCGGCTGGTGAGCGTTTCATGCTCGGTGGCACCGCGCTCGCGCTTGAAGAAGCCGCCGGGGATGCGGCCGGCTGCGGAATATTTTTCCTGGTAGTGAACGGTGAGCGGGAAGAAATCCTGGCCCTCCTTCACGGTCTTGGCGGCGGTGACAGCGCACAGCACCACGGTTTCGCCCAGGGTGGCGAGCACGGCGCCATCAGCCTGGCGGGCAATGCGCCCGGTTTCCAGAGTCAGCGTGCGGCCGCCCCAGTTGATTTCTTCTTTGTGAATGGTGAACATATCTTCTTTCCCTGGCGGCAGGCCCGATTGCCTGACGCCAACAGCGTGTGTGCCGCTCTTGGTGGCGGCGTTGGCGGCGGCACGCTCATTCGCGCCGGGCCAGAAAAACGAACGGCCCCGAAATTGGGGCCGTTCGGGATTGGCCTGGCTTACTTGCGCAGGCCCAGCTTGGCGATGAGCGCGGTATAACGCGCGGCATCTTTCTTCTTGAGATAATCGAGCAGCGAACGGCGCGTGTTGACCAGCACCAGCAGGCCGCGCCGGCTGTGATTGTCCTTGCTGTGGGTCTTGAAGTGATCGGTCAGGTTGACAATGCGTTCCGTCAAAATGGCCACCTGAACTTCCGGCGAACCGGTGTCGGTGGGGCTGCGGGCATTGCTGCTGATGATTTCGGCTTTCTTTTCGGCGGATACCGACATCGTTTTACTCCCGGGTTGCTGACTGTTCGTCAAAGGTTGAACCCGCGCAGCACCCACACCTCGCCCAGATGGGCCTCGACCAATGCAACAGGAACAGAACCGTTGCAGGCGAGATGGGTGCCGTTGCTGGCTGGGTGCCCGACAAGCCTGCGCCCCTGGTGGAGTGCCGCCGCTTCGTCTGGCGTGATAGGCAGAGCCGGGATGTCGTCCAGCCCTGCCATCAGTGGCAGTATTGCCTGTTCTTGCGCCGCGCCCTGCACCAATGCAGCCAGCTTGTCCAGCGATATTGCCTGCGCCAGGGTGAACGGCCCGGACTTGCTGCGGCGCAGCATGGTGACATGGCCAACGCTGCCCAGCGCATAGGCAAGATCGCGCGCCAGGCTGCGGATGTAGGTGCCTTTCGACACGCGGGCGGTGAATGTCGCGCTGCCTGGCGTGACGGCGGTGAGCGCCAGGCTGTAAATGGTGAGCTGCCGCGCCGCCAGCGTGACCTCGGTGCCGGCGCGGGCGAGGGCATAGGCGCGCTTGCCGTCAACCTTGAGCGCCGAATATTGCGGCGGGATCTGGCTGATCGGCCCGGTGAAGCGCGGCAGCACCGATAGAATATCGGTTTCGTCAGGGCGCACGTCGCTGGTGGCGGTCACCTCGCCTTCGGCGTCCAATGTGCTGGTCTCGGTGCCGAATTGCACGGTGAAATCATAGGCCTTGTCGGCATCCAGCATCCGCCCGGCCAGCTTGGTCGCCTCGCCAAGTGCGATGGGCAGCACACCGGTGGCCAGCGGATCGAGGGTGCCGCCATGGCCGATGCGCGGGATGGGCAGGCCGCCTTGCCGAAAGATGCGCTTCACGGCCGCCACGCCTTGCGCGCTGGTCAGGCCGAGCGGCTTGTCGAGGATGATCCAGCCGTTGAGTGTCATTCCGGGAGTGTCATTCCGGCAAAGCGGCCAACATGGCGGCAATCGCCGCCTTGAGCGGACCGAAATCGGCCATCACCACGCGCCAGACTTGATCGGGATCAACATTGTCATAGGCGTGACGCAGCCAGTTGCCGATATCGGCGACCTGCCGCCAAGGCACGTCTGGATGCGCGGCCAGCACGGCCGGATCAACATGGCGGCTGGCTTCCGAAATCCGTTCAATGCCGCGCTCCACGGCAGAGCGCAGGACCCAATTGCCGGCAAACTGCGACTGGCTGATGCCGGACAAGGCCGCTTCAATCGCGATAATCTCGCTGGCCATGTCATCCAGACGCAGTTTTTGGCGGCGTTTGGCGCGCTTTGCCGGCAGCGTCATGTCAGAAAACCCGGACCGCTTCCGCCTCGATGTCTGCTCGCAGCGCCGGATGCAACGACGAGCGCGTGCAAAGGTCAACCTTGATTCCCACCAGCGCCTGCGCAATATCCCGCACTTCCATCACATCAAACAAGCTCAGGCGCGCGTGGGCCGGATCGAAGAAGAGGTCCACATCACTGTCCGGCCCGGCTTCGTCACGGGCGGTGGAGCCGAACAGATACAGCGCGCCCACGCCCGCCGCCTTCAATCGGGGTGAGGCGGATTGCAACCGGCGCAAGGCTTCCTGACGTTCCATCATGAATTTCTACTGCAAAAGTGGCGGTGCGTCACCTGTTGGCCCGCAACCACGGCATGAGCGCATCAGACGCTTCGCCGGGCAGCAGCGACAGCACGGCCGTGTCACGCACGAAGCCGGTCCAGGTGGTCTTGTTGCGGCGCAGGACACCTTCCTGCTGCCCGCCAAGCTTTCGGATGGCGGCGATGGAGCGGGTGTTGCGGGTATCGACATCGAAATGGATGCGCTGGAAACCGCAAGCCCAGGCGTGGCCGATCATCAGGCCTTTGAGCGCAAGATTGAAATCGCCGCCGCGCACCGCCGGCGCAAGATAGGTGTAGCCGATTGACACGGCGCGGTTGGCCGCATCGATATTGTACCAGCTGGTGCAGCCCACGACCGTGTTGGCATCCAGCACTGCGTAGGCAAATTGGCTACCGCCCGCCAGTTTCAGATCGAACTGCGGATCAAAAAATTCATCCACCAGGCAAGTGGAATAAATCGTCCAGATGTCCCGGTCTGCCGCGCAGGCCGCGCGCAGCGGTTCACGATGATTTTCGGCGATGGGGGTGAGCGTCACGCGGCTATTGGCCAGCGCCGCGCACAAGGCGTCAATCTTCGGTAGCATCATCGTCGCCGCTGTCCGCCAGGCTTTTCCAGGGGCGGATCGGGGCCTTTATGACCGGCGGCAGATCGCGGGCGATTTCCGGGCGCGCCAATATGGCATCGATGCGCGCGCCGGCATCATAGCTGTCATCGCGTCGGAAGGTGAGGTCGGGCGTGTATTTCGTCGCCAGCCGCTTGGCGACTTCGCCG
Source organism: Sandarakinorhabdus sp. (assembly GCF_040398645.1). Lineage (GTDB taxonomy): Bacteria > Pseudomonadota > Alphaproteobacteria > Sphingomonadales > Sphingomonadaceae > Sandarakinorhabdus. Next base: position 23,308 of record NZ_JBBATR010000024.1, read on the forward strand.
CGCAGCCAGCCGCGATGCTGGGCCAGGGCCTTAACCACGGCTTCATCGTCGCCGTTGGAGGCTTTCACGAACACCAGCGCCTGGCGCAGATCGGGCGTGACCCGCACTTCGGACACGGAAATGATCGTCCGCGTCAGCACTTCATCCCGCAGATCCCCGCGCGCGATTACTTCGGCAAGCGCGTGGCGCACCTGTTCGCCGATGCGCTGCAGGCGGATCGGGCGGCCTTTGGGATCTGCGGCTGGCGGTGTCGGCTTGGGCATAAGCAGGGTCCTCCCCCCTTCGGAACCGATAGCGGGCACCGAAGGGGGTGAAAATTACAAGGTCCGCTCTTTCATCTCGACTTCATAGGTCTCGACGATGTCGCCGGCCTTCACATCGGACGAATCGGCCAGCGTGATGCCGCATTCCAGACCGACCTTCACTTCCGACACATCCTCCTTGAAGCGGCGCAGCGAGGCCACCATGCCCGTGTAGATGATAACATCGTCGCGCATGACACGCGCGCGCAGCGACTTCTTGATGAAGCCTTCCAGCACGCGCAAGCCGGCCGCCTTGCCGATCTTGCCGGCCTGGAACACCTCCAGCACCTGGGCGCGGCCCACGACGGTTTCAAAGGCTTCAGGGCCAAGCTGCCCGGCCATCGCCGCCTTCACTTCGTCGATCAGATCATAGATGACGTCGTAATATTTCAGCGCCACGCCGCCCTGCTGGGCAATCTCGCGGGCCTTGGCATTGGCGCGCACATTGAATCCGATCACGGGTGCGCCGCTGGCCTTGGCCAGGGTCACGTCGCTTTCGGTGATGCCGCCGGTGCTGGCAATCAGCACCTTGGCGCGGATCTGGTCGCTGCCGATCTTGTTCACGGCGCCGGCAATTGCTTCGGCCGAGCCCTGGGTGTCGGCCTTGATGACCAGCGGATATTCCTGAACCTTCTTGGCGCGCAGCACCGAGAACATGTCTTCCAGACGCGCCGGGCCATTGGCCCCGGTGCGCTTGGCCGTGGCGAGGGCCGCGCGATATTCCGCGACTTCGCGGGCGCGGGCTTCGTCTTCAACCACGGTGACGGCATCGCCAGCCTGCGGCACACCGCCCAGGCCAAGCACTTCAACCGCAGCGGACGGGCCCGCTTCCTTGACCTGCACGCCCTTGTCATCGGTCAGTGCGCGCACGCGGCCCCATTCCTGGCCCATCACGAAGATATCGCCGCGCTTGAGGGTGCCGCGCCCGATCAGCACAGTGGCCAGCGGGCCCTTGCCCTTGTCCAGCCGCGCTTCGATCACGGTGCCTTCGGCGGATCGGCCGGGATTGGCGCGCAAATCCAGCACTTCGGCTTGCAGCAGGATCTTTTCCATCAGATCATCGAGGCCGGTTTTCTGGGTGGCGGAAATTTCCGCGTCCATCACGTCGCCGCCCATCTCCTCGACCTGCACATCCTGCTGCAGCAGCGCGGTGCGGATGCGGCTGGCATCAGCGCCGGTCTTGTCCATCTTGTTGATCGCCACGATCATCGGCACGCCGGCCGCCTTGGTGTGCTGGATCGCTTCGATGGTCTGCGGCATGATCCCGTCATCCCACGCCACCACCAGCACCACGATATCGGTTACGCCGGCACCGCGGGCGCGCATCTGCGTGAAGGCTTCGTGGCCAGGCGTATCCAGGAAGGTGATCTTCTGCTTGTCCTTGGTGACGATCTGATAGGCGCCGATCTGCTGGGTAATCCCGCCGGCTTCGCCCTTCACCACGTTCGATCCGCGCAGCGCGTCCAGCAGGCTGGTTTTGCCGTGATCGACATGGCCCATGATGGTGACCACCGGCGGCCGCGTGATCATGTCTTCGTCGATGTCGGCCTCGCCTACCATGCCCTTTTCAACATCGCTTTCCGACACGCGGACGATGTTGTGGCCAAATTCGGTCAGCACCAGTTCGGCGGTGTCCTGATCGATTTCTTCCAGCGCCGCAGTGGGCACGCCCATGCGTGCCAGCAGGCGCACGACATTGTTGGTGCGTTCGGCCATGCGGTTGGCCAATTCCTGCACGGTGATCGTGTCGGGCACGGTCACATCGCGCACCTGCTTGGCCTGGCTGCCCAGGCGGCCACGTTCCTTTTCGCGGGCACGGCGCAGCGCCGCCAGGCTGCGCACACGGGTGCCGCTGTCGTCATCGAGCGCGCGGGTGACCGTGAGCTTGCCGGATTTGCGGCGATCTTCGGCGCCTTTGACCGGACGCTGTGTCTTGGGCGCTTCGGGCTTGCGGCCGGGAATCAGGCGCACGCGCATGCTGTCGTCGTCGTCTTCCATCGCGCTGGGCGGGATTACCATGCCATCGGCATCGATTTCCGGCTGCGGATCGGGACGGGTGGCGAGTTCCTCGGCAGCGAGGCGCTTCTCATCAAGGCGGCGGCGGTCTTCCTCGTCGCGCGCTGCGCGCTCCTGCTCTTCGCGGATGCGCACCTCTTCCATCAGGCGCAGGCGATCTTCTTCGGCTTGGCGTTGATAAAGAGCGGCCATTTCGCCCGGCGTCATGCGTTGCTGACGCGGCGGCGCGCTGGGGGCTGTGCCAGGCCGTGCGGCCTGCTGCGGCCGGCCGGTTTGTGCGCTGCGCGCAGGCGGCGCGGATGGGCGCGCCGCTGGTGCTGCCGGCCGCGGCGCCGGTGATACCGGGGTGCGGTTCTGAACTGGTGCTGCCGGCGGGGTAGTCTCCGCCGGTTTGGCCGCAGCCACTGCCTCTGCTTTTGGTTCGGCGGCTGGCGCGGCTTCTGGTGCCGCAGCCGGCTGGGCGGTCGGCTGAATGGCTGGTTCGGGACGAGGGGTGGGCTGCACCCGCTCGACGGGGCGGAACATCACCGGCGGCGCTGTCGGCCGCGCCGGCGCGGCCGGCGGATTCTCGCGCTGAATGACCGGCTGCTGCGGGGCAGCCGTGGTGGTTGCGGGCGGGGCCATAACGGGCGCCTGCGGCTCAGGTGCTCGCACCACTGGCGCGGCGATCGGCGCAGCTGCTGGTGCAGCGACCGGCACGGCGACCGGCACGGCAACCGGGGCCGGCTCCGGTGTCGGCGCTGGATCGCCAGGCCGATGCAGCACGCGCGCGCGCTTCACCTCAACCACGACCTGCTTGGTGCGGCCGTGGCTGAACTGCTGCTTGACTTTGCCGACCTCGACTGACTTGTTCAGGCCAAGGGGGGCACGCATGCCAAGTTTGGGTTTGTTGTCATCACTCATTGCTTGCGCCTAATGCCTCTCAAGGACGTCTGCCGCAACCTTTGTTGCAGCTGTCCGCGGTTCAAAATTCGTTGCGGCTGGAACCACAAAGTGGGTCCACCGATCAAGATCGGCCAGCACGCGTGCGGCCGCAGCCTGGCAGGTGATGGCCGCGTGCACCACATTGTCCCGGCCCAGCGCCGCTGACAGCAGATCGCGCGGCATCGGCAGGCGGCGCTGCGCAATATCTTCGCCGGTGGATTCGCCCACCGCGCGGGCCATGCCGTCCAGCCTGTCGGCACCGTCGGGGCGGGCATCGCCGGCATGCAGCACCAGCCAGACCTTGCCAGCCCGCAAGGCCTCCCGCACCCGGTCACCGCCGATAATCAGATTGCCAGCGCGCTTCTCGAGCCCGAGCCGGGCCAGCAGGCGCTGCTGCAAACTGGCTTCGATGCGGCTTCCCATATCGTCAGGCAGATGAAAACTGCTGGTCTTGAATGCCCGTGCCAGCGCGCCGCGCAACCGGCCGCGCGCCGCCACATCGTCAAACAAGTTGCGATCGGCGCTGATCCAGGCGCCGCGGCCCGGAAGCCGTTCCGACCAATCGGCCGCAACCTGCCCATCCGGGCCAAGCGCCAGCCGGATCAGGCTGGCGCGCGGCGCAGATTCGCCCAGCAAGATGCAGCGACGCTCAGCATCCTGAGCATGCTCCCGCTGCGCTTTCGGGCTGGCGGCGACCGGCGGTTCCGGCGTCAGGCGATCATTGGCCACCATCCGCTGATGCGTCCTCCTCATCAGCAACGGGCGTTTCGTCCGCGAACCAGTGCGCACGCGCGGCCATGATGATGCGATTGCCATCATCTTCGGACAGGCCATGATCCTTGAGCAGCCCGCTGCGGCCAACCAGTTCATCGGTGGCCAGATCGCCCAGATCATCCAGGTTCCGGATATTCTTCTTGCCCAGCACCACCAGCATGGCTTCGGTCAGGCCTTCGATGGCGGCCAGATCATCTTCGACGCCAAGCGCGCGGCGTTCTTCGCGGCACACCGCTTCGCGGCGTTCCAACGCTTCGATGGCGCGGTTCTGCAATTCCGTGCCGAGATCCTCGTCAAAGCCTTCGATGCCGGCGATTTCCGACAGATCGACATAGGCCACTTCTTCCAGCTCCGAAAAGCCTTCCGCGACCAGCAACTGCGCCAGGGTTTCGTCCACATCCAGCTCGGTCTGGAACAGTTCGGATTTCTCGACGAATTCCTTCTGGCGGCGCTCGCTTTCGTCCGCTTCGGTCATGATGTCGATCTGCTTGCCGGTCAGCGCACTGGCCAGCCGCACGTTCTGCCCGCGCCGCCCGATGGCCAGCGACAATTGATCGTCGGGCACCACCACGTCGATGCGGCCTTCATCCTCGTCCAGCACCACCTTGGACACTTCGGCTGGCTGCAGCGCATTGACCACGAAGGTGGCGGTGTCGGCCGACCATGGGATGATATCGATCTTTTCGCCCTGCAATTCCTGCACCACCGCCTGCACGCGGCTGCCCTTCATGCCGACGCAAGCACCGACCGGATCGATGCTGCTGTCGCGGCTGATGACGCCGATCTTGGCGCGGCTGCCCGGATCGCGGGCCACGGCCTTGATTTCGATGATGCCGTCATAGATTTCCGGCACTTCCTGGGCGAACAACTTCTTCATGAAATCGCCGTGGGCGCGGCTCAGGAAAATCTGCGGGCCGCGCGGTTCGCGGCGCACGCTGGCGATCAAGCTGCGCACCCGGTCACCGGGCTTGAGCACTTCGCGCGGGATTTGCTGGTCGCGGCGGATGACGCCTTCGGCTTTGCCCAGATCAACCACGACATGGCCGAATTCGGCACGCTTGACGAGGCCGGTGATGATCTCGCCCTGGCGGTCCTTGAACTCTTCGAACTGGCGCTCGCGCTCGGCATCGCGCACCTTCTGCACGATCACCTGCTTGGCGCCCTGGGCGGCAATGCGGCCAAATTCCACGGGCGGCAGCGGATCGACAACATAGCTGCCCAGTTCGGCGGCGCTGTCCTTCTTCACCGCGTCCTTCAGGCTGATCTGCTTGAAGAAATCTTCTGGCTCTTCAACCACTTCCAGAACGCGCCACAGCCGGGTTTCGCCGCTCTTGGGGTCGATCTTGGCGCGGATGTCGTTTTCAGCGCCGTAGCGGGCGCGGGCGGCGCGCTGGATGGCGTCTTCCATGGCTTCGATCACGATGCCGCGATCGATGCCCTTTTCGCGGGCCACCGCATCGGCGATGGCAAGCAGTTCGGCACGGTTGGCCGTTAGGGACGTCGCGTGGGCATTGTTGGGGTTAGGGGCAAGGGCCATGTCAGTCCTCCGAAAGTTCGTGGTCGGGGGTTTCATTGTCATTGTCGGCGGCCGCGCCGATCAGCGGGCCGCTTTCGATGATCTCATCGGCGCCAGTGGCGTCCAGAGGGCGGGTTGCGGCAATCAGCCGGTCAGTCAGCACCAGCTTGGCACTGTGGATATTGGCCATCGGCAAGCGCAGGACATGCCCGCTCTTGCCGGTGATCAGTACGGCGTCGCCTTCAAAGGCGGTGATGTCGCCGTGCACGCGGGCGCGGCCATCCACCATCGGCTCCAGCTTCAGCCGGGCCTCGTGGCCCGTCCAGCGCTGCCAATCGGCGGCGCGGGTGAGCGGCCGGTCAATGCCCGGCGACGATACTTCCAGGGCATATTCGCTGCTGATCGGATCGGCATCTTCAAGCGGCAGATCGAGTGCGCGGGACAGGCCGGCGCATTGATCGAGCGTCAATTGGCCGGTGGCCGGATCTTCGGCCATCACCTGTAGCGTCATCGATCCCGGCTGGCCCGACAGCTGGATGCGCACCAGATCAAGCCCCATCGCTGCCACCACAGGCGCGATGATGGCATCGAGTCGGGCATCAAGATCGGTCTGGGCCAAGGCTGTCGGTCTCCGGTGGGCAATGGTCCCGGCGGCACAGGCAGCCGGGTAAAAATGATCTGATCGGAAAGGCGGTTTGGCGCCGCGCAGCGTAGCCGCGCAGCCTGCAAACCACCAGTCGTGCAGGAACAAGCGCGCCTATACGCCAGTCCCGCCGATGCGGCAAGCGCCCCATCACAGCGGCGCGCGATTGCCGGTGATGCGCGCGTCTGTGCCCTTAACAAGCGCCGCGCGCTGGCCTATAGCGTCGGTGTTGGTAATTTTCGGGGCAAAACTCATGGCAAATATTCTTGGCAACCTGCGCAATGCGTTCTTGATCGGCATTGCGTTGCTGGTTGCAGTCATTCTGGCGTTCCACGCGGACGATATCAGCGCTGATGCCGGTGGCTGGACGCTGGGCTTCCTGCGCGCCGTGCACACCTGGGCCGGCATCCTGTGGATCGGCCTGCTTTATTATTTCAACTTCGTGCAGATCCCGACAATGCCGTCGGTGCCGGCCGAGTTGAAGCCGGGCGTGACCAAATATATCGCTCCCAAGGCGCTGCTGTACTTCCGCCACGGCTCGCTGCTCACGCTGGTTGCCGGCATCGGGCTGGGCGGCAGCTATCTGGTGGAGGCACTCACCTTTACCGAAGGCTTCCGCGTGATTGGGCTGGGCATGTGGCTGGGCATCATCATGGCGTTCAACGTGTGGTTTCTGATCTGGCCAAACCAGAAAATCGCCCTCGGCATTGTTGATGCCGATGCCGATGCCAAGGCCAAAGCCGCCAAGACGGCGATGATCTTCAGCCGCACCAATTTCGTGCTGTCCTTCCCCATGCTCTATTGCATGGTGGCTTACGGCCATATTTCGCCAGTCTGATTGGGCGAAAACCGACAACAGGCCCGGTTCGCACATGGCGGGCCGGGCTTTTTGCTGCCTCCTGCTGCTCAGACGGTGCGCGGCGGCGCGCCAAAGCCGGTGCTTGGTGCGCAGTCGGGGATTTCGGCAAAGCTGGCCTTGCGGCCGTTGCGGCTGATCCACACGCGCAGGCTGGCCAATTCGGGGCATGGCTTGAAGCGCCAGCGAAATTCCCAGCCATCGGCCCATTGCCGGGCTTCGCGCGCGGAAAATTCGCTCGGCGGCATGCCGGATTGGGATTGATAGCCGCTGGCCATGCGATCGGCCATCGCCGCTGCTGCTGGCGCATCGATCGCTGGATCATACAGGCCCAGCACTACCGATCCGCCAGCCACGGCAGCGGCAATCATCAACAAAAGGCGGCGCCGGGTCACGCCATCCTTCTGCACCAAGGCTGCGGGAAGCAAAAGGGGGGGCAAAAGCCGGTAGTGTCACAGCCGGCCCGCGATTTGCGTTGATGCCATTCACATTGACAAGGGCCGGGGCATCCCCTAACTGCCCGCCTTCGCATCTGCCGGGTCGTTCGATTCTGACTTGATGCTTTGTGTTGAACCAATAGTCTTAGGGTTGAAGTGATGTTCGCAGTGGTGCGCACCGGCGGCAAGCAGTACCGGGTGGCCGATGGTGACAAGATCATCGTCGAGAAAATCGATGGGGACGCCGGCGCTGCCGTCAACCTGGAAACCCTGATGGTCGGCGAAGGCGCTGCCCTCACCATGGGCGGGGCCGTCACGGCTGAAATCGTTGCCCAGACCAAGGGTGACAAGGTGATCATCTTCAAGAAGAAGCGTCGCCACAATTATCGCCGCAAGAACGGCCATCGTCAGCAGCTGACGGTGTTGAAAATCACTTCGGTCGCGTAAGGGGCACTGAACCATGGCTCACAAGAAAGCAGGCGGCTCTTCCAGGAACGGCCGCGATTCCGAAAGCAAGCGCCTTGGCGTGAAGCGCTTCGGCGGCCAGGCGGTCAACGCCGGCACCATCATCATTCGCCAGCGTGGTACCCCCACGCATCCCGGCCGCAATGTCGGCATCGGCAAGGATCATACTCTGTTCGCTCTGAGCACCGGCACCGTGGAATTCCACACCGGCAAGCTTGGCCGCAAATATGTGTCGGTCAATCCGGCAGCGGAACCGCTTGCGGCTGAATAAGCCCGGCGTTTTCTCGCAAAATTAGTCGAGAGGGGGGCTGGGCGACCGGCTCCCCTTTTGTTTTTGGACACCACAGGCAATGCAATTTCTTGATCAGGCCAAGATCTTCATCGCATCCGGCGCCGGCGGCGACGGTGCGGTGTCGTTCCGCCGCGAGAAATTTGTCGAATATGGCGGCCCTGATGGCGGCGATGGCGGCAAGGGCGGCGATATCATCTTCGAATGTGTCGATGGCCTCAACACGCTGATCGATTTTCGCTATTCCCAGCATTTCAAGGCCAAGCGCGGCGATCATGGCATGGGCCGCAACCGCACCGGGCCGGGCGGCGACGATCTGCTGGTCAAGGTGCCGGTGGGCACCCAGATTCTGGCCGATGACGATGATCGCACGCTGATCGTTGATATGACCACCATTGGCCAGCGCGCCATCCTGCTGAAGGGCGGCGATGGCGGCAAAGGCAATGACCATTACAAAAGCAGCACCAACCGGGCGCCGCGCCAGTTTCAGCCGGGCTTTCCCGGCCGGGAATTGTGGATCTGGCTGCGGCTGAAGCTGCTGGCCGATGTCGGTTTGGTCGGGCAGCCCAATGTTGGCAAATCCAGCCTGATCAACGCGATTTCGAACACCAAGGCCAAGGTGGGCAATTATGCCTTCACCACCCTCAAGCCTCAGCTTGGCGTGGTGGCGCACAAGGGCCGCGAGCTGGTGATGGCCGATATCCCCGGCCTGATTGCCGGCGCGGCCGAAGGCGTGGGCATCGGTGACCGGTTTTTGGGCCATATCGAACGCTGCCGCGTGTTGCTGCACCTGATCGATGCCAGCCTGCCCGGCCCGGTGGCGCAGTGGGAAACCGTGCGCGAGGAACTGGCTGCCTATGGCAATGGCCTTGATCGCAAGCCCGAGATACTGGCGCTGTCCAAGAGCGATCTGGTCAGCCCGCAGGCGCTGTCGGCCAAGAAGCGCGCGCTGGAGCAGGCCAGCGGCGCGGCGGTCTATTGCATCAGCGCGGCCACGCAGCAGGGGGTGGACGCCGTGCTCGATCAATTGATGGCCATTGCTGGCCGGGCGCAGGCCAATCGCACCGCAGCCGGGAACCGGCAATGGTCGCCACTGTAAGGCCATCGGCCGCCTTTGATCCGGCGGTGTGCGCGCGGCTGGTCGTGAAGATCGGCTCGTCGCTGCTGGTCGATGCTGCCGGCGCCGTGCGCAGCGACTGGCTGGCCGGGGTGGTTGCCGATATCGCGGCGCGGCGCAGCCAGGGCCAGCAGATCGTGGTGGTCTCGTCCGGCGCGATTGCGCTGGGTGCGCGCCGGCTGGGCCTTGAGCGCGGCGGCCGTGCCAGCCTTGAGGACGCGCAGGCCGCCGCCGCCGTGGGGCAGGTCGCGCTGGCCGGGGTTTGGGAAGCGTTGCTGGCCGGGCAAGCCATGGTGGCAGCGCAGTTGCTATTGACGCTCGATGATCTGGAAGACCGGCGGCGTTATCTGAATGTTGCGGCGACCATGGCGCGGCTGCTCGATTTGGGCGCGGTGCCGGTGCTGAATGAGAACGACACCGTGGCGACGGCGGAGATACGCTTTGGTGACAATGATCGGCTGGCCGCGCGCGCCGCGCAGGCCGCCGGTGCCAGCGGTGTTATATTGCTGTCGGATGTGGACGGGCTGTACACTGCCAATCCGGCCAGCGATGCCAGCGCCGCGCGCATCCCGGTGGTCAAGGCGCTCACGCCCGATGTGATGGCGATGGCAACGGCTGAAACGCGGTCAGGTATGGGATCGGGCGGCATGGCGGCCAAATTGCAGGCCGCGCGCATGGCCGGGGCCGCTGGCATTGCGCTGGCGATCTGTGATGGCCGCGTCGATCGCCCGCTGACGCATTTTGCCAGCCATGATGGCGGCACGCTGTTTTTGCCGCCGCGCAGCGCCAAGGGCCGCAAGGCCTGGCTGGCGGGCCGCATCACCGTGGCCGGCACGATCATGGTTGATGCCGGCGCAGCGGCGGCGCTGCGGCGCGGCGCATCGCTGCTGGCGGCCGGCGTGCATTCCGTGGATGGTCGCTTCCGGCGCGGCGATGTCGTGGCCATTGCCGGCAGCGACGGCGAATTGATTGCGCGCGGGCTGGCCGGCTATGATGCCGGTGATGCTGCGGCAATCATGGGCCTGCGCAACGATGCCCATGCTGCTGCGTTGGGCTATGCGCCGCGCGCTGCGCTGGTGCACGCTGATCATCTGGTGCTGATATGAATCTGATCAACGATATGGCCCGCGCCGCGCGTGCGGCATTGCCGGCGCTGGCTGCTGCCACCACCGCGCAAAAATCACTGGCGATCACCGCCGCCGCTGCTGCGATTCGCGGCCGCATGGCTGAACTGCTGGCCGCCAACGCTGCCGATATGGCCGCCGCGCAGGCCAGCAGCGTTTCAGCGGCGCTGCAGGACCGGTTGGCACTTGATGCCGGGCGGGCGGCTGGCATTGCCGCCGGGCTTGATGCCGTTGCGGGCCTGACTGATCCGGTGGGGGAAGTGATTGCGCAGTGGGCGCAGCCCAATGGCCTGCAGTTCAGCCGGGTGCGGGTGCCGCTGGGCGTGATCGGCATCATCTACGAAAGCCGGCCGGGCGTGACGGCGGATGCCGCCGCGCTGTGCCTGATGGCCGGCAACGCCTGCCTGCTGCGCGGCGGCAGTGAAGCGGCGCTGTCGAACGCGGTGCTGCTCGATTGCGTGGCGTTCGGCCTGCGCAGCGCCGGATTGCCTGCTGCCGCCGTGCAGATGGTGCCGGCCGGGGACCGTGCGCTGGTCGGGCAGATGCTCAGCGCGCACGGCCTGATCGATGTGATCATCCCGCGCGGCGGCAAGGGCCTGATTGCACGGGTGCAGCAAGAGGCACGGGTGCCAGTGCTGGCGCATCTGGATGGCATCAATCATGTCTATGTCGATGCCAGCGCCGATCCCGACCAGGCGGTGGCGATCGTGATGAACAGCAAGCTGCGGCGCACAGCGGTGTGCGGGGCGATGGAAACGCTGCTGATCGATGCCGCCGCGCCGCTGGCGCTCAAACAGCGGCTGCTGGCGGCGTTACTGGACGGGCCATGCGAAGTGCGCGGTGATGCCGCCGTGCAGGCCATCGATGCCCGCGTGATCCCGGCAGTTCCGCAAGATTTTCACACCGAATATATCGCCGCCATCGCCAGCGCGGCCGAAGTGGCCGGTGTGGACGACGCGATTGCGCATATCCAGGCGCACGGATCGCAGCACACCGAATGTGTGGTGGCGCGCGACGCCGCCGTCGCTGAGCGGTTTCTGGGCCGCGTGGATGCCGCAATCGTGCTGCACAATGCCTCCACCCAATTTGCCGATGGCGGCGAATTTGGCTTTGGCGCTGAAATCGGCATCGCCACCGGCCGCCTGCACGCCCGCGGGCCAGTGGCTCTGCCGGAATTGACCATTTTCAAGACCCTGGTGCGCGGGACTGGCCAGGTGCGGCCATGACGCCATGGTGAACAACAGTGAGGCGCGGCGCTGATGGCACGCATCGGCCTCCTGGGTGGCAGCTTCAATCCAGCGCATGCGGCGCACCGCCATATCAGCCTGACTGCGATGCGGCAGTTGCGGCTGGATGCGGTGTGGTGGCTGGTGTCGCCGCTCAATCCGCTAAAATCGCCCGAATCCATGGCGGCACTTGGGGACCGGGTGGCCCGCGCGCGGCTGCAGGCCCGGCACCCGCGCATCTGCGTCACGGCGCTGGAAGCCGTGCTGGGCACGCGCTTTGCCGTGGATACGGTGATCGCGCTCAAACGCCGCTATCCGCAGCACCGATTCGTGTGGCTGGCCGGGGATGATATTGTCGCTGAGCTTCACCGCTGGCGGCGCTGGCGGCGGTTTCTGCGCGAGGTGCCGCTGGCGGTGGCGCCGCGGCCGGGCGTGTCCCTGATGGGCGCACCGGCATTAAGCTGGGCCGGCTGGTCGCCAACGCCGGCTTCGCGCTGGACGGATGCGCCGCTGCCAGCGATAATCAGGCTTCACGCCGGGTTGCGGCCGGAATCAGCAACACAAGTGCGGCGCACCGATCCCGACTGGGCCAAGAATATGCCCAGCAGCAACAAGACCAACACGGCCACAAACATGGCCAGCAACATGAGGATGCACGATTGAATAAAACTGACCGGGTGGAGGAGCTCCACGCCATGATCATGCAAAGCCTGGATGACGATCAGGCTGTCGAGCCGGTTTCAATTCCGCTGGCCGGCAAAACCAGCATCGCCGATTACATGATCGTCGCCAGCGGCCGCAGCGGCCGGCAGGTGGCATCGATGGCGATGAAAATCGCCGACAAGCTGAAAAGCGATTTCGGCCGCAGTGCCCGTGTGCAGGGCCTGCCGGCGGCAGACTGGGTGCTGATCGATTGCGGGGACATCATCGTGCATGTCTTCCGCCCCGATGTGCGTGTGTTCTACAATCTGGAACGCATGTGGGGCGTGGATGATGCGCCGATGGCGCCGGCTGCGGCCTGAACCACTTCGCTCCCGAACGGCCTCACCCGTGAAGCTGCACATCATCGCGCGCGGCCGCATCGGCCAATCCCCCGAAGCCGATCTGGTGCAGCGCTATGCCATGCGGCTGAAGGGCCGGCTGGCAATCACGGAAGTGAGCGAGAGCGCGCCGTGGCCGGTGCCGGGCCAGCCGCCCGCTGCCAGCCGCACCGTGGTGATGGATGAACGCGGCAAGGATCTCGGATCGGCCGATCTGGCAGCGCAATTGGCGCGCTGGCGCGATGATGGCGCGCGGGAGTGTCGCTTTTTGATTGGTGCAGCCGATGGCCATCAGGATGGCACCAGGCACAGCGCCGATCTGCTGCTGGGCTTTGGCCGCGCCACCTGGCCGCATATGCTGGTGCGGGCGATGCTGGCCGAGCAGCTGTACCGGGCGCTGTCGATTCTGGACGGTCACCCCTATCACCGCGCCTGATTGCCGCGGCGCCGCGTTAAGCGCAGCGCAAGGCTGCCAGGCACAGGGTGGGGGAGTAGCGTTCTGCTCCGGGTCTGTTATCGTTTGTGTTTGTTCATCAGTGAGTCCGTCATCCCATGCGCCTGAGCAATCATTGGAAGATCGTGCTGCCGCTGGCCGCGCTGGCCCTGGTGCCCGGCTATGCCGCCGTGCAGGCCGCCGCCGAGACCGACACCTACAAAGAGCTTGATGCGCTGATGGACGTGTTTGAGCGGGTGCGGGTGATCTATGTCGACAAGGTTGACGACAAGACGCTGATCCGTGGTGCCATCAATGGCATGCTGGCCAGCCTCGATCCGCATTCATCCTATCTGGATGGCCGGGATTACGCCAATCTCAAGCAGACCACCGATGGCGAATACACGGGCCTCGGCCTCACCGTGACCTCCGAAGACGGCGCCGTGAAGGTGATCACCCCCACCGACGACACACCCGCCGCCCGCGCCGGCATCAAGGCCGGCGATTACATCACCCATCTGGATGACGAGCTGATCTATGGTGGATCGCTGAATGAAGCGGTCGACAAGATGCGCGGCACCGCCGGCACCAAGATCAAATTGACCGTGGTGCGCCAGGGCGAAGCCAAGCCACTGGAGTTCACCCTCACCCGCGAAGTGGTGGTGATCCGCCCGGTGAAATGGGAAACCCGCGGCACGGTGGGTGTGATCCGCATTTCCACCTTCAACAACCGCACCGGCGATGCCACCCGCGCCGCCGTTGATGGCATCAAGGCCAAGCTGGGCAGCAGCGTTGCCGGCTATGTTGTTGATCTGCGCTCCAACCCCGGCGGCTTGCTCGATGAAGCCATCAAGGTGTCGGACGTGTTCCTGGAAGGCGGCGAAGTCGTATCGGAACGTCGCCGCGCCAAGAATGATGTCGATCATTATTATGCCAAGCCAGGCGATGCCACCGATGGCAAGCCGGTGCTGGTGCTGGTTGACGAAGGCTCGGCCTCGGCTGCCGAAATCGTCGCTGGCGCGCTGCAGGATCATCGCCGCGCGCTGGTGCTGGGCCAACGCAGCTTTGGCAAGGGCAGTGTGCAAACCGTGTATCCGCTGTCCGCAGACACGGCGCTGCGCCTGACGACGGCTCGCTATTTCACGCCATCGGGCCGCAGTGTGCAGGAAAATGGCATCGATCCGGATATCCAGGTGCCGCAATTGTCCGATCCTCGCGTATCGGACCGCAAGCCGCTGCGCGAAGCCGATTTGAAGAAGCATCTGATCAATGAGATCAAGGATGCCACCGACAAATTGGTGGAGCAGGATGGCAGCCCCGATCCACGCTTTGTCGCCAAGGCGGATGATCTCAAGGCCAAGGGCGTGCTGGATTATCAGCTGGATTATGCCCTGCGCCTGATTGGCCGGGTGGCGCCGCCGCCGCTGGCGCCCGTGCAAGTTGCCGGCGCTGCGCCTGCCGTGACCGGACGACCGGTATCGCGCTGATGGCGCGCCCGGCGGCAGCGATTTGGTTTGCCGCAGCCATTATTGCGCCTGTCACATCTGCCCGCTAAGCCCACGGGACATCCTCCCGCCAAGGAACATCCTGCTCGTGCTGCGCCGCCTTTATGACTGGACTTTGGCCAAGGCCGCCGGCCCTGGTGCAGAACGCTGGCTGATCGGCATCAGCTTTGCTGATTCCAGCTTTTTCCCGGTGCCGCCCGATGTGATGCAAATCCCAATGTCGATCGCGCGGCCCGAACGCTCGTTGCGTTATGCGGCGGTGTCCACGGCCGCTTCGGTGGCGGGCGCGCTGCTGGGTTATGTTATCGGTTCGGTGCTGTACAAGACTGTCGGCGTGCCGCTGCTCGAGCTTTATGGCTATCAGGATCGGTTTGTGGCCTTTGCGGCAGATATCAAGGCCAATGGCTTCTTGTGGATGCTGGCGTTTGCGTTCCTGCCGATCCCTTACAAGGTGGCGACGATTGCAGCCGGTTCGGTTTCGCTGTCGATCCCGGTGTTGATTGCGGCCTCGATCCTGGGGCGCGGCGGGCGGTTTTTTCTGGTGGCGCTGGTGCTGCGCCGCTTCGGCGCCAAGGCGCAGGAACTGATTGATCGTTATTTCAACACCTTGGCGTTGATCGCCACGGCGCTGTTTGTCGGCGGGTTTGTCGTGGTCAAATATGCGTTCTGATCTGGCCGGCCCGGCGCTGCTGCTGGCTGGCAGTGCGGGCTTGCTGGCCGGCGCCTATGGATTTGAAGTTATCGGCGGGCTGGTGCCGTGCGAAATGTGCTGGTGGCAGCGCTGGGCCTTGCTGGCGGCGGCGTTCTTCGCATTCAATGCATTGTTGCTGGGCTGGACCGCGCGGTTCCAGGCGGCAGCGCGCATAAGCGGCTGGCTGGCGCTGCTCGCCATGGCCGCCAACGCCGGCATCGGGCTGTTTCATGCCGGCGTGGAGTATAAATGGTGGCAGGGGCTCACCCGCTGCGCCGCGCCGCCACTGGCCGGTGATACCAAGTCCATGCTGGCCGATATTCTCGCGCAACCGCTGGTGCGCTGCGACGCCGTTCCCTGGTCCATGCTGGGCATTTCCATGGCAGGATGGAATGGTCTGATATCCCTTGCACTCACTGGAGCCGCCGCATGGCTGATGTTGAAAACCCCCGCAGCGCCGCGCCGCTGAAGCGCCGGCTGCCGGGCGATCCCCGCCACGACACGGCTGCCATGATCCGCGTCGATCAAGCGGGTGAAACCGGCGCGGCGCGCATTTATGCCGGGCAATTGGCGGTGATGGGCGGGCGCCACGCCATGGCCGGCGAAATCCGTCACATGGCCGGCCAGGAACAACGCCATCTGGACGGCATGAATGCCATCATGGCGCGGCGCAGCGTGCGTCCTACCGTTTTTGGGCCGCTATGGCATATCGCCGGGTATGCGCTGGGGGCCGGCACCGCCTTGCTTGGCCCAAAGGCGGCGATGGCCTGTACCGAAGCCGTGGAAACCGTGATCGACGAACATTACGGCGAACAAACCGATGTATTGGCCGATGGCAGCGATCCGGAGTTGCAGGCAATGATCGATGATTACCGCAGCGACGAAATCGCCCACCGCGATACCGCCACCGCCCACACCGGCGGCAATGCGTTTCCGGTGATGGAAGCGGTGATCAAGGCCGGCTGCCGCGCCGCCATCGCTGTGGCGCGCCGCATCTGACCCGGCACGAGCAGCGATCAGTTCCGAATTTGGGTGCGCATCTGGTAGCGGCCACCAACAATGCCGGTAAACATTTGCATCACGCCCGGATGATGCACAGGATCGCCATCGCTGTCCGGCAACAGATTCTGCTGGCTGACATAGGCCACATAGGTCGATTCGTCGTTTTCGGCGAACAGATGATAAAATGGCTGGTTCTTGTGCGGGCGGATCGCCTCGGGAATCGATTGCCACCAATCATCGGTGTTGTTGAACACCGGATCGACATCGAAAATCACGCCGCGAAACGGAAAAATCCGGTGGCGTACCACATCGCCAATGGTGAATGCAGCGGGGGTGGGCGGCACCGCTTCACCGTTGCCGGGGCTGCCGGGCGGGACGCTGTCCGGAGGGGAGGTTTCGGGCATTTCCGGCATGGGTTTCCAATGAATCAAGACAGACTCGGGCGCGGTCTGCCAATGTCGATCTGACATATATAGGCCCGAAGTGCACCGGTTGAAGAGGGCTGTGTGTCGCGCAACAGCAACTTGCCCTGAACAGGCTTGGCAGCACGGCCACCCTCCGCTATGGCTTCCGGTCTGACCTGCCTGCGGGCGCATCGCGGAGAGGTGCCAGAGTGGTCGATCGGGACGGTCTCGAAAACCGTTGTGGGTGTAAGCTCACCGTGGGTTCGAATCCCACCCTCTCCGCCAT
>NZ_JBBATR010000025.1:0-11172 GCF_040398645.1 Sandarakinorhabdus sp.
ATCGCCTGCTTGACCTGCGGCAATGCCAGCGAGGCCCGGTGGCTTTCGGCGCTATCCCAGCTTTCCCAGATCCAGATGCCATCCGCGTCGGCCGCATCGCGGGCGATAACATAGCTGCTATTGCCCGGCATTGCCGTGCTGCCGGCGCTCAACGCGGCGATCAGCGCCTCGCGCTGGCCCGCCACGGCCTTCAATTTCCCCACACGTCCATACATTGGCTTGGCTCCCAGGCTGGCCGCCATGCCCGGCCCGGCGATCAGGCCAGCGCCAGCGGCAATTAGCGTGTCGCGTCTGTTGAACATTGCGCGATATGCACATGCCCGGTTGTTTCAGGCAAGCGCGCCGCCGCCAATTTGCCGCAAATCCAGCTTATCCCGGCAACATGACCGATACACTGACCATTAAGCGCGTCGAAACCAGCGCCGACCGCAAGGCTTTTGTCGAGCTGGTCTGGCGGCTGTATGCCAATGATCCGCATTGGGTGCCGCCGCTGAAAAGCGAAGTGCACGGCCTGATCGGCGGGCTGAAAACCAATCCCTGGTTTGAACATGCGCGCGCCGAGTTCTGGCTGGCGATGCGCGGCGGCGTGGTGGTGGGCCGGATTTCGGCGCAGGTTGATCAACTGGTCCTCAAGCATATGGGCGCCGGCACCGGCCATTGGGGCATGTTTGAATGCATCGATGACCAAGCCGTGGCCGATGCGCTGCTGGACACCGCCGAAACCTGGCTGCGCGCGCAGGGCATGACCCGCGCGCAAGGCCCGTTCAGCCTGTCGATCTGGGACGAACCGGGCCTGCTGGTGCAGGGCTTTGATGGGCCGCCCACCGTGATGATGGGGCATCATTTGCCTTATTACGAACGGCTGATCACCGCGCGCGGCTATGGCGGCATCAAGGATCTGCATTGCTGGTCGCTGCCGATTGCGCAGCCGTTCCCGGAAATTGTGCAGCGCATTGTCGCCTTTTCGGAACGCAACGCCCGGCTGGTGACGCGCCCGGTCGACAAACGCAATTTCGCCAGCGAAGCGGCGCTGATCCTCGATATCCTCAACGATGCCTGGTCAACCAACTGGGGCTATGTGCCGCTCACGCCGCTGGAAATCGCCTATGTCGGCAAGAAGCTGAAGCCGATCATTTTCAACGATCTGGTGCGCATTGCCGAGTATGACGGCGAAGCGGTCGGATTTTTGATCACCCTGCCCGACGTCAATGAGCTGACGCGCGATCTGAATGGCAATTTGTTTCCGTTCGGCTGGGCAAAGCTGCTGTGGCGGCTGCGCAAACCGCAAGTGCGGCGCGTCCGCGTGCCCTTGATGGGCATCCGCAAATCGCTGCAGGGCCACCGCGTGGCCAGCCTGATGGCCTTCCAGATGATCGAATATATCCGCCGGGTCGTGGTGCCGGATTTCGGCGCGACCGAAGGCGAGATCGGCTGGATCCTCGACGACAACGGCCCGATGCGTTCAATCGCCGATGCCATCGAAAGCCACGTTACCCGCACCTACCGCGTGTACGAAACCGCGTTGTAAAAACAAAAAGGGAGCGGTTGCCCGCTCCCTTTTCAGCCCGCGATTGCTGGCCGCGTCACTTGGCCGGCTTGGCCGGTATCAGCTTGATGCCGCGATAGGTTGGCGGCGTGTTGCCGCGCTGCACCAGCATCAACACCGTGTCGCGGCCGGCCTTGCGTTCGGCTTCGACGGCGGCAGCGGCTTCGGCCGGGCTGGTCACTGGCTTCTGGCCGATCTTCACGATCACGTCACCGCGCTGCAAGCCCTTTGTGGCGGCATCCGAAGATGGACTGATCCCGGCCACCACAACACCCTGCACCTTTTCATCCAGGCGCAGCTGCTGGCGCAGCACCGGCGTCAGCGGCTGCAAGGTGATGCCAAGGCTGGCCTTGGCGGCTTCGATACCCGGCACCTTAACGTCGTCGGCGGCGGGTGTTTCATCCTCTTCGGTGGGCAGGCCGGCGCGGGCATTCACGACGCTTTCGGCCGGGCGCTGGGCGATGGTTGCCGTCACGGTCAGCCGCTTGCCATCGCGCAACAGCACAATCGGCACGGTGGTGTTGATCGGCGTGGTTGCCACCAGATAGGACAGGCTGTTGTCATAATCGACCTCGCGGCCGCTGACACTCAGCAGCACGTCACCCTGGCGGATACCAGCGCGCGCCGCCGGGCCATTGGGTTCGACATTGGCAACAATCTCGCCCTTGTCCTTTGGCAGGCCCAGACCATCGGCGATATCGGGGGACAGGCGCTGAATGGCGACCCCCATATAGCCGCGCTTGACGCCGCCGCTCGCCTTGAGCTGCTCGACAACCGGCTTGGCAAGCTCGGCCGGGATGGCAAAGCCCAAGCCGACATTGCCGCCGGTGGGCGAGAAGATCGCCGTGTTGATGCCGATGACATTGCCGTTCAGATCAAAGAGGGGCCCGCCGCTGTTGCCTTGATTGATCGAAGCATCGGTCTGGATATAGCGGTCATACTGGCCGGACCCGATGTCGCGGTGCAAGGCCGACACGATGCCGGCGGTGACAGTACCGCCGAGGCCAAAGGGGTTGCCGATGGCAATCGCCCATTCGCCGACGCGGATCTGCTCGCTGTTGCCGAACTGCACATAGGGCAGGCCGGTGGCTTCGATTTTCAGCACGGCAAGATCGGTCAGCGGGTCGCGGCCGACCACCCGCGCCTTGTATTCACGCCGATCCGACAGGGTGACGGTGATCGATTCGACCGGCTGGTCGCGGCCCTGGCCCGCCGAAATCACGTGATTGTTAGTGACGATATAACCATCGGCGGCAATGATGAACCCCGAACCAAGGCTGGTGGCTTCGCGCGTTACCGGCTCGCCGCCGTCCTGCTGCTCCTGGAAACGGCGGAACAGCTCCTCGAGCGGATTGCCGCCCGGCTGGCCCGGCCCGCGGCGCATGCGGCCGACTTCAACCTTCTGCGTGGTGGAGACATTGACAACCGACGGCGCAAGCCGCGCGGTCAGATCGGCAAAGCTGCGCGGGGCGCCGCCGGGCGGCATGATCGCCACGGCCGGGGCAACAGCGTTTTGCGCAGGCGCAACGGCCACTGTTGGGGCCGGCACTTGCGCAACTGCCATTGCCGCGATGCCAGTGGCCAGCACGGCGAGGGGAACCAGGTGACGAAACGGCTTGGACGACATTGGTTTCTTTCTGCGGAACGAGTGACAATCGGGCGAATTTCAGCTTATGCGAACCACACGACTAACCGTGCATGAACAGCGATCAGCGGTTGCTGCGCCGGCCTTCGAATTCGCGCAGGAATTCGTTGTTCGGGCCAAGCACAACGGTGCCGGTGCCATCATCAAATGTGGTGCGATAGGCCTGCATCGCCCGGTAAAAGGCATAGAATTCAGGGTCCTTGCCAAAGCTGTCCGCGTAAATGCGGGCCGATTGGGCGTCGGCTTCGGCTTGCACAAGCTGCGCCTGCTTGTTGCCTTGCGCCCGGATCGTGGCGGCTTCCTGCTGGCGGGCAGACGCCATGCGCGCATACGCCGCTTCGAGTGGCGGGCCAGACGGCAGATCGGCGCGCTTGATGCGCACATCAATGATTTCGGCGCCATATTGCTTGGCCTGGCGGTTCACGGTGTTCTGGATTTCATCCATCAATTCACCGCGTTCCGGGCTGAGCAGAGCCGCAAACGGTTGCTTGCCCAGCTCGTTGCGCAGCTTTGATGCCAGAATGCGCTTAAGCGCATCCGCCGCGTTCTGCTCGCTGCCCACGGTCTGCACCATGCGCAGCGGATCAACAATGCGGAAACGCGCGAACGCATCCACCACCAGCCGCAGCTGATCGGTAGACAGCACCGTCTGCGCGTCCATATCGAGATCAAGGATGCGCTTGTCGATGAACTTCACGTCCTCGATGAACGGCACCTTCATGGTCAGGCCGGCGCCGGTCTCACCCAGCTTCGCCTTGGGATCATAGGCGTTGACGATACGCGCCGGCTTGCCAAGCCGCAGCACCACGGCCTGCTTGGTTTCGGGTACGGTATAAAAGCTGCCCATGGCAAGGATCACCAGGGCAAAGCCCAGCGCGGCCAGGATGGCAGGATTGCGAGTCAGCGTGTTCATCGGGTCATCCTCAACGCTGGCCGGCGGCGTCGCTCGCCGGCGCGGCCGCTGCGCCGGTGGTTGCAGCGGGGGCAGCAGCAGCACGGCGGCGCACTTCGGGCAATGGCAGATAAGGCGTCACGCCTGGCACATCGATGATGGTTTTTTCCACCTTGGCCAAAACTTTTTCCATCGTTTCCAGATACATGCGCTTGCGGGTCACTTCAGGGGCCAGCTTGTATTGCGCATAAACGGCATCAAAGCCGGCTGCATCGCCTTGGGCGCGCGCCACCAGTGCCTGCGCATAAGTGCGGGCGCGGTTGAGATATTGCTGGGCGTCCTGCTGCGCCGCCGAAACGTCCTTGAAGGCACCATCGATGGCGGCGGGCGGGTCCGCCTGCTTGATGTCAACGCCGCGCACATCAACGCCCGACCGGTAGGAATCGAGCAGTTCCTGCATGCGTTCGCGCACTTGTTCGGCAATCTGGGCGCGCTGCGGGCCAAGTGCATCGTTCAGGGTTGCGCGCGAAATTTCAGCGCGCATGGCGCTTTCGGCAACCTCACGCACGGTCTTTTCGGGGTCCGACAGTTCGTACAGGTAGGATTCCGGACCCTTGATCTTCCACCGCACCGTGTAAGCGAGGTTGATGATATTCTGGTCGCCCGTCAGCATCAGATTTTCGCTGGCGCCTTCGCTCGATGAAATGTCGATGATGTTGATCTGCTCGACCTTGCGCAGTTCGACAGCGTCAATCGGCCAAGGCAGTTTCAGGTGCATGCCGGGCCCGGTGGTTTCGACATAGGCGCCAAAACGCTGCACCACGGCGCGTTCCTGCGCGTCCACCCGGTAAAACGCCGTCAAGATCAGCCACGCGGCCACCAGACCGCCGCCAGCCCACAGTGTCCAGCGGGCGTTGCTCAGGTCCAGGCCACCGCCAAAATTGCCGCCGCCCCCGCCGCCACCGCCGAACTGGCTGCGCAGCCGTTCCTGGCTGCGACGGATCAGATCATCAAAATCGCTGTTGCCGCGATTTGGCGGCTTGCTGCCCATCGGGCGGCGCGGCGGGCCTTCGCCCCACGGATTGGCAGGCCGGTCCGGCTGGCGGCGGCCGGGCGATGATGGCGGGGTGCCGGGTTGCGGCCCATTCCCGTCACCAGCCGGGTCGTTGCTGCCGTCATCATTATTGTTCTGCCAAGGCATAGGATGCTGTTTCCAGAGCTTATCACCAAATCAAGACCTCTATATACGGAGCGAAACCCGGGATTGCGAGGGCATGCGGCACCGCTGCAGTGATTGTTGACGGCGACACTGGTGGCCGCGCCATTTTATCAAGGAAAGCACACGCCAATGGCCCTGAAAGACCAAGTTGCAGCCGCCCTTGCGGCGGTGCCCGATCCGGATGGCGGCAGCCTGATCACGTCCGGCCGCGCCGCCGGCATTGTCGTCAAGGATGATGGCCAGGCCGGGCTGGTGCTGGCCGTCGATGGCCTGGACCGCACCGCCGCTGAGCGCCTGCAGGCCGCTGCCGAAGCGGCCGTGAAACGTGTCGCCGGCGTGACCAGCGTGCGCATCATCCTGACAGCGGACCGCAGCGCCGCGCCGGCCGCAACCGCAACCGGGGCAAGGCCAGCCGCATCAACCGTGCCCGGCATCCGCAAGCTGGTGGCGGTGGCCAGCGGCAAGGGCGGGGTCGGCAAATCCACGGTTGCCGCCAATCTGGCCTTTGCACTCGCCCGCGCCGGCCAGGCCGTGGGCCTGCTCGATGCCGATATCTACGGCCCATCCGTGCCGACCATGCTGGGCATCACCGGCCGGGCGCGGGTGGAGAATGACCGCCTGCAGCCCGAAACCCGCCACGGCATCAAGGCGCTTTCGATGGGCATGATGACCGATCCGAACAAGGCCATCGTCTGGCGCGGGCCGATGGCATCATCGGCGCTGGTGCAGATGGTTGAGCAATGCGATTGGGGCGCGCTGGACATATTGGTCATCGATATGCCGCCCGGCACCGGCGATGTGCAGCTGACCCTGGCGCAAAAGCTCAAGCCCGATGGATCGTTGATCGTGTCCACCCCGCAGGATCTGGCGCTGATCGATGCCCGCCGCGCCGTGGCGATGTTTGGCGAAGTGGGTGTGCGCGTGCTCGGCGTGGTGGAAAACATGGCCGGCTATTCCTGCCCGGCCTGCGGCCACGTGTCGGATCCCTTTGGCCACGGCGGGGCGGAGCGTGAGGCCGCCGCGATGGGCGTGCCGTTCCTGGGCCGCATCCCGCTGCAGATGGACGTGCGCGCCGCCGCGGATGCCGGCCAGCCGATCAGCGGCGACACCGCGGCGATCTTTGACGAGATCGCGCGCGGCGTGATGATCACTGTCGGGCTGTAAGCGATGCCGCTCACCGCCGATGCCGATATCGCCCAGCTGCTGGCGGCCACAAGCACCATCGCGCTGGTCGGCGCCAGCGACCGGCCCGACCGCGCTGCATACGGCGTGATGGGCATGCTGATCGCCCAAGGCTACCACGTCATCCCGGTCAATCCCGCGCTCGCCGGGCAGAGCATCCATGGCCAGACAGTGGTGGCGGCCCTGGCCGACATCGCCGGGCCCATCGAAATGGTCGATGTGTTCCGCCGCAGCGAATTTGTTTCGGGCGTGGTGGACGACGCCATCGCCGTGGGCGCGAAATCGGTGTGGACACAATTGGGCGTGATCGACCACGCCGCCGCCGCCCGTGCCGAAGCCGCCGGGCTGCTGGTGGTGATGGACCGCTGCCCGAAGATCGAGATCAGGCGGTTGGGGCTCAAGAAGCAGTAAAGCGGCCTCCGGCGGGCAGGGCGAATGCCTGCACCCCCCCGTTTTTTCAGCGAAATTTGATGGCTTGATCCGGGCTGTGGGCGGGCGCACGGTGGCAGGATCAATCGGGGGAACATCCATGCGCACCGCCATCATCGCCGCTCTGTTGCTCGCCAGCCCGGCCACTGCCGAAACCATCGCCATCAAGGCCGGGCGCGTCATCACCGATGCCGCCAAACCGGCGCTCGGCCCCAGCACGATCATCGTGACCGATGGCCGCATCACGGCAATCAACCCAGCCAGCGCCGCCATCCCGGCCGGCGCCCGAGTGATCGACCAGTCGGCGCGCACGCTCAGCCCCGGCCTGATCGACAGCCACGTGCATCTGACCGGCGATCCCGGCACCCCGTTCTGGCGCGACGCGGTCGACAATCCCGAACTGGCGGTCGCCTATGGCCTGAAAAATGCCCGCATCACCGCGCGCGCCGGCTTCACCACGGTGCGCGATCTCGGCAGCTCGCGGCTGTCGGGCTTTGCCGTGCGCGATGCCATCAACAGCGGCATGTTCCCCGGCCCGCGCATCCTTGCGGCCGGGACGGCGCTTTCGATTGTTGGCGGCCACGGCGATGTGTCGGGCTTCAATCAACTGGTCAACGATGCGCTCGATCAGGGCAACACCTGCACCGGCGCCGCCGAATGCGCGGCGCGGGTGCGCGAAGCCAGCCAGCGCGGCGCCGACGTCATCAAGTTCACCGCCACCGGCGGCGTGCTTAGCCAGCAAGGCCGCGGGCTGGACCAGCATTTCAGCGATGAAGAAATGCGTGCCATCGTCGTGACAGCGCACAGCCTGGGCCTGAAAGTCGCCGCCCACGCCCACGGCCCACGCGGCATCGAAGCCGCCGCCCGCGCCGGAGTGGATTCGATCGAGCACGGCAGCTTCACCGATGAAGCCGGCGCCAAGGCGCTGGCTGCAACGGGCGGCTGGCTGGTGCCCACCCTGATGCCCTTCCGCCACACCGGCGAACAATTGGGCAAGAACGTCTATACCCCCGTCGTGGAAACCAAGGTGCGCGCCATCCTGCAACGCCGCGGCAAGCAGATCATCGCCGCCCGCGCTGCCGGCGCCCGCATCGCCTTCGGCACCGATGCCGGCGTGTTCGAACACGGCCGCAACGGCGAGGAAGCCAGCGACATGGTGGAATTCGGCGGGATGACGCCCCGCGACGTGTTGATCAGCGCCACCACCGGCGCCGCCGAACTGCTCGGCCTGTCGAGCGAGATCGGCACGCTGGAGCCGGGCAAAGCCGCCGACATCATCGCCACCGATGGCGACCCGGTGGCGGATGTGAAACAACTGGCGCAGGTGAAATGGGTTATGACGCGCGGCAAGGTGATCGACTGAGCTGTTTTTTAGGAAGCAGTGCCTCCGGCAGGCAGGGCCTGAGACCCTGCACCCACTTGTTTTCTGGTGTGCTGATGGGTGAAGTGTTGCTTGCGACCCAGCCCCGGTCGTTCGCGCTATCATCGCCGAATGTTCGCTTATCGCAGAAGCCGCCATTCGCCCGAAGCAGAATGCTCAACTCCCCCTGTCGAGCGACGATGTCGCGGCTCCCATTACCAGCATGCGCGCGCGCTATGGTGCGCAGGTACGGCAATTCGAGAGCGAGGAAGCGCCGCGGTGTCATACCAAGGAAACGATTGGAATCACGAATAAAGTGCGAGTTGTCGTGATAACCGGGCGGCGCCACGCTGAAATCAGGTTTGCCGCAGTCCACCGCCATCGCCGTCAGCGCGCGCAGAAATCGCGTTCGCATCAACAGTATCTTTGGCGGAAACCCGAAATATTGTTTGGTGAGGCGCAGCAAGAGGCGATTGTCGATGCCGACCTGCGCCGCCGCGCCCGATAAATCATTCGTCTCCGGATCGGTGAGCAGCGCAAGAATGCGCGCGAGCATCGCCTCCTGTGCGTGAGCCGGCGGCAAGCGTTCAAGGAAAAACGCGTCGAGGATGAATTTGAGATCGGTGCCGCGCTCGGACTCCACGACGCGCGCGATCAGATCTTCGCTCCACCCGGCGGGCACCAGTTCGGCAAGCGGCGTGATGCGATCGCGCAGGCTTTCTGCCGACGGCGCGAACAACCTGGCCCATGCCAGGGGCGCAATATCGATGGCGATGCTGCGGCCGCCGTACGTCGTGAGCGGCATCCCCCGGCTGGTGACGCCGATCAGCGATGCCGTACCGACGCGCGCATAACGCCGGCTACCGATCGAAACGTCGAACAGGTCGGCGGTCAATCCGATCCAGATGCGGGCCCAGTTCGGCAGCATCCAGTTTTTGGAGTTCGGATACAGGTCCGAGTCCGAATCAAATACCGTGTAGCTCGACAGGACCGGGCGCAAGACGTCGGCGACGCGCTCGATACGGAGCCCGCCACCGGGGCCAACGTTAAAGTCTGCGGCGCATACGCCGGGCGCGTGACTGCCGCTTTCGATCAGTAACTGCCTTGCCGTCATAAATATCTTGTCCAAGGAACGTTACCACCCAGCTTGACCATATGGCGGCGTGATGGCGCGACCCTCGTTGATGTCGCATGCGGCTGTTTTTGTAAGGAAATGCGTTAGGTCGAACGGTCGACCCGGGAGTAGCACGTCTTATGGTTAATCTGCGGGCAAGATAATTGTCGTGCCGTATGCCAACCTCTGGGGAGCAAAGCTGATGTCCATGTCGATCGCAATTTCCAGCCGCAAGCGTTTTTCGGTCGAAAGGCCGGTATTGTCCTGCCGCGCCATGCTGGCGGCGGCTGCCCTTGCCTTCGGGATTTCGGCCGCCGAACCGGCCCAAGCGATAACATATGAATATGTGGGCAATACCCTCACGCGCCTCGGGGTTCAAAGCTTGGGACCGGTAACAATATATTATACAGATGATGATCTTGGCGAGTATTGGGAAATTTACGGCACTGTCGGAAAAATGTACGAAGGCTTCAGTTCCAGTAATGTATTAGGCTATGAAACTCAGAAATTTGAACTAAATAAAGATTTATTCGGAAACATAACATCCTGGGACATCAATCTGTCTGTAATTTCCAAATCTGAATACTATGCTGTTTTTGAGAGCAGCAACACGGCTGGCGATTATAGTGGATGGGCTTATCTGGGAGGCGAACCTTGCGAGGAAAGTGGATTTGCAGACATATGTGAATTTTTTGGTGAAAGGGTGTCCGGATATTCTCCAAGCCCAGGCTCATGGACCCCAACATTCGCAGTACCAGACCCTTCCAATTGGAAACTGACGTCCGACGGCGTCCCGCTTCTCGCCGACCAAGGGGGTTACACACTGGACCTTGGAAATGTCGCGCCAGATGGGTTTGTGACGGCTTCGTTCACCTTGACCAATCTCAACCCCTTTGTGGAAGGGCAAACATTGTCCGGCGCATTCCTGCCGCCCGGGAGCGTTCGTAACGGAGGCGTCTTCTTCAGTGGCTTCGAAGAAGGATTCGACCTCGCGGGTGGGGAGTCAGCGACCTTCACGGTCGGCTTCGAACCCCTGAATCCCGAATATTTCGGGCCATACTTTGGCAATGCCACGGTCGTAACCGCGCAGAGCGTTTTCGGGCGCACGGTCTCGCCGGAAGTCTTTACCCCCCTCTTCCTGCGGGCAAACGTCATCGAAACCGCCGCAGTGCCTGAACCCGCTAGCTGGGCGATGCTGATCGCCGGCTTCGGCCTGACCGGCGCTGCGATGCGCCGCCGCCGGGTCGCTGTCGTCAGCGCCTGAACTGACCAAGGGTGTCGACGAAAGGGGGCGGCCGGCAACGGCTGCCCCCTTTTTCTTGCCGGAATGATACGCTTCATACCAAGGCCCGCACTCCGGCGGGGAGCCGGTCATCGAAAGGTAAAACCCGAAACTTCGCGCTCCTGGCGCCGTGCAGTCAGGGCGATGACGCTCAAGCATAAGCGCAAATGTCGGGTGTTGGCGGAAACTGACGTTTAGCGATCCCGCCAGGAATGGCGGCTATGTCCCAAAATCGGTCGTTGCATGTTGTAGCCTGGAGCGGTGGCTTTCCACCCCAAAGCCGCCATCAAGCGCTGGCCAAAAACAAACGGGTGCAGGGTCCGCGACCCTGCCCGCCGGAGGCCTCTTCTTGCTGTCCTACATCCAGCCAGATGCACTAAACTGCCGCAGCGGCCAATCGCGGCCAGTTGACGCCCCGGAACAGCCTCTCGCGTACAAGGACAAACAGTAACCTTTGTAACCTACAGGCCGGTCGCCATCTGATTGCAGCGGGCGATTGCAGC
>NZ_JBBATR010000025.1:11272-29304 GCF_040398645.1 Sandarakinorhabdus sp.
GATTGCAGCTGGTGATTGACTGGGGCGCTCAGCGTATTATGGGAGCAATACGCCCCCAAAAACTCATGGAGTATCTCGATGCGCGTTTCTGCTCTGCTGGTTGCGGTCAGCCTGATCGGGATTTCGCCTGTGTCAGCACAAACTGCTGCGGGGCCAGCCAATGGCAACGGTGTGCCACAAATGGTCACCCAAACGCCAGCCAGCGCGCTCAGCGCGCTGTTTGCGCTGAGCGATTCCGGCAATCTGAAGCGCAATCCCATCGGCCTCCTGTTTCGCGGGGATACCAGCCGCGCCGATTATCTGGGCGAATGGCTGACCGACGCGGCCTTTGCCGCCGAGAAAAAAGCCGCCGAAGCCGAGCTGAACGCCCTGGCTGGCATCGACCGCAACGCCCTGACCGCCGGTGAGCAGATCAGCTATGATGTGTTCAAATGGCAGCGGGAAACCGATCTGGCCGGACTGCAACCGCAGCTGCTGGCGGCCACCGCGCCCCGGCCGATCGACCATTTTTTCGGCTTTCACAACTTCCTTGCCGAGCTGCAATCCGGCGAAAGCGCCGCGCCGTTCAAGACGTTGAAGGATTATGAGGACGCCCTGAAGCGCAGCGATCAGTTCGCGCGCCTGCTTGATCTGGCGGTGCTGCGGTTCCGGCAGGGCATGCAATCGGGGGTGGTGCAGCCCAAACTGGTGGTACGCAACACCATCGATCAATTGAACAATCTGACCGCTGGCGGCACCGCCAAATCAATCATGATGAAGCCGGTCGCCGCTTTTCCGGACAGCATCTCGCCAGCCGACCGCACCCGGCTGACGGCGGCCTACACGGCGATGATCGGGGACCGGGTCAATCCGGCGCTGCTGCGCCTGCGCGATTTCCTGGCCAATGAGTATCTGCGGGTGGCGCGTGACCTGGTCGGCCTGTCGGCCATGCCCGGCGGCCCGGCGCTTTATGCCTATCTGGTGGCCAGCAACACCACCACCGCCAGAACACCGGACGAAATCCACAACATCGGCCTGTCCGAAGTGGCGCGCATCCTGAACGGCATGGACGAGGTGCAAAAGCGCGTCGGCTTCAAGGGCGACCGCAAGGCGTTTTTTGAACATTTGCGCACCGACACACGCTTCAAGTTCGCGTCGGCCCAGGCGATGGGCGACGCGTTCCGCACCACCGGCAAGCAGGTTGATGGCGTCGTGGGCCGGCTGTTCGACACGCTCCCCAAAACCGCGCTGGAAATCCGCCCGGTGCCGCCGCACCGCGAGAAAACCGATGCGGCCGGTAGCTATCAGGGCGGCACACCCGACGGCAGCCGGCCCGGCATCTTCTATTACAACGCCTATGACCTGCCCTCCCGCAGCAACTATGGCGTGGAAACACTCTATCTGCACGAAGCCGTGCCCGGCCATCATTTCCAGATCAGCCTGGCGCAGGAAAACGACAAATTGCCAGCGTTTCAGCGGTTTGGCGGCAACACGGCTTTTGCCGAAGGCTGGGCGCTCTATGCCGAAAGCCTGGGGCCGGAGCTGGGCATGTTCAGCGATCCCTACCAGTTGATGGGCCGCTATGACGACGAGATGCTGCGCGCCATGCGCCTGGTGGTGGACACCGGCATCCACAGCAAAGGCTGGGGCCGTGACCAATCGATCGAATATATGCTGGCCAACAGCAGCATGAGCCGCACCGATGCCACGGCCGAAGTTGAACGCTATATCGCCATTCCCGGACAGGCGCTGGCCTACAAGATCGGCCAGCTCACCATCAGCCGGCTGCGCGCCAAGGCACAAACTGCGCTGGGGCCGAAGTTCGACATCAAGCGCTTTCATGCGCAAGTGTTGATGACCGGCGCACTGCCGATGGCGGTGCTGGAGGCCAAGATCGACCGCTGGATTGCCAGCGGCGGACAGGCGCCCAGCCAATGAGGCTCAGGCCTTGACCAGCCCTTTTTCGATCAGGCTGTGTGCGCAATCGAGGATGGTCGCGGTTTCGTCGCGGGTTCTCCAGCCGAGCCGTTCCAGCGCGTGCGCGGCGCTGGCTTCGCGGCGGCGGCCGAGTTCGGGCACCACCATCTTGACGGTGGCATCGAAATTTCCAAGCAATTTCAGCAGCCAGTTCGGCAAGCCCCGGCTGGGCACCCGGCGCGCCTGGCGGCCCAGGCCAGATTGCAGCACCTGCGCCACCTCACGCATCCACATGAAGCGGCCTTGCGCGATGAAGCGTTCGCCGTTCAATCCCGGCGCTGTCATCGCCAGCACATGCAGATCGGCGACATCGCGCACATCGACCACGCCAAAGCCAAGATTGGGGAGGCCGGGCAAGGCCCCATCGAGCAATTTTTTCACCACTTCGAGGCTGGTCGAAAAATCACTGCCGAGCACTGGCCCAAGCACCGCCGACGGGTTGATCGACACATAGTCCATGCCGGCGCCGTTGGCCGCCATCCACTCGCGCGCCGCCTGCTCCGCCAACGTCTTGGACTTGATATACGCATAGGCGTCCAGGCTGTTGACGTTCGACCAATCGGCTTCGGTGAACGGCGCGCTGCGGGCTTCACCATGGCCATAGGCGATCGCCGCCATGCTGCTGGTCATCACCACGCGCTTCACACCGGCTGCGTGAGCAAAGCGCAGCGCGCGCAGCGCGCCTTCGCGGGCGGGGATGATCAGATCATTGGCGTCCTTGGGTTCGCCCGTTGGGATCGGTGAGGCGATATGCTGGACATAGTCGCAGCCCGCCATGGCTTCGGCCCAGCCTTCGTCGCTGGTCAGATTGCAGGCGACCAGCTCCAGATCGGGCAGACCCAACGTGGCGCGCACCTCGGCAGCGCGCGCCAGATTTCGTATCGTGCCACGCACCTGCCAGCCATCGGCCACCAGCTTTTGCACGATGAAACCGGCGATATAGCCGGACGCGCCGGTGACCAGCACCTTGTTGTTGTTCGCAGCCATTGCCAATCCTCCGCGTTTCTGAGCCCGTCTTTAGCCGAGCAGCGCCGGTTCGCGCCACGCTTATCAGTGCAGTTGCAGCGGCGGCGGATTGCTGGCGCGAAAAGTAACGGGTTGGCAGCAGCGCGGCAGCGGGTCATTGAAGCGCAGTGCAGACTCCCAACCCCTTTGCCGGCGCGGCCAGTGCATCGCTGCCGCGCCGTGAATTCGCTGTGGTCTTCATGGCGCTGCTTACCGTGGCAGCGGGCAACACCGCGTTGCAGACGGTGCTGCCCGCCATCGCCCGGGTCATCCATCTCCCCGATATGATGGTGGCCGTGATCTTCTCCTTTTCGGCCTTGTTGTGGACCTTCAGCGCGCCTTACTGGGCTCGGCAAAGCGATGTGCGCGGCCGGCGGCGGCTGATGCTGGTCGGCTCGATGGGCTTCCTTGTTTCAATGACGGGCTGCGGCATTGCCATATATGCCGGGCTGAACGGCTGGCTGGCGCCCATCGCTACCTTTGCGGTGTTTGCCGCGCTGCGCAGCCTGTTCGGCATTTTCGGTTCGGCGGCCAATCCGGCCGCGCAGGCCTATGTTGCCGGCCGCACCAACGAGCAAGATCGCACGGCTG
Organism: Sandarakinorhabdus sp.; assembly: GCF_040398645.1. Lineage (GTDB taxonomy): Bacteria > Pseudomonadota > Alphaproteobacteria > Sphingomonadales > Sphingomonadaceae > Sandarakinorhabdus. The sequence continues at coordinate 14,825 of NZ_JBBATR010000025.1, forward strand.
CGCTATCCAGCCTGTCATCGGCGTTCGGCCTAGGCACCATCATCGGGCCAGCGATTGCGCCGCTGTTCATTCTGGCGCCGCTGGGGCTATCCGGACCGATGTTTGCCTTTGCCGGCATCGCCCTGTTGGTCATGGTTGCCGTGGCCCGCATATTGCCGGATGATGACCCCACCCACCGGCCCGGCAATGCCCAGATGGGCAGCGGCGCGCCGTCGTCGGAGCCCAATCTGGCCGGTGCCGCGACTGGCGCCAACGTCAGTGCGGCCGCCGCCGGCCGGCCCAAACGGCTGAGCGTGAAAGACAGCCGCATCGCGCCGTTCATGATTTTCGGCTTTGTTTCGGGATCGGTCCAGGCGGCTAGCGGCCAGACCGTGGGCTTTCTGGTGATCGATACGCTGGGCGGCGACGCACTGGGTTCGCAGCACAGCATTGCGCTGATTTTCATGGCCGGGGCATTTTCAACGTTGCTGGCGCAATGGGTGCTGATCCCGCAATTGCGCTTGACCCCGCCGGCGCTGATGCGCTGGGGCACCGTGATTGCCGCCATCGGCACCGCAGGCATTGCGCTTTCCGGCAATCTCTACGGCCTGGTGCTGGCCTTTGCGCTGATGAGCATGGGCTATGGCCTTGCTCGGCCGGGGTTCACCGCCGGCGCCAGCATCGCCGTTTCACGCGCCGAACAGGGCGGCGTTGCCGGCGCTGTCACCTCAGTGAACGGCAGTTGCTTCGTGTTTGCGCCCGCTGTGGGCATCGGCTTGTACCAGTTCAGCCACACGCTGACTTATTGGCTGAGTGCTGGCGCGCTGGCCTGCCTGGCAGTGTATGCCTTTACCCAGCCCGCGCTTCGCCGCGAGCCAAGCGACCATGTTGAAAACTGAGCAGCGCCAATCCCGGTGCGGGAGGCGGTGGCAGCAAAACTGCTGCCGCCGCCCTCCGCATCACGCGCCAGCCGGTGCCTCACCCAGGCCGGTGCCGCGGCGGCCAGCCTTGGGGATGGCCGATGCGCCGGCAGACTGGCGCGTCACAGGCGTGGTGGTGGCCGAACCGCGATCGATGGTGCCGCCATCCATCACCTTCTTGATTTCATCGCCCGTCAGCGTCTCATATTCCAGCAGCGCGCCAGCGATGGCGTGGAGCTGGTCGATATGATCCGTCAGCAGCTGCTTGGCCCGGTCATAGCCCTTGGTCACCGTTGAGCGCACTTCTTCGTCGATCAACTGCGCCGTCTGCTCCGACATGTTCTGAGTGCGCGATATGCTCTGGCCCAGGAAGGATTCTTCCTGGTTCTCCGTATATTTCAACGGCCCCAGCTTGTCGGACATGCCCCACTGCGTCGCCATCGAGCGCGCCAGATCAGTAGCGTAGCTGATGTCGGACGACGCACCGGACGACACCTTGTCATAGCCGAAGATGAGTTCTTCGGCGACACGGCCGCCCATCGACACCGCCAGATTGGCGTACATCTTGTCACGGTGGTAGCTGTACTGATCCCGTTCCGGCAGGCGCATCACCATGCCCAGTGCGCGGCCGCGCGGGATGATGGTGGCCTTGTGGATCGGATCCGATGCCGCTTCGTGCAGCGACACCAGCGCGTGGCCGGCCTCGTGATAGGCCGTCATCTTCTTTTCATCTTCGGTCATCGCCAGCGTCTTGCGCTCGGCGCCCATCAACACCTTGTCCTTGGCATCTTCGAACTCGCGCATCGATACCAGCCGCTTGCCGCGCCGTGCGGCCAGCAGCGCCGCTTCGTTGACCAGATTGGCCAGATCGGCACCGGCAAAGCCGGGCGTGCCGCGCGCGATGGTGCGGGCGCTGACATCCGGCGACAACGGCACTTTCTTCATGTGCACTGCAAGAATCTTCTCGCGGCCATCGATATCCGGGCGGCCAACCACCACTTGGCGATCGAAACGGCCGGGACGCAGCAAGGCTGGATCTAGAACATCGGGCCGGTTGGTGGCCGCGATGATGATAATGCCTTCGTTGGCATCAAAGCCGTCCATTTCCACCAGCAGCTGGTTCAGCGTCTGCTCGCGTTCATCGTTGCCGCCGCCCATGCCGGCGCCGCGGCTGCGGCCGACAGCGTCGATTTCATCGATGAAGATGATGCACGGCGCGGCCTTCTTGCCCTGTTCGAACATGTCGCGCACACGGCTGGCGCCGACACCCACGAACATTTCGACAAAGTCCGAACCGGAGATCGAGAAGAACGGCACATTGGCTTCGCCGGCGATGGCGCGTGCCAGCAGTGTCTTGCCGGTGCCGGGCGGGCCGACGAGCAGCGCGCCTTTGGGGATCTTGCCGCCAAGACGGCTGAAGCGGGTGGGGTCCTTGAGGAAGTCGACGATCTCTTCCAGCTCTTCGCGGGCTTCGTCGATACCGGCAACATCGTCGAAGGTAACGCGGCCTTCCTTTTGCACCAGCAATTTGGCCTTGGATTTGCCAAAGCCCATGGCACCGCGGCCGGCGCCGTTCTGCATCTGGCGCATCACGAAAATCCAGATACCGATCATCAGCACGAACGGCAGCATGTTGAACAGCAATTGCATGAACAGTGACCGGCTTTCTTCGGGCCGAGCATCAAAGCGCACGCCCTTGGTACGCAGCCGTTCGATCAGCTGTGTGTCACCGGGATTGAAGGTGCGAAACTGTTCGTCGTTGCTGGTGCGGCCGACAATTTCGTCACCGCGAATTTCCACCGATTTGACCGCGCCGTCATCTACCCGGGCCAGAAAATCCGAATAGGCCACGGCATCTCCGCTGCGCGAGGCGCTTGGCCCCTGCATCAGATTCACCACCACCGCCAGACCAATCAATATGGCCACCCACATGCCGACGTTCTTCATCCACGGGCTGGGCGGGCGCTTGTTGGGACCTTCGGACATCAAAACATCATCCTGATCTTGAAATTGGGCGCGATCCTGCACAACAAGAACGGCCTGGATGGTTGAAGATAAGCCGGATTGGCGTGGTTGCAATCAGGCTGTGCTATTCTGCCTCGCCATTTGGGCAGTTTCGCCCTGATTTGGGGCCGATACGTCGCAGCGGCGCACGCTGCAACCGCCAGATCAGCCCGGCGCGCACGCAAACACCGGCCAAAGTGCCCGGTTTGCCGCTGGCGAGTCGCGCCGCCAGCCGGGCGACATCACCGCCGCGCGGCAGTGCACTGCCAGGCTCTGGCCCAAGCTCCGACACCCCGCGCGCCAGCAGACGCAATCTCAGCGCAGTGGGCAGGCCGCGCACATCCATCAGCAAGACGCCCGGTGGGCCATGGGTTACCCGCCCATCCCACGCCAGCTGTGCTGCCCACGCCAGCGCCTGCGCATCCTGCGCCAGATGGGCCGCAGCACGCGCAAGCGCTGGCACGGCAAGGCCGCTGGCGGCCAACGCCGTGCGGATGCGGCTGCGATCGTGGCGCGGATCACGGTTGGATGGATCGTCAATGACCTGCCAGCCCGCTTCGCCCGCTATGGCGATCAGGCTGGATTTGCGCACCGCCAGCAGCGGCCGCACCAGCAACACAGCCGGCTGCAGCTGCCGAACCGGGCGAATACCGGCGAGGCCATCGGAGCCGCTGGCGCGGTCCAACCGCATCAGCAGTGTTTCGGCTTGATCATCGGCATGATGCGCTGTCAGCAACAGGCCTTGGCCATGCGCTGCGCACCAATCCGCCAGCATAGCATAGCGCGCGGCGCGGGCGCGGGCCTGGACATTTGATGCAAAGCCCGCACCGGGACGCAGCAGCGTGACATGCGCGATACCACGCGCCGCACATTGCGCCGCCACCGCCGCCGCTTCGTCCGCTGATGCGGCGCGCAAGCGGTGATCGACGGTCAAGGCGGTCACGCGTCCGGCAAATGCGGCCTGCGCCAGGCCGAGCAGCGCCAAACTGTCCGGCCCGCCCGACACCGCGACTGCCAGCCGTTCCGCCGCCGCCACCGGCCGGCCAAGCGCGCCCGCGATCAGCGCCGCGAGATCGGGGAGCGGTTCAGGCAGATGGATTCGGGCCAGATGCGTTCGGCACGGGGCATTTGGCTCGCACGCGCTGGCGGCCGGCATCGGCCTTTTGCGTATCGGTCAGCTTGGCACCATAAACCGCAGTCAGCTCGTCCAGCACCTGGCAAGCGTTGTTGGTCTTGGCCATCGCGGTCAACGCGCCGGCCAACCCGATCAGGGCATCAGGCGCCGGCGCTGATCTCGGCGCTGACTGATACACATTCAAGAATGCCTGCGCGGCCTGCGCATGCTGGCTGCGGGCGGCATGCGACCGGCCCAGCCAATATTTGGCTTGCGCGGCGCGCGGCGATTTCGGCCATTCGGCGGCAAATCTGGTCATTGCCGTTTCCACAGCCGGCCAATCGCGTGCAGTCACCTTCGGGTAGGCCAGCGCCCAAGCGGTGTCGGCCGTTGCCGGCTTGGCAGCAGGCGTTGCTGGCGAAGGGGCGGGCGGCGCAGCAGCAGCTGGCGCGGCCGGCGTTGTCCCGTCCGCTGGAACAGCCGCAGCGGCAGCCCTCGAGCCTTCAAGCGCGGTCAGCCGAAATTCGACATCGCCCTTCAGCCGGCGCTGGCCGTCTTCCAGCTGGCGCAGCTTATATTCCATGGCCTCGATCTGGCCAGTCATGCCCTTCAAGCTGCTTTCGAGCGCATCGACGCGCGCGGTGAGATCGGCGATCGGCATGGAGGCCGGGGCGGCAGGCGGGGCGGCGACAGGCGCCGGCGCCCCAGCCGGGATTTCCGGTTCAAAAAACCGCGTGTCACCGCCAGGAAACACCTTGCGCTGCACCGCCCGCATTTCCGATTCGATTTTGCCAACGCGGCGATCGAGCTTGCCGACATCGACAGCTTGCGCCGCAACCGGGGCCGGAAACACGAGTGCAGAAACCAACAGCATGGGCAGCGGGCGAACCATATCAATCTCCGGGCGGGCGGTCCGGCTGTGGCCCAAGCGGCCTTGCCGCTGGCTGAACAGCCGGGCCTGGCGGCGCGGCTGCAAACCGCGCTGCCAGCGCCGGCGCTGTCAAAACCACGCCGTCGATGGTCGACACCGGCCCGCCAAGCGCCGGCAGATCGGTGCCGCCCACCGAAATCTGCACCATGCCCGCCCGGCCGGCCCGCAACGTCAGCGGTGGGCCATCGGCTGGCACCTCAAAACGCTGCCCGGCACCTAGCACACCCATGAACACCCGCCGGCCGGTGCTGCGATCATAGATCTTGATCCAGACATCTTCCTTGGCCATCAGCACCACCGCGCCGCCTGCCATGACGGCTGGCACCGCCGCTGGAAAAGTGCCGGCCGGCACGACCGGGGCAAGGTCGCCGGCCGCCCGTGGTGGCAGCAGCGGTTCAGCCGGCAGAACTTCTGCGGCGGCAACCGGTTCGGCTTGAATGGCGGCCGGCGGCGCCGGATCGAATGCGCCCGCACCATAAAATCCCAATGCCGTGATCAACACCACCAACAGCGCCAGACTGCTGAGGGCTGTGCGGCGCGATGGCAGCCGCGATTCGGGCAACGGGTCCAGATTCAGCGCCGTTGGCATGTGCGGTACAATGCTGGTTTCGGCGCGGAACTGCGCGGCTGCGGCTTCGGGATTGAGGCCAATGGCGCGTGCATAGCTTTTTACGAACCCGATCGCATAAGGCAGGGCTGGCAGCGACCGATGATCATCCGCTTCGATCGCCATCAGGTGGCGCAGCGGGACGCGCGTTTCGCGAGCGATATCTGCCAAGTCGCGTCCGGACACAGCCCGGCTTTCTACCAGCAGGCCACCCAGCGTCAGCCGCGCTGCCAACACCGATGGCGCGGGAGGCGGTGCAGCATCAGGACTGTCCGGCAAATTGCTCATATTATCCACGTCTGACACCGGGCGACCCTCCCGCTTCCGGTTCGGCTTTGGCCAGCTAGCGGAGTAGAGTCAATGACGCTGCAAGAGCGGCTGTGCGGGCCTGGCTTGGCGCCGCCTGCCCCGGCCTGCCGCAGCGCAGCACGGGCGGCTTGCCCAAAAGCCGCCCGTGCCCTATGGCCGCGCCAGTCTCATCGGCATCCAGCCGCTGCGGCGATTGCCCTTTTGCTGCCCCGGAAGCCCCGCATGTCCATTCGCAACATCGCGATCATCGCGCACGTCGATCATGGCAAGACCACTTTGGTCGACCAGTTGTTCCGCCAGTCGGGCACCTTTCGCGACAACCAGCGGGTCGCCGAACGTGCAATGGATTCAAACGACCTGGAAAAGGAACGCGGGATTACCATCCTGGCGAAATGCACCAGCATCGAATGGCCAAGCGCTTCCGGCGAGACATTCCATATCAACATCGTCGATACCCCCGGCCACGCCGATTTCGGCGGTGAGGTGGAGCGCATCTTGTCGATGGTCGATGGCGTCATCCTGCTGGTCGATGCCGCCGAAGGCCCGATGCCGCAAACCAAGTTCGTGTGCGGCAAGGCGCTGGCTTTGGGCCTGCGCCCGATCGTGGTGGTCAACAAGATCGATCGCCCGGATGCGCGCGCCGATGAAGTGCTGAACGAGGTGTTCGATCTGTTCGTCACCCTCGAAGCCAGCGACGAACAGCTCGATTTCCCGACCCTCTACGCCTCGGGCCGCAACGGTTATGCCGGCATGGATGAACATGTGCGTTCGGGCGATCTGAAGCCATTATTCCAGAAGATCGTCGATCATGTGCCGGAACCGGCGGGTGATCCGGATGGCGAATTCAAGATGCTGGTGTCGCTGCTTGATCGCGATTCGTTCGTGGGCCGCATCCTCACCGGCCGGGTGATTTCCGGCACGTTGAAGGTCAACACCCCGATCCATGCGCTGAATCCGGACGGCACGATTGTCGAAGCCGGCCGCGCCTCCAAGATTTTCGCTTTTCAGGGCCTGGAACGCGTGCCCGTGGAGGAAGCCAAGGCTGGCGACATCATCGCGCTGGCCGGCCTGACCAAGGCCACGGTTGCCGATACCATCGCCGACGTGAGTGTTTCGGAGCCGCTGCACGCCCAGCCCATTGATCCGCCGACCCTGTCGATGACCTTTAGCGTCAATGATTCGCCTTACGCCGGCCGCGACGGCAGCAAGGTAACCAGCCGCATGATCGCCGATCGTCTGATCCGCGAAGCTGAAGGCAATGTCGCCATCAAGATCACCGAGAGCGCCTCCAAGGATGCGTTTGAAGTGGCCGGGCGCGGCGAATTGCAACTGGGCGTGTTGATCGAAACCATGCGCCGCGAAGGCTTTGAGCTGTCCATCGCGCGTCCGCGCGTTATTTTCGGCACCGACGATAACGGCAAGCGCACCGAGCCGTATGAAACTGTCGTCATTGACGTCGATGAGCAGTATTCGGGTTCGGTCGTGGAGAAAATGGCCGGCCGCAAGGCTGAGATGACCGACATGCGCCCATCGGGCGGCGGCAAGACCCGGCTCACTTTCTCGGCACCGTCGCGCGGCCTGATCGGCTATCATGGCGAGTTTTTGTCGGACACGCGCGGCACCGGCATCATGAACCGGCTGTTTGAAAAATATGGCCCGCACAAAGGCCCGATCAGTGGCCGTGCCAATGGCGTGCTGATTTCCACCGAAAGCGGCGACGCGGTTGCTTACGCGCTCGGCTATCTGCAGCCGCGCGGCACGTTGATGATCGCACCGGGCGAATCGGTTTATCAGGGCATGGTAATCGGCGAGAACGCCCGCGATGACGATCTTGAAGTCAACCCGCTGAAATCCAAGGCATTGACCAACTTCCGCGCCAGCGGCAAGGATGATGCCATCGTGCTCAGCCCGCCCAAGAAGCTGACGCTGGAACAAGCCATTGCCTATATCGACGAGGATGAACTGGTTGAGGTGACACCCAATTTCATCCGCCTGCGGAAGATTCACCTGGATCCTAACGAGCGCAAGCGCGCGAGCCGCGCCCGCTCTGCCGGCTGAGCCGTTTTCAGCCCAACCCCGGGCTGTCCACTGCGACAATGGCGCGTTTGCGGGATATGCCGCCAGCGCCTAAGCCGCGCGTCCGGTGCATTCCGGCCGCGCGCTCGTTGGTAGGCGCTGCTTGATGGAGGGAATCTCCCAATGTCCACGACACTAATCGACGATGATTCGCCTCTCGATGCGCCGGCACGTGCTGATTTTGTCACGATCCCCAAGGAAGACGCCGAAGCCGCTATTCGCACCCTGATCCGCTGGACCGGCGACGATCCCGACCGCGAAGGCTTGCTCGACACGCCGGCGCGGGTGACGCGGGCATGGCGTGAATATACCAAGGGCTATGCCGAAGACCCCGGCGTGCACCTGGCGCGCACCTTTGCCGAAGTGGGCGGCTATGATGAAATCGTCATCTTGCGCGACATTCCGTTCCAGTCCCATTGCGAACACCACATGGCACCGATCATCGGTAAGGCGCACATCGCCTATCTGCCGCGCAGCCGCGTGGTGGGCATTTCGAAACTGGCGCGGGTGCTGCACGGCTATGCCCGCCGGCTGCAAGTGCAAGAGCGTCTTACCGCCGAAGTGGCCGATTGCATCCAGACCCATCTCGATCCGATCGGGGTGGCTGTTGTGATCGAAGCCACGCACGCCTGCATGTCGGCACGCGGCGTGATGACGCCCGGCGTGGTCATGACCACCAGCCGGATGATGGGCGTGTTTCGCGAAAACCACGGCAGCCGATCCGAAGTGTTGCGCCTGATGGGCAAAGGCTGAAGCATCAGGCCGCGCAGCCTGAGTAGTTTCCGCAGAATGCGCTGGCGCCGGCCAGAGCGTATATCCACGCCATGAACTACTACCTTTCCTTTTTGCCGTTTGCCGCGGCCTGTGCCGTTGCGGCCCAGACCCCGCCCCAATCGCCACTTAACACGCGCACCGGCGCCGAAGCCGTGGTTGGGCCCGAAAAAGGTGAAAAGGATGAGCAGCTGGGCCGGGCCGCCAGCCGCCCGCTGCGAGACCTCAACATCATGAAGCCCAAGCTCGCCGCCGAACTGGAGGCGATCATGGCCTCCCCCTATGATGTTGCCGGCCTGAGGACGTGCCGCGGTCTGAACGGCGAAGTCAACCGGATGACTGGTATGGTCGGCCCAGATGTGGACGATCCTAGCCTGAATGCCCGCAAGGGCCGCGACCCGGTGGAGTTTCTGCTCGACAGCGCCGAAGGCATGACCGGCAACCTGATCCCCGGCCAAGGCCTGATCCGTGAGATCACCGGTGCCAGCAAGGTGGCGAGCAAGGTGGCTGCGGCGCGGCTGGCCGGACAGCTGCGGCGCAGTTACATCAAGGGAACGATGAAAGCCCGCGGTTGCCGCTTGACGCTCGCAGCCACGGCTCCCGCAAAGCGGTAATTTGCCAGTCGCTGCTGCTGCCTGTATTCGCTGCCGCTCTCTGGTGGTTCAGGACAGTCATTCATGCAGGTGGGCACAGCCCAGGATGTTACGACAAACGGCACTGGCCTGCGCGCCCTGCTGACGCTGGCTGCGCCGGTGGTGGCGTCGCGGCTGGGCATCATGGCGATGGGCCTTGTCGATACCATTATCGTTGGGCAGCACAGCGCGGCCGAGCTTGGCTTTCACGCTCTGGGCTGGGCAGTAACCGGTGTGGTATTGACCACGGCGCTGGGCCTGTTGTCGGGGGTGCAGGTGCTCACCAGCCAGGCCATCGGCGAAGGCCGCGCCGCCGATACCGGCGCCATCCTGCGGCGCGGCCTGGCCTATGCGGCGTGGGTGTCGGCCTTGTGCGCGCTGTTTCTGGCGGTGGCGGGCGGGCCGATGCTGGAGGCATTCGATATGGCGCCGGGCCTGGCGCAGGGCGCCACGCTGGTCTTGCAGGTGCAGGCGGTGTCGCTGGTTCCGATCCTGATTGCTGATGCCGGCATGTTCTGGCTGGAGGCCCATGGCCGCGCCATTCCGGGCATGGTGGCAATGTGGTCAGCCAATATCGTCAATCTGATTGTCAATTTGTGGCTGGTGCCGGGCGGCAATCTGTTGGGCGTGGAGGGCGCCGTGGCCAGCGCTTGGGCCACCTTTGCCAGCCGGTTGTTTTTGCTGGTGTTCATTGCGGCTGTGATCGTGCGCTGGCACCGCGCCCGCGAACTGGGCGTGTTCAGCCGCGCACCTGATGACCCTGCTGCCGTGCGCAACATGCGCAAGGTTGGTTATGGCGCTGCCACCAGCTATTTCATCGAAAGCCTGGCGTTTTCGGCCATGGCGATCTTTGCCGGCTGGATCAGCGCTGCCGCCGTGGCGGTGTGGGCCGTGGTGATCAATGTTGCAGCGTTGGTGTTCATGGTGCCGCTCGGCTTGTCGGTGGCCACATCGGTGCTGGTTGGCCGCGCCTATGGTGCGCGTGACCGCAGCGCCATGCTGGCGTCGGCAGCGCAGGGCAGCGCCGTGACCACCGCGGTGCTGCTGGCGGTTTCGGCCGGCGTGTGGCTGTTTCCGCAGGCGATTGCCGCCGCGTACACGCGCGAGGCCGCAGTCTTGGCCGGCATCGCCAGCGCCATGATCTTGTCGAGCTGGTTTTTCGTGGCGGACGGCTTGCAGGTGGTCGCCGCGATGGCGCTGCGCGCGCGCACCGATGTTTTTGCGCCGGCGGCCATCCATGTGGTTTCCTATGTGGTGGTGATGATGCCGCTGGCCTGGTGGCTGGGGATCAAATCAGGCGGCGGCGTCGATGGCCTGATCTGGGCGATCATCGTTGCCAGCGCGCTGTCGGCGGTGCTGCTGTGGGGCCGGTTCCTGTGGCTGGCGCGGGAGCAGTTTGCACCCGCCTAATGGCAGCCTGCGATTTTGGGGACTTGAGCCGCGCGCCATTCGCGCCGACACTGAACAAGCTTCAACAATCCGGGATCCGTCATCATGCGCAGCCTTGCCTCAATCGCCGCCGGATTGGCCGCCATCGCCGTGGCCGCCAGCGCGGGCGCAGCACATGCCAAAACCATCAAGGTGGCGGCGGGCGGCAATGCCCATGAAACGCTGCAAACCGCCCTGATCGAAGCGCAGCCCGGCGACACGGTACACATCACGGCCGGCCGCTATGCGCTTGCCGATGGGCTTTCGCTGGATGTGGACGGCGTTACCGTGATCGGCGACGGCCCCGACAAGACGATTTTGGACTTCACCGCTCAGAAGGGCGAGGGCGAAGGCCTGCTGATCACCTCGAACAATGTGGTGGTGCGCGATCTGGGCATCGAAAATGCGGCTGGCAATGGCGTCAAATCCAAGGGCAGCGATGGCATCGCGCTGGTCAATCTGCGGGTGGAGTGGACGGGCGGGGCCAAATCGACCAACGGCGCCTATGGGCTTTATCCGGTCAGTTCGAAAAATGTGTTGATCGACCGTTCGGTGGTGCGGGGCGCGTCGGATGCAGGCATTTATGTTGGCCAGTCCATCAACATCATCGTGCGCCGCAGCCGCGCCGAAATGAACGTGGCCGGCATAGAGATTGAAAACAGCTATGATGCCGACGTGATCGACAATGTCGCGACCAACAATGCCGGCGGCATATTGGTGTTCGATCTGCCCGATCTGCCGCAGCAGGGCGGCCGCAACGTCCGGCTGTCGAACAACCGCGTTCTGGCCAACAACCACGTGAATTTCGCTGCGCCCGGCAACATTGTCGCCGGCGTACCATCCGGCACCGGCATCATGGTGATGGCCAATGATCATGTCATGGTGGCGGGCAACGAGGTGACGGGCAACAATGGCAATGGCGTGATGATCGTTGCCTATACCCAGGCGTTCACTGACAAGAGCTACAATCCGCTGCCGCGCAGCGTGTTCGTGTCCGGCAATCGCTTTACCGGCAATGGCACCGCGCCGGCGTTTCGCGGCGGCAAGGAAATTGCGGCGGCCGTGGGCGGCACGGTGCCGCCAGTGATGTGGGATGGCATCACCCGCTATATGGTTCCGGGCGGCAGCGAAGTGGCGGTGCCAGGCGGCATCAGCAGCGATGCGCCCGGCATCACGCTGGGCCTGGGCCTGCAAGGCACGCCAGCCAGTGCAGCACGGCCAGCCATGTTGCCCATCGTGATGGCTGCGGCCACTGGCCGCCCCGCCATTGTTTTGCCGGCCGCACTGGAAGCCCGCAGCCGATGAAGCCGGCGGCGTGCCTGCTGCTCCTGGCCGCTGCGGCCCTGCTGCCAGGTGCCGGCCCTGCCGTGCAGGTGCAGGTGCAGGCGCAGCTGCTGCTGACACAGGACGCGCCGCGCCTTGCCGATTATGGCCTGTTCGATGCCGAAGGCCGGCCCGCGCCGGGCGTTTCGCCCTACACGCTTAACACGCCGCTGTTTTCCGATGGCGCCGAAAAATATCGCCATGTCTGGCTGCCGCCGGGCACCCGCGCCGATTACCGCGCCAGCGGCGTGTTGGCCTTTCCGGTCGGCACGGTGCTGATCAAGCGCTTTGCCTTTCCAGCCGACGCACGGCAGCCGGGGCGCGATCTGACGACGATCGAAACCCGCCTGCTCATCCACCGCCCCTCCGGCTGGGCCGCGCTGTCTTATGTGCAGGAAGGCGCGCAGGCCGTGCTGAAACGCGCCGGCAAGCGTGTCGCGGTCAACATCATCAACACCGCCGGGCAGCACCAGACCATCGATTATGCCGTGCCCAACCAGAACCAGTGCAAACAATGCCACCAAGCCGGCGAAGCGATCACGCCGATCGGCCCCACGGCTGGCAATTTGAACGGGGGCCTGGGCAACACCGGCCCCAACCAGTTGCTGCAGTGGGCCGCGACCAGCCGCTTGGCCGGGCTGCCCGCGGCCGGCGTGCCCGATGCCTTGCCACGCCTGGCGCGCTGGGACGATCCGGCCGAGCCACTGAACGCCCGCGCCCGCGCCTATCTGGCGGTGAACTGCGGCCACTGCCACAACCGGGCGGGCTTTGCCTCCAATTCCGGGCTCTATCTTGGTCCGGACGAGCAGACCCCGGCGCATCTGGGCATTCGCAAGCGGCCAGTGGCCGCCGGACGCGGATCGGGCGGCCGCGAATTTTCTATCCTGCCGGGCCAGCCCGAACAATCCATCCTGCTGCACCGCATGGAATCGACCGAACCCGGCGTGATGATGCCGCAATTTGGCCGAACGCTGGTGCACAGCGAAGGCGCTGCGTTGATCCGGCAATGGATTGCCGCGCTGCCCGAACCCGCGGCTGGCCCGATCAGTCCAGTCAACTGAGCCGGTTCAACGCGCGCAGCCCCGGCAGTACCGCCAGCACGCTGATGCTGGCCAACAGCAGCACCAGCGGCACGCCGGCCCCTGCGCTGACTGCCGCGCCCGCACCCAGCACGGCCACGACTTGAAACAGGCTGTTGATGATATTGTTGGCGGCAATGGCCGTGGCGCGCGCGCCGGCGGCACCCGCCGTCTGCAGCACGGCATAAAGCGGCACCGAAAACACACCGCCGGCCACCGCCATCACCAGCAAATCAACAAGCGCCCGCCAGCCCGCCAGCCCGGCCAGCAACCCGGCCACATCCTTGGGCGCTGCGCCAATCCCCGCCACGGCAAACCACAGATCAGCGCCGGCCGCGGCCATCACCAGCCCGGCCGGCACACACAGGCGCGTCGAAATCCGCCCCTTCAGCCAACGCCCCACTGCAATTGATCCGGCGGCGATCCCCACTGAAAACGCCGCCAGAAACAGTGTGGCGACCGCCTCGGTGCCGCCCATGTTGTTCTTGGCCAATGGCACGAACTGGCTGGTGTAAATCGCACCCAGTGCCCAGAACCACGATATCGCCAGCGTCGCCCGCCACAATGCCGCGCTGGCAAAGGCCCCGGCCAGCGCGGTGCGGCTGCTGCTCAGCGGGTTCCAGTCAATTGGCCCCAGGATTTCGGGCGCAGCCTCTGGCGGCGCGGGCGGGATGGCGCGCGCCGCCAGCCAGCCAATCACCGCGATTCCCAGCGCCGCCGGCCCAACGACGGAAGTCGCCAGCAAGCCGCCCGCCACCTGGCCCAGCAAAATCGCCACAAAGGTCGCGGCCTCCACAAGTCCGGTGCCAGCCACCAGCTCTCGCGGAGGCAGATGCTGGGGCAGGATGGCATATTTCATCGGGCCGAACAGCGTGGAATGGCAGCCCATCAAAAACACCACCGCCAACGCCAGCGGCAGGAGCCCCGTGGCCAGCGCCAGCCAGCCCAGCGCCATGAACATGATTTCAAACAGCTTTACCAGGCGAGCGATAGCAGCCTTGTCGCGCCGATCCGCCACCGAGCCGGCAATGCCCGAAAACAGGAAGAACGGCAGGATGAACAAGCCGGCCGCCGCCGATGCCAGCATCGCCGCCCGCGCCGGATCTGCCGCGGCAATTTCATAGGCCACAATGAAAACCAGCGCCGTGCGGTAGAGATTGTCGTTGAAGGCACCCAAAAACTGGGTGACAAACAAGGGGCCAAAGCGCCGCGTGGCCAGAAGCTGGATCATCTGCGACAAACCATGGGCCAGATGCGCGATGTCGTCCAGACTCGCGCCGAACCGGCCAATCGCGTAGAAGGCGATA
>NZ_JBBATR010000025.1:29404-32984 GCF_040398645.1 Sandarakinorhabdus sp.
TGGGGCGACGAAGGCGACGGCAGCCGCAGCCGGGCCGAGATGGATGCGCTGACACTGCTGGGCCTGGACCGCGATGCCGACATGGATGCCGTGAAATCGGCCTGGCGAACCGCCGCCAAGGCCAGCCATCCCGATGTGGCCGGGCCGGGCGCGGAGGCTGCCGAACGATTTCGCGCGGTGCAGGCTGCGTGGACGGTGCTGCAAGCCGCCGACGCCGCCCGGCAGGCTGCGGCAGAGCGCTAGCTGCGGCAGAGCGCTGGCATATCGGCCGGTCCTCGGGCACAAGGACAAAGCCAAGCTATACAGCGGCCAAGTTGCGCTGGCATTGCGCGCACGGCGCATCATATTATCCGGGGGGGCATGATGACCAAATTCCGCACCTTAATCGCAACTGGGATCGCAACCGGCCTGATCGCCGGCCTTGGCGCCGCGCAGGTTCACGCCGCCGGCCTGTACGGGCAATGGCGCGTCAGTTTCGATGCCCACCCCGGCGGGCCACTGCCGTTCACGCTGGATGTGCGCGAAAGCAAGGCCGGGCCGCAGGCCTTCATCGTCAACCCGCCCGAGCGGCTGAAGGTGGAGCAGGTGCAGGTCACCAGCGATACCATTACTTTAGTGTTCCCGAGCTACAACAGCCGGCTGGAGCTGAAGGCCGCCAGCAATGGCCAGCTGGCAGGCACGGCCACCGTGCTGCGCGCCACTGGCACCGTCACGCTGCCTGCGCGCGCCGAACGCGGCGCCTGGCGTTTCACGCCGTCCACCGTGAAGCCGGCAGCCAATGTCGCCGGGCGCTGGAACCTGGTGTACGGCGACAACAAGGTGAAAGGCCTGATCCTGCTCAAGCAGACCGGCGGGCAAGTGTCCGGCACGGTGCAGCTGCCGACCGGGGACATGCGCTATCTGTCGGGCGAGCTGAACGGCAACCAGCTGAAACTGTCCACATTCGATGGCAGCTTCACCAATCTCTGGACGGGTGTGCTGGCCGGTGACACGCTGAAGGGCGCGCAATTTGCCGCCACCAGCCGCCCGGCCGGCAACAGCTGGGAGGCCCGCCGCGAGAAAAATGCCGATATGGCCGCCGTGGCGGTGGAAAAGCCCGGCGGCGAACGCCTGTCGTTCCGCCTGCCAACCCCGGAAGGCCAGATAATCAGCCTAAATGATGCGCGCTACAAGGGCAAGGTGGTGGTCATTTCCATCGGCGGCGCCTGGTGCCCCAATTGCCACGACGAGGCGCAATATCTTGGCCCCTATGCCGCGCGCCGGCAGAAGGACGGCCTCGAAATGATCGGCATGCAATTTGAATATGGCGCCGACGAAGCCCGCGCCATGCGCCAGATCAGCAGTTTCAAGAGCCGGTACAAGCTTCCCTACCCGATGGTCTATGCCGGCCAGCCCAACGCCGATGATACCAAGAAGGTGCTCGGCGATCTGGCACCCGTAAAAGTGTGGCCCACCACCATCTTCATCGGCCGTGACGGCCGCGTGAAGGAAGTGCATCTGGGCTGGGCCGGGCCAGCGGCCGGCGCCCTCAGCGTGAAGGCCAAGCAGGAATTTGACGAGACCGTGTCGCGCCTGCTGCGTTCAAAAGCCTGAGCAGCCGGGCCAGCGCGCCAAAGCATCCACAACCTGACGCAGGGCGCAGCCGCGCGGCCTCTACCATGGCCGCGCCGTGCCTGCTATCGCTAGGCCATGGCCGTTACACCTCTGCATCCGGTGCGCATTGCGCCGTCCATATTGTCAGCCGATTTCGCCCGGCTGGGCGAAGAGGTGCGCAGCATCAGTGCCGCCGGTGCCGACTGGATTCATGTTGATGTGATGGACGGGCATTTCGTGCCCAATCTGACCATCGGCCCGATGGTGGTCAAGGCGCTGCGGCCGCACAGCAGCCTGCCCTTTGATGTGCATCTGATGGTGTCGCCCGCCGATCCCTGGCTGGAGGCGTTTGCCGAGGCCGGCGCGGACATATTGACCGTGCACCCCGAAGCCGGCCCGCACCTGCACCGCACCATCCAGCGCATCAAGAGCCTGGGCAAGCAAGCCGGCGTGTCGCTCAACCCGGCCAGCCCGGTCAGCCTGATCGAAGATGTGCTGGGCGATATCGATCTGATCCTGGTTATGAGCGTCAACCCGGGCTTTGGCGGCCAGAGCTTCATCACCAGCCAGTTGCGCAAGATCGAACGCCTGCGCCGCATGATCGACGACAGCGGCCGCGCCATCCATCTGGAGGTTGATGGCGGCGTGGACGTGGGCAATGCCGCCACGGTGATTGCTGCTGGCGCCGATGTGCTGGTGGCCGGCACCGCCAGTTTCCGCGGCGGCGCGGGCCAATATGCGGCCAATATCGCTGCGTTGAAGGGCGGCGCTGGCTGATGGCCCGCGCGCCGGCGTCATCCCCGAACGACCGGCAAGCGGGTGCACCGCCGCCCGAGAATGAAGACGGCACGCTGCGCCGGTCAGGCGGGGAGCGCGGGCTTTCGCTGGGTGAAAAGCTGGTCGCCGGGCTGGCCAGCCGGCTTTATGCCACGCCACTGCACAATCTGCGCCTGCGCGGCCGCTTTCCTCTCAAGCTGTTGGGGGTGCCGGTTGATCCGGTGCCCGGCAATCTGCAAAATGGCGAACGCATCCTCGCCGGGCGGCTGATCCATGCCGGCCACACCGCGATGCTGCGCGACATTGATTTTCGCAGCCCCAGCCCTGGCAACAACGCCCCACCCGCGGCCTGGCAGGATTGGGTGCACGGCTGGCAATGGCTGCGCGATCTGAGCTGCCAGCCAGACCGCAAGCTTGCCGGGGCCGCCGCCGAAGCGCTGGTGAAGCGGTGGCTCGATCAATATGGCCAATATGATGCGGTGGGTTGGCGCGCCGATGTGATGGGCATGCGGCTGCTGATGGCGCTGGGTCATGCGCCGCTGATCTTGTCATCCTCCGATCAGATTTACCGGTCTTCGCTGCTGTCGGCGATCGCCACCTGGGCACGGCATCTTGATCGCGCGGCGCGCGGCCTGCCCGAAGGTCTTGGCCGGGCGCAGGCGCTGTGTGCGCTCTATGCGGCTGGCACCATGATCCCCGGCGGCAGCGGCCGCGCCGAAACAGCGCTGGCGGGCCTGCAACATATGCTGCCGGCGCTGGTGCTGCCCGATGGCGGCATTGCCAGCCGCACGCCGGTGGACGGCATGGCGCTGGCCGATCTGCTGCTGTTCACCGCTGGCGCACCCGAAGCCGTGGGCGTGCGCGCGCCGCCGATCTTTGCCGATACGCTGGCCCGGCTGGTGCCCGCGCTGCGCGGGCTGATGCTGGGCGACGGCCAGATCGGGGCGTGGCATGGCGGCGCCGTGATCGGCAGCGACACGCTTGACCGTGTGGCGCGGCGAGCCGCCACTGGTGCTGAAATGCGGCGCGGCGGGCGCTGGAGCGGTTATTATCGCCTGTCGGCCGGGCGCACGGTGGTGGTGGTTGATGCAGGGCCGCCGCCGGCGGCGCGTCTGTCAAATCATGGCCATGCCGGCACGCTGGCCTTTGAAATGAGCGACGGCACCGAGCGGCTGATCACCAATTGCGGCGGCGCGCGCGGGCTGGCCGG
>NZ_JBBATR010000025.1:33084-39089 GCF_040398645.1 Sandarakinorhabdus sp.
CACAGCACGCTGGTGATTGAAGATACCAACAGCACCCGCATCCGGCCGGATGGCACGCTGGGCGCCGGCGTTGATGAAGTCAGCCTGGCGCTGCGCTCCGCTGGCGGCGGGCAATTGCTGGATGCCAGCCACGATGGCTATGCCCGGCGTTACGGCCTGCTGGTGCGGCGGCGGCTGCTGCTGACCAGCGACGGCACCGAGCTTGCCGGCGAGGATGTGATCGAAGCGGCCCCGGCGCGGCTGCTGCGCCGGCAGCGGGAACGGAGCTTTGATCTGCGCTTTCATCTCGGGCCAGGCGTATCGGCCACACCAACCGCCGATGGCATGGGCGCGCTTCTGAAAACCCCGGCCGGGCGCATCTGGGCATTCAAGGCGCGCCGGGACGATGGCACCGCCCAATTGAGCATCGAAGCATCGATTTGGGTGGACAGCGCCGGCACATTGCACCGCACCCAGCAGCTGATCGTATCGGGCAGCACCGAAAAACTGGCCGCCGATCTGCACTGGAGCTTGAAGCGCGCGGGCAAGTAAGCGTGTTTCAAGCTGACAAGCCCGGCCCAAGCCGCTAGGCGCTGCCGCCATGACTGATCTTGTTCCCATTCGCCGCGCACTCTTGTCTGTTTCCGATAAATCCGGCCTGGAGCCGCTGGCAGCTGCTCTCGTGGCGCACGGCGTGGCGCTGGTGTCCACCGGCGGCACCTCAGCGGCGCTGCGCGCGCTCGGCCACGATGTCATGGATGTCGCCGAACTGACCGGCAGCCCGGAAATGATGGACGGCCGCGTCAAGACCCTGCATCCGCGGGTGCATGGCGGCCTGCTGGCGCTGCGCGATGATGAAGATCATGTTGCGGCCATGCAGGCGCACGGCATTGCGCCAATCGATCTGGCCGTAATCAATCTTTATCCTTTTGCCGCCACCGTCGCCAAAGGCGCACCGCGCGCCGACATCATCGAGAACATCGATATCGGCGGCCCGGCCATGGTGCGATCATCGGCGAAGAACCATGACCATGTCGCCATCCTGACCAGCCCGGACCAGTATCCGGCTTTCATCGCGGCACTGGCCGCCAATGCCGGTGCGACCCCGCTGGCGATGCGCCGCACGCTGGCCGCCGCCGCTTTTGCGCACACCGCAGCCTATGATGCCGCGGTCGCCAGCTGGTTTGCCTTTGCCGATCAAGGCGAGATGTTCCCGGCGGTGCTGCCCATCGCGCTGACCCGGCAGGACATGCTGCGCTATGGCGAAAATCCGCACCAGCAGGCGGCCTTGTATCTGCCGCAAGGCGGTAGCCACGGCATCGCCGCAGCCCGCCAGTTGCAGGGCAAGGAATTGAGCTACAACAACTTGAACGACGCCGATGGCGCGCTCGATTTGATTGCCGAATGGCGTGGCAGCGGCCCAGCCTGCGCGATCATCAAGCACGCCAATCCGTGCGGCGTTGCCACCGGCAGCAGCCTGGTTGACGCCTATGAAGCAGCGTTCGCCTGCGATCCGGTGTCGGCCTTTGGCGGCATCATCGCCGTCAACCAGCCGCTCGATGGCCCGACGGCTGAGGCCATCAGCCGGATTTTCACCGAAGTCGTGATCGCGCCGGGCGCCGACGATGATGCGCGCGCCGTCTTTGCTGCCAAGAAGAACCTGCGCCTGCTGCTCGCCGATCTGCCCGATCCGCGCCGGCCCGGCCTGATGCTGCGCCCGATTTCGGGCGGCATGCTGGTGCAGAGCCGCGACAATGGCGCCGTGCTGCGCGCAGCCTGCCAGGTGGTGACCAAGCGCGCGCCGACCGAAGCCGAATGGGCCGATCTGCTGTTCGCCTGGACGGTGGCCCGGCACGTCAAATCCAACGCCATCGTCTATGCGCAGGGCGGCGCCACGGCAGGGATTGGCGCTGGCCAGATGAGCCGGCTCGATTCCACCCGCATCGCCGCACGCAAGGCCATTGATGCCGCCGAAGCTGCCGGCTGGCCGCAGCCGCGCACCATCGGCAGCTGCGTGGCATCCGATGCCTTTTTCCCCTTCGCCGATGGCCTGATCGCCGCTGCCGAAGCCGGCGCAACCGCCATCATCCAGCCGGGCGGTTCGATCCGTGACAGGGATGTGATCGCCGCTGCCGATGAACGCGGGCTGGCGATGGTCTTCACCGGGATGCGCCACTTCCGGCATTGATCGCGCCCTGCCGGAGCCGAGAGGTTTCAGGCGACACCGCGAGCGGCTAACGACTGTGCATTGGGGAGACGCCGACATGCTTGACCGGATCAGGACTGCACTGGAAACCACGCTGGCCGCTGGCGGCATCCCCGGCGCGGTGGCCGTGGTGGGCAACAGCGAAGCCACGCTGGCGCAGATTGCCGTGGGCACCAAAGGCCCGGGCGGCCCACCGCTGGCGCAGGATGATCTGTTCCAGATCGCATCGATGACCAAGGCCATCGCCAGCGTCGCCGTGATGCAGTTGGTGGAACAGGGCCGCATCGGACTGGATGACGATCTGGGCACGCTGCTGCCGGCACTGGCCGATCCGCAAGTGCTGGAAGGCTTTGACGACGAAGGCAAGCCGGTGACGCGGCCGGCCACTGGCCCGATCAGCTTGCGCCAATTGCTCACCCACACCTCGGGCTTTGGCTATGAATTCATGTCCGCCGAATTGACCCAGTGGCGGGCGCACAATCCGGCCAAGGCCGGCAGCCTGACCAGTCTGAACCTGCCGCTGCTCGCCGATCCCGGCAGCCAGTGGATTTACGGCATTTCCACCGATTGGGTGGGGCAGGTGGTCGAAAAACTGTCCGGCATGAAACTCGGTGATTGGCTGGCCCGCCACATCACTGGCCCGCTGCGCATGACCGACACCGGCTTTCGCTTTGATGAAGCGATCAAGGCGCGCCTGACGCCGCTGACGGTGCGCACACCCGATGCGCTGGTGCCGTTCCCGGTCCACTTTGGCGGCGGCGAAGGCGCCGAATTTCAAAGCGGCGGCGGCGGCCTGATCGGCACGGCCAGCGATTACATGGCGTTCTGCCGGATGATCCTGAACCGCGGCAGCCTGAACGGCGCCCGCATCCTCAGGCCCGAAACCATCGCCGACATGTCCCGCAATCAGGTGACGATGCCCGCTGGCCGGCTGGTGACCAACCTGCCGGGCATGACCGGCAATATCGATCTGTTCCCCGCCATGGATTGCGGCTGGGGCCTCGGCTTTCTGATCAATTCGCAGGCCGGCCCGGATGGCCGCGCCGCCGGCAGCCTGGCGTGGGACGGCATCGCCAACAGCTATTTCTGGATCGATCCCACCAACGACATCGCCGCCGTGATCATGATGCAGCACCTGCCGTTCGGTGAGCAGCCGGCGCTGGATGTGGTGCACGCCTTTGAGCGGGCGGTGTACGGCGTGTAAGCCGCCGCGGTCAGGCCAGCAGCAGGATCGCCGGCACCACGGCACCCGCCGCCAGCATCACCAACGAAACCCGGCGTGTTGATTTCATGCTGATCGCGATTGCCGCGCCCAGCAGCGTGGCCAGCCCCAGCGCCGCGCCGAGCGCAGCGGTGAATATTTTCATCGGCAGCGCCTTTTGCGCCTTCGCCTTGCGTTCGGCCACTTTGGCAGGGTCAACAGGCGGCTTTGGGGCTTCGACGCCTGGCTTTTTTTCGGGTTCGGCCGCCGGCAGGCGTTGATCGATATGAACGCTACCCATCACCGCTATCCATTGCGGCGGCGGTGCCCCATCCCAGCCGCTGGCCTGTTGCAGCCGGAAGGCCTGCAGGCCGCCTGAAATCGCGAAGAACAAGATGGCGGGAGCAAAGAACACCCCGACATAGAGGTGGAGCTGGCGGAGGCGCCGCATGGTTTTCGCGTTCATTTCGAAGGCTCCAGCCGCAGCCGAATTGAAAGGGCGTGGGCGGCGAGGCCTTCGACATCGGCGATGGCGGCGCCGGCCGGGCCGATCGCTGCCAGCCCGCGCGGGCCGCAATCCAGAAACGTGGTGCGTTTCATGAAATCCGCCACCGACAGCCCGCTGGCAAAGCGCGCCCGCCGCCCGGTGGGCAGCACATGGTTCGGCCCGGCGAGATAATCCCCGGCGGCTTCGGGCGTGTGGCGGCCCAGGAACACCGATCCGGCGTGGCGCATCCGGGCAAACAGCCAATCGGGATTATCGATCATCAATTCCGCATGCTCCGGTGCCAGCGCATCCAGAAGCGGCAGCGCATCGGTCAATGCATCTATTACGATGATCGCGCCATATTTCCCCCAGGATGCGCCGGCGACCGCTGCGGTGGGCAGGGTTTCGAGTTGCCGCGCCGCCGCCTGTTCCACCGCATCGGCTTCGGCCGCGCTGGTGGTGATCAATATGGATTGCGCCACCGGATCATGTTCGGCCTGGGCCAGCAGATCGGCGGCGATCCATTCCGGATTGGATTTGCCGTCCGACACGATCACCACTTCCGATGGCCCGGCCACCATATCGATGCCGACAACGCCGTATGATTGCCGTTTCGCTTCAGCCACATAGGCGTTGCCCGGCCCGGTGATGACATCGACGCGCGGGATGTGCGCGGTGCCGTACGCCAGCGCCGCCACCGCCTGCGCGCCGCCGATGCGAAACACGCGGGACACGCCCGCCACACGGGCCGCAGCCAGCACCAGCGGGTTGATCACGCCATCCGGAGTCGGCGTCACCATCACCAGATCGCGCACCCCGGCCACCACGGCGGGAATGGCGTTCATCAGCACCGATGACGGATAGGCGGCGCGCCCGCCCGGCACATAGAGGCCGGCGGCATCCACCGGCGTCCAGCGCACCCCTGTCCGCACGCCGGCGGCGTCGATAGCGTCATTGCCCACCGGCTTCTGGCGCTCATGAAAATCGCGGATGCGGGTGGCGGCCAGATCGAGCGCGCTGCGCAATTCTGGTGTCAGCCCGGCCAGCGCCGCATCCAGATCGGCGGGTGCAAATTCCCAGCCGGCCGCATCCAGATCGACGCGGTCAAATTTCGCGGTCAGCTCCGCCACCGCCGCGTCGCCGCGGGTGCGCACATCGGCGATGATGCCGGCCACCACGCTGGACACATCGGCGGCGTCGTCCCGCTTGGCATCGACCAGCGCGGCGAATGCGGCCGCAAAGCCGGGCGCGCCGGCCTCAAGCCGCTGCGGCATCGTTCATCTCGGTGAGGCTGCGCATGGCATCGATGATTGGCACGATACGGGCATCGGTCTTGAAGGCGGCGCGGTTGGCGATCAGGCGGCTGGTGACCGGCGCGATCACTTCCACTTCTTTCAGGCCGTTTTCGGCCAGGGTCTTGCCGGTGGACACAAGATCGACAATCCGCGTCGCCAGGCCGACCAGCGGCGCCAATTCCATCGCACCGTTCAGCTTGATCACTTCGGCCTGGATGCCGCGGGCGGCAAAATGCCGGCGGGTCAGCCCGGGATATTTGGTCGCCACCCGCACATGGCTCAGGCGGGACAGATCGGGATCGAGATCGGCGGGCTGCGCCACCGAAAGCCGGCAATGGCCGATATCCAGATCAACCGGCGCGTAAATCTCGGAAAAATCAAACTCCATCAGCACATCATTGCCGGCAATGCCCAGTTGCGCCGCGCCAAAGGCCACAAAGGTCGCGACATCAAAACTGCGCACCCGGATCACCTGCACATCGGGGCGGCTGGTGGCGAAGGTCAATTTTCGGCTGTTTTCATCGGTGAAATCGGCTTCCGGCACGATGCCGATGCGCGCCAGCAGCGGCAGCGCCTCTTTGAGGATACGGCCCTTGGGAAGGGCAAGCGTGATTGGGGGGACCATGATGCGGCGCGGCATAGCGCGGGCGCCAACAAAACGCCACAGCGCGGGCGCCGCATGCCGGCCGCCAAGGTGAATCCGTCGGTGAGAAAGAGCGCCAGCATTGCGGCAACCGCTGTCCAGTTTTGACCGTTTGGACGAATCGGGCGGGATACAGCATTGAAATTGTTGCGTGAAAGCAAAAAAGCCTGCGTCAAAAGCAGGGGACAAGATGA
>NZ_JBBATR010000026.1:0-37343 GCF_040398645.1 Sandarakinorhabdus sp.
TGCAGCGTGTCGCCGGGGGCGAGCGCGGCCAGCGCAGCGTTCACGTTCGTGGCGGTCATCACCACGGTCTTGTTTGCCATTGCCGGCGCCGTGCCGGAAATTGCTATGGCGATGATCACGGCTGCTTTTACGGCCAACCGCTTCATCATCGGAGCAATGCTGTTTTCAGCCTGATCATGTGTCCGCACGATATGCTCTCCCGGCATGCTGACAAGCCCGGGGTGGCTCGCAGCTTCTGGGACAGAAAACGACGACCAGATTAGTCTACTTAGCAAAATGGACCTGAATTCAGTCTTAATGGTGGTAAGCCCTGATGGTGAGCCTGGTGCTTGCGTTGACGGCCTGTGCGCGCCAAGAACTGCAGCCATGACGATCCGAAACATGTTTCCGACGCCGCTGTGGGACGGCAAACTGGTCGATGAAACGCTGTTGGCCGAGCTTGTTACCAGCGTGCGCGACCTTTCGAACGTTGATCTGGCCGGTCGGCGCTGGTGCAAGCAGCATCGTTACCGCGGCTATACCAGCTACGCCTCGCTTGATGATTTGCCCAAGCGCGATCCAGCATTTGGCGCCTTGGCGCGCTGGTTGGTGCGCCGGTCGGTCGAATTTGTCGCAGCTGCGCATCTCGATTTGGCAGGACGGTCGCCGCGTCTTGACAGCCTGTGGGTCAATATCCTGAAATCTGGCGGCAGCCACAGCGGCCATATTCACCCGCATAGCATCATTTCCGGCACGCTGTATCTGGAAGTGCCGGCGGGCGCTGGTGCAATCCGGTTTGAAGATCCGCGCTTGCCGATGCTGATGCACGCGCCGCCGCGCCGCAGCGATGCGCCGCCGGACACGGCGAATTTTGTCTATGTCGATCCGGTGCCCGGCCAGGTGCTGCTGTGGGAAAGCTGGCTTCGCCACGAAGTGATGCCCAGCGCAGCGCGCGCGGATCGCTTGTCAGTAAGTTTCAATTTTTCCTGAACGGCCCGGCGCTACGTGATTTGCCTCTGTCGGCCGCTTGTGCTTGGATAACGGGTGTCTGATCCTGCCGCCGCCGCTGTTTCGATTGTCGAGGTCGCCCCTCGGGACGGCCTGCAGAACGAATCCGGCTTTGTCGAAACCGGCAACAAGCTGCAGTTGATCGATCATCTGATCGGCATGGGCGCGCGCCGCATCGAAGTGGCCAGCTTCGTCAATCCACGCCGGGTTCCGCAAATGGCTGATGCCGAGGCAGTGATTGCCGGCCTGCCCGCCGCGTTCGGTGTGCGCTTTATCGGCCTGTGCCTCAACGAGCGCGGTGTTGATCGCGCTATCGCAACTCTGGCGGCAGCGCGCCCGCTAGACGAAGCCGGCTGTGTGTTGGTGGCTACCGACAGTTTTGGCATCATCAACCAAGGCCAGCGCATTGAGGATGGCATCGCGGCCAACAGCGCCATGTTGAAAAAGGCGGCCGCCGCTGGGCTTTATGCGCAAGTGACGATCAGCGCGGCCTTTGGCTGCCCCTATGAAGGCGCCGTGCCGGAGGATCGTGTCGTGGAGCTGGCGGCGCGCATGGCAGCGGCTGGTGCCCGCGAAATTGCGCTGGCTGATACGATTGGGGTGGCCGTGCCGGCGCAGGTGGCCGCACTGACGGCTAGGGTGATCGCTACCATTGCGCCGATTCCCATACGCCTGCATTTTCATGATACCCGCGGGCTGGCGCCGGCCAATGCCTGGGCTGGCTATCAGGCCGGCTGCCGGACGTTTGATTCGGCGCTGGGCGGCCTGGGCGGTTGCCCGTTTGCACCCGGCGCGGCCGGCAATGTCGGCACCGAGGAGTTGCTGTATATGTTCGAAAAATCCGGTGTGGCCACGGGCTATGATCTGCACTCTGCACTGGCAGCCAATGTGTGGTTTGCCGGGGTCATGGGCCGGCCGCTGCCCAGCCGGGCGGGCAAGGCTGGCGATTTTGCACCGCGCCCGCTGCCCGGCGCGCCGCCGGCATTATGATGCAGCGCACCGACGAACCATCGCCGGCAGCCGAAAACACCGGCCCGCTGGCGAGGATCAACGTGGTTGAAATGGGCCAACTGATCGCCGGCCCGTTCTGCGGCCAATTGCTGGGCGACATGGGTGCCGATGTCATCAAGCTGGAAGCGCCCGGCCACGGCGACCCGATGCGCGGCTGGGGCAGCGGTGCGCAGCCGATGTGGTGGCAGGTTATTGCCCGCAACAAACGCTGCGTATCGTGCAATTTGCGCACCGCCGAAGGCCAGGCGCTGGCGCGCGGACTGCTGGCCAAGGCCGACATTTTGATCGAGAATTTTCGGCCGGGCACGCTGGAAAAATGGGGCATGGCCCCGGATGCGTTGCATACGATCAATCCCGGGCTGATTATCGTGCGCGTGTCGGGCTATGGCCAGACCGGGCCATATGCCGGGCGAGCCGGCTTTGGCGGCATAGGCGAAGCCATGGGCGGCTGGCGCGCCATTGTTGGCGATGCGGATCGACCGCCGGCGCGGATGGGCGTATCGATTGGGGACACGCTGGCGGCCACCTATGGTGCGCTTGGCGCGCTGGCGGCACTTAACCATCGGCAGCGCACCGGGCAGGGCCAGGTGGTCGATTCCGCCCTGTATGAAGCGGTGCTGCAGGTGATGGAAAGCATGGTGCCCGATTATGCCGCATCAGGATTTGTGCGCGAACGATCAGGCGCGATTCTGCCCGGCATTGCGCCGTCCAATGTCTATCCGTGCCAAGATGGCGAATTTCTGATCGGCGCCAACCAGGACACGGTGTTTGCGCGCCTGTGTGCCGCCATGGGCCAGCCGGAATTGGCGAGCGATGCCCGCTATGCAACGCACAGCGCGCGCGGCGCGCATCAGGCCGAACTGGATGCGCAGATCGGCGCATGGACCCGGACACTGACCATCGCACAGCTCGAAGCCAGCATGATCGCTGCCGGCGTGCCGGCCGGGCGTTTGTTCCGCCCGCAAGACATGCTGGATGATCCGCATTTTGCGGCGCGCGAAGCGATCATCGACCTGCCGCACCCGCGCCTTGGCTGCGTGACGATGCAAAATGTGTTTCCGCGCCTGTCTGCTTCACCTGGCAGCGTCCGCCGCAGCGCGCCTGACCGCGTCGGACAGGACAATGCAGCTGTTTATGGCGAAAAACTCGGGCTCAATGCTGCGGCACTGGCAGATTTGCAGGCGCGCGGCATCATCTGAACCACTGCGCCACGGTGCCAGATCAGGCACAATCGCCGTTGCAGGTCTTGGCCGTTTGCCATTGGCGATTGCGGCCGCGGCAGGCCAATGGTGAGATGCAGCGCGAAGAAGGCCGCCCTCTTGCGTTGCATCGGCAATCGGCAGATGTGCGCATGATGATCATCACATGTCTGTGGTTGGCAGTCACTGCGGCTGCCGTGGTTGCACCGCCCGCGGTTCTGGTGCCGGCAACGCAGCCGTTCATTGCGCCAGCCACGATCGACAACAGCCTGGAAATCGCTGGCGATGCCCTGGCGGCGCAGCAGCTGCGCAAGCGCTTGTTTATCGAGGTGAAGGTCAATGACAGCGGGCCGCATCGGTTTCTGGTGGATTCAGGTGCCGATCGTTCGGTGATCAGCGATGCGCTGGCGGCCCGGCTTGGCCTGCCTGCTGGGTCGCCAGTGCGGGTGCAAGGCATGGCGGGTGCGCGTGATGTGCCCACCGCGGAAGTGGCGATGCTGACGCTGGGCCGTTCGCAGATTGGCCCGATCACCGCGCCGACGCTGGCTGAGGTTGACCTGGGCGCTGATGGCCTGATCGGCATTGATGCGCTGGCCGATCAGCGCCTGATGCTGGATTTTGTAAAACGCACCATCACCGTGCAAGATTCGCGGCAGGCCTATTATGCGAGCAGCGGCGAAATCGTGGTGACCGCGCGCCGCCGCAAGGGCCAGTTGATCATTACCGAAGCGGCCGTGGACAATCGCAAGGTTTCGGCGGTGATCGATACGGGCAGCGAGGTCACGCTGGGCAATATGGCCTTGCGCCGACGCTTGTTTGGCAGCCGCCGGCCCGCTGCCATGCAGGATATCGAATTGATGTCGGTTACCGGGCAGGCGCTGAAGGCCGAAGCCATCGTACTGAGCAATGTTCGCATTGGCGGGCTGTATCTGAACAATGTCGTGGTCGCGTTCGCTGATGCGCCGCCGTTTAGACTGTTTGGGCTGGCCGATGAGCCAGCGATCTTTCTGGGATCGGATCTGCTCGCGAGTTTCCGCCGGGTCAGCCTGGATTTTCGCGGCCGCAAGGTGCGTTTCACGCTGCGGTGAGGCTTGGCGCGGCAGGCGATGGCTGCCCGCTAATCCGGGCCGCCAGCGCCTGCTTGCCTTTTGCCCCAGTCCTTAGTTTTGTAACGTGTTGGCAGCCAAGCGCAGCAATTGGCTTTGGCAGCCGGCTTCAGCCAGTGCTGCGCCCAGCGCTTCCACATCACTTGGTGCGGGCAGTTGCTTCATGGTCAGCGTGACAGTAGCGTTGCCGCCGGTGATCCTCAACGTGCCCGGCTTGCCGGCAACGGCGGCTGGCAGGCTGGTCACGGCCTGGCCGGGGCCAAACACGGCGCTGGCAGCGGCGCCGTCGTCGCGGTTGATCATAAGGGTTTGGGCAGCGGTGGTATCGGCACGCCATAGTGCGACATTGGCCGGATCAAGTGCGCACACTGTATCGCTAGTGCGGGTATCCAGTGCCCACACGCCGGGCGGTGTTGGCGGGCCTTGATCCTGGCCGCCGGCGCGCACCGCCCCGATGCGGGCACGGCGGGCCGGTTTTTGCACCAGAAGATCGCTGAACGCCACTTCCTGCGCGACGGCGCTTGCCGATGTCAGGCTGAAGGTGCCGGGGCCTGAAAAGCTGCGCGTGCCTTTGGTATCGAGCACAACAATGGAATCCCCGACCTTCAGAATCAAGGGTGCGTCGGGCAGGCGTTGGCCCGGCTTGAACGTCCCTGCAGACGGGCCGGCTGCGCGCACCACCAGCGGACCCGCCATGGCTGCGCCGGACGCGAGCAAAGCAACCAACAGGGTTGTAATTTTGGTTTTCGGCTTAATCGAGATCATAAATACCTCCCGGGCCCACCTGGGCCATGCGTTGTACCAGATACGTGAGTGCTTTGTCTTCCGGTGCAGCAGCGGCGCGCGCCGTCAGCGCTCTCAGCGCATCGCCGTCGCCGGCTTCAAAGGCCGAATAAAGCCTGTTCCATTCAGGATCGCCCGCTGCCTTGCCGGCGCCGAGCGGTTCGAACACGGCGATGGGCTTGTCGCGGCCGCGCACGCGCACGCGCCCCATTGGCCGGAAATGTTCAAGCCCCATTTGTTCGGCCGCTTCAATGCTGATCAGGGCGGCGGTTTTCAGTTTCTTGTTGGCGCCTTCCAATCGTGCCGCGACATTCATCGAATCGCCAAGCGCCGTGTACTGGATGCGGCCTTCACCGCCGAAATTGCCCACAACCACATCGCCCCAATGCAGCCCGACACGGGTGCGGCCCATCGCCGGGCGCTCACCTTCAGCAAAGCAGAAGCGCTCACCGGCCTGAGACATTTCCACAGCGCAGGCCAGCGCGCGGCCAGCATCGCCCGGCCGGGCAAGGGGTGCGCCCCAAAACGCCACCACGGCATCAGCAACGAATTTGTCGATGGTGCCGCCATGTTTGAGCACCACCTCACTCATCGTATCAAGATATTCGTTGAGCGTGGCAGCGACCACTTCCGGCGGCTGGCTCTGGCACATCGATGTGAAGCCTTCGATATCGCTGAACAAGGCGAAGATCGGCCGGCGTTCGCCCTTCAGGGCCAGTTTTTCGGGGTCGCGCAAAATCTGTTCGGCCACATCGCGGGGCAGATATTTTCCTAGGGCACCCTGGGCGAATTTGCGCTGTTCGGCGCCAACGATGCGGGCGGTGGTCGATGCGGCCATGATCGCCAGCAGCCAGCCCACGCCCAGGCCGGCGCACGGCATGCCGAACGTATCGAAGTCGCCTTGCTGCAGGCCGTAAGGCAGCCAACCCAGCAAGCCGATTTCCGCCAGCACAATCGGCCCGAGCACGCGCACCCCGAGATCAAAGCCGCCGGTAAGTGCGCCCAGCAGCACGGCCAGCAACGCCAGCCCCCACAGCACGCCAGCAGGCAGGGGCTTGAGCTTGCTGCCGTCCAGTGCCTGCGCGATCAGCACGGCGTGCAGCTCCACACCCGGCGTGGTCGCGCCTGACAACCTCGTGAAGGGCGTAATGAACCGGTCTGCCTCAGGCAGATCGGCGCCAATCAGCACGATCTTGCCGGCGATGGCGTCTTTCATCGCAGATGCCGCGGCGGGATCACCAAACAGATCCACGGGCAGCGACGCAAACACTGGACGGTCAGCCAGCAGCGGCTTGCGAAACATCGCAGCGCCTTGATACTGGACATAGTCCTTCACGCCGGTGATCCGGTTGACCAGCAGGCCGGGCACGCGATTGGTGGGATTTGGCCATTGCCGCCACGCGTTATCGCTATCGACATCCAGCCGGATATTGGCGGTGCGCACCGGCGCGGATGCCACGGCCCCGAAAAACTCGCGCATATGCGCCTCTTGCCAAAGCATCACGAATTCACCGTTTTCGGCGTTGCTGGAAAACCCGAAATAGGTGGGCGTTTTCATGGCCAGCAACGCGGCCTTCAGCACCGGGTCTTCGGGCTGCGGCTGGTCGATCAGAATGTCGACGCCGATGGCACGCGGGCCGAGTGCATCAAGATTGGTGAGCGCCCGCGCCAGCATGGTCCGATCGAGCGGCGACCGCTTGCCGGTGGCGGCCAGGGTTTCTTCGGTGAACACCACCAGCACCACTCGGTCATCCTGATCCACCCGCGCCGCGGTCAGATCGACGCGCACATCATAAAGGCCGCGTTCGGCCGAAAGCGCAAAGGGCAGTTCCCAGCTGTACCGTGCCATGACCAGGGCTGCCACCAGAACCAGCAGCGTGACCGCCAGCCGAAACGGCCCAGCCAGATTGACCGCGAGCCGCAGGTTGGCAAAGCGATTGGCCATGCTGACTGCCATGACCTGCTTCAGCGGCCGGACATTGGAGCGACGGGCTTGCCGATCAATGGTTTGGCTGCATCGCCAATGATGGCAAAACCCGACCAATAATAGGGGTGCGAGGTTTCCAGCACATCCATCATCCGGCTTTGTGATTGGCGCAACGCCTCACCCACGGCAATCTGGCCGGCGTTGGCAAACAATCCGGTGATGAGCGTGCGCGTGGCATCAAAACTGTCTGGCACCGGCCAGTGGCTGGCGATTACGGCGCGGGCACCAGCACCCACAAAGGCGCGCACCAAGCCGTCCAGCGCGAAATTGCCGCCTGTGGTGATGCCTGCTTCGCGTGTGGCAGAAGCCGTGGCAGCGCCGGCGGTATCGCAGGCCGACAAGATGATCGTATCGGCATCCAGATTGAGATCGAATATGTCGCGAAAGCTGAGCAAGCCGTCACTGCCGGCCTCGGCAAAGCTGGTCAGAAGCGCTGGACGCGCCGGGCATTCCGGGCGCGGCGCGGTCACGAGCCCGTGGGTGGCAAAATGGATCACGCGGTAATCACGCAAATCGCGCCGTGCCATCATCGCCGTATCACTGAAATCCGCGCCGGTGACCACGGTAGAACCACCGCTGCGCAGCAGATCGGCCGCCAGCCGCAATTCGGCGGCAGCAATCGGGCGTGACCATTCGATGAGTGGCCAATCGCAATCGCCTGCTCGCGGCAACGCGCTCACGCCGGGCCCGGTTGTCAGC
The DNA here is from genome assembly GCF_040398645.1 of Sandarakinorhabdus sp. Classification (GTDB taxonomy): domain Bacteria; phylum Pseudomonadota; class Alphaproteobacteria; order Sphingomonadales; family Sphingomonadaceae; genus Sandarakinorhabdus. The sequence goes on from NZ_JBBATR010000026.1 coordinate 7,773, forward strand.
GCGCCGGCGGGAATGGCACTGGCAGCAGCCGCTGGCAGAATTGCTGCCAGCGGCGCCGCGCCGCGCACGTTGCCTGAACGGCCGGTCGTGGCCGCCGCGGCAATGGCCGCCGGCAGCACCGCTGGCAAAGCCGCTGCCGGAATGCTGTTTTCGCCCAATCCCAGATAGGCATTTTTGGCGCGGCTGCTGGCAATGCGGCGCACATCGATGAAGGCGCGCGGCGATGTGGCCGTGGACACCATCCGGTCACGGCCCAGCCACGCGAGGCCGCGCGAATCAAAGGCATCGGCATTTTCGTCGGCCTGGCGTGCCTGATAGGCAGCCAGATTGTCATCGGCCATGATCAGCAGGTTGAACGGCAATTGAAGCAGCGCGCCGTCCGGTTCCACGATCAAATGGCGGCTGGCAGCCAGCAAACGCGCGGCGGGGCCATCCGCTGGCCCGGCCAGCAGGCTGTACAGCCGGCGGGCGGTGGCGGCATCAAACGGGTAGGTTGTCGGGCGGCCATTTTCAAAAATCACCACGGTGTCGCGGATGGCCTTCACCATCACGCCCAGTTCCGCAGCGGTGGCATCAACACGGTGAACCGACGCCGATTGCCGGCCCAGCACCAGCGCATAGGCTTCGTCGCCAAGCAGGATCAGCTTGAAATAGGCTTCGTTTTCAATCAGCGCCGCTTGCAGGCTCGCCAGGGTGACTGTGTTGTTGCTGATACTGCGATAGCGTGGATATTCGGCCAGCCCGGCCAGCACCGCTGTCTGGTCGCGGCCCAATTGTGCCAGCCGGGATTGCAGCACGGCCGCTTGCTCGATCTCCAATGGGCTGGGCGTTTCCAATTCCGCCAGCCGGCTGATGTCGGCTTGGGTGCGCACCAGATCGCGTGACAAGGTGATGGATTGGCGGAACAGCGTTGACGCAGCATCGCTGCCTCCGGACAATTCGCGCGCCAGCACAGCCTGAGTTTGCGCCACGCCGGGGCGCAGCAGGATCTGGCTGGCATCGAACAAATCATTGGCCGCGTTGGCATCGCCGCTAGCGGCAAGGCTGCCAAACCATGGCACGAGCAATGGCCGCAACAACGGCCCGGCACCCGGGGTTTCCGGCGCCGATTTCACGATGGCGCGAAATTGCGCTGCGGCTTCGGCGGCCCGGCCCTGGCGTTGCAGCAACGCCGCCTGCCGGGCCTGCGCCGACAGCAGCGCCGCCGATTGCGGGTACTGCGCAGCTGTCAAAGCCACGGCACCGGCCAGCGCGGCGATGGCATCGGGGCCGCGGCCCAATTGTTCGGCTACCCGCCCGCGTTCGGTGGCTGCCGCCGCGCGCAGCCACAAAACCGACAAGACCCGGCCGCCGCGCACTCGGCTGAGATCGATTTCGGCCTGCGCAAGTGCCGCTTCGGCCGCAGCGAGATTGCCGAGCCCGGACTGCGCAGCGCCGTTCAGATACAGGGCTTGCGCATCAAGGATGCGGATCCGTTCCTCGCGGGTCAGGCCGACAGATCCGCCACCCAATGCCCGAATCGCGCTGTCTTCGATGTTCAACCGCTGCGACAGCGGCGTGTCGATATAGCCTGCGCTCAGCCGGCCAGCATCGGTGGTGCCGATATTGCCGGCAACCGGCTGTGCCAGCGCCGCCAGTGCGCGCTGGTTCTGCTGGCGATTGAGCTGGTGCTGGGCCATGGCGTTGCGCAGCAGGCGGCTGGCCACCGGATCACTGCCATCAAGGGCTTGCGCGGCACGCGCAAACAAGCGTTCGGCATCGGCAAAACTGCTTAGATTGGACTGTTGCAGGCCCTGATTGGTAAGGTATTCGGAGCTGCGCGTGAAACCCGGCGTGCCTTGGCGGTTTCGTTCCACCAGCAGATCGAAAAATTCCGCGGATTCGGCAAAGCTGGCGGCATTGTTGCGCACATAGGCTTCGGCCAGCGCCTGGGCTGGTTCCAGGCTGCCGGCCTGGATGCGCGCAAACGCGGCTGGATCGCCAGCTTCGGTGGCAGCCACTTCGACGGTGCCGGCAACCGGGGCATTGGCCAGCATTGACTGCAAGCCCATGGCCAGGGCGGAACCATAGCCAGCCAGGCCATCGGCGACGAACAGCGTGCGGCCGCGCTGCACCTGATAGCGCAGGCGCGCCAGGCCATCGATGGTGCAGCGGTTGATCGTGGCACCCGGCAGTGCCGACAGATCGGCGGGCACGGTCTTTCGGCCGTCGCAGCCGGCAGGCAAGGGCAGTGCGCCTTGGCGCAGTGCATAAAGATTGCCGATCGGCGCGGCGGCATCACGGCAGACGATGCGATAGCCGCGATCGAACATGCCCTTCATGGCAGGATCATTCGCCTGGCTTTGGGCCGTGCACAACACGCCCGCTGTGCCGATCCGGAAGCTTTCGGCCAGCGCAAATTCGGCGTTCGCGGCTGCGGCTGGCGCTGCCATTGGCTGGGCGATGGCAGCTGCCACCAGCAGCCCGGCCAGACGAAGTGTGCGGCGCCGGTGTAGTAGGCGGCGGTGTGGCAGATAGCGGTTCATTTCAATCCTCCCGGGCGGCGCACGCCGCCAGGCAGCGGATCCAGCCATAGCGAAGGGTTGCCGCCGCTGGCGGCCGGGTCGCTGGTGTCAGGATCGGCAAACATGGGGCTGAAATCGATCAGCCGTTGCAGCAGGATGATGGGCAGTTTTTCAACAGCTTTTTTGGCGTCTTCGCGCTGTTGCTCCTGCGTTGGCGTCAACGCGGCCACATTGTTCACGATGACATCAACCCGTCGTTGAGCCGCTGGTGGCGGCGCGCATCCTGTGAGCTGTGGACAGCCATTGACCTGCGCAGTGTCGGTCAAAATGTCGAGGCTTGGCTGCACAATCACAGCGGCGCGTGTGTCATCATTGATGACAAAGCCGGCGTCACGGAGCACTCGGCCATTGATCACCATATCCAGCGCGCCAGCCTGTGTGCCGGTGGCGGTCACTGTCAGGCCGCCGCTACCAGCCGTGAAGCCGGCTCGGGTGGCTGCACTGCCGCTGTTCTGGATCAGCACATCCTGCGCCGCATTGATGCGGATGGCGCCGGCGATGATCTGGCCGGCCAGCGCCGGATCGGCTGATATGGCGTTAAGGGCATCAATTCGTGGCTTTCCCGCCAGCGTGCCGGCGGCAATTTGGGCAAGCAGGCCATTGCTGGCAACGCGCACACTCGCGCCGTTCAGGTTCAGTGTGCCGGCGGGCAATTCGGCGTTGTTGCCCAATTGGATGCGGCCGGCGGTTGTTTCGACTTCAAGGCGGCTGCCGGCGGTGAGTGTCAGGCTGTTTGCCGCTGTGGCCTGCGCCATTGTCACTGCGCCGTTCACGCGGATCAGGCCGCCGCTCGACAGGCTGATGCTGGTGGGCAGATCGGGACCTTGCACCTGAACCGGGCCACTTTGGCCCTGGCCCTCCTGTTGCCGCGTGATCGCACCGGGCACAGTGGCGGGGAGATTGAGCTGGCCGATGGTCATGGTGCCATTGGGCAAACGCACGTTGATGCTGGCAGCACGCAGCGTGCCAAATTCGGCATTGGACAGGCTGTAGTTGCCAGCCACATCGCCGCCGCCGATCGCGGCGCTGGTCACGGCGGTTTGGCCATTGGCCGCCAGGCTGATCTCGGCAGCCCCGCCGCCGCCGATGATGCTGCCGGGGGCAATGACGATATCGCTGGAGGTGATGGCCACACGGCTCGATGTGACACTGGCGGCCAAATTCACCGTGCCGCCTATATCGATCGATACGCTGGTTGGCGCCGTGATGGCGCGGGCATCAAAGCCGCCGGTGGCCGCAGCCAGGAAACGGCCGGTGCTGGCGGCCCCGCTAATGCGGATATCGCCGATAAGCCGTGTGGGTGTTCGCGCCAGCAGTGTTGCAAACTGCAGATTACCGGCCTGATCAAAGCTGATCAACGGCAGCAATTCGTGGCTGGATATATAGACAAAGCCGTTGGCCGATGTGGTCAATGCGCCGGCGTTGATGCCGCCGGTATCTAGCAGCACGATGCCTTGCGGTGCGCTGATGTTGCCACTGGTCACGCCCAGCACGCCTGACAAGGTGGCGCTGCCCGAAATATTGATATTGCCGGTGGTGATGGTGCCCGGTGACGTAATGAACACCACGCCGCTGGCACGTTGGGCCGGCGCAACGGTGCCGGCATCAATATTGCCGGTGACTATGGTGCCGCCTGCGGTGACAAACACCGAATCGGCTGCCGAAAGGCTGCCGGTCGTGATCGTGGTGACCGCATTCAGGCGGATGTCATCGCTGGAGCGTATATTGCCTGTGACCAGCGCGCCGCCGCCGCCGACGGACTGCAGGGCGCTAAGCGAAAGGGTTCCGCCGACTGCCAGATTGCCGGTGGTGATGTTGCCCTGTGTGGAAAGGGTTAGGCCGGTCGCAGACGTGAGATTGCCCAGCAGGAGATCGGTGGTGGACAGGATTTCGATGAAGCCGCCGCTGGTGACATCGGTCAGACCAATCCCTTGCGCGCTGATACGAGCCCCATTGCTGACCACGATGGCGCTCTGATCCAGGAATCGGCCGCTGGTGCTGGCTTCCAGTAGGCCGGTGGTGAGCGCGCCGCGCACATCGATATCGCCGGCTACTTGCCCGAGCGGCGCTGTAAACAACGCGCTATAGTTTGGAACGCCGGCATTGAAACTGATCACGCTGGCCTGGCCGATGTTGCCAAACCGCACCCGTCCAGTTGCTGGCGTGGTGATGGCGGCAGTGGTGATGGTGCCGCCAGATAATAGCACCAGATCGCGGCCGCTGCGCAAGGCAGCACTGCTCAGTGTGCCGCTCGAGAGCAGTCCGATATCGCTTGCGGCAGCAACAGCGCCAACAGCGACGGTCTGGCCGCGGACATAAACGTCGCCGCGTGCACCTGCCTGCGGTGACGCTTGCGCTGCGGACAAGGCTCCGGCTGTGACAGCGCCATTTGTGGATTCAAGGCTGATACGGTCGCCCACCTGGACGTTGCCAGTGCGCACCGTGTTGCCGGCCGCAACCCTGACTTCGCCAGCCGCTGTGATTTCGCCCAGATTGGCATCTGCGGCGGACGTGATCAGCACATCGTCGCTGCTGGTCACCGCTTGATCGAATTGCACCATGCCGCCGCTGTTGACGGTGAGCAGCCCGGCGTTGATCACCCCGGTTACGCCGATGGCGCCGGCAGCGCTCAACTCGGCCCGGCCCGGCACGGTCAATGCCCCGGATACGGTGATGCCGCCGCCGACCGGTTGTGCCGCGCCAGCCAGCAAGGCCGCATAATCCGGCGCGAGCGGATCGCGCTGGCTGGCCGTGTTGGCCAACCCGATGCGCAGGCTGCCACTGCTGCCAATCGTGATGGCCCCTGTGGAGACGCTGCCGCTGGACAGCAGCGCGGTGGTGCCAGCGCTGCTGATGCTGCCGCTGGTCAGATTGCCCTGGGCGATCAACGCCAGATTGCTGGCCGCGCGCACATTGCCGATCAGCGCAACGCTGCCGGCTTGCACCAGCACATCACCCACCGCGCCGAACACTGGCGCGACAATGCCGGCATCCAGATTGCCCAGCGTGACACCATCGCCTGCCGATACAGCGATCCGGTTGCCGCCGGACAACGCGCCGGCGGTGACAGTGTTTCCGGCAATGAGCCGCATTGCGCCGGCGGCGCGCGCGCTGGTGATTGCAAGATCCCCAGTGGCCACATCAAGATCGCCGCCAGACACCACGGTGGCAAGGCGCGTATCGCGGCCGGCAAGCTGCGCAGAGCCAGAGGTTCCATGGTTGCCGGTTACGCGCAGCACGTCGCCGGCTGCGATTTTGGCAGTGCCGGCGGTCACGCTGCCCAGCAGCACATTGCCAGGTGCCGCGACGGCGCTTGCGGCCAGCAAGGCGGTGTAATCGGCGATGCCGCCGGGAAAACTGATCAGGCTGCGCTGCGGAAACGCGCCGATGAACAACGCCCCTGTGGTCGGCGCGGTCAATGTATTTGCCGTAATGTTGTTGCCGGCTAGCATCACCAGTGCACCGCCGCTGGCGATATTGCCGGACGGGCCGCCGTTGCCGATGCTGATGCTGCCGCCTGCCAGCACGCCAATCTGGCTGACACTGCGGATGTCTGCCACGCTGATATCGTTCAGGGCGCGGATATAAAGTTCGAACGGGCCGGTTGGAAGGGGATTGACGATGCCCAGATCGATCGATCCCGCCGTGATGCCGCCATCTGAAAACAGCCGGATCTGGCCGCCAGCGCTGATGTTGCCGCTGGTCAGGGCGGTGGCCGCCTGCACGATGGCAGTGCCGCCAGCGCGAAGGTTGCCGAGCACAACGGTACCGCCGGCGATGGTCACATCGCGCACCGCGCTGATGTCCCGCAAGGTCACAGCCGCCGGGCTGCCAAGGATCTGAACATCCCGGCTGCCAGTGGTTTGGGTCACCAGATCGATGCCGGCCTGGCTGTTCAGGATCAACGTTTGCGCCGCTACGACGCCGCGCGGCCCCGGGGTCGGCCCGGCAAACCCGCTCGTCAGCGTTCCGGCCGCGCTGATCCGCAATGTGCCGCTGGAGGTGATGGTGCCGCCGTCGTTAACCGCCACATTGCCGCGAGAGGTAAACTGGCCGTTGCCAGCGATGCTGATGGTGGAACCTGCATCGGCGACGAGGCCGCTGCGGATTGCACCGGCAGGCGGAGCCACCGAACCGGTGGCGCTGGCGCTCAGCGGCCCCATCGCGATCTCGCTGCCGCCCAGCGCAACCACCCGCACGACACCGGGTTCACCATTGCTGCCCACCGCGCCAGAGCCGTTGCCGGCAGCTTGAAGTTGCGTGTTGCCGCCCACGGTGAGCCGGCTGGACAGGCCGCCGGTGGTGGCTGAGGCGCTCAGATTGGCAACACCGCCAAAACCAGTCGCCGGCAGACCGGGCGTACCAAAGCCGCCGGCGTTGCCCGTTGCAACCAGCGTGAGATCGCCTGCGATTGTGCCATTTGCACCGATCAGGGACAGATCGAGGGTGCCGCCGCGCCCATTTCCATGCAACGCTGGCGTGCCGGCACCGGCGGTGCCGCCGTTGCCATTGGCTGTCAGTGTTGCGCCAGCCAAGGTGAAAACGCCTGGCACTGTGCTGAGATCGTTGCTGCCCGCGCCAAGCAGGCCCATGCGAACGAAGATGACACCGCCGTTGGCATTGCCGCCGGCACCTGCCACCACGCTGTTGCCGCCTGTGCCGCCAAAACCGGTGGCCGTCGCAGTCAGTGTGCCGATGGCGACCGTGCCGCCATTGCGGTCTGAGCCCAAAGCGATATTGCCGCCCAGTGCAGTGCCGCCATTGCTGCCATCGACACCGTCAGAGCCGCGGCCGCCGCGTGCGTCGGCGGTGATCGCCACTTGCCCGGCTGCCGACAGTCTGAGGCTGCCGGGGACGGAGCCGCCCTGAGTGCTGATCGCCACCAGCCCACCTGTGGCGTTGCCGCCGCCGCCGCTACCGCCAAAGCTGGTCGCGGATATGCTGGTATTGCCTGCCACAGTCAGGCTGCCGCCAATGCCGCCGACACCGAGAATGACCTCTCCGCCGGTCGCAATGCCGCCAGTAGCACCAAGGCCGCCAGTTGCGTCAACGCCAATCGTGAGGCCGGAACCGCCAATATCGAGCGTGCCGTCCACCGCAGCGCGAAGCGTGCCGCCGGTCGCTGTGCCGCCGTTACTGTTGCTGCCGTTGCCGCCGGTGGTGAGCAGCACGATATTCGCGCCGCCGCCGCCCAGTTGCAGCCGCGTCTGCCCGCCGTTGATCATGCGCACATTGGTGCCGATTGCCGCGCCGCCGTTGCCGACGGCCACGGAATCGACGCTGCCGCCGATGCTGGCGCCGTTAAGTGCAAATGTGCCGCCGATATCCAGCACAGCGCCGCTGCCCGACGCTTCGAAGTTGAACAGGCCGCCCGTGGCAAGCCCGCCGTCACCTGTGCCAGATCCAGCAAATGTGCCGCCAAATCGTGCTGCGTTGATGGTGACATCATCCGCGATCCGCACCGAGCCGTTGGAGGTGATTGCCACCGCTGCGCCGCTCGCCGCGCCGCCTCTTGCAAGGCCGACGACTGGCAGATGGCCGGCCGTGCCGCCGATTGCCTGCGTGCCGATTGTCAAGCGGCCAAGCTCAAGCGTTGCGGTGGCGGCGCGGGCAGACAATTCCACCCGGCCCGATTGGGCAAAGCCGCCGCTTTCGCCGCGCCCGCCGTTTGCGTTTGCGCGCAGATCGGTAAGCTGCCCGATCGCCAGCGTATCGGTGCCGCTGGCATCCACAAAGATGCGGCCGGCGTCTGCGCTGCCGCCATTGCCATCGATCAGGGCGTTGCCGCCAACCGCGTCCGCGATGGCCAGCAGCCCGCCGGCGAGATTCATCTGGCCCGACGCAGTGATGAAGCCGCCGGTGCCCGCACCGCCGCCGCGATCTCCACTGCCGCCAATACTGCTGGCATCCAGCGCGATCTGGCCTGATGCGGTGATGGCCCCGGTCAAGGCCATGCTACCGCCAATGCCAATGCCGCCAATGCTTGACACACCGAGGCCGCCGATACCCGTGGCCGAGAAACCGGCCGTACCAGTGACCGCAATGGTGCCGCCCACGGCAAACAATTGTGCCGAATTGCCAAAGCCGGTGCCGGCCGTGTTACCACTGCCGCCGGCGCCGTTGGTTACCACCAGCAGATTGCCGGTTTCCAACGCGCCCGGCCGATTTGCGGCCGCCGGGTTGGCCGTGGCCGCAATATACACAAGGCCGCCCGTGCCATCGCCGCCGCCGCCAATGCTGAGGCCATTGCCGCCATTGCCGCCGGTCCCACCGGCGTTGGCGCTGATCGCCGTAACAATGGTGCCCACCGGCCCGATGCGCAGGGTAGCGCCGGCCGCCACGATGTCGATACTGCCGCCGATGCCGTTGCCGCTGTTGCCGCCGCTGCCATCGGCCAGATCGCCGTCGCTGCCGTTGCCGCCACTGGCCATCGCTTCGATGCTGAGCCGGCCCAGCGTGAAGCTGCCGCCGCTGCCGCCGGGTGCCAGCGCCTGAGTGCCGACAAACACATCGCCAGCGCGGGCGTTGCCGCCGTCGGCACCATCCAGACTGTTGATGCGGCCACTGGTGCCGCCGGTGGCATTGGCAAACAGATTGACCTCGCCCGTCGTCAGGCTGCCGCGATTGCTGGTGGAGCCCAAAAACAGCCCGGTGCCAGCCAGATTTATGGTGCCATCGGCATTGCCGCCTGCAAAATCATCGGCATCGCCGCCAACCGAATTGGCCGACAACGTCAGATTGCCGGTAGTGATGCTGCTGCCGATGACGGCATTTTCCAGCGACACGGCCACGCGCCCGGCAAAGCCGCCGCCACCAAGGCCATCCTCGCCAAAACCGCCACTGCCATTGGCCGCGATGCCGGCATCGCCGGTCAGGATAAGGCTGGCAGCGCCATCGGTGAACACGCGCACCACGCCGCCGGTTCCGCTGCCGCCGACAGTGCCGCTGCTGCCCGTGCCGGACGCCGAGATGTCGATCGACCGATCTGTGCCGGCAAAGCCGTTCAACGTCAGAACGCCGTTGGGGGTCGCTTGCACATCGATGATGCCGCCTACGCCGTCGCCGCCGGGGCCGATGCCGCCGGGGCCGGTAAACGCGCCATCACCGCCTTCGCCTCTCGCATACAGCCCGATGCCAGTGCCCGTGGGCGCTGCGGTTGCGGTCACGGTGATGGTGCCGCCATCGGCGCGCACGCCAACGCTGCCGCCGCGGCCATCGCCGCCTGCGACGGCGCTGCGGCCGCCGGTCCCGCTGGCATGAGCCGTAAAGCCGCCCATTTGCAAAGTGCCAGCCGCTGTCGCCGCCAGATTGATGATGCCACCGGTGCCGTTGCCGCCAGCCTGGCTGCCGAAGCCGCCTTCGCCAAAGGTGAAAAAATCGCGAACCGCGCTGGCGGTGATGGTGCCACCGCTGGCCAGCAGATCAATCCGGCCGCCGCCGCCAAAGCCGCCCGTGCCGCCGTCGTTGCCGTCGGCTGCGCCGCCAACACCCCGGGAATCGGCCAACAGCAGCCCAAGGCCAATTGACCCAGCCGCCCCGCCGCTGCCGGGCTTGGCTTCAACCAGCACATTGCCGCCGCGGCCCGTTCCGCCGGTGCTGCCAGTGCCCAGGAAAATACCGCCCGTGCCGCCGCCGCCGGCGGTAACAAGCGTAACCTGGCTGTTGTCAGAAATGCCCAGCGAAACACTGCTGCCAAAGGCTTGCACACGCACGTCACCGCCGCTGCCATTGCCGCCGGCGCCGGCTGTTCCGCCGGTAAGGCCGCTGCCGCCGTTGCCGCCGTTGCCGCCAGCATCGAGCAACGTCCGGCCCAGGCTCAGGATGCCGGGCGTGGTGCCAGCACTGTTGCCGCTGCCAAGGCCGATCACGACATCGGCACTGTCGCCGCCGCCGCCGCCGGTGCCATTCAGCCCGTTGCTGCCACCTCTGCCGCCATTGGCTGACGCATCGATCTGCACGATACCGGCAGTGAAGTTGCCCTGGTTGCCGCTTCCGCCCAGAAACACGCCGCCGGTGCTGCCATTGACATTGCTGCCGGTGCCCCGGCCTGAAGCATCGCCGCCGGAACCGGTGCCCGATGCGATCCCGCCCTGCGATATGGCCGTTATGGTCAGATCACCGGCGCTGAAACGGGTGGTGTCGACTGCATTTCTCAATTCGATGAACACTTCGCCAGCGCCGGCATCGCCGCCGCCGGTGCCGCGCCCGCCCTGCGCGTTGCTGGTGATCGCGGCGGGGCCGACAAGGCTGATGGCAGCGTTGCCGCTGGCGCTGATTGAGATGGGGCCGCCAAATGCATCGCCGCCGGCTGCGTTGGAAGCCCCCGGCGTAACCGCCAGATCGCCCTGGCCGCCGAAACCTTGCGTGTTCAGGATGATGCCCAAGGCGTTCCGGTTGCCGATCGCATTGCTGGCATCCAGCCGGATTTGTGCGCCGCCGCCTTCGGCCCTTACAAAAATCCGGCCGGCGATGGTGTCGCCGCCTTGCCCAAGGAAGCTGTCGCCGCCAACGCCGCCTGCCGACAATTGTATGCCGCGCGTTACGTCGGTTGAAGTGAAAGCGATCTGACCGCCAGATTGCGCCGAAAGCGTGTTGTCCCCGCCGCGGCCAAAGCCGCCTTCGCGCGTGCCAAAGCCTTCGCCGCCAGTGCCGCTGGCATCGATGTTGCCCACGCTGCCCGCCGTGATGCGGCTGCCGCCGCGGGCTTCGATCCGGGTTGTGCCACCCCGACCGGTCCCGCCATCCGCGCTCGAACTGCCGCCAAAGCCAGCCGCGGATACCGATCCAATGGTGCCGAGGACAATTTCGGCGGCCGTGTCGGCCAGGATGGACGCTGTGCCGGCTTCGCCGTCACCGCCGGTTTCGCCACTGGCCGCGCCGCCGCGCCCATCGGCGCGCAACACGGCCAGATCGGCTCCGCCCAGCAAGCGCCCCAGTGTAGTGGCGCTGATGGTGGCAAGGCCGCCAAAGCCGCGGCCACCGCGGAAACCACCGCCGCCGATGCCATCAGCTTCCAGCGACAAGGATTGCCCGGCCGTGAGCACAGCGGAGTTGGACACGCCGACAAATAAAGTGCCGCCGCGGCCTTCGCCGCCAGTGCCGGCGGTGGTGCTGCCGCCCCTGCCGGTGGCGCTGACCCGGGCCCCAGTCAAGGCGATACTGCTGCCTGCGCCCGATGTTGTTATGTTGGCGGTGCCGCCGCGGCCATCGCCGCCAAAGCCAGTGCTGCTGCCGCCGCCGGTGCCGGGATTGAACAATGCAAACTGGCCAGCGGTGGACAATATGTCGCCGCCCGAAGTGGCATTGATATTGATGCTGCCGCCAAAGCCGGCGCCGCCCGCTACCAGACCGCCGCCGCCATTGGCGCTGACCGAGAAAGTGCCACCGGAATCAATTTGGATCAGTCCGGCGGCGCTGGCGATAATGCTCAGGCTGCTGCCGTTGGCTTGTCCGCCAGTAAAGCCGCTGTCGCCGCCAAACAGCTGGGCCGTGCCGGACACGGCGCCGCCAAAAATCAGGCGGCCGGCTTCGGCCTGCAAGGCAATGCCGCCGCTCGATGCGCTGCCGCCGCCGCTGCCGCCCAATGCGCTGGCATCCAGCGTTGTAGTATTGGTGATCGTGATGGTCCCGGTATCGGTATCGCCCGGGCGGGCAGTCTGGCGCACCGCTTGTATCTGCACTGTGCCGCCCCGTGCACTGCTGCTGCTGCCGCCCAGGCCGCCTGTGGCGCCGGCGTTTGCGGTCAGGCTGGCCAATGTCAGGCTGCCGGCCGCGCCGGTGCTGGCATTGGGCCGGCTGCGCACCAGGATGATGCCGGCATTGCCGGCGCCGCCATTTGATAAGCCAGCTGCCCCATTGCCGCCGCCGCCGCCGGTTGCACTGGCATTCAGCACCGCTTCAGTCGTGAACAGGCCGCCATCGTTCAGTAGCTCGATCCGGCCGGTTCCAGCTCCGCCGCCAACGCCGCCGACGCCGCCCGCGCCGTCACCGTCGCCGCCTTGGCCGGCGACGGCATTGGCCGAAACCAGGATGCCGCCTGTGAACTGGCCTTGGCCTGCGCCCGGGCCGCTGATCATGCCGATAAGAATACTGCCGCCCGTTGCCGCGCCGCCATTGCCGCCGAGCCCGAGCCCGCGTGAGCCTGCGCCGCCTGCCGTGTTGGCCGCGATGCTTATGTCTCCGGTGTTCATGGCGGCGGTGGCAGCACTGCCCGTAATCGTCACCTGCGCGCCCGTTGCCCGGCCGCCCGCAAACGCCGTGCCCGCCGGCAGGCCTTCGGTTGTCGTGCTGCCGGCTGTGGCAGTGGCGTCCACGGTCAGGCCGGCGCTGGTGAAGCTGCCGGGCAAGGTTTCGTTGTTGGCGTTGACGTTCAGGCGGGCCACGCCGCCGGCTGCGTTGCCGCCGTCTGCATTGAAGGACTGGCTGGCGCGGGCCGTCACATCAAGCACGGCCTGGCCGGTCACCGTGATCTGGCCGGATGCAATCAACAGCTCGGCATTGCCGGCGGCGGCGCTGCTGTTGGTGCCGTTTGATTGATCGGTAGCGCTGGCGTTCAGTGTCAGCGTGCTGCCAACCGTGAGCAAGCCGCGCGTGTTGCTGATGCGCGCGTTGCCGCCAATGGAACTGCCGCTACCACTTGGGGCGCCACTGTTAAACTGGCCGCCGGCGTTCAGCAGAACGCCCGATGCCACTGCGATGCCGCCACCATTGCCATTGCCGTCAGGCGTGAACCGGATTTCGGCAAGGCCGCCCGTGCCATTTTCACCCGCTCCAACCGCAGCCAAATTCAGGGATGACAAGGCCAGCGTGTCGCCCGTGCCGCTTACCAGCAGGCGCGCACTGCCGCCGATGCCATTGCCGCGCCGTGACCCACCGCCGCCAACGCCGCTGGACTGCAAATCCAGCGAGCCGGGCAACACCAGGCGATTTTCATTGACCACGCGGGTGGTGCCGCCGGTGCCGGTGCCGCCGACATTGATGCCAAAGCCGCTGCCGCCCGTGCCGTTGGCGGTCAGCAGCAGCGAAGCGGCGCCAGAACCCGTTATGGTGAGTGATCCGCTTGGCCCGAGGCTTTCCAGGAGCACTGTGCCGCCCGTGCCAGCGCCGCCGCCTAGCGTACTGCCATTGCCGCCGGTGGCATTTGTGCTCAACAGCGATTGCGCCGCACCGGGATTAATGGTGGCTGTGCCGGCAACCGAAAGCTGCACAGTGCCGCCGGTGGCAGCGCCGCCGGTGGCACCGTTGCCGCCGCGCGCAATGGCATCCAGCCGGAATTGGCCGTTGATTGCGGCTGAGGCCCCGGCTGCAACAAGCACGCGCGCCGAACCGCCCACGGCATTGCCACCGGGCCCGGAAGTGTTGCCGCCGCCCTCTGTGGAAGCGCCCATCGCTATTCCGGCCGATGCGAAGCTGCCGCCGGTCACATTGACCATCAATGCCCCGCCAGCCCCGCTGCCGCCTTGCCCGCCAGCCCCGATATATTGAACGCCGCCGTTCACGAACAGGCCGGTGCCGCCGATGGATGTGGTGCCAGCCGAAACCAGATCGAAATTGCCGCCACGCGCCGTCATGTTGAACACCGGTTGGTTCACCAGCGACAATAGATTGGCCGTGAAGCTGCCCGCAATGCCGAGCACGCCGGCACTGCCGACATTCACATCAATAACGCCAGCCTGCGACTGGGCGAATGCGTCCGTTGTATTGGTTTCGACATTGGCGGCCATGCCGAGATTGCCGCCCACCAGCACCCGGCCGTCGGCGTTCAGGGCCAGCGTGCCGCCGCGCCCGATGGTGCCGCTGCCCAGCGCTGTGAAATTCAGATTACTGGCCACATTCAGCGTGCCGTCCGCCACATCCACGGTCAACGTGCCGCCGGTACCGTTGCCCATGAAGGGGCGGTTTGGCACAATAGCATTGCCGTCCAGCACAGCGCTGCCATTGACGGTGGTGGTGCCGCCGAGGATCGACAGCAGGGCCGTGCCGCCGGTGGCACTGCCAGTCACGAAGCCGGCGCCGGCTGCGGCGCTGACCAGGAGGTTCAGTCCGGCTGGCAGCGTAAGATTGCCATCCACTTGCATGAATATATTGCCGCCGATGCCGTCGCCGCCCACGCCGTCATCAATGCCATCGCCGCCACGTCCGCCGGCATTCAACAGCAGCGCGCTCTGCTGCCCACGCAACGTCACATCGGCACCATTGAGCACGCGGAAGGTCACGCTGCCGCCGCGGCCAGCGCCGGCAGAACCTTCTACCGAAGAGCCGCCGGTGCCAACGGCGCTCAAAATGAGTGCGTTTAAATTGTAAGTGCCGCCAGAAATCACCAACTCTACAGTGCCAGCTTCGGCATTGCCGCCCGTGCCGCCAATTGAGGCATTCACGCCGGTCACATCGGCCGAAAGGTTGATCTCACCAGGCCCGGCGATATTGGCGTTGAACAACAGCAATTGGACAGTGGCACCGGCGGCAAAACCAGACAGTGCAAGCTCGCCATCAGCACCAAAGAACCCGCTAGCACCGGACTGGCCTGACTGCCCATCGACCGCCGGCGGCCCAGGGTTGAACCCGGATGCACCGCCGGCGCCGCCAGCGCCCGGCGCGCCACCAAAGCCGAGCGCTCCGCTGATGCCGACCACCACGCCGAGATTGGCCGTGATCAGTGGCACATCCAGCGTCCAAGCGCCATTTTGATCGTTACGGGGCGCGCCAATCAGCAGAAGGCCGCCTGTCGCATTGCCGCCAGCGCCGGCGTTGCCGCCAAGTCCGCCATTGCCGCCGGCACCGCCATCGCCGCCGTTGAGGAAAACCGTGTCACCATTGCGACCAGCACCACCATTGGCCCCAGCCCCGCCAAGACCACCGTTGCCGCCGGGCCCAGACTCGGCAGCGTTGACCAGCGACCAACTGGTGATCGTTAGCGATCCGCCACTGTTGGCAGCGTCCGTGCCGATGATGATGGACCCAGCTTGCGCACTGCCGCCGTCACCACCAGCGCCGCCGTTGCCGCCATTGCCACCCGAACTGCCGTTGCGTTGGCCTGGCAACAGTTCTGCCGGCGGGGGGGCAGCAAGGCCATCGGCGCCGTTGCCGCCACTGCCGGCCTCAGCTGAGACATTTACGGCCAGATCGGTGAAATTCAGATCACCGCCCGGCAGGGTGCGAATTGTAACCGTCCCGCCCGTGGCCGCGCCGCCGTCTGCGCCCGCCTGTCCGGGTGCACTTGCTGTACCTCCGCGGCCGCCGCTGCTGGTTGCAGACAGGGCGGCACGATTGACCAACTGCAGCAGGCCTGCTGCAGACACGGCAACTGTGCCGCCGGTGCCAGCGCCGCCGGATATATTGCTGCCATTGCCGCCAGTGGCATCGGCGCTCAGCAGCAGGGGCGCTGAGCCGGTCCTTATGGTGCCCGTGCCGTCAACCGAAAGCTGAACAGTGCCGCCGGTGGCAGCGCCGCCACGGATGCCATTGCCGCCGTTGGCAATGGCATCAAGGCGGAATTGTCCGTTGATTGCCGCCGTGGCTCCGGCGGCAATCAGCAGGCGGGCCGATCCGGCCACGGCATTGCCGCCATTGCCGGCGCTGTTGTTGCCGCCGTCTGCTGCAGCGTCCATCGCCAGCCCGGCGGATGTGAAGCTGCCGCCGGTGACATTCACCATCAATGCCCCGCCGAACGCGCTTCCATCTTGCCCGTCAGCGCCGGTATATTCCGCGCTGCCGTTGACGGTCAGGCCGGCGCCGCCGATCGACGTGGTGCCAGCCGAAACCAGATCGAAATTGCCGGCGCGCGCTACCATGTTGAATACCGGTTGGCTGACCAGCAATCCAAGATTGGCCGTGAAGCTGTCCGCGATGTCAAGCACGCCGCCGCCGCCCACAGCCACATCGATCTCACCGGCCTGCGATTGGGTTGCTACGACTGTTGTTCCGGTCAAGACGTCGGCGGTCATGTTCAGATTGCCGCCCACTAGCACCTGGCCATTGGCAGTGAGGGCCAGTGTGCCGCCGCGCCCGGTCGTGCCGCTGCCCTGAGCTGTGAGACCCGCATTGCCAGCCACATCCAGGGTGCCGGCCGCGACATCCACGGTCAATGTGCCGCCGGTGCCGTTGCCCCTGACGGCGCGGTTCAACACCACCGAATTGCCGTCAAGCACAGCATTGCCGTTGATGGTGGTGGTGCCGCCGCGTGTCGAAAGCAGGGCGGTGCCGCCGGCGGCGTTGCCAGTCGCAATGCCGTCGCCGCTGGTGGCGTTGACCAGGATGTTCAGCCCGCCGGGCAGCGTGAAATTGCCGGCATTGTCGACCCGGACTGTCCCGCCGACAGCGCTGCCGCCGGTGCCGAGGATGCTCAGTCCTTCGCCGCCAACGCCGGGCGCATCGAGGGCGAGCGTGCCGGTGTTCAGCAGTGCAAAGCTGCCGGTCGCCGTGCTGTCGATGATGATCATGCCGCCAGCGGCGGTGCCGCCGGCGCTGTTGCTGCCGGTGCCGCCCGTGGCGGTGGCGCGCACGGTGATATTGTTGCCGGCAATGTCCAGCCGCATGGCGCCGCTGTTGCTGATGCGAATTTCGCCGCCTGTCGCCGCGCCGCCCGCGCCATCGAAGGCGTCGCTGCCGTTGGCGTTGGCTTCCAGCGAAACTGCGCCGGTCACATTGAACTGCGCGCTCGGCGCTGAAAGCAGTGTAATGCGCCCGCCGGATGTTGGCTGCGCCCCAAAGGCCACGCCGCTGTTGCTGGCGTTTGCGGTAAGGAACAGGCCGCCGTTCATTGCCAGCGTGCCACTGGTCGCCCCGATGTTTATTGTTCCGCCCACTGCAGATCCGCCGGTGCCATCCGGGAAGCTAGCGGAGGCAGCCACGTCCACCCGGCCGCTGATCGTGGTCGCGCCGCCAGCATTCCATGTCAATCGGCCGCCGGTGGCGATGCCGCCAATGCCGTTGCCCAATATGTTCACGCCGACGTTGATGTCGATGTTGCCGCGAATCGTTGTCGTGTTGGAGCTGATGGTATTGGCATTGGTAAAGATCGAGACGCGGCCACCAGTGGCCCGTGCGCCATCGAAATCGGTGTTGAGGTTCACATCGTTGAGCAGCCTGAGTGAGCCGGTCACATCCATTATGCCGTTGTTTGCGCCCGTGATGTTGGTGTCGCCGCCGCGGGCAATGTGGCCGTTCACGCTGTGTGCCAGATCGACGTCGCCGCCAAACAGCAGTTGGGCGTCGCCCGAGTAATTCAGGTTGATGGTGCCGCCGGTTGCATTCCCTGGTTGGCCCTGGCTGTTGCTAAGGCCGCCGAATGCATCGTTGCCGATTGTGGTGGCATTGTTGAAATTGAGGACACCGCCGCTGCTGGTAACCGTGATCGTGCCGCCGGTGGCCTGGCCTGGCATGGTGGCCGACGCGCCGGCAAACGCGCGCGTGTTGATCTGGATGGCATTGCCATCATCGCCCACATCCAGTGTGCCGCTGCGATTGATGATCGCGATCGTGCCGCCGGTGGCATTGCCGCCCGCCAGGCTGTCGCCGCCATTTCCGCCCTGTGCGGAAATCGAAAACGCCAATGGTGCGGGCGCGGTGATGCTGGTTGTGCCAGCGTTGTCGATCAGCAAGCGGCCGCCGATGGCGTTGCCGTTGCTACCGTTGCCGTTCGGGCCGCCGTCCACAATGGCGTCCAGGTTGATCTGACGCGAATCGAGGGACAACAGCAAGCTGCCGTTGGCTGCCGTCAATATCTCAACGGCCCCGCCACTGGCGTTGCCCAACGATTGCGCGCCGTTTGGGGTGGTGTTCTGCGTGGAACCAGTGGCAATCAGGCTTGTGGGGCCGCCCGTCAGATCAAGCGTGCCGCCGCCAGCCTGCACGGCCAGCCGGATCGTGCCGCCCACCGAACCAGCCGCCGAACCGCCGAAAAAGCCGTTAACATCGGCCGACACGCCGCCAATCATGGCGCTGCCGCCATTGGTCACTATTTCGATAAGGCCGCCGCGGGCTTCGCCGGCCAGCACGCTTGCGGCCAGTTTGCTGCCAGCCTGGCCGTTGGCATTCGCAATAATGCCTTCGGCGATCTCCAAATCGCCGTTGCCGGTCGAAACCAGCACGGTTCCGCCAAAGCCGGTGGCCGACGGCGTGCCGGCCAACCGCGATGCGCCGCCGCGGCCGTCAGTACTCAGCGAGGCGAAGAGGATGATCGCGCTGCCGACAAAGCCAACTGGGGTGGCGCTTTGCTCCAGCCGTATCTCAGCGGTGCCGCCTCGCCCGGAGCCGGGCGCAGAGCCGCTGTCACCCCCAACGCCGTTAGCGGACACCGACAGATCGCCGCCGAACACCACCTCGAACGGGTTGCCGCCGGCCGCGTGCGGCGAGGCGAGCAAACCGCCCTTGCCGCCCAGCGCGTTGCCGCCGCCGGCATCAGTTGCGCCGCCGCCGCCGCCACTGCCGCCAACCGCATCGGCTTGCACAAGCACATTGCCGGCCTGCACCAGCGCGCCTTGCGCCAAAACATACTGGCTGCCGCCAGTTGCATCGCCGCCGCGCCCGCCAATGCCACCGGCGCCGCCCTCGCCGCCGGTGGCATTGCCGTCCAGGCTGACGTTGCCCAGATTGGCCCGTGACCGGTTGATCACAGGCGTGATAGGCCCGCTGGCCACGCCAACATTGCTGACGCCGCCCACGGCATTGCCGCCCGCGCCGCCGCTGCCGGTGCTGCTGTTGCCGCCGGCGCCGCCGATGGCCGAGGTGTCAATGCTGGTCGATCCGCCAACCAATTCGGCAAAGCCGCCCAAGGCAAGCAATCCGACACTGGCCATGCCATTGATCGATCCCAGCGCGTTGCCGCCCTGGCCGCCAGCAGCGCCGCCGCCGCCGCCGCTGCCGCCGCTTGCGCGGGCAAACACCGTCAGGCTGCTGGCCGACAAGCCGGCCCCCAAGCCATTTTCGGTGCCCTGAATGGCCAGCGTCGCTTCGCCAACCGTGGCATTGCCGCCAGCGCCGCCTTCGCTCTTGCCCTCGCCGCCAAAGGCATCGGCCACCATCAGGAACTGCGAAGCCACGTTCAGGCGGGCTTCGTTGAGGGTTACCTGCGCGCGGCCGCTTTGGGCGCCGCCGCCGATGCTGCCGGAGCCGCCGGTGGCCGTGCCGTTCAGCGTGACGGACAGCGCGGTGTGGGTGAGGGATTCCAGGAGCACGCGTGTCGCGCCGGCGCGCGCCGATCCGCCGGGGCCATCGACGCCAGCACCGCCGCCGGCCGTGGCCGACAGGGTGACGCCGCCGGCGACGTTGATGCCGCTATCTTCGTCGCTGCCGCTTGGGCCATAGCGCAGGTAGGCGGCGGGCGGGTTCGCCGGGCCATTGTCCAGCGCGGTGGCGTTGCCGCCGATCGCGCCGGCGCCGCCCATGGCATTGGCCGAAATCGTCAATTGGTTGGACACAGCCAAGGAGCCGGCATTGGCAAAATTGACTTCGGCGCGGCCGCCCACGGCGGTGCCGCCGTTGCCGCTGGCCTGGCCAGTGATTGCGCCGGCACCGCCCATAGCGTCGGCGGTGATGCGCGTGTCCGGCGCCCTGATGGACAAGCTCGGGCTGCCGGTTGCCAGCAGTGATGCCGTGCCGCCGGTGGCGTTGCCGCCCTTGAGAACGGCACCTTCAGCGCCCGGTCCGCCAATGGCACCGGCATTGATCAGGAAACTGCGATTCACGGTGACAAATGTGTCGAGCGCCAGATCATTGATCGCCAGCGTGGCGGACCCGCCGCGAAAATCATTGAGGCCGGTGCCGTCTTCCCCTTGGGTGGCGGCGGAGATCAGCAGATCGCTGGTGGTGAAATTTACCGCTGGCTGCACGGTGATGCTGGCCTCGCCGGCTTGTGCAAAGCCGCCGCCCAGATTGTTGGTGGGCACTTCAGAAAAATATATAGCGTCGGCCACAACGGACACGCCGTCCGCGACCGCAAGATTGGCCGCAACGAGCATCTGCGCCGTGCCGCCGACGGCATTCCCCGACCCCAGCCCATCGCCGCCCGTAGGGGCAAAGCCGCTGGCATTCAGGCTTACAAAGCCTTGGTTCAGGGTGATGGCTCCATCTGCATCGAGCTGCAGGCGGGCCGTGCCGCCAAAGCCGCTGCCGCCGCGGCCCAGCACCGATTCGCCGCCCTGGCCAAAAGCCCGGACTTCCAGGGCGCTGGCCAGAACCTGGCCGCCAAACGCTCCGATCAACGCCGTGCCGCCAGTGCCGCTGCCGCCAGCCTGGCCAGTGCCGCTGCTGGAGCCGCCACGGCCATTGGCGTCCGCCGAGATGAGTTGCGCGGACACGCTGCCGCCACCGGATGCCGAAACCTCAGCTGTGCCGGCCTGCCGGTTCATCCCGGTGCCGGCATCGAAATAGTTCGATGCATCAACCACCAACTGCCCGGTCACTTGCAGACTTTGGCCAGACAATCCGCGCACGATGGCCTGGCTATCGCCATAGACCGCCAAATCCGCCGCCGCGGACACCGGGCCGGTTTGCGTCACAACCTGCGCCGTTCCCCGGCTGCGGATGGTGACATTCGATGTGAAATTGGTGGCATCGACGTTCACCGCAGCGGCAGCTGCTGTGTCTGATGTTGGCTGCGGCGCATAGACACTGATGCCGTCGCCTTGGGGGGTCTGCCGGATATCATAACCAGCCGACAGCACGATCGCGTTTGAACGGATCATGGCTGCGCCGGCAATATCAAAGCCGAGATTGGCGCCACCCGTGATCAGCAGCGTCATCGCATCGTTGCGCGGCGCCGTCATCAGATAGATGCGGTGATAATCGGCGTTGGCGGCGTTGCCGGCCGGCCCGGTAATATCCCCGGTGACCTGCGACGGTCCGGTGGCCGCCGACGAGACGTTTGCGGTGATATCGAACAGGCCGCCGTTTAGCGTGAAGCTGACATCCGACGCGGCAACCAGCGCGGCAGAGCCATTGACATTGATTTCGCCGTCCATGCGGAATCGCGGGGCAACGGCAATGACATAGCTGTTTTGATTGTTGGCCTCGATAACGGCACCATTTTCGATATTGACCTGCGCCGTGCTGTTGACCGCCGCCTGCAACCGAAATTGCCGAGCCTGATTGGGGCCGGTGATGAAGGCTTGGCCGGCCGCAGCGCCAACCGGATCATTGGCGGTGAGCAACAGGCTACCGACATCGAAACTGGCGGTTGACGAAAGCAGAAGGCCGCCAGGGGCGTAAAACCAGATGCTGCCGGCGGCATCGCTGGTGACTCTGCCGGCCAACTGGATGGCGCGGCTGGGATCGGCAGCGATGATGCGGTTGAGCACCGTGTAGTTTGCGCCGTTCAGGCCGCTCCCGCCGATAAAACTTACATCATGGCCGCTTGGCAGGAAATTGATCGGGGCCGGGCCAGTCCCCCCATCGTCGGGCACCCAATTGATCGTGTTGACCGGCGCGTTGACGGTGATGAACTCTGTTGGGCCGCTGAAGCCGCGATCGATGTTGCCCCGGATGACGGTGGGCGTGCCCTGAAAGGCTTGGGCGTGTACCGCGTGCGGCTGCAGCGCCAACATGCTGGCCAAAACGCCCGGCGAAGCGGCCAATGCCAGCCGGGTGCGCGCGTTGCGCGCAGCAAAGGAGTGCAGGGGGGCGTGCTCGTCGAACAAACGCATCAACGGGTCCTCCACGGCAACAGGCGGCTGGTCAGCGTGATCAGCAGGCGCACATCACCGGCCTTCACCGGCCCGGCAGCCTTCAGCGCAACTGCGCCGCCTACATCCAGCCGCGCCCGGTCTGCCAGCAGCAACCGCGCGCCGCCGCCGGCCGAAATCAGATTGACCGGATTGCGCGTGCGAAGATTGCGGGTCCACGCCCAACCGGCATCGATGAAGCCATAGGGCTGCGCTGCCAGTTTCCATTTTTCGTTTAGCAAAATCGCATCGCGGCGCAGTTCGGTGCTGACCGCAAAGCCATCATCCCCGGTCAGCGCGCCCGGTTCATAACCGCGCCCAACGGTATAATTGCCCAGCGCAAAGCGTTCGAAGCCAAACAGATTGCCGCTGGCGTACTGAGCGCGCGGCTGCACCACGACACTGAGCTTTTGTGACAGGCGTGCTTCGGCCAGGCCGGTAAAGCGCACAACGGTCGCGGTCGGGCTGCCGTTGACCAGGCTGGGCGGCACCGCGCCCGCCGCCGTGCACCGCAGCGGCGTATCAAGGCAATCCGGGCTGGCACCAAAAATCGCCAGTCCCTGGCGCAGTTCGATGCTGCCCGCCACGCGCCAGGCTGTAGTGCCGCCAGGGCCAGAGCCGATCAGATCCTGCCATTCGGCATCAAGCCGCACATAGCCGACCCGCAACTGATCGCGCGACAGCGGCGCGCTGTTGAATGCCACTTTCTGGTTGACCAGATCCAGCCCGGCCTTGCTGGAAATGCTGGCGGCCTGGCTGCGGCGCAGCGGATAGGACGCTTCGAAATTGACAAAAAATGTTTCGGCTTTGACTGGCGGCACGGCAGCGCCCAATGCGGGCCGGGTCCAGGCTTCGGTGACGCGGGCGCCAAGCCGCAAGCCTTCGCCGCCCACGGCAAAATCATGGCCGCCTTGCAGCACCCGCTGTTCGCGCACATCGCTGGTATTGTAATAAGACACAAAGCTGTGATCGCCCAGCCCAGTCAAGCCGTGCGCCTGCACCCGCAATTGCCCGCCCCACGGCCCGGTTTGCGACGGCGCGAGATTGGTGATCACCATGTCAGCTTCGACAGCGCGCCGCCGCACGCTGATTTCGCCGATCATGTCGCCCGCGCCGCCGCCGGCCGGCTTCAGGGCCAGCCGCACATCCATGCCCGGCAAATCGCGCGCCAGCAGCAGATAGCGTTCGGCAGCGATGCGATTGAACGGCGTGCCGGTGGCCAGCTTGTTCAGATAACGCGCCACCTGGCCTTCGTTGCGCCCGGCATCGCCGCGCAGCCGAATCGCCGTCAACCGCGCATACAGGACTTCAAAGCGGACAACGCCGCCTTCGATGCGCTGCGCCGGCACCTGCACGGCAGCCAGATAGCCCTGGCGGCGCAACTGCGTGGCCACGGCGTCGCGAATGTCACACAGCGCCGAAATCGGCAGATCGCGGCCCACCAGAGGCTTCCAGATCGGTTCCAATTCGGCTGGCGTGACCGGGCCGATATTGTTGAAATCCGCCCGGGTCAGGTTCAGTTTGATGGCGGCATAGGCTGGATCGGCCAGCGCGCACGGGCTGCGTTCGATATCGCCGTCCACGATCAATCGGCTGGGCTGGCTGAAGCTTGGGCGGCGGCTGGGATCGATTTCCTCGCGGGTCGGGGCGCCGGTGACGCCCACTTGCGCTGCGGCCGGCATCGCTGTTGCTGTCAACACCAGCGCCGCCAAATTTCGGGCTGCGCGGTGGCCATAGGCCGGGCGCTGCCGGAATGGCACCTGTCCTAGCCTGCGGCCACGCTGGCTCATTGTGCAGTTCCCCTTCACGGCATGATGCCGCGCCCCGTATTCGATTCACTTTAGGCGACAATTACGCACAAGCGCCAGCGGCTTGTTGGTTTAATACGTATGAATGCTTGGCAATGATGCAGCAGCGGAAGCTGCTGGCGGCGGTTTTACCGGCCGCGGCGCTTCTCGCCGCCTTGTTCGAACAGCCCTGCCAGCTGATCGATGATGGCCCCGCCCAAGGCCTCGGCATCCATGATCGTCACAGCGCGCGCATAATAGCGGGTTACATCATGGCCGATGCCGATGGCGATCAATTCCACTGGGCTGCGGGTTTCGATCTGGCGAATCACGGCGCGCAGGTGCCGTTCCAGATAATTGCCGCTGTTCACCGAAAGGGTCGAATCGTCCACGGGTGCACCATCGGAAATCACCATCAGGATGCGGCGGTCTTCGCGGCGGGCCAGCAGGCGGGCATGCGCCCACAGCAGCGCCTCCCCATCGATATTTTCCTTCAGCAGGCCTTCGCGCATCATCAGGCCCAGATTCTTGCGCGCCCGCCGCCACGGCGCATCGGCTGGCTTGTAGATGATGTGGCGCAGATCGTTCAGGCGGCCGGGCTTGGCCGGGCGGCCAGCTGCCAGCCAGGCTTCACGGCTCTGGCCGCCTTTCCAGGCTCGGGTGGTAAATCCCAATATCTCGGTTTTGACAGCGCAGCGTTCCAGCGTACGCGCCAGAATATCGGCGCAAATCGCAGCGATCGAAATCGGCCGGCCGCGCATCGATCCGCTGTTGTCGATCAGCAATGTCACCACTGTGTCGCGAAATTGCGTATCGCGCTCCACCTTGTACGACAGCGCGTGGGTGGGATTGGTGACGATTCGCACCAGCCGCCCGGCATCGATCAGGCCTTCCTCCTGGTCGAAGTCCCAGCTGCGGTTTTGCTGCGCCATCAGCCGGCGCTGCAAGCGATTGGCCAGCTTGGTCACTGCCGATTGCAGCGGGATCAGCTGTTGGTCGAGATAGGCGCGCAGCCTGGTGAGTTCTTCGTGGTCACATAGATCGGCCGCGCCGATTTCCTCGTCATATTTGCTGGTGTGGGCGCGATATTCGAAATCCGGCGGCAAATCCGACATCGGCAGGTTGGGCCGCCACGGCATCATGCCTTCATCGCCGTCCTCGCCCATTTCGGCGTCGGACACCATGTCGCTGTCCATCTCGACTTCGCGGCTTTGGGCGTCTTCGGGTGCATCGGCCGAATCCTCGGCGCGGGTTTCGGTGGACTGGTCCTGGCCGCCGCCATCGTCCTGTTCCTGATCGTCGCTGTCCTCGCCCGGTTGTTCCTGTTCGTCTTCGCCGTCGCTGTCCTCCGCGTCTTCGGCGGCTTCGTCGGGATCAGCGCCCAGGCCCAGATCGGCGAGCACATGGCGCAGCGTCCGGGCGAAGCCGGCCTGATCGTCCAGCCGCTGGGCCAGATCATCAAGATGCCCGGCCGCGCGCGCTTCGATATCGGCGCGCACCATTTCCACGGCAGCTTGCGCGGCGCGCGGTACGGCAGCGCCGGTCAGGCGTTCGCGCACGATCAGTGCGAGCGCACTGGCCAGCGGCACTTCTTCGGCGGTGCGGGCCCGCACGATTGGATCGGTGCGCACCCGGGCTTCAGTCATGCGATCAAGATTGCCGGCCACGCCCGCCATTTCGATGGCGCCCAACGCCTCGCAGCGGGTTTGTTCCAGCGCGTTCCAGATGTCACGCGCCAGCCCGGCATCCGGCAGATCGTTGCTGTGCAGCTTGGCATCATGGTGGCGGCGCTTGAGGGCAAAGCTGTCCGCCCAGCCGCGCACTTCGGCAACTTGTTCGGGCGGCAGCGCGCGGGCTGGTTGCGGCACACGGGCCTGTTCGCCAAAACAGGCCGGCTTGTCGGCGGTGTAGGCCATGTCCATGCCCGGCGCGTGGCCCAGAGCGCGCATGCTGGCGGCCACCGCCTGCCGGAAATCCTCGATGGGGCTGTTGTCGGCCATCACTGCATCCTGTTTGCCGGTGGCGGCTGGCCCAGCCACTTGCGTCGGCTTTCCATGTGTGCCGGCGCCGCCGGGCTGTCAAACGCCCAAAATGTCCCGTGCGCAGCCTACCCCCTGCCAGCCCAGCCAGCTTGACGTTTCGCGGCTCCGTGGCAGGGGAGTGGGCAAATCAATCGCAAAGGACAACAAGATGGCGGGGCCACTGCAGGGTATCAAGGTGATCGAACTGGCCGGAATCGGGCCGGGGCCATTTGCCGGCATGATGCTGGCCGATCACGGCGCAGAGGTTATCCGCGTCGACCGGCCGGGCGCCCGCATCGATGCCCGCGACCCCTTGCTGCGCGGGCGGCGGATCATCGGCGTCGATCTGAAATCGGCAGCTGGCCGCGCCGTGGTGCTCGATCTGGTCAAAGGCGCCGATGCATTGTTCGAAGGCTTTCGCCCCGGTGTGACCGAACGACTGGGTCTGGGGCCGGCCGAGTGCCATGCCGTCAATCCGGCGCTGGTCTATGGCCGCATGACCGGCTGGGGGCAATTCGGGCCTTATGCGCAGGCGGCGGGCCACGATATCAATTACATCGCGCTGGCCGGCGCTCTGCACACCTATGGCCGCGCTGGCGAAAAGCCGACCCCGGCGATCAACATGGTTGGCGATTTTGGCGGCGGCGGCATGATGCTGGCCTTTGGTATGGTTTCGGCGCTGCTGCATGCCAAAACCACCGGGCAGGGCCAGGTGATCGATTGCGCCATGACCGATGGCGCAGCGGCGCTGATGGCGATGATCTGGGGCTTTCGCGCCAGTGGCATGTGGAAGGACGAACGCGGCGTCAATCTGCTCGATACCGGCGCGCACATGTACGACACGTACGAATGCGCCGATGGCACGTGGATCAGCATCGGCAGTCTGGAGCCGCAATTTTATGCGCTGCTGCTGGAAAAAACCGGCCTGAAGGACGATCCCGATTTCGCCGCCCAGATGGATTCTGGCCGCTGGCCGCAGCTGAAAGATCGGCTAACCGCCTTGTTTTCCACGAAAACCCGCGCAGAATGGTGCGAGATCATGGAAATGACCGACATTTGTTTTGCGCCGGTGCTGTCCATGGCCGAAGCGCCGCACCATCCGCACAATGTCGCCCGCCAGACCTTTGTGGAAGCCGGCGGCGTCATGCAGCCAGCGCCGGCACCGCGCTATTCCGCCACGATCGCCGATGCGCCGCGCATGACCAAACAGGCCGATACCGACGCGATCCTGGCCGAGCTCGGTTATGATGATGGCGCCGTGGCGGCCCTGAAAGCGGCTGGCGCCGTGCGTTGATGCTGGCGGCCGGCGCCTTGGCAACGGATTGGCGGCAGTCGCGCGGGCGGCTGCACCATGAGCCGCCATCGGCAACCCGCAGCCCGTTTGCGCGCGACCGCGACCGCATCATCCATTCCGGCGCGTTCCGGCGATTACGCTATAAAACTCAAGTGTTTGTCGCCCCCGATGGCGATCATTTCCGCGTGCGGCTGACCCATAGCCTGGAGGTGGCGCAGATTGCCCGCACCCTGGCGCGCACCCTGCATCTGGACGAAGATCTCACCGAAGCCCTGGCGCTGGCCCATGATCTCGGCCACCCGCCCTTTGGCCACAGCGGTGAAGACGCGCTGGAACGGGTGATGGCACCGTGGGGCGGCTTTGATCACAATGGCCAGACCCTGCGCATCGTGACCCGGCTGGAATCGCGCTATCCGGGCTGGGACGGTCTGAATCTCACCTGGGAAACCCTCAGCGGCCTCGCCAAGCACAATGGCCCGGTGCACATGCCGGGTTGGGCACTGGCGGCGGCCGATGCGCTGTGGCCGCTCGATCTGGCCGGGGCGCCTGGCCTGGAAGCGCAGGTGGCCGCGATTGCCGACGATATCGCCTACGACAATCACGATCTCGATGATGGCCTGCGTGCCGGCCTGTTCAGCATCGAAGACGTGGTGGCCGCGGTGCCCTTTGTGTCCGACTGCTGGGCCGCGGTGACAGCGCGCTGGCCCGGCGTGACCGCGCGGCGGCGTTTGATCCCCGAATTGGTGCGCGAGCAAATCGGCCGCATGACCAGCGATCTGCTGGACACCAGCCGCGCCGCCAACGCCATCCGATTCTCAGCCGAAATGCGCGCGCAGGTGCGCAGCCTCAAGAATTTTTTGATGGAGAATATGTACCGCGCGCCGGCCGTGGCCCGGCTGCGCGATCCATCCGAAATGGTGGTGGCCGCATTGTTTGACGTGCTGCATGCCGATCCGCGCCGGCTGCCCGGCGATTGGGCGGCGCTATGCCCAGCCGAGGAACCGGCCCGCGCCCACCATGTTGGTGATTTTGTGGCTGGCATGACCGACCGTTATGCGCTGAAACTCTATGAGCAACTGGTGGGGCCTTCGCCGCTGCCGCAGGAGATGGTGATATGAGCGACATGGATTCAGTGGAAGTTCGGGGCTTTGTTGATCCGCGCTTCGAAGGCGTGCGCACCACCATGGCGGCCATGCTGGCCAGCGGCCAGGATATCGGCGCCAGCTTCGCCGCGACCATCAATGGGGAGCCGGTGATCGACCTGTGGGGCGGCTGGGCCGACGAAGCGCAAACCCGGCCGTGGGAGCAGGACACGATCGTCAACGTCTATTCCACCACCAAGACGATGACGGCACTCACGGCGCTGTGGCTGGCCGATCAGGGCGGGCTCAAATTCGAAGAGCGCGTCGCCCATTATTGGCCGGAATTTGCCGCCGCCGGCAAACAGGATGTCACCGTGGCCATGCTGATGAGCCACAGCGCCGGCCTGTCGGGCTTTGCCGAGCCGATGCAGCCCGAAGACCTGTATGATTGGGAACTCGTCACCAGCCGCCTGGCGGCGCAGGCCCCCTATTGGCCGCCGGGCACCGCGCCGGGCTATCACGCCATGACCCAGGGCTATCTGGTTGGCGAAGTCGTGCGGCGCATCACCGGCAAAACGCTGGGCACGGTGTTTGCCGATGAACTGGCCGGGCCACTGGGCGCCGATTTCCACATCGGCCTGGCTGCCAGCGAAGATCACCGCGTCGCCGATCTGGTGCCGCCACCGGGCGGCGCCGCGATCAGCGCCGGGGAGCCATCGGCACTGACCAAGAACATGCAGACCAACCCGCGCATCGATCCACTGGAAACCCGCACCCGCGCCTGGCGCGCCGCCGAAATCCCGGCCGCAAACGGCCACGGCAACGCGCGCAGCGTCGCGGCAGTGCAGACGCTGATGGCCAACGGCGGCGTGTCAGGTGGCAAGCGCCTCCTGTCCGAAGCCGGCGTCCGCCGCGCGCAGGAACTGCAGATCGAAGGCCATGATCTGATCCTCAACATGCCAGTCACCTACGGCCTCGGCTACGGCCTCCCCGGCCCGGCGCGGCCGTTCCCCAATCCGAACAGCGTGTTCTGGGGCGGCTACGGCGGATCGCTGGTGGTGTGCGACATGGATGCCCGCCTGTGCATGAGTTACGTGATGAACAAGATGGCCGGCACCACCGTCGGCGACATGCGCGCGGGGATGCTGATGGCCGGCGTGTGGGG
>NZ_JBBATR010000027.1:0-4059 GCF_040398645.1 Sandarakinorhabdus sp.
CCCCAACCCTCAAAAGCCGCAGCCCACCTGCCCTTGCCCCCTCCCCCGCACCGGTCTATCCCCTGTGCATGTCCGAACCCGCCATCAGCCTGCGCGGCCTCACCAAGACCTATGCCGGCGGCAAGCAGGCGCTGAAGGGTCTTGATCTGGACATTCCGCGCGGCAGCATATTCGGTCTGCTTGGCCCCAACGGCGCTGGAAAATCCACCACCATCAATATCCTGGCCGGGCTGGTCAACAAAACTGGCGGCAGCGCGCGCATCTGGGGTTTTGACATCGATGAACACCCGCGCAATGCCAAGGCCAGCATCGGCATCGTGCCGCAGGAACTGGTGTTCGATGCGTTTTTCACACCGTTTGAAACGCTTGAGCTGCAAGCCGGGCTGTTTGGCGTTCCCAAGGCCAGGCGCCGCACCATGGAATTGCTGAGGGCCGTGCGGCTGGAAGACAAGGCGCATGTCTATTCGCGCACCCTGTCGGGCGGCATGAAGCGGCGACTGCTGGTGGCCAAGGCGCTGGTGCACGCGCCGCCGGTGCTGGTGCTGGATGAACCCACTGCCGGCGTCGACATCGAATTGCGGCAATTGCTGTGGGATTATGTGCGCGAACTGCACGCCGGCGGCACCACCATCGTGCTGACCACCCACTATCTCGAAGAAGCCGAAGGCCTTTGTGACCGCATCGCCATCATCAACCACGGCGAAGTGGTGGCCAATGATGAAACCCACAAGCTGCTCGGCACCACCGGGGACAAGGTGCTGGAACTGGTGGTGGACCGCGATCTGACACAGGTGCCGCCCGGCCTGACCGGCTGCAAGGCGATCGAACTGAAATCAGCGCGGCAATTGGCCATCACCTTCGACAAGCGCCGCACCAATGCCGGCGCCGTGCTGACGATGGTGGCAGCGGCTGGCATCGGCGTGATCGATGTATCGACCCGCGAAGCCGACCTAGAAGATGTGTTCCTGGAGCTGACAAGTGGCGCAAAAAAATCGAATGCCGCCGCCTGAAACCCAGTATTTCGATGCGCTGGTGATCGGATCGGGTGCAGCCGGCCTTACCGCTGCCCTCAACCTTGCCCAGCATGGCCGCGTGGCTGTGCTGGCCAAGGCCGATCTGGCGGCGGGTTCTACAGCATGGGCGCAGGGCGGCATTGCCGCTGTTTTGGATGCCGGCGATGCTGTTGATGCCCATGTCGAGGATACGATGGTGGCCGGCGCCGGCCTCAATCACCGCGCCACCGTGGAATATGTCGCCAGCAATGCATCGGCAGCGATCGACCGGCTGGCGGCGCTGGGGGTGCCGTTCAATCCGGGCGAGACGGTATCGGAACGCTGGCACCTGACGCGGGAGGGCGGCCACAGCCATCGCCGCATCGTGCATGTTGATGATGCCACCGGCTGGGCGGTATCGCAGGCGCTGATCCGCGCCGCAGCGGCGCACCCCAATATCACGCTGATCCCGCACATGGCTGCGGTTGATCTGATCACGCAGCGCCATGTTGTTGGCCAGCGCTTTCCGGCCCGGCGCTGCCACGGCGTTTATGCGCTGGATACCCACAAAAGGCGGGTGGTGCGGCTGGCGGCGCCGGCGACCGTGCTGGCCACGGGCGGAGCCAGCCGTGTGTATCTTTATTCCACCAACCCTGATGGCGCGACCGGCGATGGCATTGCCATGGCGTGGCGGGCTGGCTGCCGGGTTTCAAACATGGAATTCAACCAGTTTCATCCCACCTGCCTCTATCACCCGACGGTGCGCAATTTCCTGATCACCGAAGCGGCGCGCGGCGAAGGCGGGCATCTGAAATTGCCCGACGGCAGCCGCTTCATGCACCGCTATGATGATCGGCTGGAATTGGCGCCGCGCGATATCGTGGCGCGGGCCATCGATGCCGAAATGAAGCGGCTGGGGCTGAAGCATGTGCTGCTCGATCTGACTCATCTGGGCAGTGATTTTATCCGCAGCCATTTTCCCACCATCCACGCCCGCCTGCTCGAATTGGATATCGATTGCACGCAGGTGCCGATTCCGGTGGTGCCGGCGGCCCATTACAGCTGCGGCGGCGTGATGGTGAACCTGGCCGGCCGCACCGATCTGGACGGCCTGTGGGCCGCCGGCGAAGTCACCCAAAGCGGCCTGCACGGCGCCAACCGGCTGGCATCCAACAGCCTGCTGGAATGCCTGGTGTTCGGCCAGACCGTCGCCGACGATATTTCCGCCCAGACCCGCGGCGAAGGCCGGCCCGACATCAAGCCTTGGGACGAAACCCGGGTGACCGACAGCGATGAAGAGGTGGTGATCGCCCACAATTGGGACGAACTGCGGCGCACCATGTGGGACTATGTCGGCATCGTGCGCACCGACAAACGCCTGGAGCGGGCCGCCCACCGCGTGAAGAACCTGCGCAAGGAAGTGCAGGACTATTACGGCAATTTCCGGGTGACGGCCGATCTGGTCGAGCTGCGCAATCTGGTGACGGTGGCCGATCTGATCGTGCGATCGGCGCGCGCGCGCAAGGAAAGCCGCGGCCTGCATTTCAGCACCGATTATCCTCACCAGGCCGAGATTGCGCGCGATACCGTGCTCGATCCGATGCAGGGCCGCGAATCTTGAACGATCAGTCCGCAATCATTCCGCTGCGGCCAATTGCAAATCGAGCGATATCGGCTGGCCAAACAGCGCGCCCTGGCCAAGATCGCAGCCGAACTGGCGCAGCAATCGGGATTGCGCTGCGGTTTCGATACCCTCGGCAAGCACGGTCTTGCCCAGGCTGTGCGCCAGATCGATCAAGGCACGCACCATCAACTGGTTGCTGGCTGAATCGCTTAGCGTTGCAATGAAACAGGGATCGATCTTGATCATGTTTGCCGGAATATCGCGCAACTGAACCAGGCTGGCGGAACCAGTGCCAAAATCCGCAATCATCACCTGCACGCCAGCATCACGCAGACATTCAAGACATTCGATCGTTGCGGCAAGCGAGCCGCCCATCACCACAGCCTGGTTTACGTCCACAACCAGCGCCGATGGGGCCAGGCGGTGGAGCGCAAGCTCATCAAGTATCGCCACAGCTGCACCTATGCCCCGCAACTGCCCGGCAGCGAAATTGACGGCCATGGTCAATTCCGGCCCCTGCGCCTGCAATCGCGCTGCCTCCGCCATGGCCGTGCGCACCATCCAGGCTTGCAATTCCGGCACGATCGCCGCGTCTGACATCACATCGGCAAACTCCGCCGGCTCCAGCAAGCCAAGCCGGGTGTGCTGCCAGCGCAGCAAGGCCTTGTGGCCGGCCACCACCCCGTCCAGTCGCGCGATCGGTTGATAATGCAGAACAAACTCGCCTTGATCCAAGCCGGCACGGGCTTCGCCGATCAAACGCAGCCGCGCGGTGGCGGCATCGGCCATCGTGCCATCGTAGCTGCGCCAGCAGCCACGGCCAGCAGCCTTGGCGCTGTACAGGGCCAGATCGGCCTGTTTGAAGATGCGGGCGATTGAAACGTCGCCATAGTCGCTGGCGGCGTGGCCCGCGCAAATCGAAATGGTCAGATCATAGCCGGCGTGGCGCATCGGCACGCCGGCCGACAGCATGACCATCTGGCGCACCGCTGGCAGGCGGGCGCGGGCTTCGCCTTCCAGCAGGATGGCAAACTCATCGCCGCCAATCCGGGCAATGGTGGCCAGCGGGCCAGCGGAGGCCGCCAGCCGCTCCGCCACCGCGACGATCAAGGCATCACCGGCGTCGTGCCCAGCCAGATCATTGGTTTGTTTCAGGAAATCAATATCAATAGCGATCAGATCGATGCCGCTGCGCCGCGATTCCGCCTCGTCCAGCAGGGTCTGAAACAGCGCGCGATTGCCAAGACCGGTCAGCGGATCACTGTTGGCAAAGCGCAGCAGCGCCCCGCGTTCAGCTTCGGCCGCATCGGCATCGCGCCGCAACTGGCGGAAGCGATCAGCGATCGCGAGGCTGAGCAGCAGCGATTCCCAACCAATCGCTGCAAAGCTGGCTTGATCGACAAAATCGCTTTGCGGCAACAGGCCAAAGTTTCGGGCGATGCG
>NZ_JBBATR010000027.1:4159-8368 GCF_040398645.1 Sandarakinorhabdus sp.
CTTGCCCGGCTCCATCAGCGCAAAGAAAAAACCTGCGCCCGAAACCATCAGCAAGCCAACCAGCAACACCGATGTGCGCACCGAGGCCGGCCCAGCCAGAAACGGCATGACACTCAGCACCGCGCCGGACCAAACCAGCATGTAGCACAGCGCGCCGGCTACCCACACCACATACCAGCGTTGAAATGAGGTCCTAAGCCACGTCAACAGGAACACATTGTAGCAAAAGGCCGAAAACAAGACACCGATGACCAGTGCAATCAACACCGTCCATCGCAGGATATATTGCTGATAATCGGCCTTTTCCATTGCCCTGACCGAACGCATGAATTCCAGGCCGTCGATATTCAGAAATCCGATCCGCAACGCCGTGACCGCTTTGCCGTCAACCGCCAGCTCGAACCGCAGATTGTTGCCAAGCGACCCGTTGTTGGCAAGAAACCCCTCGCCGCGGCGCAGTTCGATGCGGCGATCTTGCGTGTCCACCTGAACAACAATGGCATTGAACCGCGTGTTATCGACCAGCAGCGTCCAATCTGGGCCAAATGATTTCAGGCTGGCGGTATCAACATCGATCCATGTCCAGCCGCGCTCAGCCATTTTCGGGCATGACGCCGCCGGCGCTGCACAGTCGATCGCCCGAAATGGCAGCTGCGCGTCGGCAGCATGTGCGACGCTTGCCCCTGCAATCGCCAGCACAAACAATGCGAACCACGCAAAAATATGATGCGCGCGACAATGCAAGCGGCGAAAATCCACAGAAACGATGCCAAAATCTGAACGCAACACAACCACGATAATGCGACCCCAACAGGGCTCCGCTTACAGCAGATGCTCTTTCGAAGCCGTTAACGGCGCGCCGCGTTCAAATGTGATTGCGGCGGCACGCTGCACCGCTCGGCAGATGTCACGGGAATCCGGCCATCAATTGGCGAACATCGGTCAATCGGCCAGTGATTGCCGCCGCCGCCGCCATTGCCGGCGACAGCAGATGCGTGCGCGCGCCCGGCCCCTGCCGGCCAACAAAATTGCGATTCGAGGTGGAGGCGCAGCGTTCGCCGGCCGGCACCTGATCCGGGTTCATGCCCAGGCACATCGAGCAGCCCGGTTCCCGCCATTCAAAGCCGGCCGCCGTGAAGATCCGGTCCAGCCCCTCGGCCTCAGCCTGGCGCTTGACCAGGCCCGAGCCGGGCACCACCAGCGCCTGCCGCACCGTGCTGGCCACGCGGCGGCCGTCCACCACTGCGGCAGCCACCCGCAAATCCTCGATCCGGCTGTTGGTGCAACTGCCGATGAAGATATGCTCAACCGGCACGTCTTCCATGCGCATTCCCGGCTGCAAGCCCATGTAATCCAGGCTTTTTTGCACAGACGTCCGCTTGGCCGGATCGGCAAAACTCTCCAGCAGCGGCACCCGGCCGGTGATGGCCACCACATCTTCGGGGCTGGTGCCCCAAGTGACCAGCGGCGCGATTGCGCTGCCATCGATGGTCATCACCTTGTCAAACACGGCGCCATCATCGCTGCGCAGGGTTTGCCACCAGGCCAGCGCCTGATCCCACGCGGCGCCGGTGGGGGCACGCGGGCGGCCCTGCACATAGGCAAAGGTCTTGGCATCGGGCGCAACCAGCCCGGCACGCGCGCCGGCTTCGATGGCCATGTTGCACAGCGTCATGCGGCCTTCCATCGACAGCGCATCGATCACCTCACCACAATATTCCATGACATAACCAGCCCCGCCGCCCGAACCCAGCGTGCCGCAAATGCTGAGCGCCACATCCTTGGCCGACACCGAAAATCCCAGCGCCCCGGTTACACGCACCTGCATCGATTTCGATTGGCGCAGCAGCAGCGTCTGGGTGGCAAAGACATGTTCAACTTCGGAGGTGCCGATGCCAAAGGCCAGCGCACCAAAAGCGCCGTGCGTGGCGGTGTGGCTGTCACCGCACACCAAGGTAACGCCGGGCAGCGTGAAGCCCTGTTCCGGGCCAATCACGTGCACAATGCCCTGTTCCGGCGCATCGATCGCATAGAGTTCCACACCGAAATCCGCACAATTGCGTTCCAGCGCCGCCAGTTGCGCCTTTGACATCGGATCGAGGATCGGCAGGCGGCGATTGGTGGTGGGCACATTGTGATCAGGGACCGCCAGCGTGAGATCGGGGCGGCGCAGCCTGCGGCCAGCCAGGCGCAAGGCTTCGAAAGCCTGCGGCGTGGTCACTTCATGAATCAAGTGACGATCAATGAAGATCAGCGCCGTGCCATCGTCCAGCGTGGTGACGACATGATCGTCCCAGATTTTCTGATACAGGGTGCGGGGGCTGCTGTTCATGACGCTCGCTCTGCCAAGCCCGTGTGCCAAAATCCAGCAGCAATTGTCCCTCAGGCGGCGATGTCGGCCAGCGCGCCGATGAGAACGTCCACTTCATCCAGCGTGTTGTAATGGGTAAAGCCCACCCGCACCGCGCCGCGATCGCGCAAACCCAGCACGCCGGCCGGTTCCCACGCGTAATAATAGCCGTTCCAGACGAAAATGTTGCGGCCCGCCAGATCGGCGGCGATGGCATCGGCGCTGCGGCCTGCGATTTCAAAGGTAAATGTCGCCACCCGCTCGTGCAGGCGATTGGCGTTGGCGATGCCGTGCAGGGTCACGCCTGGCACCGCGGCGATGCCAGTCAGGAAGCGCCGCATCAATTCGGTCTCATGCGCCTGCGCCGCCGCCAGCCCGGCGACCAGGCGTTGGCGGAGCGGCGCGCCGGCGTGCACCGTGCCCGCCGCTTCACCCAGCCAGGCCAGATGCTCGATCGCTGCCGTGGTGCCGGCCATGGCCTCGATATTGGGTGTGCCGGGCATCAGCCGCGTCGGCATGACATCGGCCGACGGGCGTACTTTCAGCGGCTGGATCATGGCCTGCAGCCGGCGCGAAATATACATTATGGCAAAGTGCGGCCCAAAGAATTTGTATGCCGAAGCAGCCATCACGTCGCAGCCAACCGCGCCGACATCCAGCGCAAGATGCGGCGCGGACTGCACGGCATCAACGATGCTGACAGCGCCCACGGCGCGCGCGGCGGCGCAAACCGCTGCAACATCGTTGACGGTGCCCAAAAAATTGCTGGCATGGCCCACGGCTACGGCGCGGGTGCGCGCATTGATCAAGTCCGGCAGCGTCTCCAGCTTGAGCGCAAAGGTCTCGCGGTCCCATTCCAGAAACCGCACCTCAACGCCGCGCGCCTGCGCCGCCTGCAGCCACGGCGAGACATTGGCATCGTGATCCATGCGGGTGAGCAGGATATTGTCCCCCGCCTGCCAATTGGCAGCAATCAATGGTGCCATCTGGAAGAACAGGCTGGTTGTGTTCAGGCCAAAAATCACTTCATCGTCGGCGCAATTGAACATGGCCGCCGCCGCAGCAACCGCCGCATCGGCGATGCTGTCCGCCGCCACCGACGTGCGAAACAGGCCGCCATTGTTGGCGCAGGCGGCAATCATGGCATGGCCCATGGCATCCACCACCCGGCCCGCAACCTGCGTGCCCGCCGGCGCATCAAGATAAAGACGGGCGACGCCATCGTCAGTCAGCGCCAGCGCCGGAAAGGCAGCGCGCACCTGGTCCATCGGCAACATTATCACTTCCCCCCCGCAGCGTGCGGCTGCGATTACTTGCCCAGCGCGTCAACCGCGGCCAGCACGGCTTCGGGCTGCGGGCGCTTGCGATAATCCTCTTCCATCAGGCGGGCACGGATCACGCCTTTCTTGTCAATCACATAGATCGCCGGGCGCGGCACGCCATATGCACGGCTGCCGGCGGCATAGGCCGGATCGCGCAACTGCCAGCCGTCGATCACCTTTGACTGCGGATCGGACAGCAGCGGCCAAGCCACCTTGCGTTCGGCGGCAAATTTCCCAAGCACAGTGGTATCGTCATACGACAGGCCCACCAGCGTGTAGCCGCGCTTTTCCAGCGCCGCAGCTGCGCTATCGTTCATCGCGATCAGCTGTGCCTTGCAATAGGGGCACCATGATGCGGACCGGAAGAACATCAGCACGCTGCCATTTTTGCCGGCCAGCTGTTTAAGCGTGCGCGTTTTGCCAGCAATATCCGTGCCGGCAACCGCCGGAGCGGCCTCTCCCACGGCCGGAATGGCGGCAACGGGCGCCGCCAGCAGCACAAGCGGAGCAATCAGAGCGAAGCGCAATTTGATCATC
>NZ_JBBATR010000027.1:8468-9600 GCF_040398645.1 Sandarakinorhabdus sp.
GCCGAGCCTATTCATCATCCAGCAGCGGCAGTTGCACATGTTCCGCCGGCGCTGCCAAGCCCAGATGTTTCCAGGCCGGCCCCGTCAGCATGCGGCCGCGCGCGGTGCGGGCCACCAGGCCCTGCTGGATCAGGAAGGGCTCGATCACGTCTTCCAGCGTGTCGCGCGGTTCGGACAGGCCGGCGGCCAGGGTTTCGATGCCCACCGGCCCGCCGCGATAGATATCGGCGATCATCATCAGATAGCGGCGGTCCATGGCATCGAGGCCAAGCCGGTCCACTTCCAGCCGCGACAGGGATTGATCGGCCATACGCTGGTCAACCGGCTTGTCGCCGGCAAAATCGCGCACCCGGCGCAGCAGTCGCCCGGCAATGCGCGGCGTGCCGCGGGCACGGGCGGCAATTTCGCGGGCGCCGTCGCTGGTCAGCGCCAGATCGAGCAGACGGGCGGCGCGCGTCACCACCTGCTCCAGCTCATCGACGCTGTAGAAATTCAGGCGCAGCGGGATGCCGAACCGGTCGCGCAGTGGCGTGGTGAGCAGGCCGGCGCGGGTGGTGGCGCCCACCAGCGTGAACGCCGGCAAATCGATGCGCACGCTGCGCGCCGACGGGCCTTCGCCGATCATGATGTCCAGCACCCGGTCTTCCATTGCCGGATAGAGGATTTCCTCGACCATCGGGGACAGGCGGTGGATTTCATCAATGAACAGCACATCATGCGGCTCAAGATTGGTGAGAATGGCGGCCAGATCGCCGGCCTTGGCAATCACCGGCCCCGATGTGGCGCGAAAACCCACCCCCAATTCGCGCGCCACGATCTGCGCAAGCGTGGTTTTGCCCAGGCCGGGCGGGCCGTGTAGCAGCACATGGTCCATCGCCTCGCCGCGCCGCCGCGCCGCGGCAATGAACACGCCCAGATTCTCGCGCAGCGCCTGCTGGCCGATGAATTCATCAAGCCCCTTGGGCCGCAGCGCGGCATCGATATCGTCCGGGCGGCGCTGGGGGGAAAGATCGGCGGTCATGTCGGCCTGATCCCCTTACCGCGCGCTTTTCTTCAGCGCCA
This sequence comes from Sandarakinorhabdus sp., assembly GCF_040398645.1. GTDB lineage: Bacteria > Pseudomonadota > Alphaproteobacteria > Sphingomonadales > Sphingomonadaceae > Sandarakinorhabdus. Next base: position 9,531 of record NZ_JBBATR010000027.1, read on the forward strand.
CTCGCACCAGATCATTCAGCGCGGCGCCCTCGCCCACTTCAGCCAGCGCCTCGCTCACGGCGCGGCTGGC
>NZ_JBBATR010000027.1:9700-12367 GCF_040398645.1 Sandarakinorhabdus sp.
TGCTGGCCTGCACCAGATAGCCGACGCCGTTCACATCGATCACCAGCGCATCGGCGGACACGCTGTCCACCACACCTTTCAGCCGGGCAATCACAGCAGGCCCTTTCGCGCACTGGCGCCCAGATGCGCGTGGGCAATTGCCACCGCCAACGCATCGGCCGCATCGCTGCCGGTCACGGTCACACCGGGCAGCAAGCGTTGCACCATGGCATGAACCTGCGTCTTGTCGGCACTGCCGACGCCGACAATGGCCTTTTTCACCAGCCGCGTCGCATATTCGCTCACTGGTAGGCCGGCCTTGGCGGCGCTGAGCATCACCACGCCGCGCGCCTGCCCCAGCTTGAGGGTGGATTGCGGGTTGACGTTGACAAACACCTCCTCAACGGCAGCCGCCGCGCAGCCATGATGCTGAATGATCGCCATCAGCGCATCATAGAGGCTGGCCAGACGCTCGGCCAGTGCAGCACTTGCCGGGGTTTTCACGGTGCCGTGGGCGATATGGCTGATGCGATTGCCGTCGGCCCGGATCACACCCCACCCCGTCGCTGCCAGCCCAGGGTCAAGACCGAGGATCAGGCTCACGGTGTTGCGGTGGCCCCGCTGCCCAACGTAACGAATGTCTCGCTGCGCAGCTTCCATCCCTGCGGCGTTGGCACCCACACCGCCAGATATTCGCCGGTCAATCTGCCCGCTACGCTGCCGCCCGACCAGTGGCCGCGTTCCATCGCGCGCATCGGCGGCACCGCCACGCTCACCATGTCGGGGGTGCGCACAAAGCCCAGGAAGCCCGGTGTCTTGAAGGCGCGGGCGAAATAATCGGCCATGGCGTCGCCGCCGATGATGCGTTCGCCGCCCGAACCGGCAATGCCGATATAATCATCGCCAAAGGCAGCGCGCACGCCGGCCACATCACGCGCCGCGATGGCGCTGTTATAGGCGGCGCGGGCGGCCTTGATCTCGGCGACTGAATCAGCAGCAGCAGGAGCGGCCATGATCATCAGGGCAGCCGCCAGCCTCACAATTTCGCAAGCACGTCGTCGGGCACGTCATAATTGCCCCACACCGTCTGCACATCGTCATCATCTTCCAGCAGATCGATCAGCTTGAGCAGCATGGCGGCATCGGCCTCACCAACGCTCACCATCAGGCCCGGCTTCCAGGCCAGCTTGATGCCCGCCGCTTCGCCCAGTGCCGCTTCGATGGCCTTGGCGGTGTCGTGCAGGCCGTCGATCGCCGTCCAGATGTCGTGACCGTCTTCGGAGGATTGCACATCGTCCGCGCCGGCTTCCAACGCCGCTTCGAACACCGCATCGGCGCTGCCGGCCTTGGCGGGATAGCTGATCAGGCCCAGCCGCTCAAAGCCATGGCTGACCGATCCCGATGCGCCCATGTTGCCGCCGTTCTTGGCCATGAAGGTGCGCACATTGGTGGCGGTGCGGTTGCGATTGTCGGTCAGGGTTTCGATGATGAGCGCCACGCCGCCGGGGCCAAAGCCTTCGTAGCGCACCTCTTCGTAATTGGCGGTGTCGCTGGCCTGGCTCTTGTCGATGGCGCGCTGGATATTGTCCTTGGGCATGCCTTCGACGCGGGCGGCGAGCACGGCGGCGCGCAGGCGCGGATTGTTGGCGGGATCGGGCATGCCCATCTTGGCAGCCACGGTGATTTCGCGCGAGAATTTGGAGAACATCGCGCTGCGCTTTTTGTCCTGCGCGCCCTTGCGGTGCATGATGTTCTTGAATTTGCTATGGCCGGCCATCGATGTTCATTCGCCTGAAGTTGAAGAGCGGCGGGCTTAGCAATGCTGTGGCCAAACGGCAATCAGCCCAGCTTCACCGCCGTGCCGACCGCACCGACCATCAGCATCGAATCCGATGAACCAAGCGCGGCATAGCTGATCTGCACGCCGACCACGGCATCGGCGCCGAGCGCCAGCGCCTGGTCCGACATTTCGCGCAAGGCTTCTTCGCGGGCGCCCTGCATCACCTCTTCGTAGGCGCCGGAACGCCCGCCGACGATGTCACGGATATTGGCCAGAAAATCCCGGAAGATATTGGCGCCCATGATGGCCTCGCCAGCAACGATGCCCAGATGCGCCGTGGCCGCGCGGCCTTCAACGGTGGGGGTGGTGGTAACGATCAATACGGTCATGGCATTTCCTCCGGTTCAGGCCAGCGCCGCCGCCGCTTGTTTGAGCATCACGCCGCACAGATGCGCGCGATAATCGGCGCTGGCGTGGATATCGTTGTTGAGATCATCCGCCGGCATCACCACGCTGGCAAGATCGCTGCCAGCTGCCAGCGCATCCTCAGCCGCCGTCCAGCGAAACACGCCGGCCGCAGCACCGGTCACCGCCACGCGCCAGCCGCCAGCATGGCGCGCCACATACACGCCCACCATCGCATAACGTGACGCCGGATTGCGAAACTTGGCATAGGCTGACGCCTGCGGCACGGCAAAACCGATGCGGGTGATGATCTCACCATCGGCCAGCGCGGTGGCAAACATGCCCTGGAAGAAGTCCGCCGCGCTGTGGCTGCCGCGATCGGTTTCGATTATGGCATCCAGCGCAAGTGCTGCCGCCGGATAATCCGCCGCCGGATCATTGTTGGCCAGGCTGCCGCCGATGGTGCCGCGATTGCGCACCATCGGATCGCCGATCATGCCCGC
>NZ_JBBATR010000027.1:12467-13648 GCF_040398645.1 Sandarakinorhabdus sp.
GCGCCGGCGATCACTGCCTTGACGATGTTGATATAGCCAGTGCAGCGGCACAAATTGCCTTCCAGCTCATGCGCCACCAGCTCCGGGGTCAGGCTGGTCCCATGCCGGCGCACGATTTCCAGGCCGGCAATCACCATGCCCGGCGTGCAGAAACCGCATTGCAGGCCGTGGGCATCGCGAAACGCCTGCTGCATCGGGTGCAGGCCCGCTTCGCCGCTCACGCCTTCAATGGTCGTGACGGCCGCGCCCTGCACCTGCGCAGCCAGGATGGTGCAGGCCTTCACGGCTGCGCCATCGATCAGCACATTGCACGCACCGCACTGGCTGGTGTCGCAGCCGATATGCGTGCCGGTCAGGCCGAAATCGTCGCGCAACACCTCCACCAGCAGCGCAGCGGCCGGGGCCTCCACATCGCGGCTCTGGCCGTTGATTGTCAGGGTCATCTGCATCTGCGTTGCTCCCTTGCCGCCGTTCAACCGGCGCGCGCTGCCATCATTGCCTTCAGGCCGGCGGCCTGTTCGGCAATGGCCTGCGCGCCCAGCGCGCTGGCCTTGGCCCGCTCCCACCACGAAGCCAGCCCCGGCCGCGCCGCCACCAGCGCCTTGGTCGGCATCGGGCCATCAAGCGCGTCCAGAAAGAAAAACAGCGGGATCAGCGCAGCATCGGCCTGCGTAAAGCTGGCGCCCCACGCGAAAACATCATCAGCGCGGCGATAATGTTCGATATAGCCGAGCGCGTCGCCCATATTCTTCAAGGCATCAGGCACACCCTCCGGATGCTCGCGGCCGCGAAACAGCCCGGTCAGCGCCGGCACCATGTAAACATCGGCAAAGCGCACGATCAGGCGCACCATCGCCGTGCCAGCGGCATCGGCGGGCAGCAGCGCCGGGCCGGGCAGCGCCATATCGAGATAATCGGCAATCACCTGGCTTTCGGCCAACGCCAGATCGCCATCGATCAGCAAGGGCATCTTGCCGGTCGGGCACAGCGCCAGATAGGCATCGGATTTGATGCCGCCGTCAAAATCACCAAGCGCCACTTCGGCGCCCTTGGCCCGGCTAACGAGCAGTGGCCGCATCACGAACGGCGACAATTTCCCACCATAAAGTATCATACCGGTATCCCCCCAAAGAATCTTGCAGGCCAATTGTGGCCTTGGTCTTACAGGCCAATTGCAGCCC
>NZ_JBBATR010000027.1:13748-19022 GCF_040398645.1 Sandarakinorhabdus sp.
GGCCTTACAGGCCGATTGCAGCCTTGTATGTTTCCAGCAACGCTTCGGCTTCCTGCCGGGCTGCGGTCTCCATTTTGCGCAGGCGCACCAGCGCCTTCATCGTCTTGATATCAAATCCGGTGGCCTTGGCCTCAGCATAGACGTCCTTGATATCGTCGGCCATGCCCTTCTTTTCTTCCTCCAACGTTTCGATCCGTTCAAGGAACAAGCGCAACTGGCTGGCCGAAACATTTTCTTCGCTGGCATTCACTTCGTTCATCATGGTTCCTGTCTGCATCCGGCACCGGCGCGGCTGTGCGCCGGCGCATAGCCGGCCCTGGCAGCGGGTTACCGAACCGCGTCGTTCTTCGCCAGCGATTCGGCCATCAGGTCCAGTTGCGCTTGTGTCGCCGGCTGCTGGTGGCGGGCCTTCCAATCGGCAATCTTCATGCCATGCACATGGCTGCGCGCATCGTCCCTGGTCAGCACCAGGCCAGCGTCTTCAGCGGCTTCGTGAAGCCAATCGCCCAGGCAATTGCGGCAAAAGCCGGTGTGGCCCATCAAATCGATGTTCTGCACATCGCTGCGCTGCTGCAAATGCAGCACCAGCCGGCGAAACGCCGCTGCCTCCAACTGGTCACGCTGCAAATCATCTGCAAAATTCGTCATGGTTTTGCACTTTCCCGCCGCTATAGGCCGTTTCAAAGGTGCCGCAGTGGCAGCCAACCGAAAGCACCCCATGACTGGCCCAACAGCTGAAGCTTTTCAACCAAGACGCCGCCGGGTCAAGGTGCTTGCCACATTGGGGCCGGCCTCAGCCACCGAAACCATGATCGCCCGGTTGCACGCCGCTGGCGCAGATGCCTTCCGGGTCAACATGAGCCATGGCAGCCACGCCAGCCAGGGCGCCCTGATTGCCGCAGTGCGCGCCGTGGAACGGGCGAGCGGGCGGCCGATTGCCATCCTTGCCGATCTGCAAGGCCCCAAGCTGCGCGTCGGGCGCTTTGCCGGCGGCAGCGCCGTGCTCACCAAGGGCCAGGCGTTCCGGTTTGACAGCGACACGGCGCCCGGCAACGGCGCACGGGCGCACCTGCCGCATCCGGAGATTTTTGCCGCCCTCAACGCTGGTGCGCGCTTGCTGGTCGATGATGGCAAGATCGTGCTGCGCGCTGCCGCCGTGTCAGAGGCGGCGATTGATTGCATCGTCGAAGTGCCGGGCACCATCAAGGACAACAAGGGCGTCAACGTGCCCGACGTGGTGGTGCCGCTGCCGGCACTGACCACCAAGGACCGCGCCGATCTGGATTTCGCGCTCGATGCCGGGGTGGACTGGATTGGCCTGTCCTTTGTGCAGCGCCCCGAAGATGTTGCCGAAGCGCGCCGGCTGATCGGCGGCCGCGCCTCGCTGCTCGCCAAGATCGAGAAGCCGGCGGCGCTGGAACGGCTGGAGGAGATCTTGGAAATCGCCGATGCCGTGATGGTGGCGCGCGGCGATCTGGGCGTGGAATTGCCACCGCAAAATGTGCCGCCGGCCCAGAAACGCATCGTTGCCATGGCGCGCAGCTTGGGCAAGCCGGTGGTGGTGGCCACGCAAATGCTGGAATCGATGATCACTTCGCCCAGCCCGACCCGGGCCGAAGTGTCCGATGTGGCCACCGCCATCTATGACGGCGCCGATGCGGTAATGCTGTCCGCCGAAAGCGCCGCCGGCGATTTCCCGGTCGAAGCGGTGACGATGATGGACGCCATCGCCTGCCAGGTGGAGGCCGATCCCGGCTATTATGGCCGCGTGCACTTCACCGAAGTCGGCTCTGGCCGATCAACCGCCGCCGCCATCACCGCCGCAGCCGCCGATATCAGCCGCGCCATCGGCGCCAGCGCGATTGCCTGTTTCACGATTTCCGGATCAACCGCCGGCCGCGCCGCCCGCGAACGCCCCACGGTGCCGGTGCTGTGCCTAACCCCCAGCCAGACCACGGCGCGGCGCATGGGGCTGGTGTGGGGCGTGCACGCCGTCATCACCCGCGATGTGGCCAGCTTTGAAGAAATGGTCGCCAAATCCAAGCGCATGGCGCTGCGCTCCGGCTTGGCAAAGGGCGGCGATCCGCTGGTGCTGATTGCCGGGGTGCCGTTTTCTACGCCGGGCACCACCAATGTCGTGCATGTCGTGCGACTGATCGGGGACGAGCTGAAGAATTATTGAGGCAAGCCAGCACTCAATCGCGCAGGCCCAGCCGAACCAGTTCAGCCGCCAGTGCGTCGTGGCCGCAAAAGTGATGCGCCATAAAACCGTTGTCAGCCGCCGCAGCGACATTTTCAGGCCGATCATCGATGAACAGCCCCTGCCCCGGCGCCAGGCCGAAGCGGCGCAGCGCCAGTTGGTAGATGGCGGGATCGGGCTTGGTCAGCCGCTCATCGCCGGACACGATGATATCGGTGAACAGATCGAAAATCGGCGCAGTGGCGCGAAACGCCGGCCAGAATTCGCCGGAGAAATTCGTGATTGCAAACAGCGGCACGCCGCGCGCCGCCAGCGCGGCCACCAATTCCAGCATGCCCGGCACCGGCCCCGTGACCGTTTCATTGAAGCGCGGCCCAAAGGCGCGAATCAGGTCAGCCTGCGCCGGGTAGAGCGCCGCCAGCGCCGCCGATGTCTGGGCAAAGGGCTCCCCGGCATCATGCTGAAAATGCCACTCCGGCGTCACCACGGTGCTGCAAAACCAATCGAGCTCAGCCGGATCGGCGATCAATTTGGCGTAAAGCGCACTGATATCCCAGCCATAGAGCACATTGCCGACATCAAACACCACGGCACCGATCGTCATTGCTGCTGCCTCCGCCACAAACGACAACAGCCCCGCCGCGAGGCAGGGGTGCATCATGCCACCGGTGCGCTGCCTGCAAAGGCAGCGCGGCGCTTCAGCCCTGGCGGGCCTTGAAACGGCGGTTGGTCTTGTTGATCACATAGGTGCGGCCGTGGCGGCGCACCACCTGGCAATCACGGTGACGAGCCTTCAGGCTCTTGAGGCTGTTACGGACTTTCATGGAAGCTTCCGGCATGAATCAGTGAATGGACGACGCGGGGGCTACGGGACTGCCGAAACTTTGTCAATCTTGGGCCCCGGCTTGGCCCGCGCCGTCAGCTTGTTTCAGCTTTGGTTGCAACGCGGCATTTCACATGCCACCGTCAAGCATCGGCGTTGTTGCAGGGCTTGCTTGGCGGCTTTCCAGGCCCCAACGGTCAAGGCGTGAAACTGAAAGTGCAGATACCGCAATGATCCACATCGATTCCGCGTTTGATTCCGGCAACATCAAGGTCGAACGCTGCGGCGGCCCCCAAGACATTGTGCTGACCATCCACAAGGACGCGGCCAGCGATTTCTACCAATGGTTTCATTTCCGCCTGTCCGGCGCGCGCGGGCAGGCCTGCAGCATCCGCATCACCGGGCTGAACGGCAGCGCCTATCCCGGCGGCTGGCCCGGCTACCGCGCCTGCATGTCCGCCGATCGGCAGCAATGGCACCGCGCGCCTACGGAATTTGACGCCAAATCGGATGGCGGCACGCTCACCATCACGCTCACCCCCGATGCCGATCAGGTCTGGCTGGCCTATTTTGCGCCTTATTCGCTGGAACGCCACCATGATCTGATCGCGCGCATTGCTGCCTGCCCGGGCGTGCGCGCCGATGTTCTTGGGCGCAGCATCGACGGCCGGCCGATTGATCGGCTGGTGATCGGCGATGGCCCGGCCACGCTGTGGCTCTATGGCCGCCAGCACCCCGGCGAAAGCATGGCAGAGTGGTGGATGGACGGCGCACTGGCGCGGTTGACCGATGCCGGCGATCCCGTGGCGCGCAAATTGCGGCAGCTGGCGACCATCCACGTCGTGCCCAACATGAACCCCGATGGCAGCGTGCGCGGCCATTTGCGCACCAATGCCGCCGGCGTGAACCTCAACCGCGAATGGGCAGCGCCGTCGATCGAAAAATCGCCCGAAGTGCTGTGCGTGCGCGATGCCATGGACGCCGTCGGCTGCGATATCGCCATGGATGTGCACGGCGATGAAGCCATCCCGCAGGTGTTCATCGCCGGCTTTGAAGGCATCCCGTCGATCACCGAACGGCAATTGGCGCTGCTGGGTGGCTTCAAGACAAGGCTGGCGCGCATTTCGCCGGATTTCCAGACCGCAAAGGGCTATCCAAAGGCCCGCCCCGGCACGGCCAATCTTGCCATGAGCACCAACCAGTTGGCCGAACGCTTCGGCTGCCTGGCCATGACGCTGGAAATGCCGTTCAAGGACAATGACGATCTGCCCTGCGCCGATTTCGGCTGGTCGCCCGCCCGCAGCCAGCATCTGGGCCGCGATTGCCTGGCGGCCATGCTGGAAACATTGATCGACGACCTTGGCGGATTGATGGGGTGACGGGCTGCCGCAGCCGCCATATCGTCAGCAGGCATAAAAGGAACCGCGGCCATGACCTACGAACACATCAGCTTTGAAACCGATGGCGGCATCGCCACGCTGACGATCAATCGCCCGCAGGCATTGAATGCCCTGCATGTCGGCGTGATTGCCGAAATGATCGATGCGGTTGACCGGGTGCGCGATGAAGGCACAGCCCGCGTGCTGGTGCTCACCGGGGCTGGCCGGGCGTTTTGTTCAGGCGCTGATCTGGCCGGCGGCGGCGCTGGCGGCGCTGCCAAGCGCTCTGGGCCGCCGGATGCCGGTTCGGTGCTCGAATCGCATTTCAATCCGCTGCTGGAGCGTCTGTTTGCGCTGCCGGTGCCGTTCATCACTTCGGTCAATGGCCCGGCGGCGGGCGCGGGCTGTTCCTTTGCGCTGGCCGGCGACATCGTGATTGCCGGGCGCTCAGCCTATTTTCTGCAGGCCTTTGTCAATATCGGCCTGGTGCCCGATGTCGGCTCCACATGGCTGTTGCCGCGCCTGGCGGGCCGTGCTCGCGCGCAGGCCATGATGATGCTCGGGGAGCGGATTTCGGCCGAAACCGCGCTGGATTGGGGTATGATCTACAAGGTGGTTGACGATGCCGATCTGGCCGCTGCCACCCATGCCATCGCGCAAAAACTGGCCGCCGGGCCAACGGTGGCTTATGCGCTGATCCGGCAGGGCATTCGCGATTGCATGGACAAGCCGCTCAGCGAAGGCCTGATGGTCGAACGCCGCAACCAGCTCAAGGCCGGCCGCAGCGTCGATTTCGCCGAAGGCGTCAGCGCGTTCCTGCAAAAGCGGCCGGCGGTGTTTACGGGCAAATAAGCCTCAGACCAACGCCCTTC
>NZ_JBBATR010000027.1:19122-32989 GCF_040398645.1 Sandarakinorhabdus sp.
GACGCAAGAAGGACTGCCTCCGGCGGCCAGGGGCTGGGCCCCTGGACCCTCCCTCATCAAGTGAAGGCTTTCGCAGCATAAGATCGGCATCGACAAAAGCGGGTCCAGGGCCTCAGGCCCTGGCCGCCGGAGGCCGTTTTCCTGAAACCCTTGTATAAACTTGGGTTCAATCCATTACCAGCACCGGCTTGACCGCCCGCCCGGCGGCCATGTCGGCCACGGCTTCGTTGATGGCGCTGAATGGATATTGGCTGATCATCTGCGCGTGATTGAAGCGGCCGGCGGTGTGCCGGCCGATCAGCCACGGGATGAAGGCCTGCGGATCGGCATCGCCCTCCACCGCGCCGCGCAGGGCGCGTCCGCCCAGCAATGTGTTGGGATTGAACGTGATTTCGCTGCCGGGCGCTGTCACCGCCAGCATCGCCATCTCACCGCGGCTGGCCAGCGCCTCCAGGCCGGCGCGCACCACGGCCGAGACGCCGGTGGTATCGACGATCCGATCGACGCCTGTGGGCACAATGCTGCGCAAGGCCGCCATCAGATCGCTGCCATCCGCCAATATCGTGTGGGTGGCGCCCAGCGTGCGCGCCAGATCGAGCCGCGCCGCCACCCGGTCAACCGCGATGATGGTGTGGCAGCCGCGGTCCACCGCCGCCAGCAGCGCCGCCAGCCCGACCGATCCAGCGCCCAGCACCGCAAACGACTGCTCAGCTTGCACATTCAACGTGTTGTAGGCGGTACCGGCCCCGGTTTGCAGGCCGCAGCCAAACGGCGCCAACAGCGCGAACGGCACATCGCCCGTCACTTTGACGGTGTTGCGCACATAGGCGATGGCGTGGCCGGCAAAGCTGGATTGCCCGAAAAATCCACCATAAACTGGCGCGCCGCCCTGCGCCATCGGCACGCGGCCATCGGCCAGCACGCCGGCATAATTCAGCGCCATGAAGCTGCTGCAATATTGCGGCGCGTCATGGCCGCAGCTGGCGCACATCCCGCAGCTGGCATAGCTCAGGATCACGCGGTCACCTGGCGCAACGCTGGTCACGCCCTCCCCCACCGCCGCGACGGTGCCGGCGCCTTCGTGGCCAAGCACCTGCGGCAGCGGCGTGCCCTGCTCATATCGCTGCACGCCCACATCGGTAAAACAGATGCCGCATGCCGCCAATTTGATCAGCACCTGCCCCGGCCCCGGATCGGCCAGATCGACCGTTTCAATACTGTAGGGCGCGCCGCGCTGGCGCAGGATGGCAGCAGTGGTGGTGATCGGCATGGCAGCGCCCTCGGTTATTGATTGCTGAGCCCGAGTATTGCGGCAGCGTGCGGCATTGGCCAGCCCTCGTTACTGCCAACCCCGGTTGCGGCCGTGTTCACGCCAAGGTCAGGGCGGCTTGACCCCGCGCCCGCGTCCGTTCAGATACGGCCACGATGGATACCGCACCGCCGCCGCCGAGCTTCGAAGCCGCCCTGAAACGGCTGGAGGACATCGTCCGCCAGCTGGAATCGGGTGAACTCAGCCTTGATGCGTCGATCAGCCTGTACGAAGAAGGCCAAAGCCTGAAATCATTGTGTGAGGCCCGGCTTGCCGACGCCCGCATGCGTATCGACCAGATCCAGCAAAGCGCAGCGGGCACAGCCGCCGGCACCCGCGCCTTTGATGCCCAATAAAGGCAGCGTTGCCATGGTCCCCGCTCCGCTCATCCTGAAACCGGCGCTGGACGCCATCGGCAAGGCAATCGATCAGCGCTTTGATCGCTTGCTGGCCGTGCCCGATGACAGCCGCGCCCGCCTGTACGACGCCATGCGCCATGCCGTGATCGGCGGCGGCAAGCGCATGCGCCCGCTGCTGGTGGTGGCCGCCGGCGATTTGTTTGCGGTGCCGCGCGAGCGGTCGTTGCGCGCGGCGTTGGCGATCGAATGCATCCATTGCTACAGCCTGATCCACGACGATCTGCCGTGCATGGACGATGATGATCTGCGGCGCGGCAAGCCAACCGTGCACATCGCCTTTGACGAAGCCACTGCGGTGCTGGCCGGCGATTGCCTGCACGATCTGGCCTTTGAAATTCTGGCCGATGCCGCCACCCATGATGATCCGCACGCCCGGTTGGAGCTTATCACCATGCTGGCGGTGCAATCCGGCCCGGCAGGCATGGCCGGCGGCCAGATGATGGATCTGGTAGCCGGTGAGGTCACGTATGATCTGGCGGGGATCACCCGCCTGCAGCAGTTGAAAACCGGCGCGCTTATCCAATGGTGCCTCGAAGCCGGTGCAATCCTTGGCCGCGCCGACGATGCCCAGAAAAAATCGCTGCTAGGCTATGCCCGCGATTTGGGCCTGGCCTTTCAGATTGCCGATGATCTGCTCGATGTCGAAGGCACTTCGGCAAAAACCGGCAAGGCCGTGCAAAAGGACGCCGCTGCCGGCAAGGCGACGTTCGTTTCGCTGATGGGCCTCGAACGCGCGCGCAGCCAGGCCGACGCCTTGATCGGCCAGGCCATCGGCCATCTGGCATCGTTCGGACCAGAAGCCGATCTGCTGCGCGCCATCGCCCGGTTTGCCGTCGATCGTGACCGTTAAGGAGCAGCAGCCATGATGCGTATCGGCGTTTATCCCGGCACATTCGATCCGGTCACGCTTGGCCACATGGATATCATCCGGCGCGGTGCCAAGCTCGTGGACCGGCTGGTGATCGGTGTCGCCACCAACCCGTCCAAATCACCGATGTTCACTTTAGCCGAACGCAAGGCGCAGATCATGCGCGAGACGGCCGATATTCCCAATGTCGAAGTGGCCGATTTCGATGAGCTGCTGATGTCGTTTGCCGAACGCCTGGGTGCCACGGTGATCGTGCGCGGGCTACGTGGTGCCGGCGATTTTGAATATGAATTCCAGATGACCGGCATGAATCGTGCCCTGAATGACGATATCGAGCAGGTGTTTTTGATGGCCGATGTCGCGTTGCAGCCGATCGCTTCACGTCTGGTCAAGGAAATCGCGGTCTATGGTGGTGACATCCACAAATTCGTGCCGCACGCCGTGGCCGCCGAGGTGGTGGCCCGCGTGCAGCAGACCGGGATGAAGGGCCAGTGATGCGATTTTCGATTGTTCTTGCCGTGGGCTTGCTCGCGGCCACTTCGGCGCTGGCGCAGCAGCAGCGCACCGACCCCAAGGATCTGAAGGCCCCGCCTAAGCTGCCGCAAATGGCCGGACCGTCCAATCTGCAAGGCATGATAGGGCAGACCAGCGATGAAAATATTCTGGTGCTCGATCTGGCATCAGGCGGGCGCGTGCGCATCATCATGCGGCCCGATGTGGCACCAAAGCATGTCGATCGGATCCGCACGCTGGTGCGCCAGGGATTTTACGATGGCACGATTTTTCACCGCGTAATCGATGGCTTCATGGCGCAAGGCGGCGATCCGACCGGCACTGGCACCGGCGGATCGAAGCTGGAGGACATGAAGGCCGAATTCAATGATCTGCCGCATGTGCGCGGCGCCGTGGCCATGGCCCGCGCCCAGAGCGAAGACAGTGCCAATAGCCAGTTTTACATAGTGCTGATGCCCACCTTGAAACTTGATCGCAATTACACGGTGTGGGGCCGCGTGGTGGACGGCATGAAGTGGGTGGACGGCATCGAAAAAGGCGAACCGCCCGAAGCGCCGACCCGCGTCATCAAGGCCAGCATCGCCGCCGACAAGGTGGCCGCCCCGGATTTTGCAGCCATCCGCCCCGCCGCCAGCGCCATTCCGGCCGGGGCGCTGGGGCTGCCGCCACCAGCGTCGGGGCCAACTACCCGGCCGGTATCCGGGCCGCAGCCGCCGCGCGGTTAACCCCCCTCACCCTGCTGACAAAGGGCTGTTCCCCCGATGCTAGTTGCCGATTTCGATTTCGAGCTTCCGCCTGAAGCCATTGCGTTGCGTCCGGTTTCGCCGCGAGACTCTGCGCGGCTGCTGGCGGTGTCCGGGCGTGATACCGGCGCGCTGAACGATTTTGGCTTCATGGATCTGCCGCGCCTGCTGCGGGCCGGCGATGTGCTGGTGATCAACGACACGCGGGTAATTCCGGCACAATTGTTTGCCCGCACGGGCGAAGCCGCCATCGGCGTGACCTTGCACAAGCGTGAAGCGGCCAACCGCTGGTGGAGCTTTGTGCGCAATGCGCGTCGGCTGCGGGCCGGCGACGTCATTGATTTTGGCCAGAACAATGTCGTGCTGGCAGGCACGGTGATCGAAAAAACCGGCGACGGCGTGCTTTGGCAATTCGAAACTGCTGGCTTGCCGCTCGAAACCGCCCTGCATGCCGTCGGGGAAATGCCGCTGCCGCCCTATATCGCCCGCCGCCGCGGCATCGATGCCGCCGACCTGAGCGATTATCAGACACTGCACGCCGCCAAGGACGGCGCGGTGGCCGCGCCCACCGCCGGTTTGCACTTCACGCCGCGCCTGTGGGACGCACTCGCCGCTGCCGGCATATCCCGCGAAACCGTAACCCTGCATGTCGGCGCCGGCACGTTCCTGCCCGTGAAGGCCGACCGGGTGGCCGATCATCAGATGCATGCCGAATGGGGCTGCATCGATGCCGCCACCGCCGCCCGCCTCAACACGGCCCGCCAGAACGGCGGCCGCATCATCCCGGTTGGTACCACCAGCCTGCGCCTGCTCGAATCGGCCGCCAGCGCGGACGGCGTGATCCATGCGTTCACGGGCGACACCGCAATCTTCATCCATCCCGGTTACCAGTGGCGGGCGATCGATGGCCTGATCACCAATTTCCACCTGCCAAAATCAACCTTGTTCATGCTGGTCAGCGCGCTGATGGGGCTGGACGTGATGCGCCGGGCCTATGCCCATGCCATCGCGGGCGGCTATCGCTTCTACAGCTATGGCGATGGCAGCCTGCTGCTGCCCTGATCATTGCGCCGGGTGGCCGGTGTGGTTGCGGTGCCACAGTTGCAGATTTTCTGCCTGAGAGGCTCTGCTCTGTCTCGCCGCCAGCACGCGTTTGGCTGCCAAACTTACAAATTTCCTCATATTAACAGATATTTGCTCGCTGGCTGCCACGACGTTGCCATCGCGCAACGTGTGCGGCATTGGTGCAACATCAGGCGGGTATCCAAACATCGCCCGGGGGAGTGAACAGATCGCAATCAGCCTGCCTGGCCAAGCGGGTCCGCCAAGGCGGACACCGCTTTATGCGCAGCTTTATGTGCAGGTGTTGGCCGCAATCATTGCGGGCGGCATGATCGGCCATTTTGCGCCGGAAACCGGCGTGGCGCTCAAGCCGCTCGGCGATGCCTTCATCAAGCTCGTCAAGATGGTCATCGCGCCGGTGATCTTCCTGACCATCGTGACCGGCATTGCCGGCATGCGCAATCTGGGCAGCGTCGGGCGCGTTGCCGGCAAGGCCTTTGCCTATTTCCTGTGCTTTTCGACCGTCGCACTGATCGTTGGCCTGGTGGTGGCCAATGTGGTGCAACCGGGCGCCGGCATGAACATCGATCCGGCCAGCCTCGAAACCGGCGCTGTCGATAATTATGTCAAGAAGGCCAAAGACCAGACCATGGTCGGCTTCCTGACCAACATCATCCCCGACACCGTGGTCGGGGCGTTTGTTGATGGCAATCTGCTGCAAGTGCTGTTTTTCGCAATCAGCTTCGGCATCGCGCTGTCCGCCGCCGGTGAGCCTGCGCAGCCGGTCGTGCGCCTGTTCGAAGCACTGGGCGCCGGTTTTTTCCGTCTGGTTGCGATTTTCATGCGCGCCGCTCCCATTGGGGCCTTTGGGGCCTTTGCGTTCACCATCGGCAAATATGGGGTCGGATCGATCGCCAATCTGGCGGCGCTGGTCGCCACTTTCTATCTGACATCTTTGTTCTTTGTCGTGGTCGTGCTCGGCCTCGTGGCGCGGGTGGCTGGCTTTTCGATCTTTGGGCTCATTCGCTATCTCAAGGCCGAATTGCTGCTCGTGCTCGGCACCAGTTCGTCGGAATCGGCGCTGCCCAGCCTGATGGAGAAAATGGAGCGTGCCGGCTGCGCCAAGCCCATCGTTGGGCTGGTCGTGCCCACCGGCTACAGCTTCAATCTGGACGGCACCAATATCTACATGACGCTGGCGGCACTGTTCATTGCACAGGCCACCAACACCGATCTCGGCCTGGGCGATCAACTGCTGCTGCTCGGCGTGGCCATGCTCAGTTCCAAGGGCGCGGCCGGCGTCACCGGTGCCGGCTTCATCACCCTGGCTGCCACCTTGTCGATTGTGCCCGGCGTGCCGATCGCCGGCATGGCGCTGATTCTGGGCATTGATCGCTTCATGTCCGAATGCCGCAGTCTTACCAATTTCATGGGCAACGCCGTGGCGACCATCGTGGTGGCTGGCTGGGAAGGCGGACTGGACCGTGCCAAGCTCGCCGCCGCGCTGGCACCGGGCGCGCAAAGCACCGGCCTTGCGGCACCAGCAATTGAAAACGACGACGACTGAAGAAATATCTGGGGAGTATATCATGACGAAATCACACCTTCGCATCGCAATTCTGCTGGCTGGCGCGGCCGCTCTGACGCCGCTGGCCGCACAAACTGCGGGGCCGCCAGCGCCTGCAACGGCACCGGCAGATACCGCCGAGGCCGAACCTGCCGCTGAAATTCTGGTGATCGGTTCCCGCGGGCGGGCGCGCACCGATGTCGATCGGCCGGTGCCGGTTGATGTGGTCGGCGCGCCCGAACTGCGCGCCACCGGCCAGACCGATCTGGGCCAGCAGCTGCAATTCACCTCGCCATCGTTCAATTCGGCAAAATATGGCGTCAATGGCGCGACCAACTATGCCGATCCGGCCTCCTTGCGCGGGCTTGGCCCCGATCAGGTGTTGCTGCTGATCAACGGCAAGCGCCGCCACCAGTTTTCCGCGCTCAATCTCAACGTTGCGCCCGGCCGCGGCACCGTGGTCAGCGATTTGAATGCCATTCCGTCGGCCGCCATAAAGCGGATCGAAGTGCTGCGGGACGGCGCCGCTGCGCAATATGGCTCGGATGCCATCGCCGGCATCGTCAATCTCGTGCTCAACGACGGCGCCGAAGGCGGCACGGTCGATCTGCAGGCCGGCATTTTCAACGAAGGCGACGGCGAAACCTACCGCGCGGCCTTCAATCACGGCTTCAGGCTCGGCGGCGAAGGCGGGTTTTTCAATTACACGCTGGAGTTCTTCGATTTTGCCGGCACCAACCGGTCCGACACGTTCGATGGCGCGCTGTATCCTGCCACCCCGGCCAACTATGCCACCACCGGCCCGACGGTGAACTTCCCCTACACCACAGCCAATCCGCGCGTTGATCGCGGCGTCTATCCCACCACGCCGTTCGTCGTCGGCAATTTTGGCGCCAACGCCAATCGCACCTACCAGGCATTTTTCAACAGCCAGGTGCCGATCAGCGAAGCCACAAATGTCTATGCCTTTGGCGGTTATTCGCAAAAGGACATCACGGCGTTCGGCTTCTTCCGGTCGGCCGCCAATTTCGCCAACAGCACGCTCAGCATTTTCCCGGACGGTTATGTTCCGGTCATCCCGGGCACGTCGAAAGACTATTCGGCCGTCGCCGGAGTCAATCACGAAACGTCGGGCGGCCTGAAGCTCGATTTCTCGCTGGGCTATGGCCATAACGAGCTCGACCAGTCGATCTTCAACACGATCAACCCGTCGCTGGGCACCGCCTCGCCGACCAGCTTCTATGTTGGCCGCACCAATTTCGGGCAGTATATTGCCGAATTCAACGGCAACAAAAGCTTTGATGGCATCGGCGGGCTGAAGGGCCTGAACATCGCTTTTGGCTTGCAGGCCCGCCGCGATGATTTCCGCGTCAAGCGCGGCGATCCCGCCTCGTTTGCCACCGGGCCATTGGCAACACAGGGCAAATTCATCGGCTCCAGCGCCCGCCCCGGCATTTCCGATCGTGACGAGATCGACATCCAGCGCGAAAACTACGCTGGCTTTGTCGATGTCGAAGTCGATGTAAACGATGCCTTCCTGGTGGCTGCCGCGCTGCGCTATGAAAACTACAGCGATTTTGGCGGCAACGTCTCCGGCAAGCTGGCCGCGCGTTACAAGTTCACCGAAAGCCTGGCGATCCGCGGCTCGTACAACCGTGGTTTCCGGGCGCCGTCGCTGGCGCAAATCGGCAACCGGGTGCTGACATCAACGGCGCAGAACAACACGGTGGTGCAGACCCAGCAAGTGTCCAGCGACGATCCGCGCCTGGTCACGTTGGGCGTTGAGCAGCCGCGCGCCGAAATCTCCAACGGCTACAGCGTCGGCCTGACCGGCAGTTTTGATAACATCTTGGGCGGCCAGATCACCACCACGCTGGACGTGTATCAGATCGATATCGAGGATCGGATCACCATCAGCCAGGGCCTGCGCACCGCCGATTTCCCGGCCATCCGCGCGCTGTTCCCCACCAACAATGAAATCTCCTTCTTCACCAACCAGATCGACACGCGCACCCGCGGCATCGATTTCGTGGCGACCTACCGCACCAAGATCGGCGAAGACGTGCGCTTTGATGCCAGCGTGGCAGCGTCGCACAACCCCACCGAGGTGCGGCGCCAGCGGCCAACCCCGGCGCCGATCCTGGTGGGGGCAACGGCGCGCGGACAAAGCCTGCAGCTGCTCGATCAAACCTCGATCGAACTGATCGAAGTCGCCATCCCGCAGACCAAGTTGCTGGGCAGCCTCACCCTTGGCTACAAGAACATCACGGCCAATGCGCGCGGCACCTATTTCGGCAGCGTGAAGGCGTTCAGCACCGGCCTGTCGCCGCTGGATGCCAATGTCGAATGCGATGCGGCCGCCCGCTGTGTGCAGACCTTTGCCGCCAAGGCTATTTTCGATCTCAGCGTAACCGTGAAGTTGATCGAGAAGCTGAATCTGACAGCGGGTGCCAACAATATCTTTGATACCTATCCGGACAAATACAACAATCGCCGCGGCGGCTTTGTTGGTGAAGCGGCTTCCTATTCCAACGGCCAGGTGCCCTTTTCACGCAACTCCAATCAATTCGGCTTCAACGGCGCCTATTACTACGTGAGTGCGGCCTATAGCTTCTGATCAGATGGGAAAGGCGCAGCCGCCGGAAACCAGCGCCGGCGCGCTGACCCCTTTTCAAAGCCAAGGTGCGCTCTGGCCCACTGTCCAAGAGCAGCGAGTTCTGCTTGCTGCCCAAGATTGCCCGGTAGGGATCAGGCGGCGTTCAGCGCCCAATTTGCGAGCACCAGAAAGCCGATACCGCCAAGGCTGGCATGCGCGAGCAGCGCTGTGCCAGTCGATTCCGGATTGGATTTGGCAAACGTGCCTGCAACCAACCCGGTAAACGCTGCCAGCCCGAGCAATACCAGCGCGATGCCGATGCCTTCGCTGAGCACTGGTCGGCCGCGGCTGAACTGTGTGGCGGCAATCACCACCTCCAGCCCGGCGAGGCCAATCACCAGATGCAGCGCCTGCAGGCCGAGCGGCGGCCGCCTGGCGCTCAGGAAATACCAGCCCAGCACCAGCCCGAGCACAACTGTGGTTCCATAAATGACAACCGGCAACCAGACTGGCATCACACCCCTCCGCTGCCATCACAGCTACATCAGCGGGCGGCGGCGGGCCAGTCTTGATCTCTTGCAAAGCCACCGGCAATAATGGTGTTCATGCAACATCCGCCCTCCGAAATGGCCGGCCGCGACCGGACCAAACTGCGCCGCCACCTGTCGAGTTACTGGAAGATGGAGGCTGGCAATGTGCTCCTCATGCCGGCACTGGGCTGGTACATGCTTTGGGCGGGCGACGTGACGCCCGATGGCGCTGCGATTGCCGGCATGGCGGCGTGTTCGCTGTTGCTGGTGATCGGCGCAGCAGCGTGGCGGCTGGCGTTGGCCGGGCTTGATGGCGATCCGGTGCTGGCGCAACGCCTGACCGCCGCCTGCGCGCGGGCGCAGCTGCCGTCCGTGCTGGTGCTGGCGATTGCCACGGTGATGGCAGCGGCGTCGGTGCTGGATGGCGGCTGGCGGCCCAACAGTTTTGCAGCGGCCGGGTTCACCCTGCTGGGCTGGCTGGAATATGTGAATTATTACCATGTGCAGCTGCAAAATTTCGATTCGATCATCGATCTGAAGCGCTTGCAGGCCGGGCGCGGCTTGCGGCGGGCGCATCTGGGCCGGGCGGTTCGGGCCTGGCGGGCCCACCGCCGCCGTTGATGCAGCCTGCGGCGCTTCGCCGGTCGGGGTGGCGCTCCGGTCAAAGCCGCGTATAAACCGGCTCGATGAGCGAGGATCTGCGTTTGGACCCGCGCGACGATGACGCGCCAGATGCCCTGCAAGAAGGGCAGCTCAGCCGCGCGTTCGTTGGCGATGTTGCATCGGCGCTGGATGGCGGAGATGATGATCAGGTGCGTGCACTGGTGGCGCCGCTGCACCCGGCCGACGTCGCCGATCTGTTTGCCGCCATTGCCGTCAGCAGCCGCGGCCCGCTGGCCAGTGCGCTGGGCGATCTGCTCAATGCCGATGTCATTGCCGAACTTGATGATTATGTTCGCGAAGATGTGCTGGGCGCGCTGTCGCCGGGCGAAGTGGCCGATGTCGTTACCCAGCTTGATACCGACGATGCGCTGGCTGTCATCGAGGATCTTGAAGCCGACGAGCAGCGTGAAGTGCTGCGCGCGCTGGCCCCCGAAGACCGCGCCGATATCGAAGCCGCGCTGAACTACCCCGAAGAATCCGCCGGCCGCTTGATGCAGCGCGATCTGGTGGCTGTGCCCGAAAGCATGACCGTGGGCGGCGTGATCGACCGGGTGCGCACCTCCATCGATCCCGCCACGGATTTCTGGGAAATCTTTGTCGTCGATCCCGCACGCCGGCCGGTTGGCACCATGCGCCTGTCGTGGCTGCTCACGGCGCCGCCTGAAATTGCGGTTGGCGATGTCATGAAGCGCGAGCAGACCCTGATCCCGGTGGCGATGGACCAGGAAGAAGTGGCGCTGCTGTTCCAGAAATATGCGCTGATTTCGGCCGCCGTGGTCGATGATGCCGGCAAGCTGGTGGGCGTGATCACCGTCGATGACGTGGTGCACATCATCCAGGCCGAAGCCGGCGAAGACGTGCTGAAACTGTCGGGCGCCGGCGATGGCGACATCAACGAGCCGGTGTTCACCACCTATCGCACCCGGTCGCGCTGGCTGGTCGCCAATCTGATCACCGGGCTGGTTTCGGCCAGCATCATCGGTTTTTTCTCCGCCAGCATTGAGGCATTGGTGGCCCTGGCGGCGCTGTCACCGATCGTGGCATCGGTGGGCGGCAATGCCGGCAATCAGACCATGGCCGTCACCGTGCGGGCACTGGCCACCAACCAATTGACCCAAAGCAACACCCGCCGCACGATATTGCGCGAAATCCGTGTTGCGCTGCTGAATGGATTGACGCTGGCCGTGCTAATGGCAATCGGCGTGTCGCTGGTGTTCGGCAACCCGACGCTGGGGCTGGTGATTGCGGTGGCTATGCAGTTCAACATCCTCATCGCCGGGCTGGCGGGGGTGATGGTGCCGCTCACGCTCGATCGGCTTGAGGAAGACCCGGCGGTGGCGTCATCGGTGTTTGTGACCATGATCACCGATTCGATGGGCTTTTTTGCCTTTCTCGGGCTGGCGACGCTGGTTGGCGTCCAGTATCTGCGTTAGCGCGGCTTCCGACCAACTTGGCTCAGCGTCATCGCCCTTGCGGGCGCCCCCTTCGGGGCGGGATGAATTTGGTTCAGGGCTACGTCCCTCGTCGGTTACGATGCGTTAGGCATCGCGCCCTCCTCACTCCTTGCCCTGAACCAAATTCCTCTCCGTGCCGATGAGCCAACTTGATCGGAAACCGCGCTGATGCTGCACCTGACCAAAGTGGCGGCCGGCTGCCGCGATATTGAAACACTGGCGGCGCAGCAGGCGCATTGGTGGGGCGCTGGCCGTGCCGGAGCGCACACCCGCTTCATGCCCAAACAGGCCGAAGCCCTGATCGGCGGATCGATCTTCTGGATCATCGGCCACCGGCTGGTGGCGCGGCAGACCATCATTTCAATCGCCATGGCCACGACGCCGTGGGGCGAAAAATGCGCCATCGAACTGGTGCCCGGCCCGGTCACCGTGCAGCCGCGCCCATGCCGGGCGCATCAGGGCTGGCGGTATATGAACCCTGCCGACGCGCCCCCCGACATGGACGCCGGCCCGGGAGATGACAGCGAAGCCTTGCCCGCCGGCATGGTGCGGGAGCTGCAATCACTCTGGCTGTTGTAACGGGACAGCATCACGCTGGCTTAGGTGGTTAACACGGTTGACCTGCGGCTGTGCTGGCCTCATACCACGGTCATGTTTTCACCCGATCGCCCCATCTACCGCCAGATCCGTGACGTCATCGTCGATCGGGTGCTGACGTTGGGTGATGGTGCCCTGCTGCCATCCGTGCGGGCGCTGGCCACCGAAGCCGGGGTCAATCCGCTCACGGTCGCCAAGGCCTATCAGGATCTGCAAGCCAGCGGGCTGGTGCGCGCGCGCAAAGGCGTGGGCCTGTTTGTTGCCGATGGCGCCATGTCCAGCCTGCTCAGCCAGGAACGCACGCTGTTCCTGACCGAAGAATGGCCGCGTGTGCGGGCCCGCATCAACCAGCTCGGGCTCGACCCTGCCGACCTGCTTGAGCAGGCCTGATCCTCACCATTTGTCTTCGGGCCACCACGGAAACACCTCAGCCGGCATGTTCTGGCTGACCGTGTCGGGATAGGCGGGGCTGCGCTTTTCCAGAAAGCTGATCACGCCTTCCTTGGCATCGCCTGACCGCCCGCGCATATAGACCATCTTGCTGTCCAGCCGGTGCGCATCCCATGGGCTGGGTGCGCCGGCCATGCGCCACAGCATCTGCCGGGTCAGCGCCACCGAGACCGGCGCCGTGTTTTCGGCGATCTCCAGCGCCAGCGCGCGCGCCGCCGGCAACAGATCATCGCCCGCATGCGTCGAACGGGTCAGGCCGCCCTTTTGCGCTTCGGCGGCATCAAACACCCGGCCGGTCATGCACCATTCCAGCGCCTGCGGCAGGCCGACCAGCTTGGACAGGAACCAGCTCGAGCCGGCTTCGGGCACAATGCCGCGCCGCGCAAACACAAAGCCAAAGCGCGCCGTATCGCTGGCCAGCCGCATATCCATTGCCAATTGCATGGTGGCACCAATGCCCACCGCCGGGCCATTCACGGCAGCGATGACGGGTTTCAGGCTGCGGAAAATACGCATCGTCACCTGGCCGCCGCCATCGCGGGTGGCCGGATGGGACCAATCGATGCTGCCATCCTCGCCAATCGGGCTGGCACTGCGCGCGCCGCCGAGCTTTTCATAGTCAAACGTGGCCGCGCCGGCTGAAAGGTCCGCCCCCGCACAAAAGGCGCGGCCGCGACCGGTGACGATCACCGCCTTCACCGCATCATTGGCGTCGGTTTCGTCAAAGGCCGCGATGATTTCGGCCATCATCACGCCGGTAAAGGCGTTCAGCTTTTCGGGCCGATCCAGAGTCAGCGTGGCGATGGGGCCATCGACGTCGAGGGCGATCTGGGTGTAGCTGGTCATCTTACAGTGCCTCAACAATCGTCACATTGGCCAGCCCGCCGCCTTCGCACATGGTCTGCAGGCCCCAGCGCTTGCCGCGCGCATGCAGGGCGTGGACCAGCGTGGTCATCAGCTTGGTGCCCGACGCGCCGAGCGGATGGCCAAGCGCAATCGCGCCGCCATTTACGTTCAGCCGGGCATGATCGGCGCCTAGCACTTGCAGCCACGCCATCGGAATCGAGGCAAAGGCTTCGTTGACCTCATAAAGATC
>NZ_JBBATR010000028.1:0-5828 GCF_040398645.1 Sandarakinorhabdus sp.
TCCTTCAGGATATGGTTCAGCGCATGGCCGATGTGCATATCGCCGTTGGCGTAGGGCGGGCCATCATGAAAGATGAACTTGGGCCGGCCGGCGCGGGCGTCGCGCAGTTGGCGATATTGATCGGCGGCCTGCCATTTGGCCAGAATCTGCGGCTCGCGCTCCGGCAGGCCGGCTTTCATCGGAAAGTCGGTTTTCGGCAGGAACACGGTGGAGCGATAATCTGGCACGGTCATATGTGCGGGCTTTAGGGGATGGGGGCGGTTGTGTCACCTGTCCCCTGTACTTCACCTCTCTCACGGCGGGAGAGATGATTAGGGCCGCAGCGCCGCTCGCGCTGCATCGGCGTCCATTGCGATCTGCGCCTTCAGGGCTTCCAGCCCCGGCAGTTTCATTTCGGGGCGCAAATAGGCAATCAACTCCACGGCCAGGTGCTGGCCATAAAGATCGCCGCTCCAGTCCATCAGCCAGGTTTCCAGCAGCTCCAGCGGCGGTTCGATCATCGGGCGGATGCCCAGATTGGCGACGCCGTCCACGCGGCGGCCATCGGGCAGCACCACGCGCACCGCATAGACGCCGTAGGCCGGGCGGACATGATCGCCCAGCACCATGTTGGCGGTGGGGAAGCCCAATGTGCGGCCCAGCTTGGCACCGTGTTCGACCGTGCCGGTTATCGTGAACGGCCGGGTGAGCATTTGCGCCGCTGTGCCGGGCTGGCCGGCGCGCAAGGCGGCACGGATGCGGGTGGAGCTGATGATGCCCGCGCTGTCCTGCACGGCATCGACAACGCGGGCGGCAAAGCCATTGGCTAGCCCGAGCCGCGCCAGTTCGGTTACATCGCCCGAACGGTTCTTGCCAAAGGTGAAATCGCCCCCCGTCACCACGCCGGCCACGCCCAGCCGCGTGAACAGCCATTCGTCGACAAATTGCGCGGCCGATTGCGCGGCCAACGCGCGACTAAACGGCATCACCACGGCACCGTCCATGCCGAACTCGTCCAGCCACTGCGCCCGTTGCGCAATCGTCGAAAGCGCAAACGGCGGCAGATCGGGCTGAAACAGCCGCGCCGGATGCGGATCAAAGCTGGCGACAAGCGCCGGCCGGCCCAATTTGCGCGCCCAATCGCGCGCTGCGCCCACCACCGCCTGGTGGCCGGCATGAAAGCCATCGAAATTGCCCAGCGCGGCAATGCCGCCGCGCAAATGCGAGGGCAGGGCAGCGCCCCGAGAGATCAGCTCCATTCGATCAAATCCATCGTTCGGGCTTAGCGGGGGGCCAGCCCGGCGGCAAGCAGCCGCGCCGCATTGCCGCCCATCACCTTGGCAATGTCCGCCTCGCTCAGGCCAGCGGCAAGCAGTGCGTCGGTCACGGCGGCAATGTGCGCGGTATCAAAACCAACCGTTACGGCGCCGTCATAATCGCTGCCCAGCCCGACATGATCGATCCCCGCCACCCGCGCGGCGTGCAGGATCGCCTTGGCCGTGGCCTGCGGCGTCGGCTGGCACACGGCGGCATCCCAATAACCGATGCCGATCATGCCGCCGTTGGCGCTGAGCGCGCGCAGTTGATCATCACTGAGGTTGCGCGGTGTGTCGCAGGTGGCCTTGACGCCGCCGTGCGACACCACCACCGGCCGCGCCGCGATGCGCAGCACATCGGCCACCGTTGCGGCGCTGCTGTGCGCAACATCGATGATCATGCCGCGCGCTTCGGCTTCGCGCACCACTTGCGCGCCAAATGGGGTCAGGCCGCCCTTGTTGATGCCGTGCATCGATCCGCCGACTTCGTTGTCGAAAAAATGCACCAGGCCCAGCATGCGAAATCCGGCGGCGTGCAGGCGGGCGACATTGGCGATATCGCCTTCCAGATTCTGGCTGCCTTCGGTGGAGAGCAGCGCGCCGGTCACCTTGCGGCCGGCAGCGCGATCGCTCAGCAGGCGGGCCAGAGCGGCCGGCGTCTTGATGATGCGCAGGCGCCCGGCGGCGCGATCCTGGGCATCGTGGAGTTTCTGTGCGTGCCACAGGGAGCGTTCCAGCAGGCTGCTCCAGGTGCGCACCGGCTGCAACTGGCCGACCGCCAGCAGGGTGATATTGTCGGTATCGCCGGAATTGCTGTCATAATTCTGGTTTCGCGGGGTTTTGGTGACGCTGGAAAACACCTGCAGCGCGACATTGCCGGTTTCCAGCCGCGCCAGATCGACATGGCCCTGGCTGGTTTCGGACAAGAGATCGCGTTTCCACATCAGCGTGTCGGCATGGAGATCGATCACGCTCAGCCGGCTGTGCAGCGCAGCGGCCGGCGGCGCCACCGGCCAGGCTGCGCCGGTGGTGCGGTTCATGCCGCGTTCGGCGATGCCGGGCAGAAAGCCGAAGAATCCTATGGCAGCCAGCAACAGCAGCCCGCCCGTCCCCAGCAGCAATGTTCGCATGAAATCCCCCCGAATTGCCCGCGCTACCGCCGTTCCAGCGTGATGAAGGCAAAGCCCGGCATATCACCGTCTGGCGCGTGGGTAACCCTGGCGATTTCCTGCCAGCGGGCGGGATCAAAGGCCGGCAGGACGGTGTCGCCCACCGGCTCGGCTGCCACTTCGGTCAATTCGATGCGGGTGGCGATGGGCAGGGCGAGGGCATAGATTTGCGCGCCGCCGATGATCATCACCGTGCCGCGAATGCGCGGGTCCAGGCCGGCTGCCACCACGGCTTCGGCCAGATTGGGCACGATGGTCACGCCATCGGCATGCCAGCCGGCATCGCGAGTCAGCACGATATTCTGCCGGCCGGGCAGGGGTTTTCCGATCGATTCGAACGTCTTGCGGCCCATTACCACTGGCTTGCCAACGGTAATCGCCTTGAAGCGTTTCAGATCGGCCGGCAAATGCCAAGGCAGCGCGCCCTGGTTGCCGATCACACCATTGACGGCGCGGGCGACAACCAGCGTTACATCGAGATTGGTGTTCAGGGTCATACCGCCACCGGCGCCGCAATCGGCGGGTGCGGCGTGTAGCCATCGATGACGAAATCTTCGAGAGCATAGCTGAACAGATCATCCGGCTGGCGGGCCAGCGACAGGCGCGGGAAGGGGCGGGGCGCGCGGGATAGCTGCTCGGTAACGAGATGTTCGTGGTTCAGATACAGATGGCAATCCGCGCCCATCCAGGTGAGCGTGCCGGGCTCCAGCCCGCATTGCTGCGCCAGCATGCGGATCAGCACGGCGGCTTCGAAGATGTTGAATGGAAAGCCCAGGCCGAGATCGCAGCTGCGCTGATAGAGAATGCCCGAAAGGCGCCCATCGGCGACGAAATACTGATAAGTCATGTGGCAGGGCGGCAGCGCCATGCGGTGCAATTCGGGCACATTCCAGCCGGTGAAAATGTGGCGGCGGCTGGATGGGTTGGTTTTCAGGCCGTGGACCAGCTCGCTGATCTGGTCATGCGGCGTATCGGCGCGGTAGCTGCCATCCGCGTTGGCGGCATAGCGCGGCCAGCGCCGCCACTGCACGCCGTACACCGGGCCAAGATCTCCCCAGCGGGCGGCAAAATCATCGTCGGTGACGATGCGCGCTTCGAAATCTTCGCGGCTGATCGGGTCGTTGGTGGCCCGGCGATAGGTCTCCAGCGGCCAATCGGTCCAGATGTGCACGCCTTGCGCCACCAGTGGCTGGATATTGGATTGGCCATTCAAAAACCACAATAATTCTCGAATGGCGGACTTCCAGTACACGCGTTTGGTGGTGAGCAGCGGCACGGTGCCATCGGACAGATCGAATTTGAGCATTTCGCCGAACAGTGCGCGCGTGCCGGTGCCGGTGCGGTCACTGCGCTGCGCGCCGCCGTGCCATACACGCCTAACAAGATTAAGATATTGCTCTTCGCCGGCGTGAATCATTGCCCCTTGTCGGGGATATGGCGAACCGCCGTCAACTGCCGTCCTGTCCACTTCGTGCAGATGCACATGGGGGAAAAATGATGGGCACTGTCGGGATTGGCGTGAGCATCCAGTGCGCCGGCACATACTTTGATGACTGGCTTGGCATGCAATCCAATTTGATTTTCTAGAGATCGGTCGGCGGCATGGCTGGTCGTTTTGACCCTGCGCCAGCCATGCCGCCGCCGAGGGTGCTCCGGTACACCGCCCTGATCTGCAAGCGGCCCTCCCCGTCTGTTTGGCCTTGGCTGTGCCGGAGCACCCACCCCCTTCGCGGCGCGCAATCATGATTGCGGCTGATCTGTTGCCGGTCTGGCATGTTGCGCTGGCCGAAGCGTTGTTGCTGGCGGCGTTGATCACGGCGATCAATGGCGTTGATGATCTGGTGGTGGACATGCTGTGGCGGGTGATGCCGGCGGCAGCGCGGGCCGGGCGGCCGCCACCAGACCAAACGGTTGATCGGCAGCCGGTGTTTGCGATCTTCATCCCGGCTTGGGATGAGGCCGATGTGATCGGCGCCATGCTGCGCCGGCTGCTGGCGGGGCTGGATTGGCCGGATGTGCGCATCTATGTCGGGCTGTATCCAAATGATCCGGCCGGGATCGCAGCTGTGCAGGCCCTGTCCGATCCGCGGTTGCAGCCGGTGATCGGTCCGCGGCCCGGGCCAACCACCAAGGCCGATTGCCTGAACAGCCTGTGGCGCGCGATGCTGGCGGATGAAGCCGCGCGCGGCCGGCTGGTTGATGCCATTGTGCTGCATGATGCCGAAGATGTCGTGCATCCCGGCGAATTGCGCGTGTTTGCGGCCCATATCGCCGGCCGCGCGATGGTGCAATTGCCGGTGCTGCCGCTGCCAGATGCGGCCAGCCCGCTAATCTCCGGCCATTACATGGATGAATTTGCGCAAAGCCACGGCAAGGATCTGCTGGTGCGGCAATGGCTCGGCGCTGGCTTGCCTTCGGCCGGGGTGGGGGTGGCGTTTTGCCGGCGGATGCTTGGCCAGGTGGCGGCAATGCGCGGCGACCAGCCCTTTGATGCCGACAGCCTGACCGAGGATTATGAACTGGGCCAGCGGCTGCACGCGCTGGGCGGGCGCGGCGTGCTGGTGTGGCAGTGGGAAGGCGGCCAGCCGGTGGCCACTGCCGAGCATTTCCCGGCTGATTTTGCCAGCGCCGTGCGGCAGAAATCACGCTGGCTGATCGGCATTTCGCTGGCTGGCTGGGATCGGCTGGGCTGGCAGGGCGGCCTGGTGCAGCGCTGGATGCTGCTGCGTGATCGCAAGGCGCCGCTGATGGCGCTGGTCACGGTGGCGGCCTATGTGCTGGCGCTGCTGCTGGGTCTGGACACATTGCTGCGCATGCTGTGGCCAGCAGCAGCGCGGCTGCCGGCGGCCGCGCAAGGCCCGCTCTTGTGGCTGCTGTGGATCAATTGGCTGCTGCTGGTGTGGCGGCTGCTGCTGCGGGTGTGCTTCACGTGGCGGCTGCACGGCCCGGTCGAAGCGTTGCTGGCGATGCCGCGCGCCGCCGTGGGCAATTTGATCAACGCGGCTGCGGCGGTGCATGCCGTGCGGCGCTATCGTTCCGCGCTGCGCGCCGGGCGGACGCCCCTCTGGGACAAGACGCAGCACCGCTTTCCGGGCGAGGCGTGACGGGTCGCCCGGACAGCGCCGCTGCGCGCCCGGACAGGCGCGCTGCGCGGCCGGACAGGCGCGCTGCGCGGCCGGGCCGCCCGCTGCGGGCGCTGGTGGGTTTCGCGGGGCTGGTGATGCTGTGGCTGGGCTGGCGAATGCCGCTGATCGCAGCGCAATTTCATGCTGCGGCTGCGCTGCTGGCGGTGCCCGCCCGGCTGGAGATTGCGGAGGCCAGCGCCGTGCCCTTGCCGCTGTCGCCGCCGCTGTCGCCGCCGCTG
>NZ_JBBATR010000028.1:5928-21987 GCF_040398645.1 Sandarakinorhabdus sp.
GCCGCTGTCGCCGCCGCTGTCGCCGCCGCTGGCCGCATTGCGCCAAACGGTGTTACGCCCAGTTGCAGTGCCCGCTTTGCCGCCCATGGCTTCGGTCGCTGTGCCCGCTGGCTCATCACAGCCCGCCATATTGCCTACAGCCGTGATTGACATCCCGAGGCCAGGTGTTGCTGCTCCAGTCGCCCCCCAGCCCATAGCGCAGCCCGCATCGCAGCCGATTTTGGCCGCTAACGCAGCTGATTTGGCGCAAGCCGGTTATGCGCGGCTGCGGGCCGGGCAATCGGCGCAGGCGGCGGCGCTGCTTGATGCGGCGCTGGCCTTGCAGCCCGGTAATCGCCAGTGGCAGGCGGACCGGGCAGCGCTGGGCCGGCGCTGGCAGATTGGCGGCTTTGCCTTGCTGCGAAACGGCAGCGTGGCCAATGCAGAAGCGGGCGCGGCCGCCAGCCCGGTGCTGGGCGGCGGCCAGATCGGCGCCAGCATCGCTGTACTGGCAGATCCCTATGCCCGCCGCCCGCTGGCGATGGTGGTGCGCGCCAATATCGCGGCCGATCCGGCGGGCATACGCAGCGAAACCGCGCAGGCCGCCATCGGTATCCGCCAGGCCATCCTGCCCGGCGTGTCGATCAGTGCCGAACGCCTGATTGCGGCCGGCAATGCGGCCCGCAATGATTGGACGTTGCGGCTGGCGGCCGGCGGCGCACGCGGGCGGTTCAGTGGCTATGGCGAAGCTGGCGTGCTGGGCGGCGGGCAGGTTTATGCCGGCGGGCAGGCCAGCGCGCAGGTGCTCCGGGTTGGCCCGGCCGTGCTGGCGGCGGCCACCTGGGCCAGCGTGCAAACTGGCAACCCTGATGTCTGGCGCGTTGATATTGGCCCGGCGCTGGGTGTGCAGTTCAAGGGCGTTCGCGTGCAGGCCGATTACCGCTACCGGGCGGGCGGCAATGCGGCCCCCGGCAGCGGCCCGGCGTTGACGGTTTCGGCGGGCTATTGATGCAGCGCGGTCGTTCTCAAAACATGCCGTCGAATATCGCCTGAAGTTCGGCGCGGGTGCGCGGCTGTTGCAGGGCCAGCATCAGCAGGATGCGGGCCTTGGCCGGCGTCAATTCGCGGCCGGCGATGGTGCCCACTGCGCTGTCGCTGTCGTCGCCAGCCGCCGCGTCGGACGGCCAGATATCGCCGTGGCCCTGGCGCGGGGTGCGCACCACGAGCACACCGCGCTTGGTCAGGTCGCGCACGGCTTCGCGGGCGCTCTTTGAAAAGCCGCCGGCACCCACGCCGGCAATCACCACGCCGGCGGCATCCTTGGCGAATCGGCGCACATCATCGCCGGTCAGGCCGGCATAGGCATAGACGATGGCAATGCGCGGCAACGGCGCGGGCAGCAGGCTCAGCCGGGCGCGCGGCGGCGGCGCGGGGGCAAAGAATGTCGGCGTGATCCGCACCACATCGCCGATCGGGCCGCGGGACGGGGCCGCAAAGGCATCAAGCCGGTGCATATCGACCTTGGTGACCGACACGGGATCAAAAATACTGTCGTTCATCACCACCATTACGCCGCGCCCGGCCGCACCGGGCGCCGTCACGACGCGAATCGCGTCGAGCATATTGTGCGGCCCATCGGCCGAAACCGCCGTGCTGGGCCGCATCGAACCCACCACTACAACTGGTTTGACCTGGGGCAGTATCAGCTGGAGGAAAAACGCGGTCTCTTCCAGTGTGTCGGTGCCGTGGGTGATCACCACGCCGGCGATGGCCGGATCGGCAAAGGCCGCCTGCACCCGTGCGTGCAGGTTGCGCCAGATGGTTTCGTCCATGTCGCCGCTGGGGATATTGGCGACCTGTTCGCCCGACAGCGCGGCGATGGCGTCCACCCCTGGCAGCGCCGCGATCAAATTGGCGACGGTGACTTGCCCGGATTTGTAGCTGTTGCTGGCTGCGCTGCCGGCGCCGGCGATGGTGCCGCCTGTCGCCAACACGCGCACCTGCGGCAGCGGCGCACCGGCGGCCACGGCCGGCCAAACGGCGAGTGCAGCTGCAGCGAGAACGGCGGCAGCTCTGGATGCGCGTGTCATGAAATGCCCCTTTGTTTTACAGTCTGGTATCCGGTGGTTCAGCGCGCGTCGCCGCCAGCCTGCCGCCATTCTGCCAATTTGCGCAGCAGCGCGCGGGTGCGCAACTGGCCGAGCAGCTCGTTGATCAGCGAAATGCCTTGTTCGGCCATGTCCAGTGCCTTGGCTTCTTCGACATGGCCGGCGGTGTGCTGCAGAAACTGGCGCAGCTCCTGATTGGTCAACCAATCGATCAGCACATTGTACAGCCGCATCTGGCCGCCATCAAAGCCGAGTTCAGCCGAAAAGCCGATGTCGTGCAGGCGCAGCATGGTGCGCAAGATTGCTGCATCGCGGGCCGAAACACTGCCATCCTCGGCGACTGTCACGGTGCCATCGCTCAGATGTTCGGCCATGGCATCGGGCAGGTCCATTTCGGCCAGGGCGACCCGCGCTGGCCCAGCCGCGTCCAGCCGCTGCGCCAGCAGTGCATCCAGCGATGGAAAGGCTTCGGGCAGCTGCAGCAATTGCTCGCCGCCTTGCGCCTCCAGCAAGGTGCGGATCACCGCCAGCGGCAGGAAGCGCTCTTCTTGCAGGCGCTTGATCGCCTTCAGCCGCGCAACATGGATGTCGCCATAGCGCGCGCTGTTGCGGCTGGGTTTGTCGGGTTCGGGCAGCAGGCCTTCGCGGATATAGTATCGGATGGTTTCCCGGCCGACGCCGCTGGCCTTTTCAAGATCGCGCATACGCATGTCAGTGCCTTAGCGCATCTCATGCGGCCATGCTAACCCGGCCATGCTAACCCTGCGGTGATGGAGTCGTTTGCCCGCCTGCTCGATGCCCTGCTGTACACGCGGGCGCGCAATGCAAAATTGCGGTTGATTGCCGATTGGCTGCTGCACACGCCTGATCCGGATCGCGGCTGGGGGCTGGCGGCGCTAACGGCGACGCTGGATTTGAAATCGGTCCAGCCGGCCATGCTGAAGGCACTGATTACCGAGCGGGCGGATCCGGTGCTGTTTGGCATGAGCCATGATTTTGTCGGCGACATGGCCGAAACCATCTCGCTGCTGTGGCCTGACCTGCCGGGTGAGCGCCCGCCGCCCCCCAGTCTGGACGACGTGGTCCAGCTTTTGTCCGGCGTGGCCCGCCGCGAAGCGCCGGCGGTGGTGGCGGCGCTGCTCGACCTTCTGGATGTGCAGGGCCGCTATGCGCTCATCAAGCTGGCCACTGGTGCGCTGCGCGTCGGCGTGTCGGCGCGGCTGGCCAAACAGGGGCTGGCGCAAGCCTTCGGCCTGGATGTGGAGGCGATCGAGGAGGTGTGGCACGGCCTGTCACCGCCGTTTGCGCCGCTGTTTGCCTGGGCGCGCGGCGAAACCGGCCCGCCGCTGGCCGGTGATGTGCCGGTGTTTCGGCCGTTCATGCTGGCGCAGCCGCTGGAAGACCCGGTCGATCTCGCTGACTTTGCGGCAGAATGGAAATGGGATGGCATCCGCGTGCAGGTCGTCCACGCCGGCGGCAGCACGCGGCTGTTCAGCCGGACGGGTGACGATATCTCCGCCAGTTTTCCCGATGTAGCGCAGGCGCTGGCGCAATCGGCGGCGCTGGACGGCGAATTGCTGGTGCGCGGTGAAGGCCAAGCGGGCGGTGTCGCGGCAGCGGGCAGTTTCAACGCCTTGCAGCAGCGTCTGGGCCGCAAGACGCCGCCAGCGAAACTGATCGCCGAGCGCCCGGCGTTTGTCCGGGTTTATGATCTGCTCGGGGTGGGCGGCGATGATCTGCGCGGCTTGCCATGGCATGCGCGCCGGGCGCGGCTGGAGGCGCTGCTGCCCAGCCTTGATCCGGCCCGGTTCGAGCTGTCGCCGCTGGTGGCGGCTACGGATTGGGAGGCGCTGGCGGCGCTGCGCGATGGCGCCCGCGATGCCGCCATCGAAGGCCTGATGCTCAAGCGCCGCGACGCACCCTATACCGCAGGGCGCAAGGCCGGCCTGTGGTACAAATGGAAACGCAGCGCGCTCATCGCTGATTGCGTGCTGATGTATGCCCAGCGCGGCCACGGCAAACGATCGAGCCTGTACAGCGATTTCACCTTTGGTTGCTGGGCCGAAGATGGCGCGCTGCTTCCGGTGGGCAAGGCTTATAGCGGCTTTACCGATGCCGAATTGGCTGGGCTGGACAAGTTCGTGCGCGCCCATACGGTGCAGAAATTCGGCCCGGTGCGCGAAGTGCAGAAATCTCTGGTACTGGAAGTGGCGTTTGACAGCATCCACGCCTCCAGCCGCCACAAATCCGGGCTGGCGATGCGCTTCCCGCGCATTTCGCGCATTCGCACCGACAAGCCAGCAGCAGAGGCCGACACGGTGGCGGCGCTGTTGAAGCTGGCCACCTGAGGGCCTAGGGTGCGGTATGCTCCCACAGCCCCTCCTGATCGCGACCTTCAATATCAACGGCACCAACGCCCGCCTGCCGCGCCTGCTCGAATGGCTGGAGCAAGCCAAGCCCGACATCGCCTGCCTGCAGGAAATCAAGATGATGACGGAAAATTTCCCTGTCGAGGCGCTGCGGGAGGCCGGCTATCATTGCCTGGTGCACGGCCAGAAGGGCTTCAACGGCGTTGCCATCCTGTCCCGCGAGCCGGCAACCGAAGTGCAGCGCGGCCTGCCCGGTGACGACAGCGACGAACAATCGCGCTACCTCGAAGCCGATGTGATGGGTGTGCGGGTGGCCAGCCTCTATCTGCCCAACGGCAACCCGCAGCCAGGGCCGAAATTTGATTACAAGCTGGCATGGATGGAACGGCTGCGGGTGCATGCGCATGGCTTGCTGCAAACTGGCCTGCCGGTGGTGCTGGCCGGGGATTATAATGTGATTCCCAATGATGATGACATCTGGGATGCCAGCGCCATGCGCGGTGATGCGCTGCGCCAGCCGGCTTCGGTGGCGGCGTATCGCCAATTGCTCTGGCAGGGCTGGACGGATGCGGTGCGCCAGCTTCACTCGGCCGGCGGCGTCTGGAGCTTCTGGGATTATCAGGCCGGCGCCTGGCCGCGCGACCATGGCTTTCGCATCGATCATCTGCTGCTGTCGCCAATGGCTGCCGACCGCTTGCAGGATGCCGGCGTGATGAGGGACGTGCGCGGGCAGGAAAAGGCCAGCGATCACGCGCCGGCGTGGGTGCGGCTGCGGCAAGTCTGACCGGTCAGTTTTGCGGGGCGGGCTGCGGTTCCTTGAGTGTCTGGTCCAGCCAATCCTGATCGAGCCGCGGGCCGTCTTCGGCTGGCGGTGGTTCGCCTTCGGTTTGCGGCTCGCCGTCCGGGGTGATGCCATAGGATTGCGCGTCCGGTTCCAAGAACATTTCGTCCTCGGCAACATCGGTGACCAGGGCTTCGGGCGGGGTGCCGCCCACGGCGCGGGCCATATATTGCGCAAAGGCGCGGGCCGGTGCGCGGCCGCCGGCCAGCCCGCGCACCGCCTGATTGTCGTCGCGGCCCATCCACACGCCGGTGGTGATGCCCGATGAAAAGCCGATGAACCAGCCATCCTTGTTGCTGCTGGTCGTGCCGGTCTTGCCGGCCAGCGGCCGGCCGATCTGGGCGGCGCGGGCGGTGCCTTGTTCCACGGCGGACTGCATCAATTGCGTCATCTGCGCGGCGATCACCGGCGCCACCACCTGGCGGGTTTCGCCCGCGGCGCGGCTGTAGAGCACGCGGCCGCTGCCGGTGGTGATGCGCGAAATGGCATAAGGCGCGCTTTCGAGGCCGCCATTGGCAATGGTGGCATAGGCGTTGGTCATTTCAAACAAGGTCGCCACCGATGCCCCCAGCGCCATCGCCGGCTGCCGGTCCACCGGCGTGGTGATGCCAAAACGGCGCGCCATTTCCGCCACCGCATCAAAGCCGACCTGTTCGGCAATCTGCACCGCCACGGTGTTGATCGACAGCGCAAACGCCTGGCGCACCGAAACCGGGCCGGCAAACCGGCCATCGTTGTTCTTCGGGCTCCAGTTGCCGATGGTCACCGGCTTGTCGTCATAGATATCGTCGGCAGTGATGCCGGATTCGAGTGCGGCGGCGTAAACGAACATCTTGAACGCCGATCCCGGCTGCCGGCGCGCGGTGATGGCGCGGTTGTAGTTTGACCTGACATAATCGGTGCCGCCCACCATCGCCTTGACAGCGCCGTCGCGGGCCAATGCCACCAGCGCGCCCTGCGATCCTTTGGGCGCTTCGGCGCGAATCGCGGCTTCGGCCCAGGCCTGGCCAGCGGCGTTCAGTGTGGTTTCGACCTGTAGCGGCTCATTGGCTTCATCGGTGAGGTTTTCCAGCTCGGTCAGCACCCAATCGGTGAAATAGCGCACGCCGGCCAGCCGGCCCTGCGGCGCAAAGCGCACCAGCGCCGGATCGGCAGCACGGGCTTCATCGGGGGTGATGCGGCCGGCATCGACCATCACGGCAATCACCGTGGCGGCGCGGCGGCGGGCGGCTTCGGCATCGGCCGATGGCGAAAAGCGGGACGGCGCCTTGACCAGGCCAGCGATGATCGCGGCTTCTTCAAGGCTGAGGCGGCGGGCGCTGTGGCCATAGAATTTGCGGGCGGCAGCATCGATGCCATAAGCGCCGCCGCCGAAATAAACCCGGTTCAGATAGAGTTCGAGGATGATTTCCTTGGAATATTTGCGCTCGATGGCCAGCGCCAGCACCACTTCGCGCAACTTGCGGGCATAATCCTTGGAGGAGGTGAGAAACAGGTTGCGCGCCAGTTGCTGGGTGATCGTGGATGCGCCCTGCGCGCGATTGCCGACCATGATGTTGACCACGAACGAGCGCACGATGCCGATAGGATCGATGCCGGGGTGATACCAATAGCGGCGATCTTCGACCGTCAACATCGCATTGGTCATGGTGGCGGGGATTTCACGGTAGCTGAGCCATTCGCCAAAGCTGGGGCCGATGCTGACCAGCACAGTGCCATCGTCGCTGCGGATTTCCACCGATTGGCCGTTGGGGCTGCGCTTCATGTCTTCAAAGCTGGGCAGATCGCTCCAGGCGATGGCCACGGCCACGCTGAGTGCGATGATGCCGGCCAGCATCAGCACAAGGCCCCATTTCAGCAGGGCGCCAAGAAATGTCGATTTGGAGCGAACGGCAGTCACTATGGTGTATTATCCATCAAATACGGCGGCTATTGGGCAAGCTGCGTGGGCGCACAGGCCGGGCAGGCCGGGTCCTTGGGCAAGGCGATGGTGCGAAACCGGCCAGCGCGGGCATCGAACAACAACAATGAACCAGCGCTTGACGGGCCAAATCCGGAAAGCTCGCGAATGGCCGCCAGTGCCATCAGGCTGCCGATCACGCCGGTCAATGCGCCGAGCACGCCGGTGGCAGCACAATTGCGATCCGGCTGGTCCTGCGGTGAACCGACAAAGCAGCGGTAGCAGGGCAGGGGTGGATCATGGCCCCAATCGTAGCCTTTGAACAGCGCGACCTGGCCATCATACGGCCCGACTGCGCCCGACAGCAGCGGCACGCGCAGCGCCAGCGCCGCATCGGCGACCACCAGCCGCGTGGCGAAACTGTCACAGCCATCGATGATCAGATCATGGCCAGCCAGCAGCGCATCGGCATTATCAGCGGTCAGCCTCAGCGGCACGGCCATGGTCTCAACATGCGGATTGAGCGCGTGCAGCCGGGTCGCGGCGCGCTCCGCCTTCATGGCGCCGGTATCCGCAGTGGCAAACAATATCTGCCTCTGCAAATTGGACACCGCGACCTGATCGTCATCGATGATGGTCAGCCGGCCCACCCCGGCAGCGGCCAAATACAGGAGGCATGGGCTGCCCAGCCCGCCGGCACCCACCACCGCCACGCGCGCCTGCGCCAGTGCTGCCTGGCCGCGCCCACCAAATTCGGGCAGCACCAGATGCCGGGCGTAGCGCTCCAGCTCATCATCGGAAAAGTTCACGCGGGCAGGCTCAGCTCTGGATGCCGGTGGAGCCAAAGCCGCCAGTGCCGCGCGCCGTGGCATCCAGGCTAGTGACCAGCGTGAAGGCCGCGCGGGTTACGGCGGCGGGCACCAATTGGCAGATGCGCATGCCGCGTTCGATGGCAAAGGGCTCGGTGCCCAGATTGATCAGCAGCGCCTTCACTTCGCCGCGATAATCACTGTCGATGGTGCCGGGGCTGTTGGGCACGGTGATGCCATGGTTCAGCGCCAGCCCCGAACGCGGCCGCACCTGCACCTCGTAACCAGGCGGGATCGCCATGCAAAAGCCCAGCGGCACCGGCCAGCGTGTCCCGGGCAAAAGCAGCCGCGTTTCGGACACCGCTGCCACCGCATCCATCCCTGCGGCCCCCGGTGTGGCATAAACCGGCAGCGGCAGGCCAGCGAAGTGCGGCAAAATGATGATCGGAATATCGATCATGGGGCAGCGCCAATGTGATCGGCAATGCGCTGCGCCAGCCGCTGCGCCGCCGCCTGTTTGGTGGCTGGGCCCCAATCTTCGTTGCCGGCAGCTGTAACGAGGTGGACATGATTGGCATCGGCGCCA
The DNA here is from genome assembly GCF_040398645.1 of Sandarakinorhabdus sp. Lineage (GTDB taxonomy): Bacteria > Pseudomonadota > Alphaproteobacteria > Sphingomonadales > Sphingomonadaceae > Sandarakinorhabdus. Next base: position 14,521 of record NZ_JBBATR010000028.1, read on the forward strand.
AACACGCCGACACTGACATCATTGGCCACGATCCAGTCCGCACCCTTGCGCACACGCTTGGCGGCGGCATTGGCCAGCAAGTTGCTGGTTTCGGCCGCAAATCCCACCACCAGCGCCGGCCGCTGCGCGTGATGGCCAATGCCGGCCAAGATGTCCGGGTTTTCAACCAGAGCCAGCGCTGGCGGCGCGCCGCCGTCTTTCTTCAATTTTTGCCCGGCGGCTTCGGCGCGCCAATCCGCAACGGCAGCAACCATCACGGCAATATCGGCGGGCAGGGCCGCGGCGCAGGCAGCCTGCATGTCGCGGGCGGTGACAATATCGACGCGGCGAACCCCGGCCGGGGTCGGCAAATGCACCGGACCCGCCACCAGCGTCACCTGAGCGCCCAGTTCGGCCAGTGCCGCAGCAATCGCAAAGCCTTGCTTGCCGGATGAATGATTGCCGATAAATCGCACTGGATCAATGGGTTCGTGGGTTGGTCCAGCGGTGACCAATGCATGGCGGCCCGCCAGCGGCTTGTTGCCAAACTGATCGGCAATCGCTGCCATGATCGCCGAAATTTCTGGCAGGCGGCCAGGGCCGAACTCGCCGCAGGCCATTTCGCCATCATCGGGCAGCATTACCGTAATGCCGTCACTGCGCAGAACGGAGATGTTGCGCTGCGTGCCCGGGTGCAGCCACATGCGCACATTCATCGCCGGCACCATCAGCACCGGCGTATCGGTGGCAAGCAGCAGGGTGGCGGCCAGATCATTGGCGTGGCCGCCCGCAGCGCGCGCCATCAGATCGGCCGTGGCCGGGCACACAACGACCAGATCAGCCGCGCGCGACAATTGGATATGGCCCATTGCCGCTTCATCCTCAAGGTCCCACAGGCTGGCGCGGACAGGCTCACCGGCCAGCGCAGCCAGCGACAGCGGCGTCACAAAGCGCGCGCCATTTTCGGTCAGCACCGGCAACACGCGCGCGCCACTGCGGCGCAGCTCGCGCACCAGTTCCAGCGCCTTGAACGCGGCAATGCCGCCGCCGATGATCAACAGGATGGTTTTGCCATGCACAATGCCCGCAATAGCGCAGCGCGCATGTTCATGCGAGCCGTTTGCTGATGGAATGTGCACGCGCCGCCCCCACGCTCAGCCTCTTGACGGATCAAGCCAGTGCCCGCCAATGCTTGTTGCAGAGACGGGGCAGGGGAGCGCGCGGTGAACAAGCCAGGGATGATATCGGCGCCGCTGCGCTTTGCGATCATCCTGATCGGGGCAGCCATCGCGCTGAATTACATTGATCGCGGCGCTGTCAGCGTGGCAGCCCCGCTGATCAAGGACGAATTCGGCCTGAGCAACGAACGCTATGGCGTTATCGTTTCCAGCTTTTATTGGACCTATGTGCCTGCGCTGGCGCTGGCCGGCTGGCTGGCCGACAAGATGAGCGTGCGGCTGCTGATGGCCCTGGGTGTGGCCACCTGGGCGATTGCCACCATCTTCATGGGCTTTGTTGGAACGGGTGTGGCCGGCGGCGTGACGGGGCTGCTGCTGCTCCGCCTGCTGATGGGCGTGGGCGAAGGCGTGGCGTTTCCCTGTGGTTCCAAGCTGATCGCGCGGGTGCCCGAAGGCGCGCGCGGGTTGGCCAATGTCTCGCTGTCGGGCGGGCTGGCGCTGGGGCCGCTTATCGGCACGTTGGCTGGCGGCGCAATGATGCAGTTGTGGGGCTGGCGGGAGATGTTCATTATCTTTGGCTGCGCCACGCTGCTGTGGCTGGTGCCATGGTGGCTGGCCCGCCGCGGCATCGAGGAAGGGGAGGGCCGGCAAGACAGCGCGCCGCAGGATGCCGCGCCGTTGGCCGACGTGCTGCGCCAGCCGGCCTTCTGGGCGGTCACGCTGCTGCATCTTTCGGGCACATTCGCGCTGTATTTCATCGTCGGCTGGCTGCCGTTGTGGCTGGTGAAGGTGCGCGGCTTTTCGATCATCGACATGAGCTTGCTCACATCGGTGTTTTATATCGCGCAGATTATCGGCGGCACCGTGGGCGCGTGGGTGATTGATCGGGCCATCAGGCGCGGCGCCAATGGATCGCAATGGCGCCGCGGCATGTTGTTTGGCAGTGTTGGCACGGCGGTGATCGGCTTGCTCTTGCTGCCCGATGTGCAAGGCTGGCCGCTGCTGGTGACGCTGATCGCGGTCACCGGCTTTGGCTATGGCCCGGTGCCCAATCTGCTGTTCGTGATCGGCCAGACCATGGCCGGCCCGGCGTCGGCGGGGCGCTGGGTCGGGCTGCAAACCAGCCTTGGCAATCTGTCAGGCGTGATCGGCCCGGTGATGACCGGGATCATCGTCGATGCCGCTGGTTACCGCCCGGCATTTCTGGTCACGGCTGCGATTGTCGGGCTGGGCACGCTGGTGTTTGGACTGGCGGTGCCGCGCATTGCGCCCGTTGATTGGGGAATCAAGCCGCGGGCGGGGTAGCTTCAGGCGGCTTCGCTTCGGGCGGCGGTGTGGGCGCAGCTTCGGTCGGCACGATCATCGGCCCCCTGCCGATCGGCACGCTGCTGCTCTGGCCGCGTGCCTTGCGGTGCTCATCCAGATCGAGCACCGCCGATTCATCTTCGGTCAGCAAGCCGAGCCGGCGCGCAACTTCCTGATAAGCCTCCACTTCGCCGCCGAGATCGCGGCGGAACCGGTCCTTGTCCAGCTTGTCGCCGGATTTCATGTCCCACAGGCGGCAGTTGTCGGGGCTGATTTCGTCCGCCAGGATCACGCGGGCAAAATCGCCATCAAAAAGCCGGCCGAATTCCAGCTTGAAATCGACAAGGCGGATGCCGACGCCGGCAAACATGCCGGCCATGAAATCGTTCACGCGGATCGCCATGTCGGCGATATCGTGCATCTCGTCCTGGCTGGCCCAACCAAAGGCGGCGATATGTTCGTCGCTTACCAGCGGGTCATTCAGCGAATCATCCTTGTAGTAATATTCGATGATCGTGCGCGGCAGCTGGGTGCCTTCCTCGATGCCGAAGCGCTTGGCGATGCTTCCGGCCGCAACGTTGCGCACCACCACTTCGATCGGAATGATCTCAACCTGCCGAACCAGTTGTTCGCGCATGTTGAGCCGGCGGATGAAGTGGGTGGGGATGCCGATCAGGCCAAGCAGCGTGAACACATGCTCCGAAATCCGGTTGTTCAGTACGCCCTTGCCGCTGATCGTGCCTTTTTTCTGGGCATTGAAGGCGGTGGCATCATCCTTGAAATACTGGATGATGGTGCCGGGTTCCGGGCCTTCATACAGGATCTTGGCCTTGCCTTCATAAATCTGGCGGCGGCGGGTCATGCTATTCTCCTGGGTGCCGCTGCCGCCGGGCAAAGCGGCGGCGCGCCACAAATATCAATCATTCAGCCCTTGCGGGCCATTGCATGCCAGCCGTGTTGATGGCCATGCACCAGATGTTCGCTTTAACCGCAAAGCGCCTGCCGCACAATCACGATACCATGGGCGTTGAACCGCAGCGCCGCCTCCTCTAACGGTAACAGGCCACTCGCCACCGGAGCCCCGCCATGACCAGTTTCGACAATCGCGAACAAGCCTTTGAAGCCAAATTTGCCCACGACGAAGAATTGAAATTCCGCATTCTCGCCCGCCGCGACAAGCTGACCGGCCTGTGGGCGGCCGCCAAGCTGGGCAAATATGACGCGGCGGCCGATGAATATGCCAAATCGGTGGTAATGTCCGATCTGGAAGTGCCGGGCGATTCCGATGTGATTGCCAAGCTGCTTGGTGATCTGGCTCCGTTGGGCGTGACCGAAGCCGATGTGATTGCGATGCTCGCCGAAAAGCTGGTTCAGGCCGAAATCCAGATTGCCGGCGCCGTCTGATGCCAATGCCTGCACACGAAATCGAATCGGCCATCCTGGCTGCGTTGCCCGGCGCGGTTGTGGCGATCAGCGATCTGGCCGGCGACGGTGATCATTATGCCGCTGTTGTCACTGCGCCGCAGTTTGCCGGCCTGACAAGGGTTGCGCAGCAACGGCTGGTGTATAATGCTTTGGGTGGACGCATGGGCGGCGCTCTGCACGCCCTGAAACTCACCACGATCGCCGCCTGACCCACGGTCATCCAGTTCAAGGACCAAAACATGACCAATCCCGTGCATGATCGCATCGCCGCCCTTGTCGGCAGCAACGATGTGGTGTTGTTCATGAAGGGCACGCCCTTCTTTCCGCAGTGCGGCTTTTCATCGACTGCCGTTTCCATCCTTGAGCGGCTCGGCGTCGGCTTTGAAAGCGTCGATGTTCTGGCCGATCCGGAAATCCGAAATGGCATCAAGGCCTACAGCGATTGGCCGACGGTGCCGCAGCTGTATGTAAAAGGCGAATTCGTCGGCGGCAGCGACATCATGATCGAAATGTTCCAGGCTGGTGAATTACAGGCGTTAGTGACCGAAGCCGGCATTGCCCCGCAGGCCTGATCGGCGCGGACCGGCCTGACCGGTGCTCCCACCCATGCTTCCGCCCGTGCAACCCCTGACGGTTGCCGTCCTGTGGAATGGCATGACGGCGACGATGTCGGCCGATCTGTCTCGGCTGTTTTTCGTTGCGGCACCCTTTACGCTGTTGCTGTCGGTAGCGATTGATCTGTTCGGTCCGCCAGCGCCAGTTGATATGGCCAAAATAACCGGGGCACAATTGTTCTGGCGGCTGGCCGTGCCCGGTTTGTTTTCGGCCTTTGCGCAGCTGTGGATCAGCAATTTGCTGCTGCGCAGCGCTGAAAGCCCGCGCACGGCATTCGGTGCAGCGCTGGTGATGTTTCCCGTTTATCTGGCAGCGCAATTCCTGTTCGTGTTGCCAATCAGTGTTGCAGCCGCTTTGCTCGCGGCGTTGCCGTTTGGCGCCGGCTATGCGGTGCTGCTGGTGCCCGGCCTTTATCTGTTTGCCCGGCTGATGTTCGTCGCGGCGGCCGTGGCGATGATCGATCGCACATCGCCGATCGCAATCTTGCGGCGTGGCTGGGCGATCAGCCAGGATCAGGCGTTGCCGCTGTGCCTGTTTCTGGTAATCGGCGTGTTCAGCGTGATCGGCATTGGTATTTTGGCCGAGAGTACAGGTGCCGCGTTCGACGCGGGGGCACGCCTTGCTGGCTTGGTCGTGATTGGCAATTTCGGTCATGCCGTGCTTGTCGGCGTGGGGTCGTGCTTCATCACGGTCGGCACGGCTGCGGCTGGCGCGGCCGCTTATCGCCTGATGGCCCGCTGACAGCCGGTTCGCCCGGCGAAGGTCAATCCCAGCGGGCGTGTGGCGGCAGGCTCATCAAGATGGCTTCGGTATTGCCGCCGGTTTTCAAGCCGAAGGTGGTGCCGCGATCGTAAACCAGATTGAATTCGGCATAGAGGCCGCGATAGCGCAGCTGGTCGTCGCGCTGGGCCTGCGTGAACGGCAGGTGCATTTTCTCCCGTACCAGCTTTGGATAAGTGGCCAGAAAGCAGCGGCCGACAGCCTGCGTGTAGGCAAAATCGGCTTCCCAATCGCCGCTGTCGAGATGGTCATAGAAAATGCCGCCTACGCCGCGGTGGCGGCTGCGGTGCGGCACCCAGAAATAATCCTCAGCCCATTTGTTGTGTGCCGGGTAGTAATCCGGGTTGTGGGCATCGCACGTGGCTTTGACGGCAGCATGAAACGCGGCCGTTTCGTCCGCATCGGGCAATGCCGGATTGAGATCGACGCCGCCGCCAAACCAGCGCTTGGTGGTGACCAGCATGCGCGTGTTCATGTGCACGGCCGGTACCAGCGGGTTGCAGGGGTGGATCACCAGGCTGATGCCGGTGGCGAAGAATCGGGGGTCGTCAGCTGCGCCGTTGATCTGCTTGGCGAAATCGGGGTTGAATTCGCCGTAGACGGTGGAGATATTCACACCGGCCTTTTCAAAAACGCGGCCTTTCATGACGCCCATTTCGCCGCCGCCGCCATCGCCGCCGCTGTGATCGGCGCGGTCCCACAGCCGCTTCTCAAAACGCCCGGCGCTGCAGGCGGCCTGGCTTTCGTCTTCCAGTTGTTCCAGCATCGCCCATATGTCGTCACGCAGGCTGCGGAACCAAGTTTGTGCGGCGCGTTGTTGGCTATCAAGATTGATCATGGCGACTGATGTAGCCAGCCGTCGCGGATTGGAAAAGCCCAAACCGGCTATTTTGTCCGCAATCCCCGCTCGCGCTTACATTGCACGCGCTACCGGCGCGCCAAAATGTCCGGGGGTCTGGCCCCTTTTGGCCGTTGCGTTGGCGGTGCAGCTTGTTTATCGCCGAACCCATAGCGGCACGCGTATTTTGTGTGCCGCGCATCCATTTTCGGAAGGAACGAGATGGCTAGCGAAGTGCGGCAGGCTGCTGCTGAAGACCTTGGTGCAGGCGGTGAACGCCGACGCGACTTTTTGTATGTTGCCACGGCGGCGTTTTCGGCTGCTGGCGCGGTGCCGGTGGTTTGGTCGCTGGTCAACCAGATGAACCCATCGGCGGACGTGTTGGCTCTGGCATCGATCGATCTTGATCTTTCGACGGTTCAGCCTGGCCAGGCTATCAAGACCAGCTGGCGCGGCAAGCCGGTGTTTGCCCGGCATTTGACTCCGCAGGAAATTGCCGACGCCAAGAAGGTTGACGTGTCGACGCTTCGCGATCCGCAAAGCCTGGCCGATCGTACCAAGCCCGGCAATGAACAGTGGCTGATCACCTTGGGCGTGTGCACGCACCTCGGCTGCGTACCGCTTGGCGCTGCCGAAGGCGAAGTGAAGGGCGATTTTGGCGGTTATTTCTGCCCGTGCCACGGCTCGCACTACGATTCGGCCGCGCGCGTTCGCAAGGGCCCGGCGCCACTGAACCTTGAAGTGCCGCCATACGCATTCAAGTCACCCACATCTGTAACCATTGGTTGAGGCAAAAAGCATGAGCTTTCCTTGGGCAAAACAATATCAGCCGACCGGTGAGGTCAGCAAATGGGTGGACGAGCGCTTGCCGCTGCCACGCTTCATCTTCAACGCGCTCGGGCCGGGCTATCCCACCCCAAAAAACCTGAACGCCTTCTACAATTTCGGCGTGCTCGCCGGGGTGGCGCTGGTCATCCAGATCATCACCGGTGTGGTGCTGGCGATGCACTTCGCTGCTGATACCAAGGTGGCGTTTGACTCGGTCGAACACATCATGCGTGACGTGAATGGCGGCTGGATGATCCGCTACATGCACGCGGTTGGTGCCAGCTTCTTCTTCGGCGTTGTGTATATCCACATCTTCCGCGGCCTTTATTACGGCTCCTACAAGCCACCACGCGAAGTGTTGTGGATGCTGGGCCTTGTCATCTTCCTGCTGATGATGGCCACCGCGTTCATGGGCTACGTGCTGGTCTGGGGCCAGATGAGCTTCTGGGGCGCGCAGGTGATCACCGGGTTGTTCTCGGCGCTGCCGCTGGTCGGCACCACCATCCAGACCTGGTTGCT
>NZ_JBBATR010000028.1:22087-29329 GCF_040398645.1 Sandarakinorhabdus sp.
CTGTTCTCGGCATTCGTGTTCTTCATGCCGAACAGCCTTGGTGAAGCCGACAACTACATTCCGGCCAACCCGCTTTCCACGCCGGCGCACATCGTCCCGGAATGGTATTTCTGGCCCTTCTACGCCATCCTGCGCGCCTTCACGGCCGATTTCCTCGGCGTGCCGGCAAAGCTGTGGGGCGTGCTCGCCATGTTCGCTTCGATCCTGTTGTTGTTCTTGCTGCCTTGGCTGGACACGTCGCCGGTCCGGTCGAATAGCTATCGCCCGTTGTCGCGCATCCTGTTTTGGGTGTTTGTGGCAGTCGCACTGGCCTTGGGCGTGTGCGGCGGTGCCCCGGCCGAAGAGCCCTATCTGCGGGCCAGCCAGATCCTCACTGCCTATTATTTCGCTCACTTCCTGATCATCTTGCCGATCGTCTCCAAGCTGGAGAAGACCACGCCGCTGCCGAGTTCGATCTCTGAAGCCGTGCTGGCCAAATATGGCAAGACCAGTGGTGCCAAGGCCGGCGGTGCATATTCTGCACAGCCCGCTGAGTAAGGAAAAGCCATAATGATCCGTCTCGGCGCTCTCGCCATCGGCCTACTGTTTGTGATCAATGCGCTGTGGGGGGCTATCGCCCCCCGCGATGCAGTGTCCGAAGACATGGCCAAATCGCTCCTCAAGCATCCCAAGCACATGGAATGGGCGCACAACGGCCCTGGCAATATCGGCATCCTTGGCACGTTTGATCGTGCCCAGCTGCAGCGTGGGTTCCAAGTGTACAAGGAAGTGTGTTCGGCCTGCCACTCGATCAACCGTGTCGCATTTCGTGATCTCGCTGGTCTTGGTTTCAACGAAGGCCAGATCAAGACGATCGCTGCGGAATATGAAGTGCCTTCAATTGATGGCAACGGTGAGCCGACTACGCGTAAGGCTTCAGGCGCCGACAAGTTTCCATTGGTCTATGCCAACGAGGCTGCGGCGCGCGCTGCTCAGAACGGTGCCAACCCGCCGGATTTGTCGCTGATGACCAAGGCGCGTCCGGACGGCACAAACTATGTCTATTCGCTGCTCACCGGCTATTCCGATGATGTGCCGAAGGGTTGGACCAAGCCTGAAACGCTTTACTACAATCCGTATTTCCACAGCATCAACATCGCCATGCCGCCGCCGCTCGCCGGTGATGGCCAGGTGGCTTACACCGACGGCACGCCGGCAACGGCCGACCAATATGCCAAGGACGTAACCGCGTTCCTGACGTGGACGGCCGAACCCAAGCTGGAAAACCGCAAGGAAACTGGCGTCGCGGTCATCCTGTTCCTGATCGTCATGACCGGGCTGGGCTATTTGACCTACCGCAAGGTTTGGGCCGACGTGAAATAAAACAGCGTGCAAGCTGTTGGTGCGAATTTGCGGCGGCTTCCATGTTAGGAGGCCGCCGCTTTTTCTTATGCTGTATTGGCCGTGGGGGAGGACAAGGTGAGCGACATCGATCTGGCCGCATTGGTGCGCACCATCCCGAATTATCCCCACGCCGGCATATTGTTTCGGGATATTACCACGCTGCTGCTGAACGGGCCGGGCTTTGCCCAGTGCATCGCACAGATGGCGGCCAGCATCACCGATTTGCCTGACTGCGTCGCCGCCATCGAGGCCCGCGGTTTCATCTTCGGCGCGGCATTGGCGCAGTCAATGGGCATCGGGCTGGTGCTGCTGCGCAAGCAGAACAAGCTGCCCGGGCGCGTTGTGGGCATTAATTATGCGCTGGAATATGGCATCGATCGCATCGAAATGCATGACGATGCGGTGCGCGCCGGGCAGCAGGTGTTGCTGGTGGATGATCTGATCGCCACCGGCGGCACGGCTTTGGCGGCTGTGGAATTGTTGCGTGGTGCCGGCGCCGTGGTCACGCAGTCCGTATTTGCGATTGATCTGCCTGATTTGGGCGGCGGGGCGCGATTGCGCGCCGCCGGCGTAGCAGTGCATGCCCAAATGGAATTTGCCGGGGCCTGATGTGCGCGTGCCTGCCCGGTGCACGCTGGCGTGAGCCAGCGCGCCGCGCTTATTTCACGCGTTGCTTGCGGGCCGCATAACGCGCGTCGCGGGCGGCTTTCTGGGCCGCATCCCGCGAAATCGCGTCCAGCCGTGCCTGATCGGCGGCTTTTTCGCGCTGCAATTCGCGGGTTTTCTTTTCCTCGGCCTGTTCGCGCGCGCGCTCGGCACGGGCAGCCTTGGCCTCGGCTTCCTTTTGGGCGCGCTTTTCGGCCCGCACCTTGCTGGCTGCGAGCGATTCTTCGCTGGGCGGGGCAGCTTGCTTGAATTTTTCGAGCTTGGCCTTGCGTGCGTCAGCCGCCGTCTTGGCGCGGTCGTTGTGGTCTGGAAGTTTGAACATGCGCCGCTTTAACCGCTCTGCCGGCAGGCCGCAACACTCAAGGCATTCGCTGTGACGGGAGCAGCGCCTTTCCCCTTAATGCCAACAGGCTTTGCGCCGCCCCAGCGTTGCGGTAGCAATAGCAGGATGGTTACGCCCGCTCTGTCTCGACCGTTGCTGCCGCGGGTTCGCATGGCAGCTGCGGGCATCGCCATGCTGGTTGGCTCCGCGCTGCTTGCGCAATATGCGTTGAACATTGCCGAACGCGCGAGCCACCCGGCAACGGAGCTTGTCCTGTTTTATGGCTGGTTCACCATCTGGACCAACACGGCAGTGGCTTTGATTGCTATGCACGCCGGGTTCAACGGCCGCGCGGCAGGGCTGGCGCATCCGGCCCTGCTGGCCGCAAGCGCGGTGTGGATCATCGTCGTCGGCATTGTCTACAACACGCTGTTGGCCGGGCTGAATCCGCCGCCAACCTTGCCGCGGCAGATCATCAACATGATTTTCCACATCATATCGCCGCTGGCGTGGGCGGGATGGTGGCTTTGGCTGCGCCCGGCGGGATTGCTGGCGTGGCGGCATCTGGCGGCGGTGTTGCCGCTGCCCCTGGCCTATTGCGCATTTGCGCTGTGGATGGGGGCAACAACCGGCCACTATGCCTATTTCTTCATTGATGTCAGCCTGCTGGGTTGGGCCCAGACGACCGTGAACATCATCGGATTTTCGGCGCTGTTTGCCGGATTGATGGCGATGGCGATCGGCTGGGACCGACGCAAACTGGCCTGAAGCCGAAATCCTGGGGAGGACAAGATGCATCCATTTCACCACGCCGCAGCGCAGGCGGATACGCCGGCAATCATCATGGCCGGCAGCGGCCAGATGCTCAGCTATGGCCAGCTTGAGGCGGAATCCAATCGCGTTGCACATTTGTTGCGCGGGCTTGGCCTGATGCGCGGCGATACGATTGCGCTGCTGATGACCAACGAGATCGATTATCTGCCGATCTGCTGGGCAGCGCAGCGATCGGGCCTGATTTTTGTGGCGATGTCGACCAAGCTGAACGCCGATGAAGCCGGCTACATCGCTGCGGATTGCGGTGCGAAAGTGATCTTCTGTTCGCCGGCACTGGCGGAGATCGCAGTGGCGGCCACCCCTGGATTGCCGCTCGGCGCGCGGCTATGCACCGGCGCTGGTGCCGCCGGATGCGTGCGACTGGCCGATGCCGTGGCTGGATTGCCGATCACGCGCATCGCCGATGAAAGCACCGGTCGCGACATGCTGTATTCCAGCGGCACCACCGGCCGGCCAAAGGGCGTGCGCGGGCCGCTGCCGGAAGGGCCGATCGACCAGGTGGATGGCCTGTCTGGCCTGGTGGCGGCGCTGTACCAGTTTGCGCCGGGCATGATGTATCTGTCGCCGGCCCCGCTCTATCATGCTGCGCCGCTGCGCTATTGCATGGCGGTGCACAAGTTCGGCGGCACCGTGGTGGTGATGGAGAGGTTCGATCCGGAAACCTATCTGGCGCTGGTCGAACGCTTTGCGATCACCCACAGCCAACTGGTGCCGACGATGTTTGTGCGCATGCTCAAACTGCCCGCGGATGCGCGCACCCGTCATGATCTGTCGTCGATGAAAGTGGCGATCCATGCCGCCGCGCCGTGCCCGGTGGACGTGAAGCACGCCATGCTGGATTGGTGGGGGCCAGTGATCTACGAATATTACAGCGCCACCGAAGGGGCTGGTTTCACGGCAGTTTCGCCGCAGGAGTGGTTGGCGCGGCCCGGCACTGTTGGCAAAGCTATCCTCGGCGAAATCCGCGTGCTCGATGATGATGGCAATCTGCTTGGCCCGAACCGGACGGGGCGGATCTTCTTCCACGGCGGCGGATCGTTCAGTTACCACAATGACCCCGCCAAAACCGCGAGCGTTATGAGCGATCATGGCGCGACATTCGGCGATATCGGCCATGTCGATGAAGATGGTTTCCTGTTCCTGACCGACCGCGCGGCGTTCATGATCATTTCCGGCGGGGTGAACATCTATCCGCAGGAAGCCGAAAGCGCGCTTACTCTGCATCCCGAAGTGGCCGATGTCGCGGTGTTCGGCATCCCCGATGAATTGATGGGCGAAGCCGTGCATGCGGTGGTGCAACCGCGCGACATGGCCCGTGCCGGGCCTGAGCTGGAGGCGGAACTGATCGAATTCGTACGCGGGCGTTTGAGCCATGTGAAATGCCCCAAACGCATCGATTTTCGCGCTGAACTGCCCCGGCACGATACCGGCAAGCTCTACAAGCGGCTGTTGAAGGATGAATATTGGGCCAAAGTCGGCTGATCTTGCTCTGCTCGCCCGGCCTGTTATGCCGGGGCATGGCAATGCGTTTCTTCCGTCTGGTGCTTGCGCTGCTGCTAGCGGCGCCCGCCCTTGCCGCTCCCGCGATGTGGGTGGTGGAAGGCGGCCAGTTGAACGGGCGGGGGCACATCACGCTTTATGGTACGGTGCACGCGCTGCCGCCTGGGCAGGATTGGTTCAGCCCGGCCGCACGCACCGCATTCACCGCCGCAGACCTGTTGGTGGTGGAAGTGGCGGATAGCGGCGATCCGGCTGTCATGGCCGCCGCCGTGCAGCGCACGGGGCTGCTGCCTGATGCGTTGCCGCTGGCCAGCCGGCTGCCGCCTGCCTTGCGCCCGGCGCTGGCGCAAATCCTGGGCAGCTTGGGCCTGTCCGCTGACAGCCTCGATCGCCTGAAAACCTGGCTGGCGGCCATCAGCCTGTTGGCAGCGGATCTGGCGCGCAGCGGTATCGATCCCGCCGCCGGTGTCGATCGCAGCCTGATCGGCATGGCCGTTGCAGCCGGCAAGCCGGTCACCGGTCTGGAAACCGCAGAATATCAGCTAGGCCTGTTCGATGCGCTGCCTGAAACGGAACAACGCCTGTTGCTGAGATCGACAGTGAGCGATGCCGGCGCGGCGCAGGAGGAAATCCGCGCGCTGCTCAAGGCATGGCTGGCCGGTGATGTCGAGCGGATCCGAGTGGAGTTTGACGATGGCAGCCTGTCGGCCGAGCTGGAGGCTGCCCTGCTCACGCGCCGCAATGCCGCGTGGGCGGATTGGGTGGCAGCGCGCCGGGACCAGCCAGGGCAGGTGTTTGTGGCCGTTGGCGCGGCCCATCTGGCGGGGCCGGGCAGCCTGATTGCACTGCTGCAAGCGCGCGGCCTGACGGTGCGGCGGGTGGAATGACGCGGCTGTTGCCGATGTTGGTGCTGCTGGCGATCACGGGTTGCACCAATGCGCCGGACAAGCAAGAATCGCAGACGGTGGTTGCGCAGTTTCACAGCGCGGTGAATGCGCAGGATATCGCGGCGATCGACGCTCTGCTCACCCGGTCGACGCGCGAATTGCGGCCCGGTGTCGGCACTGCGCGCGCCTTTGCCAAGCTGATGCAGCGCCATGGCCGGTATATCGATGGACATGCCGGACCAATCGACCGGCATGAGGGCCGCACCCGTATCAACTGGCAGGCGCGCTATGTTAACGGGCCGGTGAACGAGCAGTTCGTGCTGATGCATGAGGCTGGCGTGGTAAAGATCGAAGGCTATACCGACGACCCCCGGCTCTGATGCAGACAGCCTGTCCTACACTGGCCGGCGCTGCTATGTTTGGAAAATATTGATATCATTCCGGTCTTTGAAGTTTTTGGCGCGATTTCAGTTCTTTAACGCGCCAGAATCGTAAAAACTGTCAAAACTGGTGCGCTGCTGCGGCCGGCGCTGCGGCAATGCTTGCCTTTTCCCGCCGCTTCGCTTAAGCGCCCCCGTTCGCGTGGTCGCACCCATTTTCGCATCCCTGGAGGCGGGGCGGCCCTCGAATACACAATCAGGAGCGAGCAATGAGCATTACCGTGAAGCTCGCGGCCGAAATTCGCGCCAAGGCAGGCAAGGGAGCCTCCCGCGCGATCCGCCGCGAAGGCCGAGTCCCAGCCGTGATCTATGGTGCGGGTGAAGCCGCAACCACAGTCCATGTTGAAGAAAAGATTCTGGTGCGGCTGCTGTCCACCGGCCATTTCATGAGCGCTGTCGTCGAATTGGAGCTGGATGGTGCCATCATCCGCACCTTGCCGCGCGATGTGGCGTTTCACCCGGTCAGCGATCGGCCGATCCATGTCGATTTCCTGCGTCTGACGGGCAGCTCGATGGTCACCGTCACGGTGCCGGTGCATTTCGTAGGCCAGGACGAATCGGCTGCGATAAAGATGGGCGCAATGCTGAACATCGTTGCCCACGAAGTGAAGCTCGATTGCCCCGCCGACAACATCCTTGATGAGGTGACGGTGAATGTTGCTGGCCTGGCCATCGGCGCATCGATCCACATCGGCGATGTCGCGCTGCCGGAAGGCGTGAAGCCGCACGGCCGGGAAACCGGCCTGACCATCGCCACCATCGTTGCGCCTAAGGCAATGCGCAGCGGTGAAGCAGAAACCGCCACAGCCTGAGCATCCGGGCCGCGCCCTGCCACGGCAGGGGGCGGCCCACGCTTTTTAGATCGGGGCTAGCCGGCGATGCAGATCATTGCCGGTCTCGGCAATCCCGGCGCGCAATATGCGCTGCACCGGCACAATATCGGCTTCATGGCGATTGACGCCATCGCGGCGCGCTGGGCCATCGGCCCGTTCAAGCCGCGCTTTCAGGGCCTTGCCGCCGAAGGCCGCATCGGCAGCGAACGCGTGCTGCTGCTCAAACCCGCGACATTCATGAACGACAGCGGCCGCAGCGTTGCGGAGGCGGTGCGCTTCTTCAAGATCGATCCGGCGGCGGCGTTGACCGTGCTGTATGATGAGCTTGATCTCGCGCCGTTCAAGCTGCGCATCAAGCACGGCGGCGGCGCGGCGGG
>NZ_JBBATR010000028.1:29429-32710 GCF_040398645.1 Sandarakinorhabdus sp.
TTGCAGCCGTGATGGCCCGCGCTACAGCTTGCGCTGCTGCGCCCTGAAAGGCAAAGGGCTGCGCACGCCCATCAACCTGGAAATATGCTATGCCCATCCGCGTCGGTATCGTCGGTTTGCCCAATGTCGGCAAATCCACCCTGTTCAACGCCCTGACCCAGACGGCGGCGGCGCAGGCGGCCAATTACCCATTCTGCACGATCGAGCCCAACGTCGGCAATGTGGCTGTGCCTGACCCGCGTATCGACAAGCTGGCTGCCATCGCCAAAAGCCAGAAGATCATCGAGACGCAGCTGGGCTTTACGGACATTGCCGGCTTGGTGAAGGGCGCTTCCAAGGGCGAAGGACTCGGCAACCAGTTCCTTGCGAACATCCGGGAAACCGATGCCATCGCCCATGTGCTGCGCTGCTTCATCGATGATGATGTGACCCATGTTGCCGGCAAGGTTGACCCGGTGGAAGATGCTGAAACCGTCGAGACCGAGCTGATGCTGGCCGATCTGGAAAGCCTTGAAAAGCGCGTGCCGCAGCTGCAGAAAAAGGCAGCACAGGGCGACAAGGATGCCAAGGTGCAAGCTGCCGTGCTGGGCCAGGCGCTGGAGTTGCTGCAAGCCGGCAAGCCCGCCCGCCTGACCGAGCCCAAGGATGAGGACGAAGCCCGCGCCCTGAAAAACGCCCAGCTGCTGACCACCAAGCCGGTGCTGTATATCTGCAATGTCGATGAGGCCAGCGCCGCCAGCGGCAATGCGCAGAGCGCGGCCGTGGCGAAAATGGCCGCCAGTATCGGCGCCAGCGCCGTGGTGGTTTCGGCCGCCATCGAAGCCGAAATCGCCACGATGGAGCCAGCGGATCGCCAGGAGTATCTGGAATCGCTGGGCCTGGCGGAAACCGGCCTGACCCGGGTGGTGACGGCGGCCTATGATCTGCTTGGTTTGATTACGTTTTTCACGGTTGGCCCCAAGGAAGCCCGGGCGTGGACCGTGAAAAAAGGCGCGCGCGCCCCGCAGGCGGCGGGCGAGATTCACGGCGATTTTGAAAAGAAGTTCATTCGCGCCGAAACCATTGCCTTTGATGATTATATCGCGCTGAACGGCGAAGCCGGCGCCAAGGATGCTGGCCGGCTTCGGGCCGAAGGCAAGGACTATGTGGTCGTCGATGGCGATGTGATGCATATTCTCCACGGGGCCTGACTGGCGTCAGACCCCATGGAAGGCTAAAGCCGCACTATGCTCACCCGCCGCACCTTGATCGCTTCCGCGCTGGCCGCGCCGGCGGCGGCTCAGATCAACCTCGGCTTTGCCGACAATGGCAGCCGGCCGCTCACCAGCGAATTTCCGCAAAAGGGCGAGATGATCTTGCAGCGCAGTTCGCCGCCGCTGCTGGAAACGCCGATGCACGTGTTCGATGTGTCTGATTTTACACCGAATAGTCAATTTTATGTGCGCTGGCACTATCCGTTCCCGCTCCAAATCGATCCCGCCCGCCACCGGCTGCACATCGGCGGCCATGTGAATAAACCGCTCAGCCTGTCGCTCGCCGATCTGGCGCGGCTGCCGCGTCACCGCGTTGCGGCGGTGAACCAGTGCGCCGGCAATGGCCGCGGCCTGTTTGCGCCGCGGGTGGTGGGCGCGCAGTGGGCCAATGGCGCGATGGGCAATGCGCTGTGGGAAGGGGTGCGGCTGCGCGATGTGCTGGCGCTGGCGGGCCTGCGCGGCGGCGCGGTGGCGGTGCGCTTTGGCGGGCTGGATGCGCCGATCAACGAAGGGGCGCCCGATTATGAAAAGTCCCTGCCGGTCGATCATGCCCTGACCGATGATGTGCTGATTGCGTGGAAAATGAACGGTTCTTCGCTGCCGCTGCTCAATGGCTATCCGCTGCGGCTGGTGGTGCCGGGCTGGTACAGCACTTATTGGGTGAAGATGCTTGATCAAATTACCGTTCTGGATCAAGCAGATAGTGGCTTCTGGATGGCAAAGGCCTATTTGCAGCCCGCCAATCCCCTGGCCGATATCGCGCCCGGCGCACCGGCTGGGCCGCGTGTGCCGGTGACGGTGATGCGGCCGCGCGCCATCATCACCAACATCAGCCATGGCCAGCGCCTGCCGCCGCGCACCCTGACCCCGGTGCGCGGTGTGGCAATGGGCGGCGATCACGGCGTAAAAATGGTGGAATTGTCGGGGGATAGCGGCAAAAGCTGGGTGCCGGTGCAGCTTGGCCCCGATCTTGGCCGCTGGAGCTTTCGGCGCTTTTTTGGCGCGCTGGCGCTGGCGCCTGGGCAGAATATCATCATGGCGCGCGCCACCAATGCCGCCGGCACGGTGCAGCCGCTGGCGCAGAACTGGAACCCGTCCGGGTACAACCGGGCGGGCGTCGAGCCATTGGCTGTGGAGATCGGATGATGCGAAAACTGCTGCCGTTTGTGGCGATTCTGTTGACCGCGGCTGGCCCCCAGGGTCCAGTTTTGCGCGTCACAGTGCCAGATGGTGACGGCTGGCTGGCAGACCGTGACCGCGTGTCTGCCGACGCGGTCAACAGCAATTGCCTGGCCTGTCATTCGGCCGGGATGATCACTGCGCAGCCCCGGCTGACGCGCATGCAATGGGGCGAAACCCTCACCAAGATGCGCACTGTTTATGCCGCCCCGATTGCGCCGGAAGACGATGCCGCCATATTGGATTATCTGGCCGCCAGCCCAAGCTGATTGACCTGTTCATGCTGCGCCCGCTAAGGCCATCGGCGTGACGAAGCCCCAATCCCAGCCTGCAATGTCTTTCCAAGCCATGATCCTCGCGCTGCAAGCCTATTGGGGCGGGCAGGGCTGCGTGATCCTGCAGCCTTATGATCTGGAAATGGGCGCCGGCACTTTCCACCCGGCCACGACCCTGCGCAGCCTGGGGCCGGAGGCGTGGAACGCCTGTTTCGTGCAGCCCTGCCGGCGGCCATCGGATGGCCGCTATGGCAACAATCCCAACCGGCTTCAGCATTATTACCAGTTTCAGGTGATCATGAAGCCCAGCCCGGACGATCTGATCGAGCTGTATCTGGGCAGCCTGGACGCCATCGGCATCGACCGCGCCCGCCATGATATCCGCTTTGTCGAGGATGATTGGGAAAGCCCGACGCTGGGCGCCTGGGGCCTGGGCTGGGAAGTGTGGTGCGACGGCATGGAAATCAGCCAATTCACCTATTTCCAGCAGGTCGCCGGCCATGATTGCGCGCCGGTGGCAGGGGAGCTCACCTACGGCCTGGAGCGGCTGGCCATGTATATCCAGGGCGTCGAT
>NZ_JBBATR010000029.1:0-4071 GCF_040398645.1 Sandarakinorhabdus sp.
TCATAGAGCACATCGACGCCGGCCGCGGTGAAATCGGCATAAAGCTTGTCACACGCCGCCGCGCAAGCGCCATCATCGACGCGCAGATTGATCAGCGCGACCTGGAACGGCGCCACCGCATCGGGCCAGACAATGCCGGCATCGTCATGGCAGGCTTCGATGATCGATCCCACCAGCCGCGACACACCGATGCCATAGCTGCCCATCAGCGGCGTCACCGGCGTGCCATCGCGGCCCTGCACCGTCACGCCCAGCGGCGCGGTATATTTGTCGCCGAAGTAAAACAACTGGCCAACTTCAATGCCCTTCGATTGCTGCAAGGCTGCGCCGCACGCCGCTTCGGCCGCAAGATCACGCTTTTCATCGGTGGCAGCGTAATCGGCGTTCAGGCCGTCGATGAAGCCCGCCAGCGCGCCGGCATCATCTGGGTCCACGCCAGCAGTGTCGCGCGGCTTCAGCCAATTCTCATGATAAAACACATCGCTCTCGCCCGTCGGCGCCAGCACGATGAACTCGTGGGACAGGTCGCCGCCGATCGGGCCGGTGTCGGCCTGCATCGGAATCGCATTTAGGCCCATGGCCGCAAACGTGCGCAGATAGGCAATGAACATCCGGTTGTAACTGTGCAGCGCGCCGGCATAATCCGCATCAAAACTATAGGCGTCCTTCATCAGGAATTCGCGCCCGCGCAGCACGCCAAAGCGCGGCCGCACCTCATCGCGGAACTTCCACTGAATCTGGTACAGATTGCGCGGCAGATCGCGGTAGGATTTGGCGCCGTTCTGAAAAATCATCGTGAACAATTCTTCGGCGGTGGGGCTGAACAGCATCTCGCGGTCATGCCGATCGGTAATGCGCAGCATTTCCGGGCCATAGGCATCGTAACGGCCCGATTGCCGCCACAGATCGGCGCTCTGGATGGTGGGCATCAACACTTCGATGGCGCCGGCACGGTCCTGCTCGCGGCGCACGATGCGTTCGATATTGGCCAGCACGCGCTTGCCCATCGGCAGCCAGGCATAAATCCCGGCCGCGGTCTGCCGCACCATCGCGGCGCGCAGCATCAACTGGTGGGATATCACCTGGGCTTCGCCAGGGGTTTCCTTGAGCACGGGCATGAAAAATTTGGACAGGCGCACGGTGGGTCTTTCGGCAATCGCAGATGAACCGGGCCTTAGCATGGCTGAGCCCGCCGGCAACAGCGCCGCACCGGCCGACTGTGGCCTGCATGCAACACTATTTTAATTCCGCACCGGCCTGCCCGCGCGCCGCCTGACAGATGCCGTAAAACTGCATAACGGATACTCCCGGACACTGGCCCATAATGGGGCAACGTCCGGGAAGAATGGCGCAAGTCGTTTTTCGCCGCCGCGCGCTGCGGTGCACCGGGATACCGGCTGCATGGCAGGCTGCGCGCGCTGGCCGGGGCAGATGGGGGCATTTGGCTCCGGCCGGCGCCAGGCGAACAGGCGGCATGAAGTCTCGTCACCATTTGCCCGGCCGGGAAACTGGCCGGGCATTTTGTTGTCCCCCTCCCTTGTCGCCCCCCCCTCATCGTCCCATAACTTTCATCAGGCCGCACCCACCGCGCCGCCGTGCCAAGCTCATTCGTGCAACCACAGGAGCTGACCATGGCCTACGAACACATCACTACGCTGCGTGACGGCAAGATCCTGACCGTGACCATCAATCGCCCGGACCGCATGAACGCGCTGCACCCGCCGGCCAATGCGGAGCTTGATGCCGCCTTCAACGATTTTGCCGCCGATCCCGATTTGTGGGTGGCGATCATCACCGGCGCTGGCCCGCGCGCCTTTTCCGCCGGCAATGATCTGCGCTGGCAGGCCGAAGGCAATGCCATCACCGTGCCGCCATCCGGCTTTGGCGGCCTGACCACGCGCTGGGATCTGACCAAGCCGGTGATTGCCGCGGTCAACGGCGTCGCCATGGGCGGCGGCTTCGAAGTCGCGCTGGCCGCCGATATCATCCTGGCCGCCGACACCGCCAGCTTTGCCCTGCCCGAGCCCAAGGTCGGGCTTGCCGCGCTGGCCGGCGGCCTGCACCGGCTGCCGCGTGCCATCGGCGTGTCGCGCGCCATGGCGATGATCCTCACCGCCCGCACCGTTTCGGCCGCCGAAGGCCATGCGCTGGGCTTCGTGGCCGAAGTCGTGCCGGCCGCCGATCTCCTCACCCGCGCCCACGCACTGGCCGCGGCCATGTGCGAATTGTCCCCGCTCTCGCTGCGCGCTTCCAAACAAGCCGTGCTCAGCGGCCTCGAAGCGCCCTCCCTGCGCGCCGCCTATGAAGGCCAGGGCAGCTATCCAGCGGTGCAGACGCTGTTTCGCAGCGAGGATCTGCGCGAAGGGCCGCTGGCGTTTGCGCAGAAGCGCAAGCCGGTGTGGCAGGGCAAATAGCGCGACGTCCGATCGGCTTGACCGCGCAGCCATGTGCGGGCAGCGAGCGTGACCATGGGGGATTTCCAGTCACGCGGCAGAATCATTGCACCGGCCAATTACGATCGCTGGCTGGTGCCGCCCTGCGCGCTGGCCATCCATTTGTGCATCGGCATGGCCTATGGTTTCTCGGTGTTCTGGCTGCCGCTCACCCGCGCCATCGGCATCACCGACAGCAAGGTCTGTAATGGACTGACGCTGGCATCGGCGCTTGTCACCACCCGCTGCGACTGGCGGGTGAGCGATCTGGTCTGGGTCTATACTTTGTTCTTTGTCGTGCTGGGCCTGGCTGCAGCGCTGCTGGGCAGCTGGGTGGAGCGGGTTGGTCCGCGCAGGTCCGGGCTGCTGGCTGCGGCCTGCTGGAGCGGCGGCATGGCGCTGGGCGCGTTGGGCGTTTTCCTGCACCAGCTTTGGTTGTTCTGGCTGGGCGCCGGGGTAATCGGCGGCATCGGCCTTGGCATCGGCTATATCACGCCGGTGTCCACGCTGATCAAATGGTTCCCGGATCGGCGCGGGCTGGCCACAGGCATGGCAATCATGGGCTTTGGCGGCGGCGCGATGGTCGGCAGCCCGGCGGCAGACCGGTTGATGGCCGCCTTTGCCGGGCCAGACACTGTTGGCGCCGCGCCGGCCATGCTGGTGATGGCCGCCGTCTATGCCGCGGTGATGACCGTGGGCGCGCTGGGCTTTCGGCTGCCTGCTGCCGATTGGGCACCGCCGGGCCGGCTATCGGCGCCCACGCCAGCCCTGCCAATCAGCGGGCGCTTTGTGGCGCTGGCCGATGTCCACCGCACACCGCAATTCTGGCTGGTGTGGACGGTGCTGCTGCTCAATGTGTCGGCGTCGATCGGAATTATCGGCCTGGCATCGCCAATGGTGCAGGAGATATTTGGCGGCCGGCTGATTGGTCAGCCGGCGCTTCGCATCGAGGATTTGGGTGCAGTGCAAAAGGCCGCTGCGGCGGCAACAGGCGCTGCGTTTGTTGGCCTGATCAGCTTGCTCAACATCGCCGGGCGGTTTTTTTGGGCCGGTCTTTCCGATCACATCGGCCGAAAAGCCATGTATGCCGCGATATTGACGCTTGGCGCGGCTTGCTACGGCCTGGTGCTACCAGGGTCGGACGCGGCTTCATTGGCACTGTTCCTCGCCTGCTTCGCGCTGATCGCATCAATGTATGGCGGCGGCTTTGCGGCGGTGCCGGCTTGGCTGGCCGATTTGTTTGGCACGGCCAATGTTGGTGCCATTCATGGCCGGTTGCTTACGGCGTGGTCAACCGCCGGTGTGCTGGGGCCGTTGTTGGTGGCGTATATGCGCGATGCCGGCCTCGCTGCCGGCGCTGCACGCGAGGCGGTTTATGCGCCGATCTTTCTGATGCTGGCCGGCATGCTGGTGGCAGGCCTGGTGGCGGCGCTGCTGGTGCGCCCGGTCGCGCTGCGTTGGTGGCGCGATGCCGCAATTGCGCCGGGTGCAATAGCAGACGGCACGCCGCAAAGTCCGGCCGTAGCACCGGTGATCCGGCCCGGCCTGCGGATGGCAGCGTGGAGCCCGGTGGTGCTGCCGATGCTCTGGGGCGCAGGCTTTACGGTACAAAAGCTTGTGCTGCTGCTTGGGTGATGCG
>NZ_JBBATR010000029.1:4171-15024 GCF_040398645.1 Sandarakinorhabdus sp.
GCCACAACCTTGACTGTGGCCACCAGCGCCTTTGCGCCAATGATGAAGCAATGAGACACAGGATCACCTCCTTTCAGTTGTTGAACAAGAATTGCAGTGTCATGGAGATTGGCAATGATCGCAAGCGGAAATATCGCGCAGCTGCGCATTGGCATGCCGAAACGGATGGAGGGCGCGGCGCGGGCTTCGGCCTATTGGCGCCAGCCCGTCACGGTGCCGGTGGCGGTGGATAGTCTGGGCCTTGACGGCGACCGGGTCGGCAACAACCGGGTGCACGGCGGGCCGGAAAAGGCGATTTATGCCTATCCATTGTCGGGTTATGCGGGCTGGCAGGCGGATTTTCCGGCGATTGCCGCGCAATTCGTGCCGGGCGCGATGGGCGAAAATCTGGTGGTGGATGGCCTGGATGAAACCAGCCTGTGCCTGGGTGATGTCATCCGCTGCGGCACTGCCACGCTGCAAATCGCGCAAATCCGGGAACCGTGCAGCACATTTGCCGCCGCAATGGGCACAAATGCTGTGGTGCGGGCAATGGTGCGCACCGGCCGCTGCGGCTGGTATCTGCGCGTGCTGGAGGCTGGCATGATTGCCGCCGGGGATGGCCATGATGTGATCGATCGGCCCAATCCGGCCTGGACTATCCGCCGGTTCACGCCCATCGCCGCCGGGCTGGCGGGCACGCAGGAGGAACTGGCGGAATTGGCGCTGCTGCCCGGCCTTAGTGGTTATTGGCGGACAAAGCTGGATCGCCGGCTGGCGGCAGATTTGCGCGGGACGCCCTGAGCGCGCGATATTCGAGCACGGCAACAAGGGTTGCGCCCAGCATGAACGGGATGAAAGTGTACAGCAGGCGGAACAGCGCAATCGCCGCCAGCACGCCCGCCTTGTCGGCGTTCGGCATCAGGCCAACCACCACCAGCTCGAACACCCCCAGCCCGCCGGGCGCATGCGCCAGCGCCCCGGTCACCATGGCGACGGCATAAATGACCAGAAAGGTGAGCAGATCCGGCACACCGGCCACAGGCGTCAGCAGGATGTACAGCGCCCCGCCGGCCAGCGCGAGATCGATGGTGCCGATGGCAATTTGTTGCAGCGTCTGTTTGCCGTTGGGCAAGGCAAAACGGAAGCGCCAGAGCTTGAAATCATGCTTCCAGAAGGTGGTCAACAATGTGTAGGCCACGACCCCGCCGAGCAGCAGCGCGCCAGTCCATTCCTCAAGGCCCTGCGGCACCCAGGCGCGGATCGGTTCGGCCAGGCCCGGCGACACGATCAGGCCGATGCCGGCGACGAAGATGATGCCCAGCCAGAATGTCCAGCCGCACAGCAGGATGATCATGGCGATATCAACCGGCTTCACGCCGACACGGGTGTAGATGCGGTAGCGGACCGTGCCGCCAGTAAGCACCGTGACACCAAGCGTGTGGCTGATGGTGAAGCTGGCAAAGCTGGCGGCGGCCAGGGTGGGCCAAGCGATCTTGTAGCCAAGATGCCGGGTGGCAAACCAGTCGTAACCGATCAGCACGACATAAGAGAGATAGGTAGAAATTGCTGCAAAGACAATGAGATGGGTCGGAGTCGCTTCAACTTCGGCCATCACCTGTGCCAGCGTTACCTGGCCGGCAATCTTGTTCAGGCCCCATGCCGCCAACCCGAGCACCACCAGCCCGACGCCTGCACCAGCCCAGCTTTTCCAGTTGGCCCGCGGCCGCTGGTCTTGCCCGGCGTCCACCTCTTGCTTTGCCGAAACGCCCAGACGCCTGATCCTTCCAACAACGGTGGGCCCGGAGGGACTCGAACCCCCAACCTAGCCGTTATGAGCGGCCAGCTCTAACCGTTGAGCTACAGGCCCCAACCGATTTCCAGCGGTTAGCCGATGGTTGCGGATTTGGGAAGGCCAACCGGGCGCGAGAAACCGGCGCGTGGTCGCAGGACAAAAAAAGGGCCGGATGCACATGATGCATCCAGCCCTGAAATTTGGCCCGGAACGGCGCCGGGGGGGAGTGGCGCGGTCCGGGCTGGCGCTGCTGCCTCAAGGGGGAGGAGAGGCAGGTGGCCGACCGAGTGCGCTGCAAGGGAGGGGAGGAGCAGCGGACCCGGGGTTGCCGCTGTCGCGGCGACAAATGTGATCTACGCTTTTTGCCGGCATATTGCAGTGCACAAGATTGCGAGGCAGCCATGCAACCACAGCATAGCGGCAGATTGCAGCACCGGAGCTGTGCTGCTCAGGGATCGAGGGCGGCGCTGGTCATGCGCAGCAGCAGGAAATCCCGCAGGGCCGCAATGCGAACGCTGCGCCGCAGCTCGGCGGGATAGGTGAAATAGGTCTTGAACACCGGACCTTCGATGGCGGGCAGCACCACCTGCACCAGCCCGGATGACCGGATCAGATAGGTGGGTAGCGCCGCAATGCCGGCGCCGGCTTCAACGGCCTGGAGCACGCCATGGCTGTTGTTGATGGTGAGCGCGGCGCTGCGCGGATGGCCTTCGTGGCCGAGTTCGAGGATCCAGTTGATGCCTTTGAGATACTCGGGCGCCGCGTCGCCATAGGCAATCAGGCGGTGCGAATCGAGATCGGCGATGGTTTCCGGCTGGCCGTGGCGGGCGATGTAATCGGGGCTGGCGACCAGATGATGGCGGATGCCTGCCAGCGGCCGCTGCATCAACTCGCTCTGGAACGGGCGGTGAAAGCGGATGGCGACATCGGCTTCGCGCTTGGCGAGATCGAGATCGGCATCGGTCAGCATAAGATGCACAGAGATATCGGGATAAAGATCGAGGAAATCGCCCAATTGCCGGGCCAGCCAAGTGGAGCCAAACGAAACCGTGGTGGTCAGGCGAATGGTGCCCGTCGGGCGATCGCGGCTGGCATCGATGGCCTGCGCCGCCTTGTCGATGCGTTCGTGCATATCTGCGGTGGCGGCGCGCAATTGTTCGCCTTCGTGGGTCATCGCCAGCCCGCGGGCATGGCGGTGGAACAGCTTGGCGCCCAGGCTTTCCTCCAGCGCGGCGATCTGGCGGGACAGGGCCGGCTGGCTCATGTGCATGCGGCGCGCGGCTTCGGTGAAGCTGCCCGCGTCGGCCACGGTATCGAACAGCCGCAGCTTTTCCCAATCCAGGTTGATGCCGGTCTGTGCCATGCGCGCTTCCCTTGCCTTGGCCCGTTCCTGTTGATCTAGCCGTGTGCCAGAAAGCGCTCCGCTTCCAGTGCAGCCATGCAGCCCATGCCAGCTGCCGTCACCGCCTGCCGGTACAATTTGTCCTTCACATCGCCCGCCGCAAACACGCCGGCCACGCTGGTGGCCGTGCTGTCGGGCGCCGTGATCACATAGCCTTCGTCATCCATGGTGACCTTGCCGGCAAACAGCGCCGTGGCCGGCACATGCCCGATGGCCACAAACATGCCGTCCACCGCCAATTGCCGCGTGCTGCCATCGCGGGTGTCCGACAAGGTGATGGCCTCCACCTTCAGCGGCGTTTCGGTGCCGTGCACATCAGTAACTTCGCTGTACCAGTGGGTTTCCACCATGGGATTGTTCAGCAATCTGGCCTGGTTGGTCTTGTCTGCCCGCAATTCGCCGCGGCGGTGGATCAGGTGCACCTTGCTGGCAAATTTGGTCAGGAACAGCGCTTCTTCGACGGCGGTGTTGCCGCCGCCAACCACAGCGACCTGCTTCCCGCGGAAGAAAAACCCGTCGCAGGTGGCGCAGGCCGATACGCCAAAGCCGCGATAGCGGGTTTCCGTTTCCAGCCCCAGCCAGCGAGCTTGCGCGCCGGTGGCGATCACCAGCGTGTCGGCGGTCCAATGCTGGCCGCTGTCGGTCATCACGGCAAAGGGCCGGTTCGACAGATCGACATGGGTGACGATGTCGATGATCACCTCGGCGCCGGCATGTTTGGCCTGCGCCTCCATGCGCAGCATCAGATCGGGGCCCATCACGACCGTGTCGCCCGGCCAGTTTTCCACTTCGGTGGTGATCGTCAACTGGCCGCCCGGCTGCAAGCCCTGCAGCAACACCGGCGCCAGCAGCGCCCGCGCACCATAAACAGCCGCAGTGTAACCGGCGGGGCCAGAACCGATAATCAGCATTCTTGTGTGACGCGGCGTGTGATCGGCGGGCATTTGGGCAAATCTCCTGTCGGCGCCTGTGTGCGCGCCGTGCTTGGGTCTGACTTAACCGGATTTGCCAATATTTCCAGCCCGGCGGGTTGGCACGGGCACTGAGCGCGAAACGGGGCCAGCAAAACCTGCCCAAAGCCATCCGCATCTTGCGCAGTTGTGAAATAATGTTATTAAATATGGCCAGTAAAGCTTGGAGTGTTGCTCTTGGTACACCGCTCACGCCTGCCCATCGACGATATTGACCGGGTGATCCTGCGCAATCTGCAGGCGGAAGGCCGGGTGACCAATGTCGATCTTGCCACGCGCGCCGGCCTGACAGCGCCGCCGTGCCTGCGCCGGGTGCGTGCGCTGGAAGAAGGCGGTGTCATTCGCGGCTATCATGCCGATCTTGATTCGGTGGCGCTGGGCTATGGCATCACGGTGTTTGCCATGGTCAGCCTCAAGAGCCAGGCGGAAGCCGATTTGCGCGCCTTCGAAGACCACGTCGCCAGCCTGCCGCAAGTGCGGGAATGCCATATGCTCAACGGCGAGATTGATTTCATTCTGAAGGTGGTGGCGCACGACCTGCAGGAATTTCAGCGTTTCCTGACCAGCGAGTTGACGCCCGCGCCCAATGTCGAAAGCGTCAAGACCAGTTTCGTGATCCGCACGTCCCTGTCGCAGCCTGGCGTACCGGTGGATTAACCGGGCTGACGCCCTGATGCTGCACGTTTTGCGGTCAACAGCGGCACCAGCACCAGGCCAGCGAAAAATCCACCGATGTGGCCAGCAATCGCCAGTTGAAAACCCGGCCCGTTCATCACCAGTCCGGCCAGCAGCTGGAACGCCGTCCACGCGGCCGCCAACCCAAGCCCGCGCATCAGTGGGTTCTGGTTGCCGCGCGAGCCCAGCATCGCCTGCGCGCCGATCAACGCCGAGATCGCGCCGGATGCGCCGACCGTCGGCACAGTGCTGAGCGGCGAAACCGCCCATTCGGCCGCTGCCGACGCCAGGCCGCCCACCAGATACAGGACCGCCAACCGGCGCGGGCCAATCAGCGGCTCCAGCAGATTGCCCATGGCAAGCAGCATGATCATGTTCATGGCCAGATGCAGCCAGCCGCCATGCAGGAACAAATGTGTGAACAGCGTCGCCAACGCCGGCAGCAGCGCCGTGGTCCCGTCAAGCGCCATGCTCAGCCGAACGGGGATCAGCCCGGATTGGCCAAGCGCCTGGTTGGTCACCGCCGGCCCGGCCAATGCCAATGCGACTGCTACGGCCACATTGGCCAGCAGCAGCAGCCGGGTCAGGTAGGGCGCAGGCGGTGCGTTCAGCTGTGGCATGGCATAGTCCGGCGACGTATCAGATGAATGCAATATTATCGATCTGATAGTATTTGTCGCCTGACGGCGTGTGCACTTCCACCTCGTCACCAACACGACGGCCGATCAAGGCCTTGCCGAGCGGCGATGAAAAACTGATGCGGGCCGATTTTACGTCGGCTTCGTGCTGCCCAACGATCTGGTAGGTCACCGGCTTGTCGGCCTCGTCCTGCAATTGAACGGTGGCGCCAAACACCACACGGTCACCCGAAAGCTGCTTGGGATCGATCACGACGGCGCGCGCCAGCATGTCTTCAAATTCGATCACCTGGGCTTCGATCTGGCCCTGCCGCTCCTTGGCAGCATGATATTCAGCGTTTTCCGAAAGATCGCCGTGGGCACGGGCTTCCTCGATGGCTTGCACCACCGTCGGCCGCTCGGTTTCCTTGAGCTGCTTGAGCTGCACCAACAGGTACTGATGACCTGATGGCAGCATGGGCACCTTTTCCAACGTCGCCATGGCTTTGCACTATCCTGATAATCGGTTCGAAACAGCGGCAGGGCCAACAAATCATTCGCTGGCCCGGCCAAGACACGCCAAACGCAGCGCGTCAGGGGACGTGATGATAGGATTGAAGTGGCCGCACTTCAAGGGATTGTCGCTGCAATGCCGCAATCGCTGCCACAGCCGCCCGGCTTGCCGGCGCTGTGGTGTAATAGGGGATGCGGCCATACAGCGCCGATGCGCGGATCGATTGGCTGTCCATCAAGGATTGCCGGCCTTCGGTCGTGTTGAAGATCAGGGCGATGTCACGGTCCTTGATGCGATCTACGATGTGTGGCCGGCCTTCGGCCACCTTGTTGACCAGGGTGACCGGAATGCCGGCAGCCTGCAACACCGCTGCGGTGCCCTCGGTGGCGACCAGCATGAAACCCATGGATACCAGATCGCGCGCGGCGTCGATCATGTGCGGCTTGTCGCTGTCCTTCACCGAAATGAACACGTTGCCGGCATTCGGGCCAGCTTCGGGCAGGCGCGTCGAGGCGGCCAACTGGCTTTTGGCGAAGGCGGTGGCGAAATCACTGTCGATGCCCATCACCTCGCCAGTCGATTTCATCTCGGGGCCGAGCACGGGATCGATGCCCGGGAAGCGCGCAAACGGGAACACGGCCTCCTTGACGGCGATATGATAGCCGACATTGCGCGGCCGCAGATCGAAACCGGCCAGTTTTTCGCCGGCCATCACGCGGGCAGCGATCTTGGCAACCGGGATGCCAGTGGCCTTGGCCGTGAATGGCACGGTGCGACTGGCCCGCGGATTGACCTCGATCAAGTAGACATCGCCGTCCTTGACGGCAAACTGCACGTTCATCAGCCCAACGACGTTCAGCGCGCGGGCAAGCACCGCCGTCTGCCGTTCGATTTCGGCAATGATATCGGCGGGCAGGCTGTAGGGCGGCAACGAACAGGCACTGTCACCGCTGTGCACGCCCGCTTCCTCGATATGCTCCAGCACGCCGGCCACATACACATCGGTGCCATCGGCCACGGCATCGACATCCACTTCGATGGCATCACGCAAATAGCGATCGATCAGCACCGGTGAGGTGCCCGACACCACTACGGCTTCGCGAATATAGGTTTCCAGCTGGGCGCGGTTATCAACGATCTCCATCGCGCGGCCGCCCAGCACATAGGACGGGCGCATCAACACCGGATAGCCGATGGCTTGCGCCACCTTCACAGCTTCTTCGGCGCTGCGAGCGATGCCGTTGTCGGGCTGTTTCAGGCCAAGCTCAGTGATCAACGCCGCAAAACGCTCACGGTCCTCAGCCAGATCGATACTGTCCGGGCTGGTGCCCAGGATCGGGATGCCCGCCGCCTGCAGGGCCGCCGCCAGCTTGAGCGGGGTTTGCCCGCCAAGCTGCACGACTACGCCAACCAGCTCGCCATTCTTTTGCTCGACATGCAGGATTTCAAGCACATCCTCGGCGGTCAACGGCTCGAAATACAGCCGGTCCGACGTGTCATAATCGGTGGACACGGTTTCGGGATTGCAATTGACCATGATGGTTTCAAAACCGGCGTCACCCAGCGCGAAACAGGCGTGGCAGCAGCAATAATCAAATTCAATGCCCTGGCCGATGCGGTTTGGCCCGCCGCCCAGAATGACGATCTTCTGTGAGACGGTTGGCTGGCTTTCGCAGTCGGGTTCGCCAAAGCTCGGCGCTTCGTAGCTGCTATACATATAGGGTGTTTTTGCCGCAAATTCGCCTGCGCACGTGTCGATACGCTTGAACACCGGGCGCACATTCAGGGCGCGGCGCACGGCCGACACATCCGCTTCGCTGCGCCCCGTCAGCGCGGCCAACCGCGCATCGGAAAAGCCCATGGATTTCAGCCGCCGCACACCGGCCGCGTCCGTGGGCAGGCCATTTTCTGTCACGCCGCGCTCTGCCTCAACCAGTTCCTGCATCTGGCGCAAGTACCACGGCTCGAATTTGGCGATCTGGTGAATACGTTCCACGCTGATGCCGGCCCGCAAGGCATCGGCCGCGATCAGCAGCCGATCCGGCGTTGGCAGCGACAGCGCTGCTTCGATTTCCTCGTTGGTAGCCCCGCGCAATTCGGGCACTTCATCAAAGCCGGTCAGCCCGGTTTCGAGGCCGCGCAGCGCCTTCTGCACGCTTTCCTGCCAGTTGCGGCCGATGGCCATCACCTCGCCCACCGATTTCATTGCGGTGCCCAGCAGCGGCGCGCTGCCCTTGAACTTTTCAAAGGCGAAGCGCGGGATCTTGGTCACGACATAATCGATAGTCGGTTCAAACGAGGCCGGCGTGGCGCCAGTGATGTCGTTCATGATTTCATCAAGCGTGTAGCCAACCGCCAGCAGCGCCGCGACCTTGGCAATCGGAAAGCCGGTGGCTTTCGAGGCCAGCGCCGAAGACCGGCTGACCCGTGGGTTCATTTCGATGACCACCAGCCGGCCATCCTTGGGATTGACGGCGAACTGAACGTTGGAACCGCCCGTTTCCACACCAATTTCGCGCAAGCACGCGATGCTGGCGTTGCGCATGATCTGATATTCCTTGTCGGTCAGCGTCAGCGCCGGCGCCACCGTGATGCTGTCCCCGGTGTGGATGCCCATCGGATCGACATTCTCGATCGAGCAGATGATGATGGCGTTGTCGGCGCGGTCGCGCACCACCTCCATCTCATATTCCTTCCAGCCCAGCACCGATTCCTCGACCAGCACTTCGGTGGTCGGGCTGGCATCCAGGCCGCCGGTGACGATGCGAATAAATTCCTCGCGGTTATAGGCGATGCCGCCGCCGGTGCCGCCCATGGTGAAGCTGGGCCGGATGATCGACGGCAGGCCGACATGTTCGAGCGCCGCCAGCGCTTCTTCAACATTGTGCGCAATGCGGCTGATCGGGCTTTCCAGGCCGATCTTGTCCATGGCATCGCGGAACTTCAGCCGGTCTTCGGCCTTGTCGATGGCTTCGGCGTCGGCCCCGATCAGCTGCACATTGTATTTTTCCAGCGTGCCATCGCGGTGCAGCGCCAGCGCGGTATTCAGCGCGGTCTGGCCGCCCATGGTCGGCAGCACTGCATCCGGGCGTTCCTTGGCGATGATCTTGGCAACAATCTCTGGCGTGATCGGCTCGATATAGGTGGCATCGGCCAGATCCGGATCGGTCATGATCGTCGCTGGATTGCTGTTGACCAGGATGATGCGATAGCCCTCGGCCTTGAGCGCCTTGACCGCCTGCGTGCCCGAATAATCAAATTCGCATGCCTGGCCGATGATGATCGGGCCAGCGCCAATGATCAGGATGGATTTGATGTCGGTGCGTTTGGGCATCAGTCAGCAAGTCCTGTTTCAGCGTGGCAGCCCCAGCCATCAAATTCAACGTCATGAAGAATCTCGATTTCCAGCGCGCGGCGCGTGAGCGCGGAGATGGCTTCGCGGTCGGTTGTGCTGTCGATCTGCAAATCGGCTGCCCAATCGCCGTCCTCATATTCGGCATAGCCCAAAAACTGGAAGCCCAGGGTTTCGGCATTGCCGGCCAGCATCTCGATATTGGTCTGTGAGCCTTTGAAGTGCAGATCGATTCCGCGCACGATGTTGGCGATATCGCCATTTTCCGCCAGCGCGGTCAGCACATCCTCGTTGGCTTCCAGCTCTTCGGCCAGCTGTTCGGGATCGATTCTGACAATCGTCACGCTTCGGTCTCCTCGGCAACCGGCGCGAGGCCAGCGACGAATTTTTCAAACAGATACTGGCTGTCCTGCGGGCCGGGGCTGGCTTCAGGGTGATATTGCACACTGAACGCCGGGCGATCGGTCAGCTCTAGCCCGGCCAGCGTGCCATCAAACAGCGATATATGGGTGGGCCGCGCCGTGGCGGGCAGCGTGCCCGTGTCCACCGCAAAGCCATGGTTCATCGATGTGATCTCGACGCGGCCATCGCTCAGCCGCTTGACCGGGTGGTTGGCGCCGCGGTGGCCCTGCGTCATCTTCACGGTGGTAGCGCCCACGGCCAGCCCGAGCAATTGGTGGCCCAGGCAGATGCCGAACAGCGGCAGCCCGGCATTCAGGATTTTCTGGATGGTCGGCACCGCATGCACGCCGGTGGCGGCCGGATCGCCGGGGCCATTAGAAAGGAAAATCCCAGCAGGCTGCAACGCCATGATCTCATCAAAACTCGCGGTGGCCGGCACCACCGTAACGCGCGCGCCTGCGGCGACCAGATTGCGCAGGATGTTGCGCTTCATGCCATAATCGATGGCCACCACATGCGGGCCGGCGGGATTGCCGCTGTGCACTGCATAACCGCCGGCCAGCGTCCACAGGCCATCATCCCAGGCATAATCTTGCGTCGTGCTGATCACGCTGGCCAAGTCCATGCCTTCCAGGCCCGGCCAGCCGCGCGCCTGGCTGAGCAGGTTCTTCACATTGAACTGCCCGGCGCGGTTGTGGGCGATCACACCGTTGGGCGCGCCGCCTTCGCGGATGCGGCGGGTGAGCGCGCGGGTATCGACACCGGAAATCCCGATGCGGCCCCATTTCTTCATCCAGTCATCGAACCGGCGCTGCGACCGGAAATTGGCCGCCGCCGTGACTGGCTCCCGCACCACGCAGCCCAGCGCGTGCGGATTGGCCGATTCGATGTCGTCGTTGTTGGCACCCACATTGCCGATGTGCGGAAAGGTGAAATTGATGATCTGGCCGGCATAGCTGGGATCGCTCAGCACTTCCTGATAGCCGGTCATCGCCGTGTTGAAGCAGACTTCGCCAACGGCTGCGCCCTCAGCGCCAAAGCCGTGGCCCCAGATGACGCTGCCATCAGCGAGCACCAACACGCCGGTCGCGCCTTTGGGTTGGACAGGCGCGGTGGCGAGGGCCATGCAGTGATTCCCTTGGTTTT
>NZ_JBBATR010000029.1:15124-18091 GCF_040398645.1 Sandarakinorhabdus sp.
AAGACGCTATCGACCAGCAAACATCAACCCGCAAATTTTTCACAACGGAAAAACCCAGCATGACCAGCCCCACCCCGATCCGCCCCCCAATCCGCGATGCCATCAAAGCCGCCACCATCGATGCCATGAAGGCGCGTGACAGCGCCCGGTTGGGCGCGCTGCGCCTGATCGGTGCTGCGTTGAAGAACAAGGATATCGAGCTGCGGACCGGCAGCGCGCCCGCCGATGACAATGTGCTGGTGGCCGATGTGCTGATGAAAATGGCCAAGCAGCGCCGCGAATCGATCGAAATGTATGACAAGGGCGGCCGCGCCGAGTTGGCGGATGCCGAGCGCGCCGAACTGGCGGTGATCGAGGGCTTCTTGCCGGCGCAAATGACCGAGGCGCAGGCCGATGCCGCCATTCGCGTGCTGGTTGCCGAAATCGGCGCAACCAGCGTGAAGGATATGGGCCGGGTGATGGCTGCGATGAAGGAGCGCTACGCCGGCCAGATGGACATGAGCAAGGCCAACGCGCTGGTGAAGGCAGCCTTGAGCTGATCGGCCTGCAATGAGCCTGTCGCCCGCCTTTCTGGACGAACTGCGCGCCCGGGTTTCGGTGTCCAGTGTGGTTGGCCGGCGCGTGAAGCTGGTGCGCGCCGGGCGCGAGATGAAAGGCTGCTGCCCGTTTCACAACGAAAAAACCCCCAGTTTTCACGTGAATGACGACAAGGGCTTTTACCATTGCTTTGGTTGCGGCGCCCACGGCGATGTCATCCGCTTCATGACTGACAATATGGGCATGCCGTTCATGGAAGCGGTCAAGCAACTGGCCGGCGAAGCGGGACTGGAGGTGCCGGCCGCCTCCCCCGAAGCGCGCGAAAAGGCCAAGGTGGCCGACAGCCTGACCGAGCTGACCGCGCGCGCCGCCGCCTGGTTTCAGGCGCAGCTGGCCGGAGACGCCGGCACCACGGCCCGGGCTTATCTGGACAGGCGCGGCGTCACACCGGATATCGCCAAACGCTTTGGGCTTGGCTTGGCGCTGGACAGCCGCACGGCGCTGCGCAGTCACCTGAAGGATGCCGAAGGCCAGGCCTTGCTGGAGGCTGGCCTGATCGGCACCAGCGAAGACGGCGAGACATATGATCGTTTTCGCGGCCGGCTGATGTTTCCGATCCGCGATCGGCGCGGGCGTGTCGTCGGCTTTGGCGGGCGCGCGCTCGGCGACGTGCAGCCCAAATATCTTAACTCCGCCGATGGCCCGCTGTTTGACAAGGGCCGCCTGCTCTACAATCTCGATCTGGCTGGCCCGGCCGCACGGCAATCCGGGCGATTGATCGTGGTGGAAGGCTATATGGACGTCATCGGCCTGGCCCAGGCCGGCATTGCCGAGGCTGTCGCGCCGCTGGGCACAGCCATGACCGAAACCCAGCTCGCGCTGGCATGGCGGCTGGTGGATGAACCGATCCTTTGCTTTGATGGTGACGGCGCCGGCGTGCGCGCTGCCATCCGCGCTGCCGGCCGGGCGCTGCCGCTGCTGCAACCGGGCAAATCGCTGCGCATCGCTGCCCTGCCCGCTGGCCAGGACCCGGACGATCTGTGCCGATCGGGCGGCGCGGCAGCCTTTGAAGCCGTGCTGGCGGCGGCGGTGCCGCTGATCGATCATATCTGGACCAGCGAAACCGCCGGACTGGAATTGGCCACACCCGAACGCCGCGCACAGGCCCGCGCCCGGCTGCGTGAGGCGGCCGCCACTATCGCCGATCCCGATGTGCGCGGGCTTTATCAGGCAGAGTTTAATCGTCGTTTCGATGCGGCATTTCTGGCCGGGCCGACGCGTGCCGCCTGGACACCGCGCCCGCGCGGCCCCGCAGGACAGAAATGGCAGCCGCCGATCCCCGGTGCATCCGCGGCCCTTAAAGCGCTGGTTGTGCGCGCCCGCGATCCGCTGCTCACGGCTGTGCTGGCCGGGCTACTGTTGCGGCCGACCCTTGCCGATGCACACGCTGATGCACTGGCCGGGCTGCAACCCGGTGATGCCGACGAAGCGGCGCTGTTGTCGGCTGTGTTGGCTGCAACATCTGATCGGGGCGGCGAACAGGCCCTTGAATCGACCGCGATGGCCGACCATTTGCGATCAATGGGATTGGACGGTGCAATGCGGCGCGTATGTGCTGCCAATGCGTTGGGCTTCTCGTTTGCGCGCGCTGGCGGCGATGAAACGGCGGCGCAGACAGATTTTGCGTTGGCTTTGCGGCAGATATCAGCGCGCGCCGCCTTGCAGGAAGGATTGGACGAGGCCACGGTACAGTTTCAGCATAGCCTCGATGAAACCGACTTTGAAGTGCAGCAGGCATTGCGCCGCGATCTGGAATCGCTGGATGCGGCGATGATGAAGCTGGTGGAATCGCGGCGGGCAGATTAAGGCGTTGGTATAATATGAACGTAGCAGTAGCCTGTTCCGCTCGGCCAGACAGCCGGGTGGGCCGGATAGTGCGCATTCAGGTGCAGCTGTTGGCAGCAATTGCCAGGCGCACATGACCTGATTTTGGCGGCGCAGTCTTTGGTGCCGCCCATTGCAAGGATGCAAAACCGGATGGCCAAGGCAGGCGAAAACGGCACCGTCGACACCAAGAGCGAGGGCGATGCCCCGCTGATCGATTTGAACGAAGCCTCGATCAAGAAGCTGATCGCCCGCGCCAAAAAGCGCGGCTACATCACCTATGACGAGATCAACGAGGCTTTGCCGCAAGATCAGATGACCAGCGAGCAGATCGAAGACATCATGTCGGCGATCAACGAAATGGGCATCAACGTCGTCGAGAACGAGGAACCGGCCGAAGACGCCGAAACCCCTGAAGAGGCCGAAGACGAGCCCGAAGCGGTTGATGGTGATCTTGCGCCGGCGCCGGTGGCCGTGGTCAAGGCGCCGCTCGATCGCACCGACGATCCGGTGCGCATGTATCTGCGCGAAATGGGCGCTGTCGAG
>NZ_JBBATR010000029.1:18191-26875 GCF_040398645.1 Sandarakinorhabdus sp.
GGCGCTTACAAGAAATTCCAGAAGCTGCAGGATTCGCGCTTGTCCGCAATCCACGGCGGCCCGACATTTTCCAATTCAGACGAGAAAAAATATCAGAAGCTGCGTGAGGAGCTGACGCGCGGCGTGCAGTCGATCCATTTCAACAACAACAAGATCGAGCTGCTGGTTGAGGCGCTCTACACCCAGAACAAGCGGCTGATGGGCCTGGGCGGCAACATGCTGCGCCTGGCGGACAAGCATCGCATCAACCGCAAGAGCTTTCTGGACGAATATGTCGGCAATGAGCTGGCCGAAGGCTGGCTGCCGCGCGTTGCCGCCATCGACAAGAAATGGGCGGCATTTGCCCAGGCCGAAGCCGAGTCCATCGACCAGAACCGCCGCGAACTCGCCGGCATTGCCGAAACCACCGGCGTTGATCTGGGTGAATTTCGCCGCATCGTGAACATGGTGCAAAAGGGCGAGCGCGAAGCCCGCATCGCCAAGAAGGAAATGGTGGAAGCCAATCTGCGCCTGGTGATTTCCATTGCCAAGAAATACACCAACCGCGGCCTGCAATTCCTTGATCTCATTCAGGAAGGCAATATCGGCCTGATGAAGGCGGTGGACAAATTCGAATATCGCCGCGGCTACAAGTTCAGCACCTATGCCACCTGGTGGATCCGGCAAGCCATCACGCGCAGCATCGCCGATCAGGCCCGCACCATCCGCATTCCGGTGCACATGATCGAGACCATCAACAAGCTGGTGCGCACCAGCCGGCAGATCCTGCACGAAATCGGCCGTGAGCCAACGCCGGAAGAACTGGCCGAGCGGCTGTCGATGCCGCTGGAAAAAGTCCGCAAGGTGATGAAGATCGCCAAGGAACCGATCAGCCTGGAAACGCCGATCGGTGACGAGGAAGACAGCCATCTCGGTGATTTCATCGAAGACAAGAACGCGGTCATCCCCGTCGACGCCGCCATCCACGCCAATCTCAAGGAAACCGTGACGCGCGTGCTGGCCAGCCTGACGCCGCGCGAAGAACGTGTGCTGCGCATGCGCTTTGGCATCGGTATGAACACCGATCACACCCTTGAAGAGGTTGGCCAGCAGTTCAGCGTGACTCGCGAACGCATCCGGCAGATCGAGGCCAAAGCGCTGCGCAAGCTGAAACATCCGTCGCGCAGCCGCAAGATGCGAAGCTTCCTCGACGTTTGACGCTGACCACACGGCCAGAATGACAGACAGACGGTTGCCAAGCGCAGCCGCTTGCTGCAATTTTGGCTATGGCTCGTTCTTCTGTCTTCGCGCTCTCTGCCCTGCTGTTGTGCACATCAGCAGCTCCGGGCCTGTCAGCGGCTGATCTGGCGCTTGGCAGCGCCCTGGCCGCCAATCTGTGCGGCCAGGGCGAAGGCAAGGCTGCGGCTGCCAGCAATGGCGCAAGCGCCGTGCTGGTGCCCGGCCTGACTCCAGCGCACATCGATGTCAGCACCAACAGCATGGCCCAAGCGTTTTTCGATCAGGGCCTGGGACAATTGTTCGGCTTTGATTACGACGAAGCGCTCAAGAGCTTTCAGCGCGCTGCCACGCTTGATGCCGATTGCGCCTTGTGCCTGTGGGGGCAATCATTGGCGCTCGGCCCTTATATCAACAGCGGGCCGATCCCCGCAGAGACCATCGCCCGTGCCCGTGCGCTGACCGGTGCCGCGCTTGCCAATGGCAATTTGACAGGCCGCAACCGTGCCCTCGTAGAAGCCGCCCACGCGCGTTATGCGCCGGGTGGTAGCAAGGACGGCGTGCACGGCGATCGTTATGCCGACACGATGACTGCGCTGGCCGCAAGCGCGCCACTGGATGATCTGACCGCGATCATGGCTGCCGAAGCCATCATGACCAGCCAGCCATGGGATTATTGGCAGGCCGGCGGCAAACAGCCCAAGGCCCGTGCTGGCACCGCGCTGGCGCTGGTCGATACGGTGCTGGCGCGGTCCCCCAATCATCCGCAAGCCATTCACTTGTTGATCCACCTGACCGAGGCCTCAGCTGATCCGGCGCGCGCTGCCGGTCCAGCGGCGCGGCTGGGCGGCATCGCGCCCGGCGCGCCGCACATGGTGCACATGCCCAGCCACACCTGGTACCGCATTGGCCGCTTTGCCGATGCCATCACGGCCAACAAGGCCGCCGTGGCAGCCGACGAAGCCTATGCCCGCGCCGTGGGCGCCGATCCGAAATATTACGGCTATTTCAACCACCACACGCATTTCCTCGCATCCGCCGCCACCCAAAACGGCGACCGAGCCACGGCACTAGCGGCGGCGGACGCGCTGGAGGCCGCCCTTCAGCCTGCAGCGCTCGCCCGGTCGCCGTGGCGCGAAATGCTGCTGGTCACCGCCCTGCAGGCCCGCGTGAATTTCCTGTCACCGACTGAGGTGCTGGCGCTGCCACGCCCAGGCAAGCGTTCGCGGCAGCTAACCCTGGCCTGGCACGGCGTGCGCGCCGAGGCGCTGGCGATGTCAGGCCAGCCCGATGCCGCCGAAGCCGAGCTGAAAGCGCTGCGCAAGGTCAGGGATCAGCTGCAGCAGCGCGGCATGTCAGGCAGCAACAGCTTTGCCGCAATCGCCGAGGGCGTGGCGCGCGGGCGCATTGCAGCAGCGCGCGGCGACATCCCGGCCGCCCTGAGTGCGTTTGCCGCCGCCGAGGCGATCGACGCCAAGCTGCCCTATCAGGAACCGCCGCTATGGCCGATCCCGGTTTCCGTCCTGTCGGGCCAATTGCGGCTGGCACAGGGCGACACGGCGGGGGCTGCGGCAGATTTCCGCCGCGCCCTCGTCCAGCGGCCGGGCCTGCGCCTCGCCAGCGACGGATTGGCTCAAATCGCCAAGGCTTGAACAGCCGCCGCCGCTCCGTGTGTAACGCCGTCGCCAACGGTCGTTCTTCCGTTCATCGAACTGCAAAAGTTGATGCTGCAATGCAACGGCGACGCTGCAAACTGCGCCTTGGCAATATGAACTGCCGGTTGCAGCTTGTGATACTTTACCCTGTTGGATAACCGACGAATTTATGAAACCGGTTCGCAATATTATGCTCTCTGCAGCGCGCTTGCTGCTGCTGCCGGCGTTGGCTGGCCTGCTGTTGGCCGCAGCACCCGGCGATGGCCTGCGTCTGGAGCCGCTGCGCGAAGCGATCATCAGCGATGCGCGCGCCGCCAATCCGGCCGGCATGGCCTTTGAGCGCAGCACCACCGCCGTGCGGCGCGGGCCCGGCATCAATGAAAAAACCGTCACGGTCGAACGCTGGGATGGCCAGCGCTGGACGCTGCAGAGCGTCAATGGCAAGCCGCCCGGCGCCAGCGATTTCAAGACGTTTCGCAAGGCCACGGCAGCAAACCCGGTGCCCGGCTATCACCGGCTGGCTGCGCTGCTCGCCGCAGCATCGGATATCAGCATCGATAGCGACGGCCGCCAGGTGCTGAAAATCCCGGTGCTGCCCGCTGGCTCGGTGCGCACCGACACGGCTGATATCTCCAGCCATTTGTCTGGTGAAGCCGTGATCACCATCACCGATGGCAAGCCATGGGTGGCGCGGCTAAAGGTCCGTGCACGCGAGAATTTCAAGCTGAACCTGCTGATCAAGGTGACCAATTTTGAGCAGACCTACGAATATCGGCTTGGCCCGGATGGCAAGCCGCGCCTGGCCAGCCAGTCCGCGCTCAGCAAAGGCAATTTGATGGGCATCGGCGGCGGCCAGACCGACGAGGTTGTTTACGCTTATCGTTGATTAGCCTGTCGCCCTCGCAGTTTGACTGTGTTGCGCCACTCCGCGCCGCGCTTTAGCGTGACGTATCGAAGCAAGGAAATTGATGATGCGTTTTGCAGGTACCACTGGCTATGTTGCGACCGACGATCTGAAGGTTGCAGTGAACGCGGCTGTTACGCTGCGGCGGCCACTGCTGGTTAAGGGCGAACCCGGCACCGGGAAAACCGTGTTGGCCGCGCAGATTGCGGCGGCATTTGATGCGCCGCTGATCGAATGGAACGTGAAATCCACCACCAAGGCCCAGCAAGGCCTGTATGAATATGATGCGGTGTCGCGTCTGCGGGACAGCCAGCTCGGCGATCCGCGCGTGTCGGATATCAACAATTATATCCGGCGCGGCAAAATGTGGTCAGCCTTTACCAGCGAACGCCTGCCGGTGCTGCTGATCGATGAGATCGACAAGGCCGATATCGAATTTCCCAACGATCTGCTCACCGAACTCGATCGCATGGAATTTGACGTCTATGAAACCGGGGAGCGGGTTAAGGCCGACCAGCGCCCGATCGTGATCATCACCAGCAACAACGAAAAGGAACTGCCGGACGCCTTCCTGCGCCGTTGCTTCTTTCATTACATCAAATTTCCTGACCGCGAGACGATGGAAGCCATTGTGCGCGTGCACCATCCAGATATTCAGCGCGCGCTGGTTGCCGAGGCGCTCAACATCTTCTTCGATATGCGCGAAGTGCCCGGCATGAAGAAAAAGCCCAGCACATCGGAATTGCTCGATTGGCTCAAGCTGTTGATGCACGAAGATCTGCCGCTCGATGTGCTGCGCAACCGCGACACCAAATCATTGATCCCGCCGCTCCACGGCGCGCTGCTGAAAAATGAAGCCGATGTGATGCTGTTCGAACGCCTGGCCTTCATGAGCCGCAGAGGTCAAGTCTGAGGCTGGCCCGAACCTGAGCGCTATCGGGGTGTGAACGTCAGCAGCGTCCGCCCCGTGCCCAGCGGCGCGGCGGCGGTGTAGAGCACCACGGCAAGCCTACCGGCGCCCAGGTCCGCCCGGGCCAGCGCGTCGAGCACAAGATCGGCGCTGGCCTGTTTCTGGCCAAGCAGCCTGACCGACTCCAGCACGGGGCCCGGCCCGCCTTCATGGCTGCGGTGCAGGGCCACCACCATCGGCGCCGCGTTGCTGGCGGTGATATCGGCATGCAAGCGGGCGGTTGTCGGCTCATAGGTGAAGCGGATCGCCACCTTGGCAGTGCCGCCGCCGGCCAGGCTGGCGGCGGCGCGCCGCGATCCGGGCACCTTGCCAGCCACCAGCGGCGGCGTGCTGAACGGCGGCTGGCGCGGCTTCGCCAGTTGTTCCCAGCCATAGGCCAGCGCCAACAGACGGGGCTCACCGAAGGCCGGGCCGAGCAGTTCCAGCCCGACCGGCAGCCCGCGCGGCGTAAAGCCGGCCGGGATCGCCAGCGCCGGCAGCCCGGTATCCACACTCAAACGGCAATTGTTGTGAACATCCTGCGCCCCGATCACCGGTGGCCGCCCCAGTGCGGTGGGATAGAGCAGCGCGTCCAGGCGCTCCTTGACGAACAGCGCATCCGTCACCGCCCGCACAACAGTGCGCTTGGCCAGCGCCAGCTCATGGCCGGGCGACTGCCGACCGGTTTCAGCCAGAGTTTCACGCATGGACCTGTCGAGTTGGTCATGGTGCAACCCGGCATTGATGATTTGCGCCAGCGACTTGACCGGTGCGTCCGGATTCGCCGCCAGATAGCGTTGCAGATCCGCCGCAAATTCGAATTTTCGGGCGTTGCTGTCAGTCAGCATGTCATTCAGGCCGGGGATCGTCACGTCGATCACCTCGGCGCCGGCCCCGCGCAGAGACGCAATGGCCTTTTCGTAAACGTCCTTGCCGTCCTTATCCTCGGGCACAACGGCAAACAGGCTGCGCAACACCCCGATGCGCGCGCCCTTCAACGTCCCGGTTTGCAGCGCATCGGCATAGGATTTGGGCATATGGGCGCCGGCCCCCTTGGTCACCGCATCCGCCGCATCCTCGCCCACGCTCGCATCCAGCATGATCGCCAGATCGGCAACACTGCGCGCCAACGGCCCGGCGACATCCTGGGTATCCGACAAGGGGATCACACCCGTCCGGCTCGCCAGCCCGCGCGTAGTGCGAATGCCGAACAGATTCTGATAGGCCGCCGGAACCCGGATCGATCCGCAGGTATCCG
Source organism: Sandarakinorhabdus sp. (assembly GCF_040398645.1). Lineage (GTDB taxonomy): Bacteria > Pseudomonadota > Alphaproteobacteria > Sphingomonadales > Sphingomonadaceae > Sandarakinorhabdus. The sequence continues at coordinate 24,173 of NZ_JBBATR010000029.1, forward strand.
TACCCATGCCGGCCGCCGCAAAACTGGCCGCAACAGCCGCCCCGGTGCCCCCACTGGAGCCCCCCGGCGAACGCTGAACATCATAGGGATTGCGCGACTGACCGGTGAGCGAGGAAATGGTGGTAATGCCGCTGGCCAACTCATGCATCGTCGTCTTGCCCAGGATGATTGCCCCGGCGCTGCGCAGACGCGCCACCTGATGGGCATCGCTGGCTGGCTGCAACGTCGCCAAGGCCAGCGTGCCGCCACTGGTCGGCATATCCTTGGTATCGAAATTGTCCTTCACCAGCACAGGAATGCCGTGCAACGGCCCGCGCGGGCCTTTGGAAGCGCGTTCCTTATCCAGTGCATCAGCCTGCGCCAGCGCGGCAGGATTGAGCATGACGATGCTATTGAGCGTCGGCCCCGACTGATCATAGGCCGCGATGCGCGCGCTATAGGCGGCGACCAGTTGCCGGGATGTGACGGCGCCGCTGGCCAGCGCGGCCTGCATGTCCGTGATCGACGCTTCGGTCACTTCGATCGCCGCAGGGGCTGCCTGAACGGCCGGCGCCAACAGGATCAGCGCCAAGACATTCGCCGCACTGCGATATAATTCTGCCATCATGCCAGCTCCCCTTGATGTTCTGCCTACCCCAAAGGAACAGGGCCAGCAAATCTGCTGGCCCTGTTTTTGCACGCATTGACAGGCGCGTACCCTATCGGCGCTGTCGATTAACGGCCGTCGCGGCCCTTCGCCATCACCTTGGTCCAGGCGTTGGCAAAATCCTGCACCATCTGGCTGTGGCCGTCAGAGGCGCCATAGACTTCGGCGACGGCCCGCAATTCGCTGTGCGAACCGAACAGCAGATCCACAGGGCTGGCCGTCCACTTGCTGGCGCCAGTCGTGCGGTCCAGCCCATCATATTGGCCTTCGGTGGCGGATTTCTGCCACTTGGTCTCCATGCCCAGCAGATTGACGAACCAGTCGTTGGTCAAGACGCCCGGCCGCGCGGTGAACACGCCCAGCTTGCTGCCGCCGGCATTGGCATCCAGCGCGCGCAAGCCGCCAACCAGCACGGTCATTTCCGGCACGGTCAAGCCCAGCAGATTGGCACGATCGATCAGGCCCTGGGTGGGATTATAAGCGCTGTCCGCCGTCCAGTAGTTGCGGAAACCATCGGCTTTGAGCTCCAGCGCGCCAAAGCTGGCGACGTCGGTCTGGGCTTGCGAGGCATCCGTGCGCCCTGGCGTGAACGCCAGCGTGACCGACACGCCCGCAGCTGCAGATGCCTTTTCCACCGCCGCATTGCCGGCCAGCACGATCAGATCAGCCATGCTGATTTTGCGCGTACCGGCCTTGTTGAAATCGGCCTGCACCTTGGCCAGGACGGGCAGCACCTTGGCCAATTCCGCCGGATTGTTCACCGCCCAATCCTTTTGCGGAGCCAGCCGCAGCCGTGCGCCGTTGGTGCCGCCGCGGCCATCCGTGCCGCGATAGCTGGCAGCCGAAGCCCAAGCCGTGCGAACCAGTTCCGGCACCGAAAGCCCGCTGGCCAGCACGTTGGCCTTGATCGCAGCAACATCCGCGTCGGTCACCAGCGGGTGATCAACCGCCGGCACTGGATCCTGCCAGCTCAGCACTTCCTTGGGCGCATCGGCGCCAATGTAGCGGGCGCGCGGACCCATATCGCGGTGAGTCAGCTTGAACCAGGCGCGGGCAAAGGCATCTTCGAACGCCTTGGGGTTCTTCAGCCAGCTCTGCGTGATCTTCTTGTAGGCAGGGTCGGTGCGCAGCGCGATATCGGTTGTGAACATCATCGGCGCGTGAAACGTGTCAGCCCGGTGGGCATCGGGGACAAATTTGTGGTCCGCGGCGTCCTTGGGCTGCCATTGGGTGGCGCCAGCAGGGCTTTTTGTCTGCACCCATTCAAACCGGTACAGATTTTCCAGATACTGCATCGTCCACTGGGTGGGGGCCGATGTCCAGGCGCCTTCCAGGCCAGACGTGATGGCATCGGCACCCTTGCCGGAGCCATATTTGTTCTCCCAGCCCAGGCCCTGCTTCTCGATGCTTTCGCCGGTCGGCTCCTTGCCCACATTGCTGGCACTGGCTGCGCCATGCGCTTTGCCGAATGTGTGCCCGCCAGCGATCAGCGCGGCGGTTTCCTCGTCGTTCATGGCCATGCGGCCAAAGGTTTCGCGGATATCGTTGGCGGCCAATTGCGGATCAGGCACGCCGTTCGGGCCTTCCGGGTTTACATAGATCAGGCCCATCTGCACTGCGGCAAGCGGCTTGGCCAATTTGCGGCCTTCGCTGTAGCGCTTGTCATCCAGCATCTTGGCTTCCGGGCCCCAATAGACCTTGTCGGCTTCCCAATCATCGGTGCGGCCGCCGGCAAAGCCAAACGGCTTGAAGCCCATGGTTTCCAGGCTGACGTTGCCGGCCAGCACCATCAGATCGGCCCAGCTCAAGGCCCGGCCATATTTGGCCTTTACCGGCCACAGCAGGCGGCGGGCCTTGTCGAGATTGGTGTTGTCGGGCCAGCTGTTGAGCGGCTCAAAGCGCTGCTGGCCGCCGCCCGCGCCGCCGCGGCCATCGCCGATGCGATAGGTGCCGGCACTGTGCCACGCCATGCGAATGAAGAACGGGCCATAATTGCCATAATCGGCCGGCCACCACGGCTGGCTGGTGGTGAGTAGCTGCGCAATGTCGGCCTTCAC
>NZ_JBBATR010000029.1:26975-30292 GCF_040398645.1 Sandarakinorhabdus sp.
ATCAGTGATGTGAGCGGACGGTTCATGTCGAATATCTCCCCAAGGGCAAATCGGCCTGCTGTGCCGATGCCAAGGAGACTACGCCCCGCAGCCGATGATCGAGAAATTGATTGTGCATCCCGCTGCAATCGAGAAAATCGCTAAGCCAATTCGCCCCGGCAAATGAAAATGGGCCGGCATCGCTGCCAGCCCACCCGTTTTGCCACGAAAAAGCTGCCAATCAGTCCTTGGCGCGTTCCACATAGGCGGAATCTTCGGTGTTGATCACGATGCGGGTGCCGACATCGATGTGCGGCGGCACCATCACGCGCGCGCCGGATTCAACGATGGCGGGCTTGTAGCTTGACGATGCCGTCTGGCCCTTGACCACCGGTTCGGTCGAAACGATGGCCATGGTCACGCGCGTCGGCAGCGTGATGGTCACGGCCTTGCCATCGAACATCAGGATCTTGCACTCGGCATTTTCCTGCAAGAACAACATGCCGTCGCCGATCATGGCTTCGGTCAGGCTGATCTGGTCGTAGGTTTCGTTGTTGATGAAGATATAGTCCTTGCCGTCCAGGTACAGGTAATTGTGGCTGACTTCCTCGACAAACGCCCGCTCGATGGTGTCCGTGGTTTTCACGGTGATCACGGTTTTCACGCCATCGGAAATGCGGCGCATGTCGATGGTGGTGGTGGGCGTGCCCTTGCCGGGGCGGAAGGTTTCAGCCTTCAGCACGACATAGAGCTGGCTATCCTCATGCTCGATCACCTGGCCCTTGCGGAAATTGCTGGCGATATCCTTGACCATCTTGTCCTCTTTGCGCAGATGCGCGCAGGCCCCGGCCCGCACATGTTGCCATGGGGACTAGGGCATGGCAGCGCCCCTGTTCAAGGAAAAACATGAACGACGCTCCCGCCGGCACCGCCCGTCCGTTTTGGCACCCTGAAAATCATGCCGATCGCCGGCCAATGCTGCTAGGCCGCGGCCGCGTGAAAACTGTTCTGCGGCGCTGGTTTGAGGACCAGGGCTTTATCGAGGTGGAATGCGGCGCCGTGCAACTGTCGCCCGGCAATGAAACCCATCTCCACGGCTTTGCCGTGATCTGGCGGCCCGATGGCGGCGCCGAACAAACCCGCTATCTGCACACCAGCCCGGAATTTGCCGCCAAGAAATTGCTGGCCGCCGGCGAAACCCGGATCGTCGATTTTGCCCGGGTTTGGCGCAATGGCGAACAAGGCCCGCTGCACAGCCCGGAATTCACCATGATCGAATGGTACCGCGCCGGTAAAGGCTCGGGGGCCGCGTGGACCGACGTCATCGCTGACACCGTCGCCCTGGCCCGCACCGCGCAGGATGCTGGCGGCAATGGCGTGCTGCGCTGGCAGGGGCGCAGCTGCGATGCAGCAGCCGAGCCCGAGATGATCACCTGCCAGCAAGCCTTCGCCGCCCATGCCGGCATCGATCTTGCCGCCTGCTTGAATGACCGGGATGCGCTGGCCGCAGAGATCGCCCGCATCGGCCTGAGCGTGCGTGCCGACGACAATTGGAGCGACCTGTTCAGCCGGGTGATCGTGACCATCGAGCCAAAACTGGGGGATGGCCGCCTGACAATCCTCACCCACTATCCGGTCTGCGAGGCCGCGCTCGCCCGCCCCTGCCCCGATGATACGCGCTGGGCCGAACGCTTCGAAGCCTATGCCTGCGGTGTCGAGCTGGCCAATGGCTTTGGCGAGCTTACCGATGCCGCTGAACAACGCCGGCGCTTTGTGGCGGATATGGACGAAAAACAGCGCATCTATGCCCGCCGCTACCCGATCGATGAGGATTTCATCGCTGCCCTCGGCCACATGCCGCCCGCCAGCGGAGTCGCGCTGGGCTTTGATCGTCTCGCGCTGCTGGCACTGGGCGGAACCCATATCAATCAGGTGATCTGGACCCCGTTTCCCGCATAATGGCGGCTTGAGCCCTTGGCGGCCAGTTCAAGCGCATACCGCGTTCATATCGCACTGTATCTGCCGCAAAGGACTGGGTCCTGCCGGCCTGCATCAAACCAGCAAGTCCAAAGCTGCCAAGAGCACGTGGATGCTTCACGACCAGCCATGGCAACCATGAACAACAAAAAAGGGCCGCCGGACTAAACCGGCGACCCCATTTTTCACGCCAAAGCCCCTAGAGGCGAGGGCAATCAGTTTCAGGCGGCAACAACCGTCTTGCGGCGACGGGCGGCAGCGCCGACCATGCCGAAGCCAGCGAGCAGCATGACCCAGGTGGATGCTTCCGGAACAGCTGTGATAACGCGGAAACCGTCAACGTTGGTCGGGGTGGTCAACGAGAAGCTGAGCGTCTTCGGATCGATGAGAGTGAAAAGATCCGCGACCTCGAGACCCTGGGCCACCCCAAAGCTGCTGAAATCGGTTGCACCGGTTTCCAGCTGGTTGCTGCGCGGGCTGTTAACGAAGAAGCTGATGCGCTGAAGGGCGATCACGTTCTGATTGAACGTGATCGTACCGCTTGCAGTCTTGCCCGTGGTGTTGAACAGGAAGAAGTGGCTGGACACGCCCACTGGCGAAACAATGTTGCCATTGCTGTTGGTCGCGAAAATGAAGCCCTGCGGTGCGAGGTTGCCCAGACCGAGGGTATTCACGAGCGACGTGCTCTGAACTTCATTGAAGCCAACGATGTTGTTGCCCGTGGCGATGTTCGAGGTGGCCGGAGCGGCGATGATCTGGCCAGTGCCGCCTGCGGTGAACGCGGTGCCGCCGGACAAGGTGATGCTGGTGATCACGGCCTGGGCCGGAGCGGTGGCGAGGGTGAGAGCGGCGAGTGCTGCTGCAAAACGGAACATCATGATAAATCTCCTAGTTGGGAGTGGTCCCGCAACCATCTATGCAAACACCGTGCCAACCAGAAATGCCTCTGCAAGCCATTGAATAATCGGCGTTAATTCACTTTTTACACACCTGAATGTAAAAAATTCCGACAAAACGCCATGCCCCGGCGACGGCATCACAAGCAAATGCCATGGTGGGGACAGCAGCCGAAGATGAGCAATATCCCCCGTTGGCACCGTTACGCGGCCGCGACGGATAGCAGCCGACCGTGCCATCTTGCCCGCAGCCACGCTCGCAAATCCTCCACGCGGCAATTGCGATTTGCAGCCGCAAACAAAAAGGGCCGCCGGCTGATGCCGGCGGCCCCATTTTCGCAAACCGCCGCTACATGCGGCGGCTCAGGCACGTCAGGCGGCAACAACCGTCTTGCGGCGGCGGGCGGCAGCGCCGACCATGCCGAAGCCAGCGATCAGCATGACCCAGCTGGTCGGTTCCGGCAC
>NZ_JBBATR010000029.1:30392-32513 GCF_040398645.1 Sandarakinorhabdus sp.
CAGCACATCGTCTGGCGTCCACCACTTGGCAATCTTGCCTTCAAGATAGGCCAGCACGCCGGCTTTGGTGACGCTGGCGCCGTCTTTGGCCACCACCAGCAGCAGCGGGCGTTCGTCCCATTTGGGATGGTGCACGCCGATCACGCACGCTTCGGCAACGCCAGGCGCACCCACCGCGACATTTTCAAGATCGATCGACGACACCCATTCGCCGCCGGATTTGATCACATCCTTGGCGCGATCGACAATCTGCATGTAGCCCAGCGGATCGAGCGTGGCGACATCGCCAGTATCGAACCAGCCATCGGGCGTGAAGGCGCTGAGGCCTTCGCCCTTGAAATAGCTGCCGACAATCCACGGCCCGCGCACCAGCAACCGGCCGAACGCCTTGCCATCGCGCGGCAGCTCCTGATCATCGTCGTCCACGATCTTCATCTCGACGCCGAAAACGCCGCGGCCCTGCTTGATCCGGATGTCGAGCTGCTGATCATAGGGCAAGGCATCGGTTTCCGGGATGCCGGCGCCCATCGTGCCGAGCGGGGACATTTCGGTCATGCCCCACAATTGCAGCACTTTCACGCCGAGCTGGTCATAGCGTTCGAACATCGCGCGCGGCACCGCCGAACCACCGATCGCCGTCCTGTCCAGCTTGCCGAGGGTTTCGCCGGTTTTCTCCAGATATTGCATCATGCCCAGCCAGATGGTCGGCACGGCCAGCGCAAGATCAACCTCTTCCTCGATGATCAGCTTGTGCAAGGTTGGCGGATCGAAGTTCGGGCCGCCCATCACCAGCTTCGCGCCGCAGCAGGCCGCCGTATAGGGGATGGACCAGGCATTGGCGTGATACATGGGCGCGATGGGCAGCACTGTGGTGCGCGCGCTCATGCCGAATGTGTCGGTGGCGCTCGCTGCCATGGCGTGCAGCACATTGGACCGATGGCTATATTGCACGCCCTTGGGATTGCCGGTGGTGCCGCTGGTGTAGCACAGGCCGGCCGGCGCGGTTTCCGGCACCTCGGTCCACGGCGCATCCACGCTTTGCAGCGCCAGCAGCTCTTCGTAGCAGAGTAGGTTCAGGCTGCAGTCGGTTGGCATATGGGCGCGGTCGGTCAGCAGGACATAATGTTCGACCGTCTGGAGGCTGGGCGCCAGCTTCTCGACCATTTTCACGAACGTCAGATCAAAGAATAACACACGGTCTTCGGCGTGGTTGGCGATGTAGATGATCTGTTCTTCAAACAGGCGCGGATTGATGGTGTGGGCAACGCCGCCCATGCCGGAAATACCATACCAGCTTTCGACGTGGCGCCAGGTGTTCCACGCCAGCGTGGCAATCCGGTCGCCGGGCTGCATGCCCAGGGTGCGCAGCGCAGCGGCGACTTGCCGGGCGCGGCCTCGCACCTGCGACCAGTTGGTGCGATGCTTGGGGCCTTCACAGCTGAGGGACACGATCTCCCGGGTCGGGTGATAGATGGCGGCATGGTCAATCAGCTTGCCAACCAGCAGCGGCCAATCCTGCATTGTTCCCAGCATCATGCGTCTCCCCACGCGATTATGGCGCGAGCAGCTTTGCCGGCCACGCGCCTGATGGCTGTTCTTACGTTGCCAGTGCCGTCTGTGAAAGAGGGGCTTGACGAAAAGAACATTTATAGAACATATGATCGGAACAGATAAGGAACATCCGTTCCGGATTCGGGTGAAGGGACTGGGGCAATGACGATGATGTTGATGATGTTGGCTTGTCTGGCCATTTGGGCGCTGGTTGGCTTGATGCTGGGTGATGCCCGCACAGTGTTGCACACGGCGCTGCTCGGCAGCGGTGATCAGGCCGGGCACAACCGCGGCGGCGGCTGGATGCCATCGCCGCTTACGCTGGCTCAGGCGGCCCCGGCAGCATCGCGCACGCTGCGCCGCCGATAGGATCTCACCGCCAATGGCAAGGCGCCCGCGTAAAGCACGGATAATATGGCGAGCGTGGGCCAAGGATTGGTGAACAAGGCGCCCGCGAGCAAGCCAATTGCGGCCAACAACGGCAGTCGCATCGATGGCCGCAGGCGAATGGATCCCCAGCTGTAACTGGGCAGGCTGGAGACCATCACCAGCGCCCCAGCCAGCGTGGTT
>NZ_JBBATR010000030.1:0-7373 GCF_040398645.1 Sandarakinorhabdus sp.
TCGCCCGGCTTGTCGGCTGGCTTCTTGAACGGCCGTGTTTTCGTGCTGTCCGGCGTCACGTCCAGCTCGCTGTCGGCCATGCGGTTGTCGGTATCGGTGCGCTCGTCATTCACCTTCAGCACCGCCGGTTCGATGCGGCGCGGATAGGCGTTGTTGCTGCGATCGGCATCGGCGGTTTCCCACAGCGGATCGATTTCAGCCGACTTGAGCGTCTTGGGCGTGACATGCTGCCAGGTGACGCCGCGCACATTGTAGCGCCACACTTCGGCAGGGATGCGGATGGTTTCGTTGGTGCCATCGGCATAATCCAGCTTCAGGATCACCGGCATCACCAGGCCGCCGATGTTGCGGAAGCTGAAGTGATAGAAATGATCCTTGAAGGCCAGCGCCGCCGCCTGCTCCGGCTCCAGCTTCTTCTGCAGATCGGCGTAATCCTTGCGGTCCTTGGCGGTGATGGTGAAGCGGTCGGTTTCGTCGTAGAAATCGCGCGTCTTGGGATCGCGGTCGATCACGGGTTTCTGGGTGTTGCGCACCGCTGTCAGCGGCGTTGGCTCCGCCATGGCGCGGTCCTTGCGCCAGGCCTTTTCAATCTCGGGATTGCGCGTGTCCAGCCGGGCTTCGATCACCTTGTCGAGCGCGATATCGACATGGTCGGTCGAATAGAACCAGCCGCGCCAGAACCAATCGAGATCGACGCCCGATGCCTCTTCCATGGTGCGGAAGAAATCATACGGCGTCGGCCGCTTGAAGCGCCAGCGCCTTGCATATTCCTTGAAGGCGAAATCAAACAGTTCGCGGCCCAAAATCGTCTCGCGCAGGATGACCAGCGCGGTCGCCGGCTTGGTATAGCCGTTCGGCCCGAATTGCAGCAGGCTGTCGCTGTGCGTCATCAGCGGCACCTGATCGCGGCTGACCATATATTCAACGATATCACGCGGTTCGCCGCGCGCCGGCCATTTCGGGTCCCAGCGCTTTTCGGCTTCGAACTGCAGGAAGCTGTTGATGCCTTCGTCCATCCACGTCCACTGGCGTTCATCGCTGTTCACCGTCATCGGGAACCAGATGTGGCCGATTTCGTGGATGACGACGCCGATCAGGCCGTATTTGGCGCGTTCGGTGTAGGTCAATTGTCCGGTTTTCTTGTCCTTCACCGGGCGCGGGCCGTTGAAGGTCATCATCGGATATTCCATCCCGCCGACCGGGCCATTGATGCTCTGCGCGGTGGGATAGGGATAGGGGAAGGAGAAATCCCCATAGACTTCAATGGTGTGGGCGATGGATTTGGTGGAATAGGCATCCCAGAGCGGACGGGCTTCCTTGGGATAGAAGCTCATGGCCATCACCAGCGGATTGGCGGTGTCATTCTGTTTGACGCCCACCGCGTCCCACACGAATTTGCGGCTGGACGCCCAGGCGAAATCGCGGACATTCCTTGCGGTGAAGCGCCAGGTGCGCGTGGCGGTGGACTTGCCCTTCTCGGCCGCCAGCGCTTCGGCTGGGGTGACGATATAGACCGGCTCCTTGGCGGTGCGGGCCTCGTTCAGCCGGGCGCGCTGGGCGGCGCTCAGGATGTCGGGATTGGCCAGTTCGCCGGTGGCGGACACGACATGATCAGCCGGAACGGTGATCGACACATCATAATCGCCGAATTCCAGCGTGAACTCACCGCCGCCGACAAAGGCCTTGTTGTGCCAGCCTTCATAATCGGAATAGACCGCCGCGCGCGGGAACCATTGCGCCCCCAGAAAGATGCAATTGCCGTCCTGATCAGCCTTGGTGAAGCATTCATAGCCGGACCGGCCGCCGACCACGCGGGTTTCGGGCATCGGCAGGGTGAAGTCGATCTTCACCGTGGTGACGCCGCCGCTGGCCAGCGGCGCGGCCAGATCGATGCGCAGCAACGTATCGACCACGACGAACTTCAGCGCGCGGCCCGACGCATCGGTGACCTTCAGATCGTTGAAGCCGCCTTCCCACTCCTTCATGCGCATCGCCTTGCGCACGTCGGTCATGCCGATGCTGCCGCCGGGCGACACGGTTTCCGCCCGCTCGGCAATATGATTGCGCTTGTAATTCTGATCGAGCAGCAGCCAGAGATATTTCAGGCTGTCCGGGCTGTTGTTGTGATAGGTGACGGTCTCGCTGGCGCTGATCGTGCGCGCGGCCTCGTCCAGCTTGGCGGTGATGCGATAATCCACCTTCTGCTGCCAATAGCGATGGCCCGGCGCGCCGGCGGCGTTGCGGGTATCGGTGGGGGTCGGCCAATCCTCGCCTTCGAACTGGCGGAATTTGTCGACGAAGCTGCCCTTGGTCTGCTCGATCGGGTTGGCCTGCGCACCTGCGCCCACCAAGATCGCCGCTGCCAGGGCCAATCGGCCAAACCATCCCACGATGTTCACGTCTGTCATCCCCCGCCCGGCTCCTGCACCGGAATGTCACAATTGCCCGCCACTGTGCGCGTTGGCAAGCGGGCGCGTTGCACACGGCGGCTGTTTGTGCCTATATTCACTCGTCGTTATTTCGGGAGGCTGTCATGCGGTTGATGTCTGTTGTTCTGGCTTCTGCTTTGGCCGGCGTTGCGGCGCCGGCGCTGGCCTGTGCCTTTGATGGCATGCCCGGCTACAGCCATTATTCGCCGGATGGCAGCGATCCCTATGCCGGTGCCTATGCCGAAGCCGCTGCCCGTATCGCCGAGCAGCGCCGGCAGGAAGCCATTGAAACCGCTCGGCTTGCCATGATGAAGCGCCTGGGCCTGAAGGACGTGCAGACGGCTGAAGCAGCCGGCACCCCAGTTGCAATGGCAAATGCCCAGCCCTGACAGCCGCGCGATTGCTGACACTGCCGACGGGCCTCTGGTGGTTGCCAGAGGCCTTTCGCATAGCCGCGGCGGCCGCGTGGTCATGCAGATCGGCGATTGGCAGTTGCACGCCGGCCAGCACGCCCTGATTCTCGGGCCATCGGGGTCGGGCAAAACCAGTTTCATCAACATCGTCAGCGGCCTGCTGACGCCGACGGCTGGCGAATTGTGGGTGGCCGGCGAGGCCATGTCGCAATTGCCGCCGGCCGGGCGCGATGCCTTGCGCCGCCGCACCATCGGCCTGGTGTTCCAGACGCTGCGGCTGATCCCGGCGCTGTCGGTCATCGGCAATCTGGCCTTGGCGCAACAACTGGCGCTGGGCCGCACTGATGCCGCCGAAATCGCCCGGCTGATCGACCGGGTCGGCCTGTCCCACCGCGCCGATGCGCGCCCGCGCCAATTGTCGCAGGGCGAAGGCCAGCGTGCCGCCATCGCCCGCGCGCTGTGCACCAAGCCGCGCCTGCTGGTCGCCGATGAGCCGACATCGGCGCTGGACGATAGCAATGCGGAGCGGATGATCGATCTGATGTTCGAAGCCGCCGATGCCACGGCTGCGACGCTGCTGATTGCCACCCATGATGGCCGGATTGCGCACCGTTTTGCCAATCGGCTCGATCTGGCGGCACCGCAGGCCGTTGCCGCATGATCCGCCTCAGCTTCGCCTATTTGCGCGACCGCGCGCTGAACACGGCGCTCAATATTTTGCTGCTGGCGCTGGGCGTGGCCAGCCTGGTGATCCTGCTGCTGTTTTCCAGCCAGCTGGAAAGCCGGTTCGACCGCGATGCGCAGGGCATTGACATGGTGGTGGGGGCGAAGGGCTCGCCGCTGCAACTGATCCTGTCCAGCGTCTATCATGTCGATATTCCGACCGGCAATGTGCCGCTGGACACGGTGGCATTGCTGCGCCGGCAATTGGGGGTGGCCGAGGCGGTTCCGCTGGCACTGGGTGACAGTTTTCGCAGCTTTCGCATCATCGGCACTGAGCCGGCCTATCCCAAATTGCTGGGCGCCGACATTGCGGCGGGCCGGATGTTTGCCGCGCCGATGGAAGCGGTGATCGGCGCCGAAGTGGCGCGGCGGACGGGCGCCGGGCTGGGCCAGCGGTTTGTTGGCGGCCACGGGATGAGCACAAAGGAGAGCGGCGGCGATGAAGGCCCCAAGCATGAAGAAACCCCGTTCATCGTCGTGGGGCAGCTGGGGCCGACCGGCACGGTGATCGACCGGCTGATCCTGACCCAGGTGCAGAGCGTGTGGCAGATGCACGGCATTGCCAGCCCGGAAGCGGCGCATGACGATGAGCATCATGAGGGCGAAACCGCCAAGGAACATGAAGCGCATGTCAGCCCCGCCGAAGTGACCGCCGTGCTGGTGCGCTTTGGCAGCCCGATTGCAGCGGTGCGCCTGCCCGGCTTCATCAACCGCCAGACCAATTTGCAGGCCGCCGTGCCCGCCGTGGAGGTGTCGCGGCTGCTGGCGCTGGTCGGCGTTGGGCTCGATGCCGTGCGCGGCTTTGCGGTGCTGTTGATGCTCACGTCCGGCCTGTCGATCTTTGTCGCCTTGCTGACCGCGCTGAAGGAACGCGAAGCCGACATGGCGATGCTGCGGGTGATTGGCGCCAGCCGGGCGGCGATCATCGGCCAGGTGGTCAGCGAAGGGCTGATACTGGCCGGCGCCGGCGCTGCGCTGGGGCTGATTTTGGGTCACGGCGTGATTGCCATTGCCGCCGCCAATATCGAGCAGCTGGCGCAACTGGGCCTGTCCGGCCTGTCATTTCATCCCGGCGAAGCGATCATCGTGGCCGCAGCCTTGACCATCGGGCTGATTGCCGCCTTGATTCCAGCCATCAGAGTGCTGCAAGCTGATATTGCCGAAACGCTCGCCAATGCCCGCTAACCCTCCGGAGAAACGCATGCGCCTGTTCACTTTTGCGATTGCTGCGGCGGCCGCTCTGCTGGTTGGGCAGCTGGCTGGTTCGGGTGCCATGGCGCAATCCACCACGCTGAAGCCATCGGAATCGATCTGGAAGCCCGCGCCAACCCCGCCCGGCGGCGTGGCCTGGCAGGTGCTGGAAAGCGCGCAGGAAGACAAGACCGCCGCCAAGGCCGGCGCGCTCAAGCCTTTGTATCCGGCCGCGGTGAAGGCGCTGGCCGGCAAGCGGGTGAAGATCAACGGCTATATGCTGCCGCTCGGCAAGGGGGCCAGCCAGAGCCATTTCGTGCTGCTGGCCTATCCGCCCGATTGCCCGTTCCACCTCAATCCCGGCCCGCAGCAATTCATCGAAGTGAAGGTGTCGAGCGCGGTGCCGATGAATTATGATGTGCGCACCATCGAAGGCACGCTGGAACTGGCCGGCAGCGACGGCGCGGGCGTGTTCTACAAGATCAGCGACGGCAAGGAAATGTGAGGACGCTTGCCCTTCCCCTGCTTTGCTCTGCGCTGCTGACAGGCACCAGCGCAGCAGCGCAGGCCGTGCCGCCCGAAGTGGCCAGCCGCATCGACAAGGATATGCGGGATTGGGCGCAGGCCAATCATATCCCCGGCCTGGCCTGGGGCGTGGTGCACCGCGGCGAGGGGCTGGTGCACAGCGGCCATGCCGGCATTGCCGATGTCGCCAGCGGCCGCAAGGTGGCGGCCGACACGCGCTTTCGCATCGCCAGCATGACCAAGGCGTTCACGGCCCTGACGCTGTTCAATCTCGCGGCCGAAGGCAAATTGCGGTTGGACGACCCGGTCACCGCCCATTTGCCCGAAACCAGCGAGTGGATCGGCGGCGTCACCGTGACCGACCTGGTCCACCACATGGCCGGCTTTGTCACCGATGATCCGTGGGGGGACCGCCAGACGCCGCTGCCCGAAAGCCAGTTTACCGCGCTGCTGTCCATCGGTGTGCCGTTCACCCGCGCGCCGGGGCTGGTGCACGAATATAGCAATCTGGGCTACGCCATGCTCGGCCGCATCGTCGCCAATCGCAGCGGCCAGCCGTTCGAAGCCGAAATTGCCCGCCGCATCTTCACGCCGCTCGGCATGGCCGCCACTGGGTTCAACCTGGCGGATGTGCCGCCCGGCGCGCTGGCCACCGGCTGGCGCTGGGAAGACGGCAAATGGCAGCGCGAGCCCGACATGGCGCCCGGCGCGTTCGGGGCGATGGGCGGCGTGATCACCACGGTGCCCGATTATGCGCGCTGGATGGGCCATTTGCTGGAGGCATGGCCGCCCGCCGCGCCGGCTGCTGGCCCGCCGATCACGGGTGCAGCGCCAGTCGTTGAGGCCAAGGCCCGCATCACCGTGCGCGCCCTGCTGCGCGGCGAAGGCTCCCCGCGCCGGGCCGCGCGGCCCACTGTGGCGGCCACGTCGCCGTGCCAAATCGCGGTGGTTTATGGCGGCGGGCTGCGCGTCGGCGATGATTGCACGCTGGGCCGGGTGGCGTTCCACGGCGGCGGCTATCCCGGCTATGGCAGCCACATGGTGATGGCGCCCGAACGCGGCTGGGGCGTGTATCTGTTCACCAACCACACTTATGCCGGCGCCGCGGCCCCGACCTGGGACGCGATGATGACCCTGCATGACGCCGGGCTGGTCAAGGCGGACGTGACGCCGATTTCAGTGCCTTTGGCCCGGCTGGCGGGTCCGCTGCACCGCATCTGGACCAGCGGCCAGGTTACCGGGGAACCCAGCGCGCTGGCGATGAACCTGCTGATGGACCGCGACGCCGCCCACCGCGCCGCCGATATTGCTGCCATCAAGGCGCGCAGCGGCCCCTGCCCGCGCCCGCCCGGTGTGCGGGCGCAGGGCGCTCTGGCCGGCGACTATATCTGGTATTGCCAGAACGGCGTGCTGTTGGCGCGGGTGTTGCTGGCGCCGACCACGACGTCGCAAATCCAGTCGCTGGAGTGGTCGTTCGAACCTGGCCCGGACATGACCAAGCCGCGCAAATAGCGCGACATCAGCCGACCATCAGGAACGCCGTCACCGTCAGGCGGCCGGTGGCGGGATTGGCATGCAGCGGCGTGTCCGGCGTGATGGCGCCGCTGTGCAATTGCTGGCCGCGGTAGAGCACGGCGCGGTTAAACTGGCTGGGGACGGCGTGGATCTGTTCGAACAACGGCGTGTCCCCGCAGCAATAGCTGGCGGGCGGCGGGCCGAGATGGCGCAATTGGGCGTCCACGGCTGCAAAATAGGCCTGGTGGCTGTGCTGCGTGATGCTTTGCAGCCCGGTGGCGCGGTGGCGGTAAAAACCGGTGCCTTCGGTGAAATCATTCAGATAATGCACGATGGCAAGCTGGCGCGGGCTGAAGCCATCGGCGTGCGGCAGGCGCTGGCCAATGGCCAGATCGCCGGGCGGGGTGGTGACAATCGAAAAACTGGCATCGATGATGGTGATCAGCCCGGCCAGATCGAACACGCGGGCAATCACGGTGTGGAGCATTTGCATCTGCGCGTCAGACCAGTAATCGGCGGGCAATTCGGCGCGAATGCCGGGATAGAGATTGCGGGCCGGCCCAAAGCTGGCGGCCAG
>NZ_JBBATR010000030.1:7473-23753 GCF_040398645.1 Sandarakinorhabdus sp.
ATTCGGCGCGAATGCCGGGATAGAGATTGCGGGCCGGCCCAAAGCTGGCGGCCAGGGCTGCAGCGCGCAGCGCAGCGGCAGCGGGGAAAAAATTGTCGATCACGGCAATTGGCTGGCCGTCCCGGCCGATTTGGCTGACAGCAATCTGCGGCGCGGTGGTCATCGCAGCAAGTGCACCGCACTGACGGCAAAAATTCAAGGCTTTTCAAACATGCGAACATGGCAGACTATCAGATAAATCGCGCGTGCTAGACAAATGAGAACGTTATCAATACCACGTTGCCAGCGATCTGAACGGCGATCCAATAAGGGCGGATGATGGCGATTGGACAATCAAAGACGCTGCTGCTGTTTGGCGCAACGGGCGATCTGGCCAAGCGCATGCTGCTGCCGTCGCTGTATGCGCTGCACGCCGATCAGTTGATTGCGCCCGATCTGCGCATCGTCGGCACTGCGCGCAGCCACCATGATGACGCGGCGTTTCGCGCCATGGCCGGCGAAGCGCTGGCGAAATTCCTGCCCGATGGCCGCAAGGATGATGCGGCAATCGCAGCCTTTTTGCAGCGGCTCAGCTACCAGCCGCTGGATGCGTCGCAGCTGGATGGCTTTGCCGCGCTGGCGGAAAAATTGGGCGATGTGTCGGGCGGGATGTCGATCTTCCTGTCGACCGCGCCGACCTTGTTCGAGCAGACGATTGCGGGATTGCAGTCCGCCGGCCTGACCGGGAACAGCGTGCGCATCGGCCTGGAAAAGCCGTTGGGCCATGATCTGGCCAGTTCGTGCGCGATCAACGATGCCGTGGCGCGGGCCTTCCCCGAAGAGCGCACGTTTCGCATCGATCATTATCTGGGCAAGGAAACCGTGCAGAATCTGCTGGCGCTGCGCTTTGCCAACATGATGTTCGAACCGCTGTGGAATGCGCAAGGCATTGATAACATTCAGATCACCGTATCGGAAACCGTTGGCCTGGAAGGCCGTCACGGCTTTTATGACGACACCGGCGCGCTGCGCGACATGCTGCAAAACCATATGCTGCAATTGCTGGCGCTGACCGCGATGGAGCCGCCGGCCGAGCTGGACGCCAGATCGATTCGCGACGAAAAATTGAAAGTGCTGCGCAGCCTGCGCCCGGTCGCGCCCAATGAAAGCGTGCGCGGCCAATATGGGCCGGGCGCTGTCGGCGGGGTTGCCGTGGGGTCCTACGCCGATGATCTGGGCAAGCCATCGGACACCGAAACCTATGTGGCGATCAAGGCGCATGTCGACAATTGGCGGTGGCGCGGCGTGCCGTTTTACCTGCGCACCGGCAAGCGGCTGGCCGAACGGCGCAGCGAAATCGTCGTGCAGTTCAAGGCGGTGCCGCACAATATCTTCGCGCCGCGCGGCGGCACGCTGGCCGCAAATCGCCTGGTCATTCGCTTGCAACCCGCCGAATATGTGCGCCTGCTGGTGATGGCCAAGGAGCCCGGGCTTGACCGCGGCGGCATGGTCTTGCGCGAAGTGCCGCTGGACCTGTCGCTCACCGACGCCTTTGCCAAAACCCAGCGGCGCATCGCCTATGAACGGCTGCTGCTCGATCTGGTCGATGGCGATCCCACTTTGTTTGTGCGCCGCGACGAGGTGGAGGCGCAATGGCGCTGGGTCGATGCCGTGCGGGCGGGCTGGGCCGACGGCAAGGTCGCGCCGCGCCCCTACGGCTCCGGCAGCTGGGGGCCCAATGCAGCCATCGCGCTGGCCGAGCGTGATGGCGTAAGCTGGCACGATTGAGGAGCGCACCATGAC
Source organism: Sandarakinorhabdus sp. (assembly GCF_040398645.1). Lineage (GTDB taxonomy): Bacteria > Pseudomonadota > Alphaproteobacteria > Sphingomonadales > Sphingomonadaceae > Sandarakinorhabdus. The sequence continues at coordinate 9,256 of NZ_JBBATR010000030.1, forward strand.
CCGTTTGCATCCCGAACTTGAACGCATCACCGCGCGGATTATCGATCGTTCGGCGACGCGCCGCCGTGCGTACCTGGATTTCATCGCGGGGGAGCGAGACAAGGGCGTGCACCGGCCGACATTGTCGTGCGGAAATCTGGCGCACGGTTTCGCCGCATCCGCTGAGGACAAGCCGCTGATCCGCGCCGGCACTGCGATGAACATCGGCATCGTCACCGCCTACAACGACATGCTTTCGGCGCATCAGCCCTATGGGCGTTATCCGGACCAGATCAAGATTTTCGCGCGCGAAATCGGCGCCACCGCGCAGGTCGCCGGCGGCGTGCCCGCCATGTGCGACGGTGTCACCCAGGGCCAGCTCGGCATGGAATTGTCGCTGTTCAGCCGCGATGCCATCGCGATGGGCAGCGCCATTGCCATGAGCCACGGCATGTTCGAAGCCGCGCTGCTGCTGGGCATTTGCGACAAGATCGTGCCCGGCCTGCTGATTGCGGCCCTGCGCTTTGGCCATATCCCCACCATATTGGTCCCCGGCGGGCCGATGCCATCGGGCCTGCCCAACAAGGAAAAGCAGCGCATTCGCCAGCTGTTTGCCGAAGGCAAGGTCGGCCGTGACGAACTGCTGGAGGCCGAGGCAGCCAGCTATCATGATGCCGGCACCTGCACATTTTATGGCACTGCCAATTCCAACCAGATGCTGATGGAGATGATGGGGCTGCACGTGCCGGCCGCTGCCTTCGTCAATCCCGGCACCAAATTGCGGCAGGAATTGACTCGCGCTGCCGTGCACCGCGTGGCGCAAATCGGCTGGAACGGCGATGATTACCGCCCGATCGGCCATATCGTGGATGAAAAGGCGATCATCAACGCCTGCATCGGCCTGCTCGCCACCGGCGGATCGACCAACCACGCCATCCATCTGCCCGCGATTGCCCGCGCCGCCGGTGTGTTGATCGATTGGGAGGATATCAATGATCTGTCGGCGATCGTGCCGATGCTGGCGCGGGTTTATCCCAATGGCGCCGGCGATGTGAACCATTTCCATGCCGCCGGCGGCATCGGTTTTGTCATCCGCGAACTGGCCAGCGCCGGCTTGCTGCACACCGATGTGCTGACGGTATCGGGCAGCAGCCTGCTCGATTACGCCGGCGAAGCGCTGCTGGGCGCGGACGGCGCACTGGCGTTTGCGCCCGCGCCAGCGCAAAGCCGCAACATCGACATGCTGCGCCCGGTGGCTGATCCCTTCCAGCCCGATGGCGGCATGCGCCTGCTCACCGGCAATCTGGGCCGCAGCATCATCAAGACCAGCGCCGTCGATCGGTCGCGCTGGATCACCCAGGCCCCGGCCCGCATCTTCGACGATCAGGACGCGGTGCGCACCGCCTTCCAGGCCGGCGAATTGGACCGGGACGTGGTGGTTGTGGTGCGCTTTCAGGGCCCGCGTGCCAACGGCATGCCGGAATTGCACAAGCTCACCCCGCCGCTGGGCGTGCTGCAGGACCGCGGCCACAGCGTTGCGCTGGTCACCGATGGCCGCATGTCGGGCGCGTCGGGCAAAGTGCCTGCCGCGATTCACTGCTGGCCCGAAGCTGCCGAAGGGGGACCGCTGGCCCGCCTGCAAGACGGCGATATCGTGCGGGTGGATGCCGTGGCCGGCACCTTGACGGCGCTGGTCGATGCGGCCGTGTGGGCGGCGCGCAGCCCAGCCTGCCAGCCCGTGCAGCCGATGGGCACCGGGCGCGAATTGTTTGCAATGATGCGCAGCGGGTCAGACAATGCCGAGGCCGGGGCCTGTGCGATGCTGGCAGCGGCCGGGCTGTAATCGGCCAAAAAATCCAAGGGGGGGAAGCCGCATGCAGATTGTCACGGCCGATATTGGCGGCACGCACGCACGCTTTGCGCTGGCCACGCTGACGGGCACGCAGGTGACGGCGCTTGGTGAGCCAATCACCTTGAAATGCGCCGAATTTGCCAGCCTGCAAACCGCGTGGGAGGCGTTTGGCGCGCAGATCGGCCAGCCGCTGCCGCGCGCAGCGGCGATTGCGCTGGCCACGCCGATCCGCGGCGATGTGCTGAAAATGACCAACAATCCCTGGGTGATCCGCCCGGCGCTGGTGTGCGAAAAACTGAATGTCGATCGCTATGTGCTGATCAATGATTTTGGCGCCGTTGGCCACGCCGTGCAAAATTGCGGCCCCGCCAGCTTCAGCCATTTGTGCGGGCCGCAGCAGGATTTGCCCGATACCGGCGTGGTGAGCATCATCGGCCCCGGCACCGGACTCGGCGTGGCCTATGCCGTGCGGCGGCACGGCAGCTATCAGGTTGTGGAAACCGAAGGCGGCCATGTCGATTTCGCGCCGCTCGATTCCATCGAGGATGCCGTGCTCGCCCGGCTGCGCCGCCAGCATCCGCGCGTATCGGTGGAACGCGTCTGTTCCGGCCCCGGCCTTACGGCGATTTATGAAACCATGGCCAGCATCGAAGGCCGCGCCGTGGTCAGCATGGACGACAAGAGCTTGTGGCAATTGGCCTTGTCGGGCGAAGACAGTCTGGCGGCGGCAGCATTTGACCGGTTCTGCCGCTGCCTGGGCGCGGCTGCGGGTGATTTTGCGCTGGCGCAAGGCGCATCCGCCGTGGTGATCGCCGGCGGGCTGGGCCAGCGCATTGCGCCGCGCCTGCTGCAATCGGGTTTCAAGGAACGGTTTTTGGCCAAGGGCCGCTTTCAGCATCTGATGGAAACCATTCCCGTGAAGCTGATCGATCATGCCCAGCCCGGCCTGTTCGGGGCTGCGGCGGCATTTGCCCAAGGATTTGCCGCATGACGCAATACGTGACCGGGGATATCGCCGCCATCATGCAGGCCGCGCCAGTCATTCCGGTGATTGTCATAGGCGATCTGGCCGATGCCGTGCCGATGGCGCAGGCGTTGGTGGCTGGCGGGCTGCGCGTGCTGGAAGTGACGCTGCGCACACCGGCGGCGCTGGCTGCAATCGCTGCCATGAAGCAGGTGCCGGGTGCCATCGTTGGCGCCGGCACGGTGACGGGTCCGGCCAGCCTGGATGCCGCGCTGGCAGCGGGCGCGGAGTTCATCGTGTCGCCCGGCCTGACCGACACTCTGGGCAAGGCCGCCATCGCCAGCGGCGTGCCGTTCCTGCCGGGCATCGCCAACGCCGGCGACATCATGCGCGGGCTGGATCTGGGCCTCGATCATTTCAAGTTTTTCCCGGCGATGGCCGCCGGCGGCATCCCGGCGCTGAAGGCGCTCAGCGCGCCGTTCGGGCAATGCCGATTTTGCCCGACCGGCGGCGTAACCCAAGCGACGGCACCCGACTGGCTGGCGCTGGCACCGGTGCTGTGCGTTGGCGGCAGCTGGATGGTGCCGCCGGGGCCGATCGACGTTGCCGCCATTCAGCACCATGCCGCGGCCGCAGCTGCGCTGGCGCGCCGCTGATCAATTTCGCCCGAGCAGACTGGCTGTAAATCGGTTGGCGATGCGCCTGTGGCCACCGCGCGCCAGGCCATGTGCCATTGCGGCCACAGCTGCCGCAAATCCACGTGGCTTGCTTGACACAATGTCGCTATCCATTAGAGTGAACGTTATCAAACAAGGGACAATGCGGATCTAACCGCGTCAATCAGGGGAGTTTTCATGAAGACAGGTCTTGGGCTGCGTGCGCGGATGGCGTGTGGTGTCAGCGGTTTGACGTTGGCACTGATCGCTGGCGGGCAGCCGGTGCTCGCTCAGCAAGCGGCAACTGCAACCGCAGCAGCCGACGAAGCGCCAGCCGAAGAGATCATCGTCGTCACCGGGATTCGTGCCAGCCTTCAGCAGTCGCTGTTCATCAAGCGCGACAGCCAAGGCGTGGTCGATGCCATTTCGTCTGAAGAAATCGGCAAGTTCCCGGATACCAACCTGGCAGAATCCTTGCAGCGTATCACCGGCGTTTCGATCGACCGTTCCAACGGTGAAGGTTCGACGGTCACGGTTCGCGGCTTTGGCCCGGAATTCAACCTGGTGCTGCTGAATGGCCGCCAGATGCCAACCTCCACGCTCGGCGATGGCGCCAGCCCACCTTCGTCGCGTTCGTTCGATTTTGCCAACCTCGCCTCCGAAGGCGTGGCATCGGTGCTGGTCTACAAGACCGGCCGCGCCAACCTGCCCACCGGCGGCATCGGTTCGGTGATCAACATCCAGACGCCGCGGCCGCTGGATCGCCCCGGCACGCGCGGCAGCATTGCGGCGCGGGGTGTGCTTGACACCTCGGTTTCCGGCGGCACCAAGATCACCCCGGAAGTGTCCGGCATTTTCAGCAAGACCTTTGCCGATGACAAGATCGGCATCGCCGTGTCGGGTATTTACCAGAAGCGTCTGGCCACGACCAACCAGTTCAATGCCGGCTACCGCGACGGCTATCTGGGTTCGGAAAATAACTGGGGTTCGCTGCCGCAAGCTGGTGATCCGCGCTTTGCCGCTCAGCAGAACCGCCCGAAGGCCAATGATGTCTATCAGGTGCAGCAGAATGCATCGTACAACACCACCGACATCGATCGCGAACGCATCAACGGTCAGGTTGTGCTGCAGATCGCGCCTGTCGATGATCTGAAGGCGACGTTTGATTACACCTTCTCGCAGAACACCGTCGAAGCGCGCGACAGCAGCGTTGGCGTCTGGTTCAATTTCAACGATATTTCCAGCTCGTGGACCAATGGACCGGTTGCCGGCCCCAATTTCTACGCTGAACGCTTTGGCGCCAGCGAAGGCAAGGATCTGTCTTACTCGGGTGCACTCACCGCCAACCGCACCCAGAACCACAGCTTTGGCGGCAATCTGGAATGGAAGGGCATCGAAGGGGTCACGCTGACGCTCGACGCTCACCATTCGACGGCTGAATCCAAGCCGACCAACGAATTTGGCACCAACGTGGCCGTTGGCACGGCGGTATTTGGCGTGGCCGAACAGCGGGTTGATTACACCACGCGGTTGCCGGTCATTTCGGTAAGGATGCACCCCGGCATTGACCCCCTGAATGCAGCCAACATCGTTCCAACCGGCAACGCCTTCCGCAATGCCTATTTCCGCAATGAAATCAACGAAGGCCGCTTTGCCGGTAAATATGATATCAACAGCGGCATCCTCGAAAGCCTGGATTTCGGTGTCAGCTACATCGAAAACAATGTGCGTTCGGCCTTTGGCTTCATCCAGAACGACACCTGGGGCGGCGCGGCGCCGGCATCGGCGGTGCCGGACGATATCTTCACCGCCGTCACCGTGCCCGACAAGTTCCGGGGCCTGGACGGCGCGGGTTCGCCCAACATCATCCAGCAGTTCTTCAGCTTCGATTTCCCGCGTCTCGTGAAACTGCTGGATGATCGCAACCAGATCTGCGGCGGCGACAACAATTGCCTGGCGCCGTTCAGCGTCGACCGCCGCATCAAGGAAACCACGATTGCGCCGTACCTGCAGATCAACAGCAAGTTTGATCTGTTTGGCAATCCCGCCCATTTGCGGGCTGGCTTGCGCTACGAAGAAACCAAGGTGACATCATCGGCTCTGGTGCCGATCCCGACTGCCACGCAGTGGGGTTCTGCCAACGAGTTCAATCTTGTCTTCGGCAACGCCCGCGATTTCACCACATTCAAAGGCAGCTATGAAAACTGGTTGCCCAACCTCGACTTTGACGTGCAACCAATCCGCAACGTTCGCGTGCGTGCATCTTACAGCTCGACGATCACCCGTCCGGATTATGCCAGCTTGCAGGGCGGCCGCACGCTTGATCAGCTGTTCCGCATTGGTGGCGGCTTCGGCAGCCAGGGCAATCCCGGGTTGCAGCCGTTCAAATCGAACAACGTCGATGTGTCGGCCGAATGGTATTTTGATCGCAGCAGCTATGTTTCGGTCGGTTATTTCAGCAAGGATGTGTCCAACTTCATCAGCACGACGCGCATCGACACACCGGCGTTCAACCTGACCAACCCGGCGTCTGGCCCCCGGTTCAACGCTGCTGTCGCAGCACTTGGCCCCAACGCCAGCACCACGGCCATCCGCAACTTCATCTTCATCAACAATCCATCGTCCGTGGTGCGCACCGGATTTGACTCCAGTGGCAACATCACCGGCCAGATCCTCGGCGTGCCAGGGGATAATCCGGTGAATTTCCAGATCACGTTGCCCGTGAACAATGCGCAAACCGCCAACATCAATGGCTGGGAATTTGCCATCCAGCACAGCTTCTGGAACACCGGCTTTGGCGCCAACCTGAACTACACAATCGTCAACGGCGATGCCATTTACGACAACACCAAGCCATCGAGCGTTACCCAGTTTGCGCTGACCGGATTGAGCGACAGCGCCAACGCCGTGCTGTTCTACGAAAAGAACGGCCTCCAGGCCCGCGTTGCCTATAACTGGCGCGGCCAGTTCCTCGGCGGCACCGGCCCCAACCCGTTCTATATTGAATCCTATGGTCAGGTTGACGCCAGCGCCAGTTGGGAATTCCGCAAGGGCTATGTTGCCTTTGTTGAAGCCATCAACCTGAACAACGCCAGCCGGCGCGGACATTTGCGCAGCGATCGAAACGCATTCTTCGCGTCGCCGGGCTATGCGCGCTACCAGGCTGGCATGCGCGTGAACTTCTGACGCACCCGGCTTGCGTGTTGCCCCACTAGATGGGAGAAAGCCGTTCCCTAGGGGCCGGCTTTCTCTGTCTAGGGGGCGTCAAACAGGGAAGAGGCATTGGCAGGCATGTCGGCCGAGATGAACGAGCGGAACTCTGATCCGGGCGTCGAGCACGTTGTCATTCTTGGCGGCGGCACGGCGGGCTGGCTGGCGGCCTGTGTGCTGGCGGCATCGGCGCGGGCGCGCGGTGAGAACCGCACCCACACGCTGATCGAAGCACCCGATATCCCCACCGTCGGCGTTGGCGAAGGCACCTGGCCGACCATGCGCGGCACGCTGGCGGCCATCGGCATCGACGAAGCGGAGTTCCTGAGTGCCTGCGATGCCAGCTTCAAGCAGGGATCGCGTTTTGATGGCTGGGTCGATGGCGGCCCGTCCGACAGCTATCTGCACCCGTTCACGCCGCCGCCGCCTGGCGAAAGCGACGCGCTGGTGGCGGCATGGGCGGCCCGGCGCGCGCAACACGATGTGCCGTTTGCCGCCGCGATGACGGCGCAGGCGGCGGTGGTGGCGGCCAATCTGGCGCCGCGCCAGGCCAGCATGCCGGGCTATGCCGGGGCGCTCAACTACGCCTATCATCTTGATGCCGGCAAATTTGCCGCGCTGCTGCAAAAGCATGCCACCGGCCGGCTGGGCGTTCGCCATGTGGCGGCGCGGGTAACCGCCGTGATCCCTGGCTCGGATGGCGATATTGCCGCGCTCACCACCGACGCGCACGGCGACATTGAAGGCGATCTGTTCGTCGATTGCAGCGGCCATGCCGGCGTGCTGATCAGCGGGCATCTGGGCGTGGAGTGGGTCGATCGCAGCGATGTGCTGCTCAACGACAGCGCAATGGCCGTGCAGGTGCCGGTGCGGCCGGACAGCGCGATTGCCTCGGCCACCATCGCCACGGCGCACAGCGCGGGCTGGCTGTGGGATATCGGGCTGCCCGGCCGGCGCGGCATCGGCTGCATCTATTCGTCCCGGTTCATGGACGATGATGGCGCCCGCCAGACCCTGCTGGACTATATCGCGGCATCGGTGCCCGGCGCCGATGTCGCCGCGCTCAGCCCGCGCAAGCTGGCGTTTCGCACCGGGCACCGCGCGCGTTTCTGGCAGGGCAATTGCATCGCCATCGGGCTGTCGGCCGGGTTTCTGGAGCCGCTGGAGGCCTCGGCAATCGTGATGATCGAGCTGTCGCTGCAGGCGCTGTGTGCCAATTTCCCCAAATCGCGGCGCGCGATGGCTGTGCAGGCGGATCGTTTCAACGCGCTGTTTTCCTATCGCTGGGACCGTATCGTCGAATTTCTCAAGCTGCATTATCTGCCCAGCCGCCGCACCGAAGCCTATTGGCTGGCGCAGCGTGACCCGGCGCAGGTGCCGCCGCGATTGCGCGCCTTGCTCGATGTGTGGCGCGATCAGCCGCCATCGCAGTGGGATTTTCCGCAGGCCGCCGAAATCTTCCCGGCTGAAAGCCATGCCTATGTGCTGTACGGCATGGGCTTTGCGCCGCCGGCCTTTGCCGGCGATCTGGCGCCAACCCAGGCGCGGCTCGATGATCTGGCCCGCCGCACCCGTGCGCTGGTGGCGGCGCTGCCGGCCAATCGCACGCTGTTTCCGCTGGTGCGGGCGCCGCAACCATTCGAAGGCCGCTCATGAACGCACACGCCCTGCTCGATTCAAACACCCACCGCGCCTTGCGGGTGCGCACCGATGCGTCGGCTGATCTGGGTGATGCCGTGATGACCGCGCTGGCGATGCCCACCGAATTTCGGCAGGTGCAGGCGCATTATCCGATTGTTTTCCGCCGCGATCTGACCACGGGCAGTTTTTCGGCGCTGGCGCTCTTCGGCTTTGAAACCGGCGAAAATCTGTTTCTGGCCGATGGTCGCTGGGACGCCGCATTTCGCCCGCTGGCGCACCGGGTGACGCCGTTCCTGATTGGCGCTGCTGCGGCGGCGGACGGCGCGGCGCAGGTGCACATCGATCTGGCCCACCCGCGGGTCACCATGGCCGCCGATGGCAGCGGCATCGCCCTGTTCGACGTTGATGGCCGCCCGACGCCCTTGCTGGAAAGCATCGCGCAGGATCTTGGCGATCTTGATGGCGCCTACAAGAATAGCATGGGGTTTTTCGCCGCCCTTGAGCGCCATGACCTGCTGGAGCCCTTCACCCTCGAAGTGCCGCTTGCTGATGGCTCCAAGCACAGCCTGGTCGGCTTTCATATCATTGCCGAAGATCGGCTGCGCAGCCTGGATGCCAGCGATCTTGGCGCCTTGCACGCCGATGACCATCTGATGCCGATTTTCATGGCGATGGCCTCGATCAGCCAGTTTTCGGCGCTGGTATCACGGCGCAACGCGCGGCTCGCCCATGGCTGACGCGCTGGCTGCCACGTTGCCGGCGGTGCGCGAGGCCTTTGCCGCCGATGCCGCGGCGCTGGACGCCCTGATTGCGGCGGCCGATGGCCCATTTGTGGTGCGCGGGCTGGTGGCGGATTGGCCGTTGGTGCGCGCCGGGCTGCAATCGGCCCGCGCCGCGCGCGCGCATCTGCTGGATCATGCCCGGAGCCGTGATTTCACCGTGTCGATGGGCGCGCCGCAGGATAGCGGGCGCTTGTTCTATGATGCCGACATGCAGATGAATTTCCGCATGGGCCAGGGCCGCCTGCCCGCGATTTTTGCCGGTTTCGATGCCGCCGAATCCCATGCGCAGGTGCCGACCGTCTATCTGGGGTCGGTTGATATCGAACAATATTTCGATGGGCTGGCCGCCGCCAATCCGATGCCGCTGTCACCGCGCAGCGCGCTGGCCAGCGTGTGGATCGGCACGCCGACGCGCATTGCCGCGCACAATGATTTCCCGGACAATCTGGCCTGCTGCGCCGTGGGCACGCGCCGGTTCACGCTGTTTGCGCCCGATCAGTTTCGCAATCTCTATCTTGGCCCCATCGACAACACACCGGCGGGGCGCGCGGTCAGCATGGTCGATCTGGCGGCGCCCGATTTCGCTGTGTTCCCCGGCTTTGCCGAGGCGCTGCGCGGCGCGCAGGTGGCCGATCTCAACCCCGGCGATGCGCTGTTCATCCCGTCGCTCTGGTATCACCATGTCGAAGCGTTTGCGCCGTTCAACGTGCTGATCAACTATTGGTGGCGCGACACCCCGCGCTTTCTGGGCCAGCCGCAGAACGCGCTGAACCACGCCGTGCTGGCCATCCGCGATCTGCCGCAGGCGCAGCGCGACATATGGCGGCAGATGTTTGAATATTATGTGTTTTCCGGCGGCGACGAGGCAGCAGCGCATGTGCCCGAGCATGGCCGCGGCGTGCTGGCTCCCTTTGATGCCGACACCGCCGGGCGCATGCACGCCTTTCTGCTGCGCAGCCTGAGCAAATGATGAAGGAACCCGCCATGGCCCCATCCCAAACTGCCCAACCCCGGCGCATCGTCATTGCCGGCGGCGGCACCGCCGGCTGGATGACCGCCGCTGCGCTGGCCCGCACGCTGGGCAGCGTGGCGCAGATCACGCTGATCGAATCCGATGCCATCGGCACGGTTGGCGTGGGCGAAAGCACCATTCCGCCGCTGGTCGCCTATAATCGCCTGCTCGGCATCGGGGAGGCCGATTTCATGCGCGCCACCCAGGCCACCTTCAAACTGGGCATCATGTTTGAAAACTGGAAGACGCTGGGCAGCAAATACTTCCACAGCTTTGGCGGCACCGGCAAGGATCATTGGTCGGCGGGGTTTCAGCATTTCTGGCTGCACGGCCAGACCCAGGGCCACACCCAGTCCTACGACGAATATTGCCTGGAACTGAAGGCCGCCGAAGCCGGCAAGTTCGCGCATTTGCCCGATGATCGCATCAACTATGCCTATCAACTCGACAGCTCGCTTTACGCCGCCTTCCTGCGCCGCATGGCGGAGGCGGACGGCTGCACCCGCAGCGAAGGCCGCATCACCAATGTGGAGCTGAACGGCGAAACCGGCGACATCGCCGCGCTAATGCTGGACGGCAATCGCCGCGTCGAGGGCGATTTGTTCGTCGATTGCACTGGATTTCGGGCGCTGCTGATCGAAGGCGCCTTGCACGCCGGCTATGATGATTGGTCGCATTATCTGCCCTGCGATGGCGCGGTGGCCATCCAAACCGCCAATGTGCGCGCGCCGGTGCCCTACACCCGCGCGATTGCCCATGATGCCGGGTGGCAATGGCGCATCCCGCTGCAACACCGGGGCGGCAACGGCATCGTGTATTGCAGCCGCTACATGGACCAGAATGCGGCGCTGGAACGTCTGCTGAGCACCATCGAAGGCCAGACGCTGACCGAGCCCAATCTGATCCGCTTCACCACCGGGGCGCGGCGGCGGCAATGGCACCGCAATTGCGTCGCCATCGGCCTGTCCAGCGGCTTCATGGAGCCGCTGGAATCCACCAGCATCCACCTGATCCAGCGCGCCGTGCTGCGGCTGGTGCGCATGCTGCCCGCCGGCCGGCCCAGCCTGCGCGACATCGCCGAATTCAACGATCAGCAGTTTACCGACATGGAGCAGATCCGCGATTTCCTGATCCTGCACTACAAGGCCACGGAGCGGCAGGATTCGCCGTTCTGGCGCCACTGCGCCGCCATCGAACTGCCGGACACGCTGGCGCACAAGATCGAATTGTTCCGCGAAACCGGGCGGGTGTTCCGCCGCAACGAGGAATTGTTCGCCGAAAACAGCTGGGTGCAGGTGATGATGGGCCAGGGCATTGCGCCGCAATCCTATCACCCGGTCGCGGCCAAGCTGAAAAGCGAGGAGCTGGCTTATCTGCTCAGCAGCTTGCGCGAAAACGTGGCGCGCACCGTCGATGGCCTGCCGCCGCACGGGGCGTATGTGGCGCATTATTGCGGTGTGAAGGCCGATCAGGCCGCGTGACCATCGGCTGGCTCTGGGCCGCGGGGGCGGCAGCAGCGATGGCGGCCGCACCCGCAGATGTGCCGGCGAAAGATGTGCCGTCTCCGGGCCCCGGCTGGCAGCTGGCGTGGGCCGATGAATTTGATGGCAGCGCGATTGATCCGGCAAAATGGACACTGGCCGATGATTGCTGGGGCGGCGGCAATGAAGAACGCCAATGCTACACGACAGCCGCCGCAAACGCCGGCATCAGCGCCGGCGAACTGCACATCACGGCGCGGGCGCAGCGGCATCGCGGCCCGGCCTTGCCGGCAGAGCAGCGCAGCAGCACCGATCGGCAGGGCAAGGTCACGCGCGGCTTCACGTCAGCACGGCTGAGCACAAGCGGCAAGGCGGCGTGGCGCTATGGCTTGATCGAGGTGCGCGCCCGCCTGCCGGAGGGGCAAGGCCTGTGGCCGGCGATCTGGATGTTGCCTGAGCAGGATCGCTACGGCAAATGGGCGGCATCCGGCGAAATCGACATCATGGAGGCGGTCAATCTGGGCGAACCCTGCGCGGCCGGCAGTGCGGGCTGCGTGACTGGCCGCGAGCGCGGGGTGTTGGGCACGCTGCATTTTGGCGGCGTTAACCCGGCCAATCGCCAGCGCGGCGCCACCACCGCAATGCCGGCGCCGTTTGATGACTTTCATGTTTACAGCATCGAATGGCAGCCGAAAGCCATCATCTGGCGCATCGACGGCGAGGTCTATGCCCAGCAGCAGCCCGGCGATTGGTCAACAAGCGGTTCGGCAAGCCCCACAGCACCGTTTGATCAGCCGTTTCATCTGGTGATCAATCTGGCAGTGGGCGGCCATCTGCCGGAGCAGCGCAATCGCGGCGGCGTCATCAGCCAGGGCTTTCCAAAGGTCATGGCGGTGGATTGGGTGCGCGTCTGGCAATGCACCGGTAAAGCGCCTACCGGTTCAGATTGCCCCGCGATCAGGAACTGAAATTACCATGGCGCGTCGAAAACAGGCGGTCACCATCCGGCACGTGGCGGCCCAGGCCGGCGTGTCGCTGCAAACCGTCAGCCGCGTCATCAACAACGGCTCCAATGTCCGGCCGGAAATGCAGCAGCGTGTGCAGGCGGCGATTGATGCCCTCGGCTATGTGCCGTCGATCGCGGCGCAGCGGATGAGCGGTTCGCGCTCCTACCTGATCCTGGCGCTGAACGACCGGGACCGTACCATTGCCGATTGGCGCGCCCGGCAGGGCACGGACTGGGTTGACCAGATGCTGCTGGGCGGCATGCTCAAATGCGCCGAACACGGCTATCGCCTGATCTTTGAGCTGGTGGACACCCACAATGATCATATCCAGCGCGAATTGGCCGCTGCCATTGCCGCCCTGCAGCCAGACGGCGTGATCCTGACACCGCCGCATTCGGACAATCCGTTGATCACGGCGCTGCTTGTGCACAGCGAAATCCCGTTTGCCCGCATCGGATCGCGCAGCAGCGGCGACGGCATCGCGCTCACTATGGATGATGAAGGCGCATCGCGGCTGGCGACGCGGCATCTCATCGATCTGGGCCACCGCCGCATCGGCTTCATCGCGGGATCGGTGGACTATCAATTGTCGGGCTGGCGGGTGGATGGCTGGCGCGCTGAAATGGCGGCGGCCGGCGCTGCCACCGATGGCCTGCTGGCGACGGGCGATTTCAGCTATGCCTCCGGCGAAGCGGCTGCCGATGCCTTGCTGGCGCAGGCGCAGCGGCCCACCGCCATCATCGCCAGCAACGATCAGATGGCGCTGGCGGTGATTGCCGCCGCCGAACGGCACGGCCTGGCCATTCCGCAGCAATTGTCGCTGGTGTGTTTTGACAACACGCCGCTGGTGCGCTTCACCCGCCCGCCGCTAACCGCCATCGATCAACCGGTGGCGGAGATCACGTCGCGCGCCGTGGAGTATCTGATTGCCGGCGCCGGCAGCGATGACCTGCCGGACGTGCCGCTGGTGGTGCCGGCCAGCCTGGTTGTGCGCGAATCCACAGCGCCGCCGGCCGCTGCTGCCTGACGTGCAGGTGCAGCGCGCACCGGACTGGTTCCTGCCGCTTTATGCCCTGGCCTGGGCCGGCACGGCGGTGGCGTACATGCCGTTTCTGACCATCCTGCTGCCGGTGCAGATCGAAGCCGCTGCTGCTGGGCAAAACACCGCCTTGTCATGGCTGGCTGCCACCACCGCCACCGGCGCAATCGCAGCCAGCGCCGGCAATATCCTGTTTGGCTGGGCCAGCGATGTCTGGCTGGGCCGGCGGGCCTGGGTTGCGGCCGGGCTGGCCCTGTCTTCGGTGTTGCTGATGCTGACCCAGTTTGCCGCCAGCCTGCCGGCGCTGGTGGCGGTGATCGCAGGCTGGCAATTGGCGCTGAACATGATGATCGGGCCGCTGTCGGCCTGGGCTGGCGACTGTGTGCCCGATGCCCAGAAGGGCCGATTGGGCGGGCTGCTGGCGATTGCGCCGGCCGCTGGCGCCCTGGCCGGCGGGCTGATCACGCTGCCGGGCGCCGCCGGGCCGCCGCTGCGTCTGGCCATTGTTGCGGCGCTGACCATCGCCTGCGTCCTGCCGCTGCTGCTATGGGGCGCCGCGGCCAGACGGCCGGAGGCAGCCAGCCCGCCGGCCACGACGGACAGCCAGCCCGGCGGAACACTGGCGGCACGGATGTGGCTGGCCCGCCTGCTGGTGCAGATATCCGAAGCCACCTTGTTTGCTTATCTCTATTTCTGGCTGCGCTCGCTTGATCCGGCGCTGGGCGATGCGGCCACCGCGTGGATCTTCGGCAGCGCGCTGGTGATTGCCGCGCCGTTGGCGCTGGCCGTGGGCGCATGGTCCGATCGGCGTGGTCGGGCATTGCTGCCGCTGCGCATCGGGGCCGGTGTGGCGGCCATTGCGCTGCTGGTGATGG
>NZ_JBBATR010000030.1:23853-31158 GCF_040398645.1 Sandarakinorhabdus sp.
TTGCTGCCGCTGCGCATCGGGGCCGGTGTGGCGGCCATTGCGCTGCTGGTGATGGGCGGCGCTGCCACGCCAGCAATTGCCATCGCCGGCTATTGTGTGTTCAGTCTGGCCTGCAACGTCTTTCTGGCGCTGCATTCCGCGCAAACCTTGGCGGTGCTGCCGCGCAGTGACCGGCGCGGGCGCGATCTGGGGTTGTTCAATCTGACCAACACGCTGCCATCGCTGGTGATGCCGGGCTTGACGCTGGCGCTGGTGCCCAGCCTTGGCTTTCGCGCGCTGTTCGTACTGCTCGCCGTGCTTGCCGTTGTTGCCGCGCTGATGCTCGCGCCCGCCCGCCGCCAATGACGCGCGCAGCTGGCCACATGCACCGACACCAGTTGATTCTTTGCCTGCCCCGTGCGAGGCAGTCGATGGCAACGTTCACAAGAAGCGTTTGTTCGCGGGAACCGTGGGGACAATCGATGATGACACGCGCGTGGCTGGCGTTCCTGCTGGCAGCCGGCAGCTGGTCGACCGGCGCAATCGCTGATGCGCCAACGGCACCCGGGCCGGCAGCGCCCGCCGCCGGAAATCCGGCGCTGTGGCCCGCCACCCGCAGCCCCGCCGCGCTCACCGATCCCGCAACCGATAGCCGCATCGCCGCATTGATGCAGCGCATGACCCTGCGCCAGAAAATCGGCCAGTTGATCCAGGCCGATCTCACCGCGGTCAAGCCGGCTGATCTGAAGCGTTACCCGCTCGGTTCGGTTCTGGCCGGCGGCAATGGCGGCCCTTATGGCAACGAACGCGCTGATGCTGCGGCCTGGGTGCGGCTGGTTGGGGAATTCCGCGCTGTTTCGCGCCAGTCGGGCGCCGGCATCCCGATCCTGTTTGGCGTTGATGCTGTGCACGGCCATAGCAATCTGCCCGGCGCCACCATCTTCCCGCACAATATCGGCCTGGGCGCCGCCAATGATCCGGAATTGCTGCAGCGGATCGGGGCCGTGACCGCGGCCGAACTGTCAGGCAGCGGCATTGATTGGACCTTCGCGCCAACGCTGGCGGTGCCGCAGGATCTACGCTGGGGCCGCAGTTATGAAGGCTATAGCGCCGACACCAGGGTCACCGCTGCTTATGCCCGCGCGCTCACGCTGGGCCTGCAGGGGCCGCTGACGGCCGGCACGCCGCTCGCCGCCAACAAGGTGGCGGCCACCGCCAAGCATTTCGTCGCCGATGGCGGCACCGATGCCGGCAAGGACCAGGGCGACGCCCGCATCGGTGAGGCTGAACTGGTGGCGGTGCACGCGGCTGGCTATGCCCCCGCGGTCGAGGCCGGCGTGCTGTCGGTCATGGCCAGTTTTTCGAGCTGGAACGGCGTCAAGGCGCACGGCAATCGCTATCTGCTCACCGATGTGCTGAAGGGCCGGATGGGCTTTGAAGGCTTGGTGGTGGGTGATTGGAACGGCCATGGCCAATTGCCGGGCTGCACCGTCACCGATTGCGCGCTCACCTTCAATGCCGGGCTTGATCTGGCGATGGCGCCCGACAGCTGGAAGGGCATGTTCAACAGCACGCTGCGCCATGTGCAGCGCGGCACCATCCCGCTCGCTCGCATCGATGATGCCGTGCGCCGGGTGCTGCGCGTGAAGGCGCAGCTGGGCTTGCTCGAACCCGCGCCGATGGAACGCGGTGACCCCTCGCGCATTGCAACCCCCGAAAATCTGGCCGTGGCCCGCGAAGCGGTCGCCAAATCGCTGGTGCTGCTGAAGAACAATGGCGCCGTGCTGCCGATCCGGCCGGGCGCGCGCGTGTTGATCGCTGGCCCCGGCGCCGACGACATGGCGATGCAAAGCGGCGGCTGGACCGTCACCTGGCAGGGCACCGACACCACCGCCGCCGATTTCCCCAAGGGCCAGACCATCGGCCGCGCCATCGCCGACGCCGTGCGCGATGCCGGCGGTGAAGCGGTGATTGCCGCCGCCGGCACGACGCCGACGAAGCCCGATGTCGCCATCGTGGTATTCGGCGAGCAGCCTTATGCCGAGTTTCAGGGCGATGTGCCCGATCTGGCCTTCCGGGCTCTCGCCGGCGAAACCGAACTCATTGCCCGCCTGAAGGCGCAGGGCATCAAGGTCGTTTCGGTGTTCCTGTCGGGCCGGCCGCTGTTCGTGCCGCAACTGATCAACGCCTCCGATGCCTTTGTCGCGGCCTGGCTGCCGGGCTCGCAGGGCCAGGGCGTGGCCGATGTGCTGGTGGCGCGGCGCGATGGCGCGCCGGCGCGCGATTTCACGGGCCGGTTGCCGTTTGCCTGGCCGGCCGATGCGCGGTCCCCGATCACCGCGTCGCTGTGGCCGGTGGGCCATGGCCTCGATTACCGCACCGCTGTCAGCGTCGGCCCGCTCAGCGAGGATCCCAAGGCTGATCTGGCTGCGCTGGCCAGCGAAGACCGTTATATGCTGCGCGGCCGGGTGGTGGCGCCGTGGCGGCTGGGCGTGGACAGCGCCGTGACCGCCCGCGCCGTCGATCTTTCGGCGCAGGAAGATGCCCGCCAGTTCCGCTGGGACGCGGCCGGCGCCATCGCCATCGATGGCCCACCGGTCAATCTGGTCCAGCTGGGCAGCAGCGGCTTCGCGCTTCAGCTGGATTGGCGCATCGATGCACTGCCGGCTGGGCCTGTGGTTGTTGCCATGGCCGGCGCGTCGCTGGACATCACTTCGGCATTGCGCGCTCAGCCCGTCGGCAAGATCGCCAAGCTGGAAATTCCGCTGGCCTGCTTTGCCGCTGCTGGCGGTGATCTTGCCCATGTCGGCACGGCGCTGCGGCTGCAGGCCCCGCGCGGTTTTGCCGTCACGCTGCGCACCGCCCGGCTTGGCCAGTCGTTGCCATTGCCGGCCTGCCCGCCAAAGGCCTCCTGAACCGGCCCCCAGAACCGGCCCTCAGAACCGATCGGAATTTGCCATGGTTGCAGCCTCTTCAAGCTCAGACACACAAGCCGCCGGCCACATCAATGCGCCGAACCTGCAACCA
Source organism: Sandarakinorhabdus sp. (assembly GCF_040398645.1). GTDB lineage: Bacteria > Pseudomonadota > Alphaproteobacteria > Sphingomonadales > Sphingomonadaceae > Sandarakinorhabdus. Next base: position 26,860 of record NZ_JBBATR010000030.1, read on the forward strand.
TTCGTGTTTGCGTTGTTCTTCATCTTCGGCGGCCTCACCTCGCTGAATGATGTCATCATTCCCAAGCTCAAGGGCCTGTTCACGCTCAGCTTTACCGAAGCGATGCTGGTGCAGTTCTGCTTTTTTGCGGCCTATGCGATCATCGGCATTCCCGGCGCGCAACTGGTCAAGAAAATCGGCTACATGCGCGGCGCGGTGGCTGGATTGCTGACGATGATGCTGGGGTGCCTGATGTTCATTCCAGCCAGCAGATTCGCCTCTTATCCGCTGTTTCTGTTTGCGCTGTTCATCCTGGCCAGCGGCGTTGTGGTGGTGCAGGTGGTGGCCAATCCGCTGATTTCGCTGCTCGGCCCACCGCAAACGTCGCACAGCCGCCTGACCTTTGCGCAGGCCTTCAATTCGCTCGGCACCACGGTCTTCCCGTCGGTGGGTGCCGTCCTGCTGCTCGGCGGTGCCAGCGTGGTTGCGGTGGATACATTGTCCGGCAGCGCGCTTGATGCCTATCGTGCCGCCGAAAGCCAGGTCATCGCCAACGCCTATCTCAGCCTCGCGGCGGCGCTGGCGGTGGTGGCGGCGGTGGTGTGGGGGTTTCGCGGCCGGCTGGTTGGTGAACAGCACCAGGCCAGCAGCATCCGCGCCGGGCTGGCACTGCTGCGGCGGCCGCGCTTTGGTTTTGGCGCGCTGTGCATCTTTTTGTATGTCGGCGCCGAAGTCGCCATCGGCTCGCTGGTGGTCAGCTATCTGATGCAGGACAGCGTGCTCGGCCTGTCGGACCAATCGGCGGGCCAGTTGATCGGGCTTTATTGGGGCGGGGCCATGGCCGGGCGCTTTGTCGGCTCGGCTGTGCTGCGCCTGGTCAGCCCCGGCCTCGCGCTGGCCAGTGTGGCGTGCGGCGCCATCGCGCTGATCGCCGTGTCGGCCAACAGCAGCGGCGAACTGGCCGGTTACAGCCTGCTGGCCATCGGGCTGATGAACGCCATCATGTTCCCGACGATTTTCTCGCTGGCCTGCGAAAAACTGGGCGCCAGCGCGGCTGATGGCTCCGGCATCATCAACGTGGCCATCTGCGGGGGCGCGTTCATCCCGCTGCTTACCGGCATCGTTGCCGATGCCAGTGGCTCGCTGGCGCTGTCACTGACGCTGCCGGCCCTGTGCTATGCAGTGATTGCCGCCTTTGGCTGGTACGCACGGCGGCCAGCAGCCTGAGGCTTTAGCGTGTTTTGCCGCGCAGGCCCGGATAACGTGCCAGCAGCGGCGTCACCACCGGGATGGTGAGCATCGTGCTGGCCACCGCCATCAACAACAGCGCGGTAAACGTGCCCGCCGTGATGATCGAACGGTCCAGCAGGATGTTGGCAAAGATGATCATGATCAGGGCCTTGGTCTGCAGCAGCCAGCCGATCAGCCATGCCTCCCCCTTCTGCCATTTCAGCAGGCGCCCGGCGAGATTGGTTCCCGCCAGCTTGCCAGCCACCGCCGCTGCCAGCAGCAGGCCCGCCGCGGCGAATACCACGGCGCCGCCCACATCCCACCTGGTGCGCAGCCCCGTGCTGAGGAAAAACACCGGCATGAACGCCAGCAACACCGCCCCGCGAAACTGATCCATGCGCGCCCGATCAAACCAGCGCGCATCAATGACCGCGCCAGACAGAAACGCCCCGACCATGTAATGCAGCCCGGCCCAATCGGCCGCCAGGCCGCAGCCCGCCAGCCAGATCAGGCAGATATACCAGCGATCAGGCTCGGCCAGCCGCGGCAAGAGGCGGCGCAGGCCATAGCTGGCGATGGCAAACAGGATCAAAAACCCAGCCTGCCGCCCCAATCGTTCCCAATCCAGCAAGATCGCCGCCAGAACGGCCCAGATCGCGACATCATCGATGCTGGCATAGCGCAAGATACGCTGGCCAAGCGGCTCGCGCAAAATCTCCAGCTTTTCCATCAGCAGCACCAATATCGGCAGCGCCGTCACCGCGCAGGCCATGCCGATCCCGACCACAAATTGCCACGGCCGCGCTGCATCACCGATCCAGCCCGGGCCAGAATACAGCAGCAGCAGCGCCGCCCCGCAGCCAAACAGCAGCGGCATGCCCAGCGCCAGCCCGGCCGTGACGCCGGTCTCAGCGCGGTGCTGCCAGGCTTCGTCCAGATCAAGCTCGATACCGGCAATCCACACAAACAGCATGACAGCCCATAGCGCGATCCCGCTCAGGGCATCGATCACCGGCTTGGCAAACACCGCAGCATATTGATCCGGAAACGCCGCGCCCAGCACACCCGGCCCCAGCAAGATCCCGCAAATGATCTGCACCACGACCAGCGGCGCGAAAAAATCGGTCCTGCCCAGCCGCCAGACCAGGAATGGCACAGTGAAAATCATCACCATGCCCACCAGGAAAAATTCCGTGTTCATGCGGCGCGGTTACCATTTTCGAGCTGGGTTGGGACCGATGCGCACGGCACCGCAAGCCAGTGCCGGCCACCAACGGCGGCACAAGATGGTCGGGGAGACAGGATTCGAACCTGCGGCCCTCTGGTCCCAAACCAGATGCGCTACCAGACTGCGCCACTCCCCGAACCTGCGATGCCCTAGGTGATGGCGGGGCAAAGTGCAAGGCTGGCGGCGATCAGATCAGCAGCGACAGGGAATTGCCGACATTGTGCAGCAGGACCGGCAACAACAAACTGCCCGTCCGCAGCCACATCCAGACGCCCAGAAACGCTGGCACCGCCGTCAGTGCCATGGTGATGGCGTCAAAGGAAAAACTGCCGCCCGCAAAACTGAACGCGTGGGCCAGACCGAACAACAGGCAGGACAGAATCGCGCTCCAGCCGCAATCCACCCCCAGCAACCGCTTGCGCGCCGTGAACGCCTGGCCAAGCGCAACCAGCAGCAGGCCGCGATAAAAGGCTTCTTCCTCAAGGCCCGGCAGGCTGAGCTGAAACAGCAGAGTCTCCGTGTCGCCGCCATCGCCGGGAAACGCCAGCGCAATGGCCGCGAAAAATGCGCAATACAGCAGCGCCACCGGCAACGCCGCGCGCAGGCTGCCCGGTGCCTGCACCAATGTGATGCCGCAGCGGCGCCAGCCGAACCCCGGCAGCGCGGCAATCGCCAGCGTGGCAGCCAGCGCCAGCAGCTTGCCCTGCCAGTTCCAATTGCCGCCGATCATATCGGGCAGCAGGCCGTAGCCATTGGTGAGCAGCGCATCGTTGATCGCCACCAGCGCTGCCGCCGCCGCGAGCCAGGCCGGCGCGAAATGGCGGCGATCAGCAGCGCCAATCGCTGCGCCAAGCCCGAACAATATCCCGAGCACGGCCGCCAGACTGATCAGACCGTTCATCTGCGCGTCAATCCACCAGTGCGCGCGCCATGGCCGCGACGACAGCGTCTGAATCCAGATCATAAGCCTGATACAGATCAACCAGATCGCCGGTCTGGCCAAAGCGGTCAACGCCCAGCGGCACCACGCGGTGGCCCATTACGCCGCCCAACCAGGACAGGCTGGCGGGGGCGGCATCGCACAGCGTGACCAGCCGGCCGCCGGGGCGCAGCGGCGCCAGCAGCGCCCCGATATGGCTATCGCCGCCTGCTTCCCGCCAGCCGCGGTGCAGCAGATCGGGGCTGGTCACCACCAGCAGGCCCAGGCCGGGGATGTCATCATGCAATGCCTCCCACGCCGCAAGCGCTTCGGGCAGCACTGCGCCCATGGCGGCGATGGCGGCCTCGCCCCCCGGCGCCGGTTCGCGCAGCCAATAGCCGCCGGCGATTGCCCCGGCCTGCCAATCATTGTTGCTGCGCTGCGGCTGCGGCAGGCTGCGGGTGGAAAGGCGGAAATAGACGCTGCCGCCGTGCTCGGCCTGCACATGGCCAAAGCTGTGGTGGAGCAGCAGCGCCAGCTCATCCACATACGCTGGCTCATAATGGGTCAGGCCCGGCTGCCCCATGGCGATCAACGGCGGGTTGATCGATTGGTGCGCGCCGCCTTCCGGCCCCAGCGTCAGCCCGGACGGGGTGGCGACCAGGATGAAGCGCGCATCCTGATAACAGCCATAATTCAGCGCATCCAAGCCGCGCGCAATGAACGGATCATAGACAGTGCCAATGGGGATCAGCCGGGTGCCAAACAGCGGCGCCGTCAGGCCGGCCGCCGCCAGCACCAGAAACAGATTATGTTCGGCAATGCCCAGTTCGATATGCTGGCCGGTGCCCTGCCCCTGCCATTTCTGGGCAGACGGGATTTTGGCGTTGCGAAACACATCGGGCATCTGCTGGCGGCGGAACAGCCCGCGCGCATTCACCCA
>NZ_JBBATR010000031.1:0-4077 GCF_040398645.1 Sandarakinorhabdus sp.
CCGCATGCCGATAGCGCTTGGTCCTTCAGGCAGTGGCCGTCTTCCAGCAGCAGCAGGCTCTCGGTGTTGATCGCATCCGGAGCCACCGCCGGCGGCGGGTCCGGCAGATCGCCAGGCGCAAACACCAGAAAAAACGGATCATCAAACAACGGCATCACCGCCAACCCCGGGGTGTCCCACGGCAGCGCCAGCAGCACGGCGTCAAGCATGCCGCGGCCAAGCGCCTCGGTGGCCGGGCCGCTCATGTCTTCGCGCAGATGCAGCTTCAGATCGGGATAGGCGCGGCGGATATGGCCGGCAACGCGCGGCAGCAGGTAGGGCGCAATGGTGGGAATCACGCCCAGCCGCAGCGGCCCGGCCAGCGGCTTGTCACCGCCCACGGTCAGCCCGACCAGCTCATCGGTTTCGCGCAGCACGGCATAGGCCTTTGCCACCACCCGCTCACCCATCGGCGTGAAGCGCACCACGCGGCGATTGCGCTCGACAAGGCGCACACCAAGCAGCGATTCCAGTTCGGCAAGGCCAGCCGAAAGCGTGGACTGGGTGACAAAGCAGGTTTCCGCCGCCCGGCCGAAATGGCCATGGATGTGCAGCGCCGTCAGATATTGCAATTGCTTAAGCGTGGGCTGGAATGCGGTCATTGATGCAATCGATTTGTAACAGAGATATTATCGATTGGATTTCTATCTCGGCAACGACCATCACGCAAGCATCCGGGGCACCGCAAGGGTGCTGCGGACCGTGATAGACCTTTAAAATAAGAGGATTTCCCCATGGCAATGACCGTTGGCGATACGATACCTTCCTTCGATCTGCCGGTGCAGCAGGGCGTCGCCGCACTGCCGGGCGGCGAAACGCTGAACATCGCGACCGCTTATCCCGGCAAGTGGAAGATCCTTTTTTACTGGCCCAAGGATTTCACCTTCGTTTGCCCGACCGAAATCATTGGTTACGGCGATCTGATGGGTGATTTTGCCGATCGTGATGCCGTGCTGATCGGCGCATCGACCGACACCGATTTCGTGCACTTCGCATGGCGCAAGAGCGACGAGCGTCTGGCTGCCTGCGATTTCCCATGGCTGGCTGACAACTCCAAGTTTCTGGCTGACGCCCTGGGAATCATCGTGGCCGGTGCCGGCGTGCCGCTGCGCGCGACCTTCATCATCGATCCAGACAATGTCATCCAGCATGTGACTGCAAATGGCCTGAACGTGGGCCGCAACCCCGCCGAAACGCTGCGCATTCTCGATGCGCTGCAGACCGACGAGCTGTGCCCCTGCAACTGGCAGGGCGGCGAAGAGACCCTCAAGCCAGCCGCCTGAAGTTGTTCCCTCTCTCATTTGGGGAGAGGGCGACTCAGCGAAGCTGAGCGGGGTGAGGGTTGGCCAAGCGCCCCCTCCCCCCGCTTACCCCCTCACTCTCCCACGCGCTTCGCGCGCGGGCCCCTCCCTCTCCCGTAAGGGGAGAGGGGTTAAGCGGAGCGTACCATGATGTTTTCCGAACTCGCCAAGACCCTGCCGGACTACGCCAAGGATCTGCGCCTGAACGTGTCCAGCCTGCTCGCCGAGCAACTGCTCACTGATCAGCAGAAGTGGGGCACCATCGTCGCGGTGGCGCATGCCTGTGCCCACAAGCCGCTGATCGAGGCCGCAGAGGCCGAAGCCGCCACCAAATTGACCGCCGAAGCGATGACCGCCGCCAAGGCCGCCGCCAGCATCATGGCGATGAACAACATTTACTACCGCTTTACCTACATGGCTTCGCGGCCCGATTACAAAACCATGCCGGCCAAGCTGCGCATGAACGTGATCGGTGCGCCCGGCATCGAAAAGGCCGATTTTGAGCTGTTCAGCCTGGCGGTATCGGCCATCAACGGCTGCGGCATGTGCATCGATGCCCACGACAAGGTGCTGGCCCAGCATGGCGTCGGCACGGACAAGATCCAAGCCGCTGTGCGCATTGCTGCGGTTGTGCACGCCGTCGCGCGCACCCTTCAGGCGCTTTAACAACGTCGCTGTAAAGCCGCCCTCCCAGCATTGCCTGTGGGCTCTGGACCTGAAAGGCCAGTCATCTGTTATAGATGACTGGCCTTTTTGTGCTGTTACGGCTAAGTGACACTCAAATCCCTTGTTGGAGAGCCACTACCGGGAGGTTGCTATGGGACTGATCGCCTATCTTGATTCGGTGAAGCAGCGTGATCCGGCACCGCGCTCGCGTCTTGAAATCCTGATTTATCCTGGCGTCTGGGCGCTGGGGCTGCACCGCGTTGCCCACGCCTTGTTCGCTGCCCGGCTGTTTTTTGCGGCGCGGCTGATCAACCATCTTTCCCGGCTGATCACCGCCATCGATATTCACCCCGGCGCCCGTATCGGCCGCAATTTCTTCATTGATCACGGCTTTGTGGTCATCGGCGAAACCGCTGAGATTGGCGATAATGTCACGATTTACCAGTGCGTTACCCTGGGCGGCACTGATCCGGCCGGCGGCATCAGCGGCAAACGCCACCCGACGATTTGCGATGGCAGCATCATCGGTTCCGGCGCGCAGGTGCTGGGGCCGATCATGGTGGGCGCCAATGCCCGCATCGGCGCCAATGCCGTGGTCACCCGCGATGTGCCGGCCGGCGCCACCATGGTCGGCATCCCCGCCAGGCCGGTGGTGGTTGCCGCCGAAGACTATGCCAAGCCGTTCATGCCCTACGGCACACCGTGCGCGCAGAAGTTCGATCCCGAAACCCAGAAGCTGGAATTGCTGCGCTGCGAGATGGATGTGCTCAAGGCCCGCCTTGATGAACTGACCTGCGAGGAAGCCCGGCGCAAGACCGGTTGAGGCGGCCCGCGAGTGCCTGCTGGTGGCCACTGAGTGACCCCCGGTGACCGCTGGGTGGCCCTTGGGGATCGCTGGGTGGCCCTTTACCACTGGTTGACCTGCGCTGCGCTCCGCGCCACATTTGCAGCGTGAACAGTGTCATTCCGCTCAGCCCGCCCGCAACGCCAACCTCTGGCCCCCACAACCGCCCGCGCCAAGTCGCCTTCACTCGGATCGAGCTTGATCGCATCATGTCGCTTTATGGCCGCATGGTCGCCGCTGGCCAGTGGCGTGATTATGCGCTGGAACTGGGCAGCAAACAGGCCAGTTTCTCGGCCTTCCGCCGTGCCGCCGAAAACCCCGAAGCCCGCGTGGTCAAGGACCCGGCACTGCGGAGCCGCCAAGGCGAATGGGTCTTGTATGGCGAAGGCGGCGTGGTGCTGAAACGCGGCCACGAACTGGCCGGCGTGCTCGCCGTCCTCGAACGGCGGCTGCTGAAGGCGGTGGAGGGGTAGGCCCTCCCGCCCTGGGCCACGCCTGTTGTTACTTGCCGCCGCTGAGCGACACCTGGGCCTGGGCGCCGCCATTGTCTGGCGCCAGTTCGCCGGTGCGGTCGCTGATGTCGGCAAAGCGCGCCGCGACGTGCTCGGCAGTCATTTCATCGGCGGACAGGTGAATGCCGCGCGTCAGGGTGATGTAGGCCCGCTCGATACCGCCGCCGCCGGCGTTGAGGATCACGTTGGTCGGCGCGTCTTGCGACACCAGGAACACCGATGCCGGCACCACGGTTTCGGGGCCCATCTTCTCCAGCAGCGCTGGCGGCAACAAATCTTCTGTCATGCGGGTCGCGGCCAGCGGCGCGATGGTGTTCACATGCACGTTGTATTTGGCGCCTTCCAGCGCCAGCGACTTCATCAGGCCGACCAACGCCAGCTTGGCGGCGCCGTAATTGGCCTGGCCGAAATTGCCGTACAGCCCGGTGGACGATGTGGTCATCAAGATGCGACCATAACCCTGCTCGCGCATCAATTCCCACACCGCCTTGGTGCAATTAACGCTGCCCATCAGGTGGACATCAACAACGGTGCGAAACTCATCCAGTGTCATCTTGATGAAGGTCTTGTCGCGCAGGATGCCGGCGTTGTTGATCAGGATATCGATCCGGCCCCAGCGTTCCTTGACGTTGGCGACCATCTTTTCCACGGCTGCCATGTCGGTGACGCTGGCACCGTTGGCCATGGCTTCGCCGCCCATTGCCGTGATTTCATC
>NZ_JBBATR010000031.1:4177-5854 GCF_040398645.1 Sandarakinorhabdus sp.
TCCATGGCGATGCCGGCAAATTCCAGCTGGCCGCCCGACAGTGCCGGCCGCAAGCGGCGCAGCACGGCACGGATGCGGGCGATCAATTCGCGCGGGCTGAACGGCTTGGTCATGTAATCGTCCGCGCCGGTTTCGAGGCCGCGGATGCGATCGGCTTCATCGCCGCGCGCTGTCAGCATCACGATCGGCAGATTGGCCGTGGCCGGCGCGCGGCGCAGGCGGCGGCACACTTCGATGCCCGACAGATTAGCGATCATCCAATCCAGGATGACCAGATCGGGCTTTTCTTCTTCCGCAAGTGTCAGGGCTTCTTCGCCGTCGCCGGTTCGAACGACATCAAAGCCCTCTTTTTCAAGATTATAGGTCACCAGCTCAATCAGGCTGGCATCGTCTTCGACAAGCAGGATCTTGGCACGCATGGGTCAGTCTCCCGGGTCAGGCTTGGCGGATCGGATCAAGTGGCACTGTAGACGGTCGAGGCAAAATCATTGCGTGGCCGTTCGGCAGGGCGTTGGCCCGTCACGGAAAAATGCACCATTTCTGCCACCGATGTGGCGTGATCGCCGATGCGTTCCAGATTCTTGGCCACAAACAGCAGATGCGTGGACGGCGTGATATAATGCGGGTTTTCCATCATGAAGGTCAGCAGCGAGCGGAACAGCGAATTGTAAAATTCATCAACCTGCTGATCGCGCAGCAGCATTGCCAGCGCCTTTTCGGCATCGCGATCAACAAAACTGTCCAGCGTATCGCGGATGATCTCCACCACGATGCGCGCCATTTCCGGAATGATCACCGCTGGCCCGACCGGCTGCGATTGCGCCACCACAGCGGCGCGCTTGGCGATATTCTTGGCATAATCGCCGATGCGTTCCAGCACGCCGGCAATCTTCAGCGCCGCCACGATCTCCCGCAGATCATCGGCAAGCGGTGCACGCAGGGCAATGATGCGCACCGCCAGCATTTCCGCTTCGGCTTCGAGCAGATCGAGCCGCTTGTCATTATCGATCACCACCCGCGCCGCTTCGATGTTGCGGGTCATCAGGGCATCGACGGCATCGGCAATCTGGGTTTCGCACAACCCGCCCATGCGCGTGATGACAGCGCGCAGCTGCGCAATGTCTTCATCAAAGCTTTTGACAGTGTGGGCAGTGGTTTCGGCCATGAAAATTTCCTTTGATCCGGCTGATGGGGGCGTCAGCCGTAGCGACCGGTGATGTAATCCTTGGTGCGGGTTTGCTGCGGGTTGGTGAAAATCGCTGGCGTCTCGTCATATTCAACCAGCGTGCCGAGATGGAAAAACGCTGTGCGCTGGCTGACGCGCGCTGCCTGCTGCATGTTGTGCGTAACGATCACGATCGCATAACGGCCGCGCAATTCGTCAATCAGCTCTTCGATCCGCGCCGTGGCAATCGGGTCCAGCGCCGAACACGGCTCGTCCATCAGGATGACTTCGGGATCGACCGCAATGGCGCGCGCGATGCACAGCCGCTGCTGCTGCCCGCCGGACATGGCGGTGCCGCTTTCGTCCAGCCGGTCCTTGGCTTCATCCCACAGGCCGGCGCGGCGCAGCGCGCTTTCAACGACATTGTCCATATCGGCCTTGTTGCGAGCGAGGCCGTGGATGCGCGGGCCATAGGCGACATTTTCGTAGATGGATTTGGGAAACGGATTGGG
>NZ_JBBATR010000031.1:5954-21362 GCF_040398645.1 Sandarakinorhabdus sp.
TTGGGGACGGCATTGTGGCCGATGGCCGTTGTGGTGTTCACCAGCGCCTCTCGAATCGATTGCGAAGATAGATGGCGAAGCTGTTCATCAAGATCAGGATGACCAGCAGCACCAGGATGGCTGCGGAGGTTTTTTCAACAAAGCCGCGCTGCACATCATCGGACCACAGGAACACCTGCATCGGCAGCACCGTGGCCGGCGCGGTCAGGCCCTGCGGCGTATCGGTGACAAAGGCGCGCATGCCAATGAGCAGCAGCGGCGCGGTTTCGCCCAGCGCGCGCGCCACCCCGATGATCGTGCCGGTCATGATGCCCGGCAGCGCCAACGGCACGACATGCTGAAACACCACCTGGATGGGCGACGCGCCAATGCCCAGCGCGGCATCGCGGATCGACGGCGGCACCGATTTGATCGCCACCCGCGACGCAATCACGATCACCGGCATGATCATCAACGCCAGCGTGATGCCGCCCACCAGCGGTGATGAGCGCGGCATGCCCAGATAATTCAGGAAAAACGCCAGCCCCAGCAACCCGAAGATGATCGATGGCACCGCCGCCAGATTGTTGATCGACAGCTCGATAATGTCCGCCAGCCGGCCGCGCGGGGCAAATTCCTCCAGCCACGCCGCCGACAGCACGCCAAGCGGAAAGGCGATGATGATGGTGACAAACAGGGTGAACAACGATCCCAGCGCGGCGCCGCCGATGCCGGCAAGCTCCGGCTCAGTGGAATCGGCATTACCGATGAAGGCCTGGTTGAACACCGTGCGCAGCCGGTTTTCCTTGGCCAGCCAGCGCCAATCCGCCACTTCGCGGTCAGACACGCCGCGGCTGTCCGCCGGGGCATCCAGATCATATTTTCCCTTGGCCAGCAGATCGATGGCGGATCGCACCGGCACCCACATCACCGCCTTGCTGCCGATCAGATCGGGCTGCGCCACCAGCCGGTCGCGCAGGGCCAGCCACGCTGCATCCGACAGCATGTCCGATGCCGGGCCAAGCTGCAGCGCTGTCTTGTTCATCAAGGCGACGTAATCGGCGCGGGCGAGCACTGCCTGGCCGCCGGGGCCGCGCACGGCAGCCGCATCCACGCCAAGCGTCGCTGCATCGAAGCTCACTTCGACGCGGGCTTCGGTGCGCAAAAATCCGGTCCAGCCGTCGCGGACAATGGTGAACAGCAGGAACGCCAGAAACCCAGCCGCAACCATCAGCGCGCCAGCACCCATGCGGCGAAAATTGCGTTCAGCCCGATAACGCCCGGCGATGCGCGATTGCATCTCCCGCGAGGTCCAATCGGTGGGTTGGCGCTCCAGGGGCAGCGCAGATGCGGCGCGGGTTGCCATCACTCATATGCCTCCCGGTAACGCTTCACCACGGCAAGCGCGTAAATATTGAGCACCAAAGTCATGCAGAACAACACCAGCCCGAGCGCGAAGGCCGACAGCGTCTTGGCACTGTCAAATTCCTGATCGCCGGTCAGCAAGGCCACAATCTGCGTGGTGACGGTCGTGACGCTGCTGAACGGATTGGCCGTGAGATTGGCGGCCAGGCCCGCAGCCATCACCACGATCATGGTTTCGCCGATGGCGCGGCTGACAGCCAGCAGCACGCCGCCGACGATGCCGGGCAAGGCCGCTGGCACCATCACCTTCTTCACGGTTTCCGACATGGTAGCGCCCATCGCCAGGCTGCCATCGCGCATGGCGCGCGGCACGGCCGCCAGGGAATCATCGGCCATCGACGATACAAACGGGATGATCATGATGCCCATCACCAATCCCGCCGCCAGCGCGCTATCGGATGATGCATCAGAAATGCCGATCGCCAGAGCAAGTTGCCGCACCAGCGGAGCGACCGTAAGCGCGGCAAAAAAGCCGTAAACCACCGTCGGCACCCCGGCCAGCAGCTCCAGCACCGGCTTCAGCCAGCGGCGCAGCGACGGCGCCGCATATTGCGTCAGGTAGATGGCCGCCATCAAACCCAGCGGAATCGCCACCAGCATGGCAATGATCGCGCCGATGAAGATCGTGCCCCAGAACAGCGGCACTGCCCCAAACGCGCCGGTGGAGCCGACCTGATCGGCACGCAGCGCGGTTTGCGGGCTCCATTGCAAACCGGTGAGGAACTCCACCGGGGAGACCATGCCGAAAAAGCGGATCGATTCAAAAATCAGCGACAGCACGATGCCGAAGGTGGTCAGGATCGCGACCACCGATGCGAGCAGCAGCACCGCCTGCACCTGCCATTCAACCGCCGTGCGGGCGCGAAAATCCGGGCGGATGCGGCTGTAGCCCCACAGGCCGCCCACGCTGAGCAAGGCCACCGACAGCGCGCCGGCCAGCAGATCGCCATTGGCCACGGCAGCCGCATAAATCGGCGCCAGCCGCGGTGCCACCGGGTTGAACGCCTGCGGCAGATCACCGGCCACCAGCCCGCGCACTTCGTTCATCAACGCGGCCCGGTCGAGGCTGTCCTTGGGCTGCTCCGCCGCCGGCAGCGCCGCCAGCACCTGGCCTTCGATGATCCGCGCGCCGGCCAGCCCCCAGCCCGCCAGCACGATCAGCGCCGGCGCCAGCGCCAGCACCGCCACATAGGCGCCGTGATACACCGGGCGGCTGTGCACCGCGCCGAATTTGCCGCCAGCAGCCACGATCATGCGGCCAGCGCGGGCGCGGGCCGCCAGATAGGCCAGCCCGGCCAGGCCAACCACCAGCAGCAGGGCAATCAGCAACCTCATGTCACGCTGCCCTCATCCATCGCGGTCAGATCGCGCGCCACCGCTTCGCCGGCCCGGCGAATGGGCTCCGGCGCCGCCACCAGGCCCTTGCGCGCCAGATAGCCGCTGCGGCCCCAGGTCGATTCGCGGGCATATTCGGCCAGAAACTCGCGCATGCCGCGCACGGCCGGCACATGCTGCGCCTTGATATACAGATACAGCGGCCGCGACGCCGGGAAGGCACCGCTGGCGATATTGTCATAGGTGGCGGCCACGCCGTTCAGCGGCACATCCTTCACCCGGTCGCTGTTTTCTTCGACGAACGAGAAGCCGAACACGCCCAATGCATTGGGATTGGCTGCGATTTTCTGCACGATCAGATTGTCGTTCTCGCCGCCTTCCACAAACGCGCCGTCTTCGCGCACTTTTTCGCAAATCTGCTTGTGGGCGGCCTCGTCGGTTTTTTTCAGGGCCTTCATCGCCGGCTCACTGTTGCAGCCCTTGAGCAGATACAGTTCGTTGAAGCTGTCACGCGTGCCCGATGTCGGCGGCGGGCCGATCACTTCGATGCGCACCGCTGGCAACGCGGAATTGACGTCTGACCACAGCTTGGCGCGGTTTGGCCCCTTGCCAAACGGATTGGCGGCCAGCGCCAGATAGACATCGCGTTCGGTGAGCGGCGGGAAATTGCCGCTGCGCGATTGGGCGATCACCAGGCCATCGATGCCGACTTGCAGTTCGATGATGCCCTTGACGCCGTGGGCGCGGCAATCGGCAATCTCGCTGGGTTTGATGCGGCGCGACGCATTGGCGGCATCGGGAAATTGTGAACCAAGGCCGGCGCACATCAGCTTGATACCGCCGCCGGTGCCAGTTGATTCAACGATCGGGGCTGGAAACTCCTGCCACTTGCGCTTGAACTGTTCGGCCACGGCCGTGGTGAACGGATAGACTGTGGATGAGCCAACCACGCGAATTTGGGTGCGGCCGCCGCCGGAGCAGCTGGCCACAGCGGCTGCCAGCGCCAGCACGCCTGCAGCGCGACCGCCAGCCGAAAACAGGGACACTCTTCGCGTCAAGTTGAACCTCGTGTACACCTCCGGGCGAATCGCAGATGCGACAACCCCCGGCTTGCCAATAACGGCCAGCAGTGTGGGACTTATGACGGTTGTGTGACGTTATTGTTACGCCGTGGGACCGCAGCCCAAAAACCGGCAGGACGGTGTTCGCCCGACCAATATTTTCAGGGCCTGCAAACAGCAAGGCTCAGGCGAGCGGCAAGGTGAATCCCACGCGCGTGCCTTCACCCAGCCGGCTGTCGATCTCCAGCCGGCCGCGGTGCCGTTCGACGATATGCTTGACGATGGCCAGACCAAGCCCGGTGCCGCCCAGCGTGCGGCTGCGCTGCGAATCCACGCGGTAAAACCGCTCGGTCAGGCGCGGCAGATGTTCGGGCGCGATGCCATCGCCATCATCGCTCACCTGGATACGCACGGCCGCGTCGGTGCCAGTGCCGCCGGTGTCAACGCTTACGGTCACACGGATCGGCGTGCCGGTGCGGCCATATTTGATCGCATTGGCCACCAGATTGTGCAGCACCTGGAGGACCTGATCGCGATCGGCGATCACGCGCGGCAGCTCTTCGGGTTCGGCAATGATCAGGGCGCGCTGATCGGCTTCCAGCCGGATCGCCAGCGTGCGGCCGACTTCGGCGGCAATGCCTTTCAGATCGAGCTGCTGGGTGGGCCGGATGAACTTGTCCAGCTCGATGCGCGACAGGCTCATGAGGTCGTCGAGCAGGCGGCGCATCCGGTCCGCCTCGGTTGCCATGATCGCCAGAAAGCGCTGCCGCGCCGGCTGATCCTCCGCCGCCGGGCCCTGCAGCGTTTCAATGAAGCCGGTCAGCGTGGCCAGCGGCGTGCGCAGTTCGTGGCTGGCATTGGCCACGAAATCCACGCGCATGCGTTCGGTCACCTTGGCCTGTGTCACATCATCCAGCAGCACCAGGCAGCGGTCTTCGCCGTCACCAACCACCCTCAGGCGAAAGCTGCGATTGCCGCTGCCGATCCCGCTGATTTCACGTTCGTCGGCAATCGTGCCGGCATTCACGGCATCCACGGCATCCAGCAGCGCCGGGTGCCGCACGGTCAGGCGAATGTCGCTGCCCACCACCCGCTCACCCAGCAGGGCGCGCGCCGGCGCATTGGCCGCCGCCACCCATGATCCGCGCGTGACCAGCACGGCATCGTTCAGGCTGTCGATATGGATGCGGTCAGGCGGCGGCACCGCGGGCGGCGGCGGCGGCGGATCGGGTGTGCGCCGGGTGGTGGCTGGATCGGCATCGGGGCGGGACATGCGGCCCAGCACCACCCCGACCAGAAACATCGCCAGCGCGAGCAGCAGCATTTCAGCCAATTCGATCATGACGAATGCACGCCGGGCAGGCCAGCCAGCGCCGGCAGCAACACATCATAATGATCGATCACGGCATCCGCGCCCAATGTGGCGGCCGGCGCATCGGCAAAGCCGAAGCTGACCAGAACGACCGGCAGGCCGGCATTGCGCGCCGCGCCCACATCCGTGGCCGTATCGCCCACAAACGCCGCCGACGCCGCTTCGCCGCCGCAGGCCGCCAGCGTGGCGTGAACATGGGCTGCATCCGGCTTGGGCTGCGGCGCCAGATCAAAACCGATAATGGCTGCAAAGCGCGATTGCCAGCCAAGCGCTGCCACCAGGGCAATGGCTAGGCCGGTCGGCTTGTTCGTGCAGATCGCCAGCCGGCACCCTGCCGCGGCCAACGCGTCCAATGCCGGTTCCACGCCATCAAAGCCGCGCGACGTATCGGCAATATGCGCGGCATAATAGTCCAGAAACACCGGCATCGCAGGTTCGATCAGATCCGGCCTTGCATCGCCGGTGGCAGCAAACCCGCGATTGATCAGGGCGCGGGCACCGTGGCCAACCAGATGCCGGACATCGTCGACAGGCAATGGCGGCCGATCAAATGTTGCCAGCACATGGTTCATCGCGGCGGCCAGATCGGGCGCGGTATCGACCAATGTGCCGTCCAGATCGAACAATATGGTGCGGGGAAATTTCACGAAGCATCATCCATGGCACAAACCTGTTGCGAATTGGCGACAAACCGGAACGGGCGATGCGCCGCACCCGCACGACAATCAAGTCACCCGCCCTGCCCGATGCCCTGCCAGCGGCCTTGGCGCCCGTCTTTTCAAGCCATAACGCATGTGGCAGGGCAATACGCATGTCTGGTGTCCTTTCTCCTGCTGCCCCGGATCTCGGCCCGGCCTTTGCAGCTGTCATCCTGGCAGCAGGCATGGGCACGCGCATGAAATCGGCGCGGCACAAGGTGCTGCACGCCATTGCCGGCAAACCCATGCTGCGCCACCTGATGGATAGCCTGGCGGCGCTGGCACCGGCGCGCACGGTGGTGGTGGTGGGCGCCTTGAAAGAGCAGGTCGAAGCCGAAGTGGCGGGCCGCGCCGCCTTGGTGGTGCAGCAGCCGCAATTGGGCACTGGCCATGCCGTGCTGCAGGCGCAGGCGGCCCTGGGTGATTTCACCGGCAAGCTGCTCGTGCTGTATGGCGATGCACCGCTGGTAACAGCGGCCACCATGGCGCGGCTGCTGGCGGCCCTGACCGATGATGTTGCCGTGGCGGTGCTGGGGTTTCGGCCAGACCAGCCCGGCCGCTATGGGCGCATCATTGCAAGCAATGGCAGCATCGCGAAAATGGTGGAATACAAGGATGCATCGCCAGCCGAACGCGCCGAAACCCTGTGCAATTCCGGCCTGATGGCCGCGCGCGCCAGCGACATGTTTGCGCTGCTGGCCCGGGTGACCAACAACAATGCCAACCATGAATATTATCTGCCCGATGTGGTCGCGCTGGCGCTGGCGGATGGCCGGATGTGCGCCGTGATCGAAACCGCTGCCGATGAAGTGGCCGGCGCCAACAGCCGCGCCGAACTGGCCGATCTGGAGGCGATGTTCCAGCGCCGCCGCCGCGCCGAATTGATGGCCGCGGGCGTGACCATGCAGGCACCCGAAACCGTGTTCGTCTGCGCCGACACCTGCATTGCAGCGGATGTCGAAATCGAACCCTTTGTGGTGTTCGGCCCCGGTGTCACCATTGCGGGCGGCACGCGCATCCGCGCCCACAGCCACATCGAAGGAGCGAGCATCGGCCCCGGCTGCGAAATCGGCCCCTTTGCGCGGCTGCGTCCTGGCACGGTGCTGGCGGCTGGCGTGAAGATCGGCAATTTCGTTGAAACCAAGAATGCTGTGCTGGCCAGCGGTGCCAAGGCCAATCACCTCAGCTATCTGGGCGACGTGACCGTTGGTGCCAAAGCCAATATCGGCGCTGGCACCATCACCTGCAATTACGACGGGTTTTTCAAATATCGCACCGTGATCGGCGCCGGTGCCTTCATCGGCTCCAACAGCGCACTGGTCGCGCCCGTGACCGTGGGCGATGGCGCCATCGTGGCCGCCGGCAGCACCATCACCCGCGATGTCACCGCCGATGCGCTGGCACTGGTGCGACCGGCGCAAACCGAAACACCGGGCTGGGCAGCGCGATTCCGCGCGGCCAAGGCAGCGAAAAAAGGCAAAAACTGATGTGCGGCATCATCGGCATCATTTCATCGGCCCCAGTGGCAGACCGACTGGTCGATGGCCTGCGGCGCATGGAGTATCGCGGCTACGACAGCGCCGGCATCGCCACCATCCATGATGGCGTGATGGATCGCCGCCGCAGCCCCGGCAAGCTGGTCAATCTGGCCCGCGAGCTGGCGCTGACGCCGTTGCCGGGCACCATTGGCATCGCGCACACACGCTGGGCCACCCATGGCCCACCAACGGCCGACAATGCCCACCCGCACGCCACTGAAAACGTCTGTTTGGTGCACAATGGCATCATCGAAAACTTCAAGCAGCTGCGCCAGGACGTGCTGGCGGCGGGGCGCACACTCAGCTCGCAAACCGATAGCGAAGTGGTGGCACACCTGCTGGAACTGGCGCTGGCCGCCGGCCTGGATGCCGATGCTGCCGTAGCGCACACGCTGGCCCGGCTGCACGGCGCCTTCAGTTTTGCCATCATGTTCAAGCACTTGCCCGGCACGATCTATGGCGCGCGGCGCGGATCGCCGCTGGTGATCGGCATGGGCACCGGCGAGATGTTTCTGGGATCAGACGCCCTTGGCCTGGCGCCATTCACCAGCCGCATCGCCTACCTCGAAGAAGGCGACTGGCTGCGCATGACCGTGGACGCCGCGGCGATCTTTGATGCCGCCAACCAGCCTGTGGAGCGCCTGTTCATCACCTCATCGGCCAGCGCCGCCGTGATGGAGAAGGGCAATCACCGCCATTACATGGCAAAGGAAATCTACGAACAGCCGATCGTGGTGGCGCAAACGCTGGGGGCCTATCTCGATCCGCTGGCGCAAACCGTGGCCCTGCCTGACCTGCCGTTCGATCTGGCGGCGGTGAAACGCGTGCAGATCGTGGCGTGCGGCACCGCGCTGCTGGCCGGCCATGTTGCATCCTATTGGATCGAAGCGTTGGCGCGGGTGCCAGTCAGCATCGAAAATGCCTCCGAATATCGCTACCGCGATCCGGTGTACGAACCGGGCGGGCTGTGCCTGTTCATCAGCCAATCAGGCGAAACCGCCGACACGCTGGCGGCGCTGCGCCACGCCATTGCTGGCGGCCAGATGGTGGCCGCCGTAATCAATGTCGATACATCGACCATGGCCCGCGAAACCCAATTGCTGCTGCCCACCCACGCCGGCCCGGAAATCGGCGTCGCCAGCACCAAGGCCTTCACCTGCCAGCTGGCCGTGCTGGCCGCATTTGCCATTGCGCTGGCCAAGGCCAAGGGGCGCATGCCGGCCGGCGAAGAAGCCCGGTTGGTGCAATTGCTCACCCAGGTGCCGGCGGCAATGAATGCGGCCCTGCACAACGAAGCGGCGATTGCCGCGCTGGCACCCGGATTGGCTAAGGCACGCGACGTTCTGTACATGGGCCGCGGCCCGGATTACCCGATGGCCCTGGAAGGCGCGCTCAAGCTGAAGGAAATCAGCTACATCCACGCCGAAGGCTATGCAGCGGGTGAATTGAAACACGGCCCCATCGCCTTGATCGACGAACATGTGCCAGTGATCGTGATCGCGCCTTCGGGGCCGCGTTTTGAAAAAACCGTGTCAAACATGCAGGAGGTCATGGCCCGCGGCGGCCAGGTGGTGCTGCTGTCCGATGCAGCCGGAATCGCCGCGCATGGCCATGGCACCGTGGCTGCCATCGCCATGCCGGCCGTTGATCCGTTCATCAGCCCGCTGATCACCGCCATTCCGGTGCAGCTGCTGGCCTATCATGTCGCAGTGGCCAAGGGCACGGATGTCGATCAACCGCGCAACCTGGCCAAATCCGTGACTGTGGAATGAGTTAGCGCTTCAGCCGGTCCGCATAGGTCTTGCGGAATTTTGTCAGCTTGGGGCCGACCACGGCGACGCAATAGCCGTTTTTGGCGCCATTGGTTTCAAAATAGCGTTGGTGATAGGCTTCGGCCGGATACCATGGCGCGTTGGCTTCGATGCTGGTCACGATTGGGCGATCCCAATTGGCTTGGTTGCGGCTTATGGCCGCTTCGGCTTCGCCGGCCTGGATGGCGTTTTGCGGAAACAACGCCGAACGATACTGTGTGCCAGTATCGCCGCCCTGCCGATTCAATGTCGTCGGGTCATGCGTGTGGAAAAAAATGTCCAGAATTTCTGCGTAACTGATGACATCGGGATTAAATTCGATGCGCACGGCCTCGGCATGTCCCGTGCGCCCGGAACAGACTTGTTCATAGCTGGGATTTGCACCCGGCCCGCCGATATAGCCGGATTCCACGGCTTCGATACCGCGCAATTCTACAAAAACCGCTTCGGTGCACCAGAAGCAACCGCCTGCAATGATGGCAATATCTTTTTGCATCTACGCCTCGCCGTTTTTGGTTCGTTCACCAGTTGCTGCGTATGCAAATGGCTGCCGGCTTGAAATAGGCCGGCAGTGCAGGCGCGGCAAGGGGGCGCGCCGAATGCATCGCGTCGCAGGGCAGCGCGGCACGATGTGGCGCTTTGTGTGTAACTTATGGGGGCGTTGCGTGGACAATTTCAATGAAGTGCAGGCGTCGGTGCGCGACATGCGCGCCGCCGCCACCTTTGCCGATCTTGCTGAAGTGCTGGCCGCGGCCACCCGCAGCTTGCAATTCGATTATTTCGGCCTGTCGCAGCGTGCATCGGGCCAATCGGGCGCAGCAGCGCCTTCGGAACGGCTGGTCCTGGCAAATTTTCCGGCCGATTGGATCAATCAGAGACGCATCGTGGGCCGGATTGCCGACGATCCGGTGCTGCTGGCCAGCGAACGCAGCATCACGCCATTTGTCTGGAGCCAGCTAGACCGCGTTGTGCCGCTGACCGGGCGGCACCGATCCATGATCGCGCTGGCGCGGGCAGCCGGCGTCGGCGATGGCTATTCGGTGCCAATTCATGTGCCAGGGCAAATATCCGGCCTGGTCAGCTTCGTGATTGCCGAAGGGCGGGCATGGCCGGGCGACGCCTTGCCGGCTGCGCATTATCTGGCCTGTTTTGCCTTTGAAGCAGCGCGGCGATTGGCCATGACCGATCACGCGCCGGCGGCAGCGGTCAATCTCACGCCCAGCCTGACACAGCGGCAACTTGATTGCGTGGCGCTGGCGGCGCGCGGCAAATCCGATTGGGTGGCGGGGCAATTGCTCGGCCTGTCCAACGGCACGGTCCACAAATATCTGGAAGCTGCCAAGCAGCGTTATGGCGTGTCCAGTCGCACCGAATTGGTGGTTCGCGCGCTGCATGATGGGCATCTCAGCTTTGCCGATGTGCTGGGCAATGCAGCGGGTGACAGACGCCGGGCCGGCTGATAAGCCTAGCAATCTGAAGGAGCCAGCACAGGCCCGCAGCATGGGGCGCAACATATATGGCCGATCGCCACACCAAAGATGATGCTGCCAAATCGGCGGTTCCGCCGGTTGGCGGGCCTTATGCCTGGTATGTGCTGGCCCTGCTGGTGTTGGTGTATGTGATGAACTTCATTGATCGGCAGATATTGTCGATCCTTGCGGAAGACATCAAACGCGATCTCGGCCTGACAGATGCCGAGCTGGGATTTTTGTACGGCACGGCGTTTGCAGTGTTTTATGCGCTGTTCGGGGTGCCGATCGGTCGTCTCGCCGACAATTGGGTGCGAACACGCCTGCTGACGCTGGGCCTGACCTTGTGGTCCGGCATGACAGCCCTGTCGGGCCTGTCCAGCAGCTTTGGGCAATTGTCGCTGGCCCGTATCGGGGTGGGCGTGGGCGAAGCAACCGCTGGCCCATCGGCCTATTCGATGATTTCCGATTGGTTTCCCAAGGCGCGGCGCGCCACGGCTTTGTCGATTTATGCAGCCGGGCTGTATCTGGGCGGCGGGGTATCGCTGCTCATCGGCGCGGTGGTGGTGAAAGGCTGGAACACGGCCTATCCCGGCGGCGGCCCGCTGGGGCTGGTCGGGTGGCAGGCGGCGTTCATGGCGGTTGGCATCCCCGGTTTGCTGCTGGCGCTGTGGGTGGCCACCCTGATCGAGCCGATCCGCGGCCGTGCCGATGGCCTGCCGCCGCCGGTGCCGATGGCCGGGCGCGATATCTGGCGCAATTTTCTGGCCGACATGGCCAGCGTGATTCCACCGCTGACGCTGATCAACATGGCGCTGCTGGGCCGGCGCGCGCTGCTGGAGAATATTGCCGCGCTGCTGCTGGTGGCCGGGCTGGTTTCGGCGCTGGCCATCACCACGGGCGAATTGCTGCAATTCATCGCAGTTGGCACCGGCCTGTATGCGGTGATCAGTTGGGCCCAATCGATCCGCCACCGCGACAAGCCAACCTATGAAATGATCTGGGGCACGCCGGCATTTGTGCTGACCATCATCGGGTTCGGCAGCATCAGCTTTGTGGGCTATTCGGTCAGTTTCTGGGCGGCGCCCTATGCCATGCGCAGCTTTGTGGAACCGCTGGCTGCCAGCGGCAATGTGGTGCCCTGGTATGGCACACGCGAAGCGGTGGCGTTCATTCTGGGCGGCGGCGGCGCGCTCGGCGGCTTCACGGGCACCATCCTGGGCGGCGTGCTGGGTGATTGGGCAAAATTGCGCCACCCATCCGGGCGCATCATGGTCGGCTGCCTGGCCACGCTGGTGCCGGCGCCGTTCATCTGGCTGCAATACACCACCACCGATCTCGCGACATTCTTCCTGTATTTTGCCCCCACCACTGTCTTTGGTGCGATGTATGTCGGGGTTGCGGCGGCCACCACGCAGGATCTGGTGTTGCCGCGCATGCGCGGGGCGGCCACAGCGACGTTTTTCATTGGCACAACCTTGTTTGGTCTCGGCCTTGGGCCATGGTTCACTGGCTTTGTGTCCAAGTTGACCGGCAATCTGGGCAATGGCGTGCTGGCGCTGCTGTTGATGGCGCCGTTCACGATCACCTGCCTGTACCTTGTGTATCGTTGGCTGCCAGCCGCCGAGGCCAGCCGTATCGACCGCGCGCGCGGTGCCGGTGAACCCATCTGAAAGGGACATGCAATGAAAATACAGGATTTGTTCAGCGTGGCCGGCAAGACGGCTGTTGTCACCGGCGGCAGCCGCGGCATCGGCGAGATGATTGCGCGGGCCTTGGTGGAAAATGGGGCAACCGTGATCATTTCCAGCCGCAAGCCAGCCGATTGCGAAGCCCTGGTGGCGCAGCTTGGCCCGGCCTGCATCGCGATCCCGGCCGATTTGTCGCAAATGAGTGAAATCGAACGCTTCGCAGCCGCTGTGGCCGAGCGTTTCCCGCGGCTGGATATCCTGTTCAACAATGCCGGAGCCAGCTGGGGTGCCGGCATCGATGACTTCCCGGAAGCCGGCTGGGACAAGGTGATGGACCTGAACGTCAAATCCGTATTCTTCCTCACCCAGAAATTGCTGCCGCAGCTCAGTGCTGCCGCCAGCGCCGACAACATGGCCCGGGTGATCAACATCGGTTCGATCGATGGCCAGCACGTGTCTGATCTGGAAACCTACAGCTACGCCGCATCCAAGGCAGGGGTGCTGCACATGACCCGGATGATGGCCAAGTTCCTTGGCCGGCGCCACATTGCAGTCAATGCCATCGCTCCCGGCTTTTTCCCGTCGAAGATGACCGCCGGCATCCCCGAGGAGTTTCGTGACGCCTTTCGCGCCGCCACCCCGCTGCAACGCTGGGGCAATAGCGACGATATGGCCGGTGTGGCGCTGTTCCTGGCCAGCCGCGCTTCCGCCTACATGACCGGCGCCGTAATCACGGTTGATGGCGGCTACGCCACCACAGTTTGAAGGCAGCATGCCTGAATTGAACACGGCAAGGCCAGCCAATACCGAGCACGCGCCGCTTGCAAATGGGCAAAATTACGGTGGCGCAGCTGCACCAAAAAGCGCATGAAATCCATGGACCAAGGCGCAAGCGGCTGTGGCCCGAGTTTGCCGTACTGGCAGGGAGCAAGCTGTGAAAAAAGTCGAAGCGGTGATCAAACCGTTCAAGCTCGATGAAGTGAAAGAAGCCCTGCACGACGTGGGGGTTTCTGGCATCACTGTTACCGAAGCCAAGGGCTTTGGCAGACAGAAGGGCCACACCGAATTGTACCGCGGCGCTGAATATGTCGTGGATTTCCTGCCCAAGGTGAAGCTGGAGGTGGTCGTTGAAGACGATCAGGTCGAACGCATCGTTGAAGCAATCACCAATTCGGCGCGCACCGGCCGCATCGGCGACGGCAAGATTTTCGTGTCTCCCGTGGAAATGGCGGTGCGCATCCGCACTGGCGAACGCGACAGCGACGCCATCTGATTTGAAATAATCCGGTGCCCTCCGTCTGGCAGACGCGCAGCGGCCCCGCTAAAACCCATCAGCACCAACAATCAACACATCAACAATCAAAACAGAGGAACACGCCCGATGGCCACTGCTGCCGACATTCTGAGCCTGATCAAGGACAAGGACATTGAGTGGGTTGACCTGCGGTTCACCGATCCCAAGGGCAAATGGCAGCACTTGACCATGGTATCGGGCGTGATCGATGAAGACATGCTTACCGATGGTTTCATGTTCGATGGCTCGTCGATCGAAGGTTGGAAGGCGATCAACGAAAGCGATATGATCCTGATGCCGGATCTGGACGCGACCTATATCGATCCGTTCTCCGCCACGCCGATGCTGATCCTGGTGTGCGACGTTGTCGAGCCTTCGACTGGCCAGCTCTACAGCCGCGATCCGCGCAGCACGGCCAAGCGCGGTGAAGCCTATCTGAAGGCCAGCGGCATCGGCGACACCGTGTACATCGGCCCCGAAGCCGAGTTTTTCGTGTTTGACGATGTGCGCTTCGGGCTTGGGTACAATGAAGGCTTCTTCCACCTCGATGATATCGAGCTGCCGACCAACTCCGGCCGCAGCTACGAAGGCGGCAACATGGGCCACCGGCCGCGCGCCAAGGGCGGTTACTTCCCGGTTGCCCCGGTCGATTCAGCCGTCGATCTGCGCGGCGAAATGGTCGCCACCATGCTGGAAATGGGCCTGCCCTGCGACAAGCATCACCACGAAGTGGCCAGCGCCCAGCACGAATTGGGCCTGACCTACGGCAAGCTGGTGGAAACTGCTGATCGCATGCAGGTTTACAAATATGTCGTGCATCAGGTTGCCCATGCTTACGGCAAGACCGCGACCTTCATGCCCAAGCCGATCAAGGACGACAACGGCAGCGGCATGCACACCCACTTGTCGATCTGGAATGGCGGCACACCGCTTTTTGCCGGTGATCAATATGCCGGCCTGTCGGAGATGGCGCTGTTCTTCATCGGCGGCATCATCAAGCATGCCAAGGCCTGCAACGCCTTCACCAATCCGGGCACCAACAGCTACAAGCGGCTGGTGCCGGGCTTTGAAGCGCCCGTGCTGCTCGCCTACAGCAGCCGCAACCGCTCCGCTTCGTGCCGCATTCCGTACGGCACCGGCGCCAAATCCAAGCGCGTTGAAGTGCGCTTCCCGGATGCGCTGGCCAATCCGTATCTGTGCTACACCGCGCTGCTGATGGCGGGCCTGGACGGCATTGAAAACCGCATCCACCCCGGTCCGGCCATGGACAAGAACCTCTATGACCTGCCGCCACGCGAGCTGAAAAAAGTGCCGACCGTGTGCGCATCGCTGCGTGAAGCGCTGGCGGCGCTCGACAAGAGCCGCGCCGTGTTCACCAAGGGCGGCGTGTTCACCGATGATCAGATCGATTCCTATATCGAACTGAAGATGCATGAAGTGCTGCGCTGGGAAATGACCCCGTCGCCAGTTGAATTCGATATGTATTACAGCGCCTGAGCCGGCGGTCATAATGTGAAAAGGGCGGTCCTCGCGGGCCGCCCTTTTTGTTTGCAGGCCGTGCCCGCGCTGGTTCTGGCCACAGCGCAGCGCGCTGTGGCCAGCCGGCTTGTCAGAACAGCACACCAAACTCCAACCGGCCGCGGACCTGGCTGCGCTCGTTGCCCGCAGCGCCGAACGCTGCGCCAGCGGCAGCGCTCGAAGCCGACACCAACGACACTTCCGGGCGGATGAAGAA
>NZ_JBBATR010000031.1:21462-29129 GCF_040398645.1 Sandarakinorhabdus sp.
CTGTGCGGCCCATCGACATAGCTGACCAAGCCGCTCAACCAGTTGAATTTTCCGGAAAAGAACCCATCGGTGAGCGCCAGCGAGGCGCTGATCTTGCCAGAGGCAACATTGGCTTGCACACCGCGCGTGAGGACATTTTCCTGGCCCCACAACACACCACGCTCGATATTCATGTTCTGGAAGCTGAACGGCGCTTCCAGGCCGATCAAGGTCGGCAAAATACCGGCCTGCACGTTGAAGGACGATGATGGTGCGATCTTGAGCCAAGCCTGCGGCACCGGGCCATAGGTTGCATCGGTGTAGCTGGTCGCGCGCGCATAGGGCAATCCCAGCGTTTCGTGGCTGTACAGGCCAGCTTGGACAAGGAACTGAAAAACGCCGTCGACCTTCTGGATGACCACCTGCGCGTTCGACACATCAGCAAAGCTGCTGGAAACACCGGGCGTGGTGTTGGACTGGGTACCGAGATAGCCGCTGGCGATGCCGGAAACATAGATTTTGCTGCCGCCAAGATCAAAGCTGATCGGGTCGGGATTGTAGCTAAGTGCGCCGGTGATTGCGGGCAGCAAAGCCGGCGGTGCGTCCTGTGCCGCAGCCGGGCCAACGCAAAAGGCCATGACGCCCGCGATTGCAGCGCCGCACTTCAGTTGCGGCAACAATGATCGATTGAACATGTAAGGTCCTTTTTTTGAAAATCCGGCTTGCGCCCAGCGCAGTAGAACCACGCCAATATCGCATGACATTTTTACGCTCAAACATATCTACGTTAAAAAGCGTAATTGAATATATAGTATTAGAATTTTGACCCATTATTGACCAAAAAAAAGGCCCGATCTTTTCAGATCGGGCCTCGAATTTGCTCTTTATCTATTAGTTGTTGTAAGCGCGCTCGCCGTGTTCGCCCAGATCGAGGCCTTCTCGCTCCTGATCTACGCTCACACGCAGCCCGGTCACAGCCTTTGCTACGTAGATTGCGATCGCGGTGCCAACAGCCGCCCAGACAATGGTGGTCGCGACAGCGGCGAATTGCACGCCAAGTTGGCTGACCATATCGAAATCAGCCGGGCCGGGCCCACCCAGCGACGGTGCGTAAACGACACCGGTTCCGATTGCGCCGACAATCCCACCCACGCCGTGGATACCAAATGCATCCAGCGAGTCGTCATAGCCAAGCCGAGGCTTCAACACCGCCACCGCCAAATAACAAAGCACGGACGCTGCCGCACCAAGCACGATGGCACCCATCGGACCCGAATTGCCGGCCGCAGGCGTGACCGCAACCAGCCCGGCAATGATACCCGACGCCAGGCCCAGGGATGACGGCTTGTGGCCAGCCAGCTTTTCAACCAGCAGCCACGCCAGGGCGCCCGCAGCCGTTGCCACGAACGTATTGATCATCGCCAACGCCGCCGAGCCATTGGCTTCCAGCGCCGATCCGGCATTGAACCCGAACCAGCCCACCCACAGCATGCCGGCACCAACCATCGTGAGCGTCAGCGAATGCGGCGCCATGGTTTCCTTGCCATAACCGATACGCTTGCCAAGGATCAGCGCCGCAACCAGGGCTGACACGCCGGCATTGATATGCACCACTGTGCCGCCCGCAAAATCCAGGGCACCCATTTCGAAAAACAGGCCCGATGCTGCCCAAACCATGTGCGCGATCGGCAGATAGACGATGGTGAGCCAAACCGCCGTGAACACCAACACCGCCGACAGCTTGATGCGCTCAACCACCGAACCCAGCACAAGGCTTACGGTGATGGCTGCAAACGTCATCTGGAAGCAGACGAACACATATTCGGGAATGACCACACCATCAGTGAAGGTCGCGGCCGTGGAATCAGGCGTGATGCCGGCCAGGAACAGCCGATCAAGGCTGGCGATGAACGGCTTCAGCGCGCCGGCGCTATCTGGCCCGAATGCCAGCGAATAGCCGAACACCACCCACAGCAACATGGCAAGGCAGGTGGCTGCCCCGATTTGCGTCATGGTGGACAGCATGTTCTTGGAGCGCGTCAAGCCGCCGTA
The DNA here is from genome assembly GCF_040398645.1 of Sandarakinorhabdus sp. Lineage (GTDB taxonomy): Bacteria > Pseudomonadota > Alphaproteobacteria > Sphingomonadales > Sphingomonadaceae > Sandarakinorhabdus. The sequence goes on from NZ_JBBATR010000031.1 coordinate 23,494, forward strand.
AAAAAGCTGAAGGCCCGGCAGAATCATCAGCAGGACAAGCAGCGTTGAAACCAGCATCCAGGCTGTGTCACCTTTATCAGGCACAGGCACAGGCACGGCATCCGCCGCAAGCGCAGGCACTGCCAATGCCAGGGCGGCGATGGCAGTCACCCGTAAAAGATTGAGTATCGTTTTCATACACTTCCCTTGCATTTGACCGTGATTGGCATTGAAATTGATCGTGCCAGACCTTGTTGATAGAAAAACCTCGCCAACGATCAAAACCACCGAAACCTTCGCCGCTGTGGCGCCAACAGAGAGCCGGGCCGCAGTTGCTAACATGGCCCGGCCGAGCAATCTGCCGGATCAGCAATTGCCAGTCACACAGAACGCGGTTTCGGACCGGCTTTCAACCGCATCTGAATGCGCCGTTACGAAGCCGCTCAACATACGGCGTTTGACGGTGCATCACGGTTAACCATCGCAAAATCACCCGCCACTTCACGCCCGCCGCTTCACACTTGTCCGCCAATTGGCGGCTACCCGCTTTGCGCAGAGCCAGCCATATACGGCAAATTGCGGTAGCGCGCTCCCGCCAGATGGCACAAACACATGATCGCGCATTCATGGTGGCCAATTTGGGTGGCCGGTTTGCCGGCGCCACTACCATTGCCGGATACAGGAGCAGCAGATGAAAAAAATCGAAGCAGTCATCAAGCCGTTCAAGCTTGACGAGGTCAAGGAAGCACTGAATGAAGTCGGCGTGTCAGGCATCACTGCGACGGAAGCCAAGGGTTTTGGCCGTCAAAAAGGCCATACAGAACTGTATCGCGGCGCCGAATATGTTGTCGATTTTTTGCCCAAGGTAAAATTGGAAGTCGTTGTTCAAGATGATCAGGTCGAGCGCGTAATCGAAGCAATTTCAAATGCGGCCCGCACTGATCGGATCGGTGATGGCAAGATATTTGTGTCTTCGATCGAAACCGCAGTGCGTATTCGAACTGGCGAACGGAACGAAGATGCCCTGTGATATTCGTTCAATTTGAACAACGGCTGCGGTAGGTGCGTTCTGTTTTCACATTATTGAATTTTTGAGAAAACAGGCAATATTTCAGACGCGATAGCTTCAACATATGCAGCGGCGCCTGTTATATCCATCAGATCCTCTGCGGGCGGCACGAGCACCGGTCCCGCGGGGTGACGTCCTGGTTCGTGGGGAACCCGGCGATTGCCGTTGTTTTGCCCATGACCGCCGCCATTGCGATTGCCCGGATGTGAAGATTGCCGCTGCAATGGCCGCAATACAAAACCAAAATCCGGATGGACACGAGCAGGCTTTTGCAGGTCACCAGATCGGCACGCTTGAGACGTCTTGCAGCAGCTCGGCACCACAGGAAGCCGACTTCATCGTTCCTCCCTTGAGCGATTTGGTGCGACGCACAATAGCTGCGAAATTTTGCCGCCAGGCCATTCCCAGAACCCGCAACAGAGCCAACCCGTTGTGAAACCAAAAAAAAGGGGCCGAAACCTGAGTTTCGGCCCCAGTAAATCCTTGGGGAGGATCGCCATAACGGCCTGATCCTTTTGCACTGCACAACGATCGATATCAATGGGGAAAATGGCGTAGTTCCTGTCCGAACCGTAAGATTTCAAAAATCATTCACAAAATTTGCCGGTTGCCAGCCGGGTGGCGAAGCCGGCCGTGGCTGCTATAGCGGTGGCATGTCTGATTTGTTTGCCGCCACCCAAAGCTCTGCCGATTATGATGCCAGCCATATCGAAGTTCTGGAAGGCCTGGAGCCGGTCCGGCGCCGGCCCGGCATGTACATCGGCGGCACCGACGAACGCGCCCTGCACCATCTCGCCGCTGAAGTGCTTGACAATGCCATGGACGAAGCTGTGGCAGGCCATGCCAACCGCATCGAGGTCAGCCTGGAGGCAGACGGCAGCCTGACCATCATCGACAATGGTCGCGGCATACCGGTTGATCCGCACCCGCGCTTTCCGGACAAATCGGCGCTGGAAGTGATCATGACCATGCTGCATTCGGGCGGCAAGTTCAGCGGCAAGGCCTATGCCACGTCCGGCGGCTTGCATGGTGTGGGCATCAGCGTGGTCAATGCGCTGTCGGATGATACCACCATCGAAGTGGCGCGCGGCCGGGAATTGTTTCGCCAGCGTTTTGCCCGCGGATTGGCGCTGGGTCCGCTCGAAAAACTGGGGCCAGCACCCAACCGGCGCGGCACATCGGTGCGCTTTCATCCCGATGCCCAGATTTTCGGTGAGGATGCGGCCTTTCGGGCCAGCCGCCTCTACAAATTGGCGCGATCAAAGGCCTATTTGTTTGGCGGCGTTGAAATCCGCTGGCGTTGCGCGGCGGCGCGCCTGGAAACTGGCGTGCCCGAGGCAGCGGTGTTCACCTTTCCGGGCGGGCTGGCCGATCACCTGCGCGAACGGCTTGATGACCGGGCGCTGGTGGTGCCGGAGCTGTTTGCTGGCCGCGCCGATCTTGCCGCCGGCGCCGATGGCAAGCTGATGGGCGCGGTGGAATGGGCCTGTGCCTGGCCGCAATGGGGCGAAGGCTCTGCCAGTTTTTATTGCAACACCATCCCGACGCCGGATGGCGGCACCCACGAAGCCGGGCTGCGGACAGCGCTCACACGCGGCTTGCGCAATTTCGCTGCCTTGTCCGGCAACAAGAAAGCCGGCGAACTGGCCGGCGAAGACGTGTTTTCCGGTGCCGAACTGATGCTGTCGCTGTTCATCCGCGACCCGCAGTTCCAAAGCCAGACCAAGGATCGTTTGACCAGCCCGGAAGCCACGCGGCTGGTGGAAAACGCCATCAAGGATCATTTCGATCACTGGCTGACCGGCAATGGCGAACGCGGCAAGGCGTTGCTGGGCTTTGTGCTGGAGCGGATGGAAGACCGGCTGCGCCGCCGCGCCGAAGCCATGGTCAAGCGCAAGACCGCCACCAGCAAATCATCGCTGCGCCTGCCCGGCAAGCTGACGGATTGCGCGCGCGGCGATGCACCGGGCACCGAATTGTTCATCGTGGAAGGGGATTCGGCCGGCGGCAGCGCCAAACAGGCGCGCAATCGCAACACCCAGGCCATTTTGCCGATCCGCGGCAAGATCCTGAATGTGGCATCGGCAAACACCGCCAAGATCAGCGCCAATAGCGAAATCGGCGATCTCATCCAGGCGCTCGGCTGCGGCACCCGCGACAAATATCGCCCGGAAAGCCTGCGCTATGAGCGCATCATCATCATGACCGATGCCGATGTAGATGGTGCCCATATCGCCACCTTGCTCATGACATTCTTCTTTCGGGAAATGGCCGGATTGGTGCGCGACGGCCGCCTGTATCTGGCGCAGCCGCCGCTGTATCGCCTGGCCGCTGGTGGCACCGTTGCCTATGCCCGCGACGATGCGCACCGCGCCGAACTGATGCGCACCGTGTTTTCAAACCGGACCAAGGTGGAGGTGAGCCGCTTCAAGGGCCTGGGCGAAATGAACCCACAGCAGCTGAAGGAAACCACGATGGACCCGGCCAGCCGCTGCCTGATCCGCGCGCGCCTGCCCGAAAATGCCGAGGCGCGCGCCGATGTTGCCGATCTTGTCGAGCGGCTGATGGGACGCAATCCGGAGCATCGGTTCCAGTTCATCCAGAGCCATGCCACGTCGATCGAGGCTGACGCGCTGGACGCCTGACAGGGCACCTGCGCAAAGCCCCTGCGCAGATGCTTCAGGCCGGCTTGGATTTGCCGCCGGCCCCGCCGGGGTTCGCGGCGTCCAGCGCCGTGCTTGCGGCCAGCCATTCGGCTTCGGCCACAGTCAGATTGGCGTCGATCTGGCCGCGCTGCTTGAGCAGGACGGCGGTGTTGGCCCCCGGCAGCGCCAATCGCACATCCAGGCCGTCACGCTCCGTGGTCAGGCGGGCAATGCGCTGTTCGGCAGCGGTCAATGCCTTGCGCAGCGCTTGCGTGGCTTCGCGCTGCGCGGCGGCGCGGCGGCGGGCTTCCTTGGGGTCTTCGCGCGGCGCGGCGGGTGCGGCTGACTTGGGCGTTTCGGATTTGCGGCCCGCGCCGCCAACGATCAACGCTTCGTAATCATCGATACTGCCATCGAAATTGCGGGCATGTCCGCCATCCACCAGCACCAGCCGGTCGGCGCTGGCCTCGATCATGTGGCGATCATGGCTGACGACCACAACAGCGCCTTCAAAACCATTCAGCGCTTGCACCAGTGCCTCGCGGGTATCGACATCAAGGTGGTTGGTCGGTTCGTCCAGGATGAGCAGGTGCGGCGCATCGCGGGTGATCAGCGCCAACGCCAGCCGGGCACGCTCGCCGCCGCTCATGTGGCCAACCTTTTGTTCGGCCATGGCCCCGGTAAAGCCGAAGCGGCCAAGCTGCGCACGCACCGCCGACGGATTGGCGCCGCGCATCAGCCGGGTCATATGCTCCAGCGGCGTGTCGTCCCGGTCGAGTTCTTCAACCTGATACTGGGTAAAATATCCCACCCGCAGCTTGCCCGGCGCGTGTTTGGAGCCAGCCATTGCCGGCAATTGCCCGGACAGCAGCCGCGCCAGCGTTGTCTTGCCGTTGCCGTTGCGGCCAAGCAGCGCCAGCCGGTCTTCGGGATCCAGGCTGAGATCAAGGCCGGTCAGGATCGCCGTGCCATCATAGCCGACCGCCGCATTGTCCAATTGCACCAGTGGCGGCTTGAGCGGCTGCGGTGACGGGAAATCAAATTTCAGGCTGGGATCGACAGCTGTTTCGGCAATCGGCTGCATCTTGGCCAGTGCCTTCTGGCGGCTTTGGGCCTGTTTGGCTGTCGAGGCGCGGGCTGAATTGCGCGCGATATAATCCTGCAATTTGGCCCGCTGCGTAGCTTGGGATTCGCGCGCCGCAGCCAGTTGCGCCAGCCGTTCGGCGCGTTGGCGTTCGAAACTGTCGTAATTGCCGGCATAAAGCGTCGCCTTGCCCTGTTCGAGATGCAGGATGTTATCGACCACGTTGTTCAGCAGATCGCGTTCATGGCTGATGAGCACGATGGTGCCGCGATAGGTTTTCAGGAAGTTTTCAAGCCACATGGCGGCTTCGAGATCAAGGTGGTTCGATGGCTCGTCCAGCAGCAGCAAATCGGGCTGGCTGAACAGCAATGCCGCCAGGGCAACCCGCATTTTCCAGCCGCCGGAAAAAGTGTCGAGCGCGCGATTTTGGGCATCGGCATCAAAACCCAGGCCATCCAGGATGCGCCCGGCCCGCGCCGGCGCAACATAGGCATCGATGGCCACCAGCCGTTCGTGCACTTCGGCCAGCCGCAGCGGATCGGCGGCGCTGGCCGCCAACGTGTCTTCTTCGATGATCAGCGCGGCGCGCTCGGTGTCGGCGGCCAGCACGGTTTCAAAAGGGGTACCCTGCCCCGACGGTGCTTCTTGCGCGATATAGCCCATTTTGGTGGCGCGCGGCATGTCGATGCTGCCGGCATCCAGCTCCTGCTGGCCGGCAATGGCCTTCATCAGAGTCGATTTGCCGGCGCCGTTGCGGCCGATCAGCCCGATGCAGGCGCGCGGCGGCAGCGAAGCCGAGACGCCATCAAGGATGGTGCGCCCGCCAAGGCGGACGGTGACAGAGCTGAAGGAGAGCATG
>NZ_JBBATR010000032.1:0-6064 GCF_040398645.1 Sandarakinorhabdus sp.
AGGCCAAGTGCGGCCACGGTGGTGTCACCGCGTATCAGCCGAGCCAGTTCACGTTGGCGCTGCGCCAGTTCGTCGAATGTTTGCAGGCACATGATCGTTTCGTTCGCCAGGCCCGGCACGTTGGCAAGCCGCACTGCGAGCAGTTCCAGCTCGATTGCCGTTTGTTCCAGTTCGGCAGCCACGCCAGCACCAGCGTCAATGATCATCACACCCAGTTGCGCCGTCATGCTGCCGCCAGTGATGCGGTCTGCGCCGCGCCGCCTGCTGCGCGAATGGCTTGCACCCCCGCTTCGCCATCGGCGTCCAGTCCAGGCAGAAGATTGACGGACGCGGCAGCGCCGGCAGCCTTGGCGACCGAAGCCAGCAGCAAATCGGCCGATGGCCGCACGCCGGCAATCGGGGGACGATCGATCAATCGGATGGTTCCGCCGGGCCAGGTATCGACAATGGCATGCAGATCTGGATCGGCAACGACATGCACGGTCCCTGCCGCCAGCACCATTCCGTCGGTCGCCAGCACCACGCGCGGCACTGCAACATTGGCCAACAGCGCCAACAACGCCGCCGGATTACGATCAGTGCGCGCCAGCAGGATGGTGGGCGGGATATCGGCGGCCAGCAGCAACACTGCGCCCATGGCGGGGCGCAGTTCGCCGGACGCAATGACCATTAATGGTCGGATGTCGGCTGTGGCCATTTCAGCGAGCGGCGTTGGCACCGGCGCATTGGCGGCGTTCAACACAACCTCGCACAAAGAGGCATAATTTCTGGCGGTTTCCTCGGGCGTGGCCGACCGCAGCTTGGGCACGCAGGCCGCAGCGCCAAGTGCCCGCGCGCGCAATGTGGTTTCGGCGCCTTCCTGCGTGTGGCTTGATACCATGATCACCGGCATTGGCGTCGTGGCCATCACTTCTTCCAGAAAATCGATGCCGTTCATGCCGGGCATTTCGATATCCAGCGTCATCACGTTCGGCCGGCACTCGGCGATCAGCTTGCGCGCTTCGGCGGCGCTGGCGGCATTGCCGATCACCTCGATTTCCGGCGAGCTTTCGAGCGCGGTGGTATAAAGAGCCCGCATCGAAAAACTGTCATCAACCACCAGGACTTTGGTTTTTGGCATAAAAATTGCTTTCAGGTTTGAGCAGTTCAGGCAGCCATTGCCGGCAAATCGTCGGCCAGACGGGCGAGATCGAGCACCATCACCATCAGATCACCGGCCGGAAACACGCCTTCGATCATGCCGGCAACATGGTTGTGGATATCAGCAGCTGGCGGTTGCAGGCCGCCGTCTGGCACTGTCACGATATCGCTGACCGTATCGACCAGAAAACCGCGCAGCTGCTCGTTATGGCGCGCGACGATGATGACGTGCCGCGATGTCGGCTCGGCAGCGCGCCAACCCAAACGCATCGCCAGATCAACCACCGGCAGCACGGCGCCGCGCAGATTGACGACGCCAGCAAAATGCGGCGGCACATGGGGCAGCCGCGTGACCGGCGTATAGGCCCGGATCTCGCGGATCGCATTGATATCAAAGCCAAAGCTCTGGCCGTCGACGGTGAAAGTGATCAGTTGGCGCATAGGCGGCTCCGCAGTCGGTATCGATCAGTGAATCACGCGCCGAATGGCGGCGATCAGCTTTTGGGGATCAAATGGCTTGACGATCCAGCCCGTCGCACCGGCAGCGCGCGCGCGGGCCTTTTTCTCGTCCGAGCTTTCGGTGGTGAGCACCAGGATCGGGCAATCGGCGAACGCCGGCTGCGCGCGCAGCTGGGCGATCAGCCCGAAGCCATCCAGCCGTGGCATGTTGATATCCGTGATGATCACATCGGGCCGGGGGTGATCCTTGAGCCACGCCAGCGCCGCCAGCCCGTCTTCGGCTTCGGCAACAGCGTGGCCGTGCGGCGATAGCGCCACGCGCAGCAAGGCGCGCATCGAGGGGCTGTCATCCACGATCAAGGTGCTGATCGGCGGCGCATCGGCTGAGGGGGGGGGCTGATCCATGCTTGGCTCCGGTTCAGTATCGTTCAAAACAATTCAACATCGTTCCGAGCGCGAGTCTGCGCCCTGACCGGCGGCGGCACAGCGCGCGCATCGACCACCAGGGAGCGCACGCGCCCCGACGACGGCGCAAATTCGACCCGCCGCGCCGCGCGGCCACCCAGATCGGCAACGAGACATTCAATGCCCTCCCGCGCCATGAAGTCTTGCGCAAAGGCGGCGTTGGCCTGACCCACAAACGCCATTGCCGGATTGAAATTGGCGCCGCCATACAAGCGCGCCCGCAGCCGGCTGCGCTGGGCACCGCGCACCAGCATGGCGTTGATCAATATCTCCATCAGATAGACGCCATAGGCTTCGTCGGCACCATTGAGGCCGGTTGCACCCGGCTCAGCCAGCAGGAAATGGTTCATGCCGCCAAGCCGCGCCACGGGATCATAAAGACAGGCCGCCACACAGCTGCCGAGCACCGTGGTGAGCACAATGCCGGACACATCGCTGACCTCGGCCGTGCCTTGCAGCACGGTGATCCGGCGTTCGCGCGCCTTGATTATTTCCATTGCGCTCATGTGGCGCACGCCATCAGCACATGCGCCGCAATCCGATCGAGCGGCAGGATATGTTCGGCCGCGCCCAGCTCGGCTGCCGCTCGCGGCATGCCGTAGACGGTGGAGCTGTGTTCGTCTTGGGCAACAGTCGTGCAGCCGGCCCGCCGCATGGCAAGCAGGCCGTGAGCGCCGTCGCTGCCCATCCCCGTCAGCAGCACGCCAATGGCAGCGCCCGGTGCCGCGGCAGCCACCGATTGGAACAGCACATCCACACTCGGGCGGTGCCCGGATTCGGGCGGGGTTGGCCGCAGCCGGGCGCGAAAATCGCCCGGTTGTCCACCCAGCAGCAGATGCGCATCGTTGCTGGCGGCCAGCACCACGGTACCGCGGCGCAGCGGCGCATCGGCTGTGGCCGCCACCACTCTGGGCCGATGCCGGCTGTCCAGCAGTTGCGCCAGACCGGCGACATAGCGTTCCTGCGTGTGCTGCACGATCAGAGTGGGCGGGCAATCGGCAGGAAACCCGGCCAGCAATGCGTCCAGCGCCTCGATACCGCCCGTTGAGGCGCCGATGGCAATCAGGCCAGGCCGCGCCGCGGTGTTCACCCCGGCAGCGCGGCGCACCAGCCCGGCCAGGCGTCCTTCGTCACAATCGAGAAATCCGCCGTTCACGGGCTTGGTGTAATAGCTGGCCGCGCCCATGCGCATTGCTTCATCGGCAATTTCAGGGTTGCTGTGGCTGGATACAACAATCACCGGCAACGGCCGCAGCCGCATCAGCTTTTCAAGAAATTCAAATCCGTCCATGTCGGGCAACTCAAGATCCAGCGTCACCACGTCGGGGTTGGTTGCACGGATCAGGGCCCGTGCTTCGCTGATGCTGCCGGCGGCGCCCACCACCTCGATCAACGGATCACGGCGCAGCACGGCGCTGATCAGCGCGCGCATGGTCGGCGAATCGTCGATGATGGCCACGCGGATCATGCGGCAGCCGTGCGACGATAGATGGTGTTTCCAGCCGGCTTGAGCAGCGCAGCTGCAGCCCCAGTGACGCGCTCCGAATGGCCGATATACAGGAAACCGCCCGGTTCAAGATGCTGCGCAAAGCGGCACAGCAGGCGTTGCTTGGTGGCGGCATCGAAGTAAATCATCACGTTGCGGCAAAAAATGGCATCAAATGTGCCGCTGATCGGCCAATCCTCGATCAGATTGAGGCGGCGAATACTCACAAGATCACGCAGCACAGCATTCATCGTCACTGCGCCGTCGGCCTCGTCGCACCACAGCCGGCGCAACGCCTCTGGCACGGCGGCCATTTCGGCCACTGGCCAACACGCCTTGCGGCCCACGGCCAGTGCGTGCTCGGCAATATCGGTGGCCAGCAACCGCAAATCGCTGTTCTGCAGCCGACGGGCGGCGCTGCTGTCGCTGCCCAGCATCACCATCGCCAGCGAATACACCTCAGCACCTGTCGAACAGCCGGCAGACCACAGCCGCACCCGGCCGCCATCCAGCAGCCGCGGCACCAGCGTTGGCCGCAAGATGCTGCTTACATGGCTGAAATGATGGCCTTCGCGAAAAAAGCCGGTGTGGTTGGTCGTGAGCGCGCCGAGCATGCTGTCATATTCAGCCGGATCGCGGCGCACGCGGTCCAAATAGTCCTTCATGCTGGCATCGCCGTGCCGGCGCAGCAGCGGCGCCAGCCGCGATGCGACCATCATCGTCTTGCCAGGATGCACCACCAGCCCGGCGGCATCGTGCACCATGCCGGCAATGGTGCCGAAATCCTGCGGCGTCATGGCGCCGGCGGCAGCGAGAGCACCGCTCATGCGGCGCGCCGGTCGATCAGCGCGCGCGCCACCACCGCTTCCACGTCGATGATCAGTGCGACATGCCCGTCGCCCAATATTGTCGCGCCGGCGATGCCCGGCACGGGACGGTAATTATTTTCCAGGCTCTTTATGACGAACTGCCGATTGTCGAGAATGGCATCGACGCGTAGCGCCACCCGCGCCGCCGATTCGGTTTCGACGATGATCAGCACACCGTCCGTGCAGCTTGTTGCCCCCACGGCATCGGCAAGATCGATCACCGGCACGAATTCGCCGCGCATATTGAGCATCTGGCGCGTGCCCATCTGGTGCAGCAAATCGGCGGGCGGACGCAGCGTTTCGATAATGGTCAGCAATGGCACCACCAGGGTTTCACTGCCGGCTCGCACGATCATTCCGTCGGCGATGGCCAGCGTTAGCGGCAGGGTGAGCGTGAACACACTGCCAAGCCCGGGTTCTGACTGGATGGTGATACGTCCGCCAAGCTCTTTCACAGTCTGCCGCACCACATCCATGCCCACGCCGCGCCCCGATATGCTCGAAACATTTGATGCTGTTGAAAAACCGGGCGCAAAGATGAGATTGTCAATCTCCTCATCATCAAGTCGCGCATCGGCCGGCACCAGGCCGCGCTCGATGGCCTTGGCCAACACCCGCGGCCGATCGATGCCGCGCCCGTCGTCGGCCAGCGTAATGAAAATTCGCCCGCCGCGGTGTCCGGCCGCAAGCCGCAGACTGCCCTCGCCCGGCTTGCCGGCTGCGCGCCGCGCCGATGCATCCTCGATGCCATGATCGATGGCGTTGCGCACCAGATGGGTCAGCGGCTCAGCGAGCCGTTCCACCACGAGCTTGTCAAGCTCAGTGGCTTCGCCGCTGATCTCCAGCGCCACGCTCTTGCCGGTGGCTTCGGCAAGCTCCCGCACCAGCCGAGGCATCCGGTTGAACACTGCCGCCACCGGCTGCGCGCGAATGGCCATGACATTGTCCTGCAGATCGCGGGTGAGCGTATCGAGAAGGCCAAGGCATTCCAGCGTCGCGGGCGGCTGATCGGCCAGATGTTGCGCCAGCATGGCCTGCGCAATTACCAGTTCGCCAACCGTATCGAACAGCCGCTCCAGCTTGCCAAGATCGACTCGAATGGTCTGCGCCGCCGCAGCGCGCAGCGACACTGCCGATGCTGCGGGGCTTGGCGGCTGGGGTGCGGCCAATTCAGGCCCGCCGGTTTCGGTGCTGGCTGCCGGGGCGGCAACAATTGCCGCTACCGCCACGCCCGCGCTTTCCAGGGCGTCTGCGGGCACTGACGTTGCAATGCGCACATCGATGCTGTCCCCAGCGAAATCGAAAATCTCCTCGATGTCGGCGCGGGCAACGCTGCCGGGCAAGTGCACATCCCAGCGCAGCCATGCCCGGGGAACATCCAGCAAGGCCAACGGCGGCAGTCCGCTCAAATCGCACGTCATCCGGCCGCCCAGGTGCCGCAGTTCCCGCAGCAACAGCAACGGCTCCCCGCCATTGGCCAGTGCGGCATCACGCGGCGTTACCTGCACCAGCCATTGGGCTGGCTGGCTGGCGGCTGGCTCGGGCGCTGCGGGTGCAGCCGACAACGTGGCCAGCAACGCATCAAGATCGAAAGAATGCACGCTGGCTGCTGGCGCGCTGGCTGCTGGCGCGCTGGCTGCTGGCG
>NZ_JBBATR010000032.1:6164-14025 GCF_040398645.1 Sandarakinorhabdus sp.
AAAGAATGCACGCTGGCTGCTGGCGCGCTGGCTGCTGGCGCGCTGGCTGCTGGCGGTGAATGCGCCTCCAGATCAAGCCGCGCCCGCATCGCGGCGTCATCTGGCAGCGGGCCGTTGCCGCGGATCGACGCGACATGATCGGCCAACATGTCGCACGCCGTCAGCAACAGGCGCACCAGCGCCGCATCAGCGTCGCGGCTGCCATCACGCACCAGCGACAACAGATTTTCAAAATTGTGCGCAAATGCCTGCAACGGGCCGTGGCCGAACGCGCCAGCGCCGCCCTTGATCGAATGGACAGCGCGAAAAATGGCATTCACCGTTTCGCTGTCATGAGTGCCCGCCGCCAAGTCCAGCAGGCCGGTTTCGGCCTGGCCAAGCGCCTCGTCACATTCCAGAAAAAAGATGTTCTGCAGGTCTTCGGGGCTCATGCCGGTGCCCCTTCGATCAGCCAGCCAAGCCCGGCGGTGGCCAAAGCCTCGGCAAGCGCCGGGGATGCTGCCTCCAGCGCCGCGCCAGTATCGCGGTGCGCCGCCGCCAGCACTTGCAGCCCGATTTGCCCGATCCGTGTCACGCTGGTGCCGTTCAGCACGGCGCCGGTGCCGGCGGCTGCCAACGAGTGGGCCAGGGTGACAGCAGCGTCGCGGCCCATGTCAGCCGGCAGTTCAATGCGGATCATCACTGATTCCTTGCTGGCTTATCGCCTGTTTGCTCAGAATTCCGACCAATCATCGGCTGGTGCCTTTAGCGCGGTGTTGCCGATGGCGCGCAGCATCTGCCGCCGTTCCGGCTGAGCCGGCCGCCTTGGCTGCGGCAATGCGCGCCCGGGCGCGCCGCGTTCGATCTTGAAGCGGCCGACCAGCATGGCCAGTTGCTGCGCTTCGCCCGTCAGGCTGCGCGCTGCGGCCGTGCTTTCTTCGACCATCGCTGCGTTTTGCTGGGTCATCTTGTCCATGTCGCTTACCGCGCCATTCACTTGCTGCAGGCTGCCCGCCTGATTTTCGGCGGCGGCCGCAATGGCTGCAACGCTGGTGCTGATGGCACCCACCTGCCCGACGATCCGATGCAGCACGGCCCCGGCTTCCGTTACGAGCGCCACGCCGCCCGATACTTCGGCGGCACTGTTGACGATGCGTGCCTTGATATCTTTGGCGGCTTCGGCTGATCGCTGGGCCAGTGCGCGCACTTCGTTGGCGACCACCGCAAAACCCTTGCCCGCTTCGCCAGCGCGCGCCGCCTCGACCCCGGCATTCAATGCCAGCAGATTGGTCTGAAACGCGATTCCATCGATAACACTGGTGATTTCGGCAATTTCCGAAGATGATCTTGCAATGCCGTCCATTGCGGCTTTGGCGCGGCCAACGATGGCGCCGCCGTCGCTGGCCTCGCGGTGGGCAGCGGAAATCGACTGATTCAAATCCTTGGCACCGCGCGCTGTGTCGCGCACCAGCAGCGTTACCTGGCTCATCGCTGCCGCTGTTTCTTCCAGGCTGGCGGCCTGCTGTTCAGTGCGTGCTGCCAGATCGTCCGATGCCGCGCGGATTTCCGCCGATCCGGTGGAAACGCTGGCAGCCGAGCCGGCAACACTAGCCAGCAGATCCTGCAAATTATCCACCGTGGTGTTGAAGCTGGTCCGCAACGCTTCGTAACCGGCCGGGAACGGCACTTTCACGCGGTAGGTCAGGTCGCCAGCCCCCAGCGCCGCCAGCGCCGCCGCCAGTTCATCCACCACCTGCTGCTGCGCAGCATCGCTGGCGAGCTTGGCCTTGCCAGTGTCGCGGAACACCGCAATCGAGTTGATCATCGTGCCGATTTCATCACGGCGGCCAGCATCGCCGACATCAACATCATAATCGCCGTCAGCCATGCGTCGTACTGAATCTGCGGTTCGCCCGAGCGGCTTGAGCACGGACCAGTACAAATAAGCGGCGGCAATCAGCAGCGTCAGCACCTTGAGCACGGCGACGACGACCAGAAACGATTTGGTATTGTCGATCTGGCCGCCGCTGACGATCTGCACAGCCTGTGCATCACGGCCCAGCCCCGACACCATTCGGTCAATATCTGCGCGATGCTGCTCGAACAGCGTGCCCAGCCGCCCGTGGCTCGCGGCGGCGGCGGCACGGTCGCCGCGCCGCAAGGCCGGCAGGAAACTGCTGTTCATCTCGTCGAAAAACCGATCCGTGGTCGCGCTGATGCGGCCCAATTCGGCCTTGATCGCCGGCGGCAGATTGGCGCCGGCCCATTTGCGCACATTGTCGCGATGCTTGGCTTCCATACGCCGGATGCTTGTTTCATAGGCCCCGCTGCCGCGGCCGGCTGTGCCGTTTTCGGCAATAGCGCGAGTGGCCTGCAGATAGGGTTCAACCACAAAGATCGGCGACGGCATGGTATCCGCCAACATGCCATTCAGATCGCGGTACTGGCTGTCGATCTCGCCGCCAAAGCGCACCTGATCAAATGCCCTGAGATTGACGAACACCGCAAAGCACATGGCAAACGCGATTGCCGCGACGATGATGATACCCTTGGTGCGGATCGACATGGTTTTTGCCTTCTTCTGGCTAAGCATTTCAGTTCGATTTACTGAACGGCGGCAGCCTGCCCGGGTTAAGGCAGCCACCAGCGGGCCGGGCCGCCGCAAACGGCGGGCTGGTGCGGCATGCGGTGGTGATGCAATGCCGATTGCCCCGGCTGCAAATGACCGCCAATATCGGCACGTTGCGGGCCGCCGCGCCGCGCATTCCTGAGGGGGCCTGAAGTGAACCAAGCTGTTATTCGCATCACATTGGCGCTGCTGCTGGCAACCGCAGCGAGCGCCGTTTGCGCGCAGGCTCCAGCGCAGGCCTATGATCCGGCCCTGCTGTCTGGCCATCATTTCCGGCAGGTTGGCCCCTGGCGCGGCGGGCGGGCCACCACGGTGACCGGCGTGCCGTCGCAGCCCCACACATTCTACATGGGCACGGTGGGCGGCGGCGTGTGGCGCACCACCGATGCCGGGCATAGCTGGTCAAACCTTACCGATGGCCAGATCGCCGTGGGTTCGATGGGCGCTGTGGCGGTGGCGGGCAGCAATCCCGGCATCATCTATGCCGGGACCGGATCATCCAAAATCCGCAGCAATGTCTCGATCGGGCGCGGCGTGTACAAATCGGTGGACGCCGGCAAGAGCTGGCAATTCATCGGCCTGCGCGACGTTGGCCAGATTTCCACCATCCGCATCAACCCGGCCAACCCCGACGAAGTCTTTGTGGCCGCAACCGGCAACCCGTTCAAATATTCCGCCGATCGCGGCGTCTATCGCACCCGCGACGGCGGCAAGACCTGGACCAAGATCCTGTATTTGAACGAAACCCTTGGCGCGGCCGATCTGGAATTTCAGGCGGATGATCCAAAGACGCTCTATGCCGCCATGTGGCACGGCATCCGGCGGCCGTGGACGATCACGTCGGGCAGCACTGACGGCGGCCTCTATAAATCATCCGATGGCGGCGACAGCTGGACGAAACTGGCCGGCGGCCTGCCGACCGGCCTGTTCGGCCGCGCCAACATTGGCGTGAGCGCCGCCGCGCCGGGCCGGCTGTATGCGCTGATCGAAGCCAAGCCGGGCAGCGGCCTGTACCGTTCGGACGACCACGGCAAAAGCTGGCGGCTGGTCAATGGCGAAGGCCGGCTGACCACGCGGCCATTTTACTACACCACGCTCGGCGTTGATCCGGGCAATGCCGATGTCGTGCTGGTTGGCAATGAAGACTGGTTCAAATCAACCGACGCCGGCAAGAGCTTCGTGGAGCAGCAGACGCCGCACGGCGACAATCATGATGTGTGGATCAATCCCGGCAATTCGCAGATCATGGTGCAATCCAATGATGGCGGCGCCAATGTCTCGCTGGACGGCGGCAAGACCTGGTCGGTCCAGTCCAACCAGCCCACATCGGAACTTTACCAAGTCGCGGTGGACAATCAATTTCCCTACCGCCTCTATGGCGCGCAGCAGGACAACACGACGGTAATCGTGCCGTCGCAGCCGCTGGGCGACGGCCAAGCCTACAAGATCGGCCCCGGCTGCGAAACCGGCCCGACCATCCCCAAGATCGACGATCCGCTGGTGGTGTGGGGCGGCTGCAAGGGGCAATTCAGCCGCGTCGATCTGCGCACCAACATGAATGAGCAGCAATATTGGATCGGCAGCGAGTCCCTGTACGGCAGCAATCCCAAGGACTTGCGCTTCCGCTTCCAGCGCGTGGCGCCAATGGAAGTGTCCCCGGTTGAACCGATGACGGTCTATTATGGCTCGCAATTCTTGCACCGGACCAGGGATGGCGGCGTCAATTGGGAGGTGATCAGCCCGGATCTCACGGCCAATCCACCGGAACGCCAAATGGCATCGGGCGATCCGATCACCATCGATGCCACTGGCGAGGAGGTCTATTCGACCCTCTATGCCATCCGCGAAAGCCAAGTGAAGCCCGGCGTGATCTGGACCGGCTCCAACGATGGCCTGCTGCATGTCACGCAGGACGGCGGCAAGAGCTGGAAGAATATCACCCCCAAGAGCCTGCCGCCCGGCGGCCGCGTGCAGAATATCGAACCCGGCGTGCGCAACGCCGGCACCGCCTATGTGGCGCTCAATCGCTATCTGCTCGGTGATTTCGCGCCCTATATCTACCGCACCGACGATTATGGGCAGACCTGGACGAAGCTGACCGACGGCCGCAACGGCATCGCCGCCGACGAGCCAACCCGGGTGGTGCGCGAAGATCCGCAGCGCCCGGGCCTGCTGTTTGCCGGCACCGAATTCGGCATTTACGTGTCGTTCGATCGCGGCGGGCAGTGGCAGCGTTTTCAAAATGATCTGCCGGTCGTTCCGGTGACGGACATCAGGCTGGCGCACGGCGATCTGGTGATGTCCACGCAAGGCCGCGGCTTTTACATATTGGACAATCTCGGTGCGCTGCGCCAATCCTCAGGCGCCACTGCGGTGCCGCAGTTGTTCACACCGGCCATTGCCACCCGCATCAGCGCCAGCGCCGACATGGGCGGCCCGGCCAGCGAAGGCCCGGATTACAAACTGCCCGGCGCGCAGATCGAATACATCGTTCCGGCCAGCGCTGCCGGCGCGCCGCTCACCATCAGCATCGTCGATGCCGCTGGGCAGACCATAAGAAGCTTCAGCAGCGACGGAGCGCAGCCGCGCGCCGGCGGTGGCTATCGCTATCGGCCCACTTACCCGACCAAGCTCAACAACACGCCAGGCTTCCACCGCTTTACGTGGAACTTGCGCCATAGCGGCCAGGTCCAACCCGCAGCCCCCGCCGGCGGGCGGGCGCCAGTGGGGCCAGTGGTGCCGCCCGGCGATTACACGGTGGTGCTGCAGGCCGGCACCGTGAAGACGATGCAGCCGCTGAAACTGGTCGCCGATCCGCGCGTGCTGGCCACCGGCGTCACCAACAGCGACCTGAACGAGCAATATCAGCACAATCTGGCCGTGCTGCGCCTTGAGGCAGATACCACCGCCGCCGTGGCGCGCGTCAAGGCCGGGCTGGTAGCGCTGAAGCAAGAGCCGGATGCGGCGAGGCTGGCTGCGCTGCAACCGATCGCAGATGCGCTGATTGCGCCGCCGGTGCGCTACAGCCCGCCCGGCCTTGATAACCATGTGCGCTATCTGCGCAGCCAGACCGATGAATATGACGGTAAGATCGGCAACCATCCCAGGGAGCGGCTGGCGGATTTGCGCCGCCAGATCGATGCAGTTGTGGCCCGGCTGGACAAGGCTCTTGGTTCGCAAACGCGGTAACCGAAACTGGTAACCGGCAACGGCCTAACCCGCTGCCAGTTTTCCAACAAGTGCCGCGCTTGTCAGAACAACTTCACCAAACTGTCTTGTTTGCGAAACGGCAGAGACACAAACCGATCATAGCCCCGATGGGCGTGCTGCGCAGTCCCGGTTACTATCTTCCGGAAGGCGTTCCGGCCGAGGTCGCCGTGTCGGGATTGCTTCTGTCTGTGACTTGCTTTGCCATAATCCTGTTTTCTGACTTGCCGCTGGTGCGCAGGCACGGCGAGGTGCTTGAACGCGGTTTGCGATTTCAGGGCACCAGTGAACTTTCGTTCGAACCGGATAATTTCGGCCTCCCGTACGTGTTCGGCGTCCGTGCCAACGACTAAGACCGCCCACAGCGATGCCGGGGCGGGCCCTGCCTTGCGGGTGCTGGTGATCGGCACCAGCGGTTCGGGCAAGTCCACCTTCGCCCAGCAGTTGGCAGCGCACACCGGGATCGCGTGGCACGAACTGGATCTGATCAACTGGCGCCCCGGCTGGCATGATCGGCACACGCACGAACCAGAGGCATTTCTGGCCGATGTCGATGCCGCCACCGCCCGTGGCAACTGGGTCGTGTCTGGCGGCTATTCAAAGACCCGGCCAATCATCCTGCCGCGGCTTACGGATCTGGTGTGGCTTGATCTGCCGCGCTGGCAGGTGATGGCGCAGGTGATCAATCGTTCGCTGCGGCGGGCGGCGGGCGATCAGGAGGTGTTTCCGGGCTGCCATGAGAGCTGGTCACGGCTGCTGCGGCGCGATCATCCCATTCGCTGGGCATGGGATCATCACGCGCCCAATCGCCTGAAATTTGCCGGCCAGGCACAGGCGGCGCTGGGGGCAAGGCTGCATCACTGCAACAGCCGCAGCGAAGCCGATGCAGCCATGGCCCGGCTGGTGCAGGCCATGCTGCCCGTCGCGGAGCCGGCCGGCGTCGCGGGCTTGTCATGACCATGGGCTATCGTCGTCAAAAGGGGGATATGATGGTGTGCATGCGATGGATCGGATTGGCGGTCGGATTGGCCGCGCTGCTGGCGCTTGGCGCGTGCGGCGAAAGAGCCGCCGATCCAAATTTGTCGGGCTGGCGCAAAGAGATGGGACAGATCCGCATCGGCGCCAACGCCAGTGAGGACAGCGAGGCAGCACTGGCCCGGCTGAAATCCTATCAGGCCTACATCACAAATTCCACCGGTCTGCCGGTCAAGGTGTTTCAAGCGGCTGATTACAACGGCATCATCCAGGCCATGGCATCCGGGCAACTGGAAATGGCCACCATGGGCCCGGCGGCCTATGCCAATGCCCGCGCCCAGATGGGCGAAAAGGTCGCGCCGATCCTGGTGCCGCGCACCTCCGAAGGCAGTTGGGGCTATTATTCCACCATCGTCGTGCGCGCCGACAGCCCCTATCGCACGCTTGCCGATTTGCGCGGCAAAACCGTGGGTTATGTCGATTTCAATTCGGCATCGGGCTATCTTTATCCGCGCTACGCGTTGCAGCGCCAGGGCATCAAGCCGGACACATATTTCGGCAAATCGGCCATCACCGGCGGCCACACGCAAGGCGTGCTGGCCCTGCAGAATGGGCAGTTCGATGCCGTGTTCATGGTGGCCAGCGGCGGCACGCCGGCAACTGGCTTCACCACCGGATCAATCCATACGCTGGCGCAGCGCGGCATGCTCAAACTGGAAGATTTCCGCATCCTCTGGAGCGCGGGCCCCATTCCCAATTCGCCCTATGTGATCCGCACCGATCGCCCGCAGATATTTCGAGACACGCTGCGCGGCGCGCTGGCATCCATGGCCTATGACGATCCCGAAATCTGGCACGAACTCGGCCTGGGTGACGGCAGCGACATGAAACCGATGCAGCCGAGTGATTACAAAGATATCGTGGCAATGCGCAACGCCGAAGTGAGCAGCCGCCGCAGCAATGCAACGGGAGGCGGCCAGTGATCAAATCTGCATTAGTGGCCTTCGCCATGATGACCACGGCACAGGCCGCGGCGCAGACGCCAGCAGCAGCGCCGTTTCGGATCATGGT
>NZ_JBBATR010000032.1:14125-23699 GCF_040398645.1 Sandarakinorhabdus sp.
CCACGGCACAGGCCGCGGCGCAGACGCCAGCAGCAGCGCCGTTTCGGATCATGGTGCCCGATGCCGGCTTGACCGGATGCGCCGCCACTGGCGCTGCCGAAGCCTATCGCGCGCATCTTGCGCAGCGGCTGGCGCGCCCCGTGCGCCTGTGCGCGGCCGATACGGCCGCCGCCGCCGCAGCTGCGTTGCAAGCCGGTGAGGCCGATATGGTGGTGCTGGACCGGGCCGCATTCGCTGCCATCAAAACCAGCGCGCGCGCCGTTCTGGCCGGACGGGTCAGCACTGATACCGGCCGGGTGCTCACGGTTGCTCTGGTGCGCAAAACATCCGCTGCCCGAACCCTGGCGGCATTGACGGGGGCGACGCCGATCGTGGCCGGCACCGCGCCTGCAAGCAAGGATGTGCCGATGCAGGCGCTGGCTGATGCCGGTGCACCCGTAAAAAGCTTCAAGCCGCTGGTGGTGGAAACGGGCGACAAGGCCGGTTTCGCCGCCTTGCGGGCCGGGCGCGGCGATTTGCTGGTGGTTACGGCCGGCGCCCGCCAGCGCGCCTGCCGCAGCTTTGATCCCAAGGTTGATCCCTGCGCCGACCTGATCGAAATCTGGAGCGGCCGCCCGGCAGCAACGCGCGCCTTTGTGGCGGCGCGCCGCATGACCGACGGCGAACGTCACCAATTGGTGGGCATTCACATCGCCCTGCATTTCGAGGCGCCGGCCGCAATGCCCTTCATTGCCCGTGCAGTGCCGCCGGCAATGGCGCTCGATCCGGCCGAAGCCAGCGCGCTGTTGACAGGAGCGCGTTGACCAGTGCGCAGCCCCGATTACGGACCCGGACCAATCACTGGCCCGAATGCACCGCCAGCAGGCAACGAAGCAGCCCTGCTCGCCGCCTTCGAAGCGCGCCGCGCCAGCCTGCTCCGGCGGCAGCGGCTGCAACAGGGCGTGGTCATGGTCCTGCTGTCGGTGGTGCTTGGCGTGTCCTTTCAGGTCAGCGGCTTTTTCGATGGCGATCATGGCGGCGATCCGCTTGGGCGCATTGCCGCGTTGATCGATCGGTTGGTGCCCGTGCTGCGTGCCGATGTGCTGCTGGCCGGCACGCAAACGCCGGGGTCGCTGCTGGCCTGGTATTATGATTGGCCGCGCTGGTTGGCGCTGCTGTGGGAAACCGTGCAGATCGCCATCGTCGCCACGGTGTTTGGCGCCATCGGCGGCTTGTTTGCGTCGCTGCTGGCGGCAAAGAACCTGTCGCCGGCCCCATGGCTGTTCTGGCTGACCCGCCGCACCCTGGAGGTGGCGCGCACCCTGCCCGATCTGATCGTGGCGCTCATTCTGGTCGCGGCGTTCGGCATCGGCCCCCTGCCCGGCGTGATTGCCATCACGCTCGGCACCACGGCCAGCTTGGGCAAGCTGTTTGCCGAAGCCAATGAAAACATCGATATGCGCCCGCTGGAAGCCATCAAGGCAGCCGGCGGCAATTGGTGGGCGCAAATGCGCTTTGGCATGCTGCCGCAGGTGCTGCCCAACCATGCATCTTACGCGCTGCTGCGCCTTGAGGTGAATGTTGGCGGCGCGGCGGCGCTTGGTGTGGTGGGTGCGGGCGGCATCGGCATCGAATTGTCGCGCGCCATCACCTGGACCCAATTTGATACCTATCTGGCCATTTTGTTCATGATCGTGGCGTTGATCTTCATGATCGATCTGGTGTCCGAAGCCGTCCGCGATCGGCTGATGGGCATTGATACGGGCGTGAGCACGAGTACGGGTAGGGCGAAATGACACCGGCTGACACGATGGCGCAGGCGCTTTTGATTGCGCCAGATATCTTGCGCCCGGCCCCGCTGCGCCGGCTGTTGCGGATGGGCGGCATAGTATTGCTGGCAGCCGGATTTGCAGCCATGTGCGTGAATGTCGGCCTGACGCCGGCCAGCTTCGGCAACGGCTTTGCCAAGCTGCTGACATTTCTGGCAGTGATGTTTCCGCCAACGGCCAATGGCGGCGAGCTGCGGATACTGGGCGCGCTGGCAGACACATTTGCCATGGCGCTCGCCGGCACGGCGCTGGCCGTGATCGCGGCGCTGCCGCTGGGGCTGCTGGGTGCCAAGACGCTGGTGCGTCAGCCAGTTTTTCATTTTCTGATCCGGCGCGCATTCGATGTGTTTCGCGGTGTTCCGGCGCTGGTGTGGGCTTTGGTGCTGATCGTGGCGTTCGGGCTGGGGCCATTTGGCGGTGTGCTGGCGCTGGCGCTGTCGGATCTGCCGCGTCTGGCAAAGCTTTATGCCGAAGCGCTCGAAAACGCTGACACGCGCCCGCAGGAAGGCATCAGGGCGGCCGGCGGCGGCGGCGCGGCGGCCATCCGCTTTGGCCTGCTGCCGCAAGTGCTCCCCGTTATGGCCAGCCAGACCCTGTATGTGTTGGAATCCAATTTCCGCAATGCCGCAATCCTCGGCATTGTGGGGGCCGGCGGCATCGGCTTCGAGCTGGAGGAGCGTATCCGCATTTTCGCCTTCAACGAAGTGGCATGGATCGTCATCGCCTATGTCATCTGCGTCATGCTGCTCGATATGCTTTCCGAACGCATCCGCGGCCACTTGATCAGCGGGTGAAGCGGCAAAATCCCGGCGCGCCTCGTTCCGGCGCCGATCCTTCCATGCTCACGGCCGCCGCTGCCCATAGGCAGGCATGGGCCAGGGCCCGCGCCGGCGCGGCATCAGCCAGCAGCGCGTCGGTCAGCCCGGCAATGAAGATATCGCCGGCCCCCGTGGCATCCACCACCGTGGCCGGCACTGCCGGTTCTTCGATCATGGTGTCGGCGCGGCCGGCGCGCGCACCGGCCGCGCCGGCAGTGACCACGCCCCACTCCACCGCGCCAAACACCGCTGCTGCCGCGCTGTGTGGCTGATCCCATGCATCGCTGCCCAGATCGTCCACCGATCCCACCGCCACATCAACCCGGTCCGGCCGGTCCCCCAGCCACGGCATATGCGCCACCACCAGCCGGCCCTTGCACAGGCCCACACCGCCCGGCAGCGCCGGCACCGATGACCGCAAGATCAGCGCATCGGGCGCAAAGCGTTGCACCAGTTCGGCAGCCATCGCCCATCGCTGCCACGCACGCTTGCCGCCGATGCCCAATATCGTCCGCTCCCCGGATGGCTCGATCAGGATCTGCAGCGACGGTGTTGGCGCGGAATCGACTCGAATGCCGTCCAGCGACAGGCCGCGTGCATCCAGCGCATAGAAAATATACTGGCCAGCGGCATCCTGGCCCACCCGGCCAACCACCAGCACCTCGTGGCCGGCCAGTGTCAGCGCCGATGCAATATTGGCCGCGCCGCCGCCCAGACGACCGGGCAGCGCCGTGCCACCATTTTGCGGTGGCAAGCTGCGCGCGGAAATGCGGCCACCGGATTTCAGCGGCGCGTCCAGCCACAGCGGCACATCCCAGCCCAGGCTTCCCGTCACCAGAACCCGTGCCACGTCTCGTCTCCATTGCCGGCGTTTTTCCTCACGCCAAAACACTTCGCACAGCATATCGGCTTTACGATTGCCGCGCAGGGAAAATACTTTGACAAATCATCAATTTGTAGACGGAAGCGCCATGGCTGTTCCGCTGCCGGACAACCGCAAGGCGGCGGGCTTTTTCCTGGCCGGCGTGCTGATTTCCACCGCCATGCTCTGGCTGATCAAAACGCTCAGCCTGGATTATGGGCCGTTCCAGATCATGCTGGCCCGCGGCGCTGTGATGGCGCTGGTGCTTGCGCCGCTGGCGTTGCGGCGGCGGTCGGTGCCGCGCGTATCGGGCACGCCGATCAAGCTGGTCGGCCGGTCCTTGCTGGCCTTTGGCGGCCAGGCCATGGGCATCGCCGCCATTGCCGCGCTGCCGATCGCGCAGGCGCAATCGCTCAGCTTTACCAAGGGTTTCATCGTGCTCGTTCTGGCAGCGGCCGTGCTACGCGAACGGGTTGGCTGGCGGCGCTGGGCGGCGATGCTGCTGGGCATGATCGGCGTGCTCATCATCTTCTGGCCGGGTTTTCAGGCCGGCAACACATTCGATCCAAACAGTTTTCTGGCCTTGGGCAGCGCGGCCTGCTTTGCCGCATCGACGATCGTCATCAAGAAGTTGACCCGCGAGGCCGACACGCTCACGCTGATGTTCTGGGGCGCGGTTGGCCAATCCGTGCTGGCGCTGCCGCTGGCGCTGTGGTGGTGGACAGCGCCGCAGCCGGGTGATTGGCTGATCTTGCTCAGTGTCGGGCTGGTGGCAATCGCGATGCAGGCGGTGATGCTTACCGCGTGGCGTCTGGGCGATGTCAGCGCGCTTGCCCCGCTGGATTATCTGCGGCTGGTCACCGGCGCGGTGCTGGGCTTTGTGGCCTTTGGCGAAGTGCCCGGCCCGGCCATTTTTGCCGGCGCGGCGCTGATCATAGCCGCCAATATCGCTGCATCGTGGAGGCCAGGGTGGCAACCGGGTCCACGCAGTGCCGCGGCGTTGCCGCCCGATGGCTCACTGGTGCCGCCCCGTAACAATAACATCACGGAGCATCCCTAGACTACGCATGTGGCGGATGGGGAAATGCCGTGCTTGAAATTCGGTCGCTCAGCAAGAAATTCGGCAGCAATGTTGCCGTGGACAATGTGTCGCTGCAAATCGCGGCGGGATCGATGGTCGGCATCATCGGCCGCTCCGGCGCCGGCAAATCGACGTTGCTGCGCTTGATCAACCGCCTGTGCGAGCCTTCGTCGGGCGAAATCCTGTGGCATGGCCAGCCGGTCAGCCAGTTGAACGGCAAGGCGCTGGGCGAATGGCGCGCGCGCTGCGGGATGGTGTTTCAGCAGTTCAACCTGTCGCCCCGGCTGGATGTGCTCACCAACGTGCTCACTGGCAGCCTCAACCGCAATCGCGGACTGGCGCCGCTGTTCAAGATGTTCCCGCCGGCCGAGCGCGCGCGGGCAATCATGGAACTGCATGCGCTGGATATGGCCGATGCCGCCTTGCAGCGCTGCGCTACCCTGTCTGGCGGCCAGCAACAGCGCGTCGCCATCGCCCGCACCCTGATGCAAACACCGGATATCATCCTGGCCGATGAACCCATCGCCTCGCTGGACCCCGCCAATGCGCAAACCGTTATGGAAACGCTGGCGCAGATCAACCGGGACCGCAAGATCACCGTGCTGGTCAATCTGCATGCGCTGGATGTGGCGCGGCGCTATTGCCCGCGCATCATCGCCATGGCGGCTGGCCGGGTGGTGTTCGATGGCCCGCCCGATGCGCTGAAATCCTGCGTGATCGACCAGATTTACGGCCGGCACGTTATCGAGGCGCATGATCATGACCAGCGCTCGGCCCGGATGCTGGAAGCCGTGGCGTGAGCGGCCGGCTGGCTGCGCGCGCCCTGCCGCCCGGCTATGAATATATCGGCCGCTTTCAGGCCGATCCTGCCGCCGTCCGCCCGGCATCCGCCCCCGCCATCGCCGCCGAAGCGCATGTGCATGATTGCATATTGGGGCCATGGACCCGCGTTGGCGGCCGCACCTCGCTGATGGAAACCGAAATGGGCGCCTACAGCTATATCGTTACCGACAGCAGCAGCGCCTATGCCACGATCGGCAAATTCTGCTCGATTGCCCGCGATACCCGCATCAATCCGGGCAACCACCCGACCTGGAAGGCCGCGCTGCACCATTTCACCTATCGTTCGGTATCCTATGAACTGGGCACCAGCGATGACGATGAATTTTTCGATTGGCGGCGCGCCGATCATGTCCACATCGGCCATGATGTGTGGATCGGCCACGGCGCCACCGTTCTGGCCGGCGTGACGGTCGGCACCGGCGCGGTGATTGGCGCGGGCGCCGTGGTCTCAAAGGATGTGGCGCCGTTCACCATCGTTGGCGGCGTGCCCTCCAAGCCGATTCGCGAGCGTTTTCCGACCGCCGTGCAGCAGGGCCTGCTGGAACTGGCGTGGTGGGATTGGGAGCATGAGCGCCTCGCGGAAGCGCTAGCCGATTTTCGCGCGCTCGATGCTGACAAATTTGTCGAAAAACATCTCTAGTCGCAGCGCATGATCGGTGACCTGATCCTGGTGGTCGGCCCGTCAGGGGTGGGCAAGGACACGCTGCTGGCTGGCGCGCGGGATGCCATGGCCGATGATCCGGCGTTCGTGTTTGCGCGGCGGGATATCACCCGCGATCCCGATCCCGATGGCGAAAACCACCGCAGCATCAGCCAGGCCGAATTTGACCGCATCAAGGCGGAGGGCGGCTATCTGCTGGATTGGACGGCGCACGGCCTGAGCTACG
Source organism: Sandarakinorhabdus sp. (assembly GCF_040398645.1). Taxonomy (GTDB): domain Bacteria; phylum Pseudomonadota; class Alphaproteobacteria; order Sphingomonadales; family Sphingomonadaceae; genus Sandarakinorhabdus. The sequence goes on from NZ_JBBATR010000032.1 coordinate 20,425, forward strand.
GCCTGCCCGCTGCGCTTCAGGCCCGGCGCGAAGCCGGCGTGCACGTGATCGCCAATGGTTCACGCGCGACGCTGGATTTTGCGCGGGCGCGGCTGGCGCCGGTGCGCGTGGTGGCCATCAACGCGCCGCCCGCCCTGCTGCGCGCCCGGCTGGCGGCACGTGGCCGCGAAACCACCACCGAGATCGAAGCCCGCGTGGCGCGCGCCGCCGAGCACATCGTGAGCGGCGCAGACGTGGCGCAGGTGAGCAACGATGGCCCGGTGGCGGCCGGCGTGGCCGCACTGGTCGCAGCGCTGAGGCGGGCATGATGGTGGAACATTTCGAAACCTTCCTGTCCGATCCGGTCCCCTACGATGGCCACGCCCTGTATCCGGTGCCGCCCGAAACCCACGAGCAGCGGGTGCTGCAAACCGATTTTGACGGCGCGGTGCCGGAACGCGTGATCCGCGATGCGGATGGCCGCACATCGGCCTGGCTGCTGCGCTTGACGGCTGGCGATGTGGTGCGGGTGCGCCACGCCTTTGAGCCCGAAGGTCAAGGCTTGCCGGCAGCCGCATTTGTGCCGGGCACTTCGCAATTCGACCGCGCTTCGCCGGCGCTGGCCGCCCAGATTGCCGGGCTCGATCTGGGCGCAGAGCCGGCGGAACGCTGCCGCGCCGTCATCCAGTTCGTTGCCGATCATTTCGATTATGGCCGGCGGGAGCAGGCACTGGGCGCCGACGACACGGCGATGCCGGCACTGGCCTGCGGCCTGACGCCGGGCACCTGCGTGGACATGCACACCGCCGCCGTCGCCGCGCTGCGCGCCGCCGGGATTGCCGCGGCCTATGTGATCGGCGGCCATATCGCCGTTGGCCGCCAGCAGCATCCCACCGGGCATTGCTGGCTGAATGTGCTGGCGCCTGGCACGCCGCCGCATTGGGATATTTCCCACCATGTCCAATATGGCCAGCGCATCATCACGCCGGTACTGAACCCGCGGCCGGGCCGCCGCTTCGCGCTCAGCCATGGCCGCGGGCTGGTGTTCGAAGGGCCGGACGGCAAGGTCAGCGTGCCGTCGCTGTCGGGCGTGCATCTGCTCACCGGGCCGCTGGCTGGCCAGAAATTGCCGACGCTGGGGCGCTTTGGCTGATCAGCCGATATAGGCCCATTCATCCTCGACTTCGTGCAGGCGGGCATAGGCGCCGCCCGGACGCGCCAGCAATTCGGCATGGCTGCCCTGCTCGACGATCCGGCCCCGATCGAACACCAAAATCCGATCGGCATCGCGCACCGTGGACAATCGGTGCGCCACGATGATCGTTGTGCGCCCGGCCATCAATTCCGCCATCGCGCCCTGGATTAGCCGTTCGGTCACCGTGTCCAGGCTGGAGGTGGCTTCATCGAACACCACGATGGGGGCATCGGCCAGAAAGGCGCGGGCGATGGCGACACGCTGACGCTCCCCGCCCGACAATTTCACGCCGCGCTCACCCACCAGCGTCTTGTAGCCGAGCGGCAGCCGGTCGATGAACTCCTGCGCATGCGCGCGCCGGGCGCTGGCGACGATGTCCGCGTGGCTGGCATCGGGCCGCGCATAGGCGATATTGTCAGCCAGGCTGCGGTGAAATAGCGCCGGTTCCTGCGGCACGATCGAGACCGATCGGCGCAGGCTGGCCTGCTGCACCAGCGAGATGTCTTGCCCGTCAATCCAGATTGTGCCCTCGTTGCAGTCATACAGCCGCTGGATCAGCTTGACGAAGGTGGATTTGCCCGAACCGGACGGACCAACCAGCGCGACCTTCTCGCCCGGCGCGATGCGCAGATCAAAGCCGTCATACAGCGGCGGCTGGTCCGGCCCCTGGCCGGCATAGGCGAAACGCACATTGTCGAAAATGATTTCACCGCGCCCACGGCTGGTGCCGATGACCAGCGGCGGCGCGGCGGCGGCATCGGCAACCCCGAGCGGCGCGGTCTTGAACTCGACGAGATCGGCAAGCTCGGCGCTGGCGCGCTGCAAGGTGCGGATATGGTCACCCACCTGGCGCAGGCTGCCGCCGAGCTGGAAACACGCGGTGATGACAAAGGCGACATCGCCGGGCGTGGCCGCGCCGCGCTGGGCGAGACCGATGAGCAGCGCCAGCATGCCAGCTTGCAGCGCAAGCCACAGCCCATGCTGAATAAGCGACATGTTCTGGCCGCGCGTCCACGACACCAGCGCCAGTTCGCGCCAGCGGCTGGTGATCCTGCGGAACAGGGCTTCCTCGCGCGCTTCGGCGCCAAAGGCCTTGACGGCCGCGTTGTTGGAGACGGCGTCGGCAACCGATCCGCTGATCTGGCTGTCAGCCGCCGCAGCGCGCACATTGGCCGGGCGCACCCATTTGATGGCGAGCGTCACCGAAGCCGCGAGATAGACGATGACCATGGTGAAAAACAACAGCCCGACGGTGGGGAAGCGCACCAGCATGACGCCGGCCAGGCCCAATATGGCCAGCGACAGCGGCAGAAACTGCCGGATCAGGATGTTGGAAATATGATCGTAGGACCATTTGCCCCGGGTAAGCTTGTGCACCGTCGAGCCCGCGAACGTGTTGGCGTGCCAATCAGACGAGAAATGCTGGATGCGGGCGAAACCGTCATCAAGAAGCCCGCTCATGGAGCGCGCCGCGACCTGGTTCCACACCAGCCCGCCCGCATAATTGAGCAGCTGGTAGAGCGCCATGACCCCGGTCAGCAGGCCCAGTGCCCAAGCGGCCGCATCGCTGGCCGCGGCCGCGCCGGCACCGGCAGCACCCTGCCGCGCCGTTTCGCCCAGCGCATCGACCAGACGGCCGGCGGCCACTGGAATAAACACTTCTGCCACCACCATCACCAGCGTGAGCGCGATGACGATCCCGAGTGCGCGCGGCTGCTGCGCCCAATAATGCGCGCAAAAGGCCACGCTTTGGCGCCAATCGCGCGTGTTACCAGCAGTTTCGGAGCGATTATTGGACATTGACCGTCGATAAGACGGCCCTGTGTCATATCCGTGACGGCCAGCAGCGCGCGGGCCAATCATTGCGCAATTTGTCGAGCTATTTTCGCACGATCAGGGCCATCACGCCGGCATGGTCGCTTGGCATCACGCCGGCGGGCGACGGCTGATCGAGCATCAGGCACGGTTCGGCAAGGGCCAACGCTGTGTGGGGCGCGCGCAGGGCAATATGATCGATCAGTGCCGCCGGCCGGCCAATCAGGCTGCTGCGGCCAGCCAGTGCCGGCGCTGTGCCGGCCCAGCCCGGCGCGTGCAGCGCGGC
>NZ_JBBATR010000032.1:23799-25205 GCF_040398645.1 Sandarakinorhabdus sp.
TGGCCCTGATGCTGGCGCACGCGCACGATATCGGCGCGCCGCCCGGCCACCAGGGCGCCGCGATCGTGCAATTGCATGGCCCGCGCCGGCGCGCCGGTGACGGTGTCCACCGCCTGCTCGATCGGCAGCCCCCAGCGCGGGCCATTCAGTGCAAAGGCACATTCGATCAGGCTGCGCGGCACATAATCCGACGCAAAGCCGATGTGCATGCCCGATTCGATCAAGTCGCTGGCCGGCACGTTACCGGAATAGGAACCGCCGCGAATCAGATTGGGGCCGCCCATGATCACGCACATGCCGTGGGCACGCGCCGCCTGCGCCGCCTCGGCGGTGACCGGAAATTCGGATATGGTGACGCCGTAGCCGGCAGCATCGCTGATATGCTCGGCGGTTTCGTCATCATGGCTGGCCAGCGGCAGGCCCTGCGCGTGCGCGATATCGGCCACAAAGCGCCGGTTGCGGGCATCATTCTGGGCCACGCGCTGCGCGCGTTCAGCCATGCGCGCTTCAATATCGGCCTCGCTCAGGCCTTGCTGGCGCCACATGGTGAAAAACCGGCTGGCATTGCGATACTGGCGCTGCCCCGGCGTGTGATCCATCAATGAATACAGGCCCGTAAGCGCCCGCTCAGCCAACGGCGGCAGCCAATCGGCCAGCACATCCGATGGCGCCTCGCAGCGCCAGTGGATGCGGTGATCCGCCTTCAGCATGCCGGCGCCGGCCGCGGTGTGCAGGCCATCGGTCAGCCGGTGCAGATTGTCCGGCTTGCGCGCCGCGCCATCACCGAACGAACCGACCGACAGCGAATCGTAAACCGTTGTCACGCCAACGGAAATACACAGGCCGTCGTGCACGATCGCCGCTGATACCGGATCCCAATCGATGTTGGGGCGCGGGAAAAAATGCCGTTCCAGATTGTCGGTGTGGATATCGATGATGCCCGGAATCAGCCAATCGCCATCGCAGTCATCGCCGGTGGCAGCACCGCTGTCGATGCTGGCGATCAGGCCGCCGGCCATTGATAAGGCACCATTCACCACGCCCGCTGGCGTGACGATGCGCGCGTTGGACAAGACGTCAGACATACAGAACTCCGATCAAAAGTGTTTGGCTGTGATTTTGCAGCCGATTCAGGTGGTTTCAGGCTGATGTTCCGTGGCGATCAATATTTCGATCCGATCGGCAGCCATGCGCGCTTCGCCATATTCCAAGGGCCGGCCCTTGCCGTCCACATTCCACGACTTGGTAACCAGCAGCGGGATGTGCTTGGGAAGACCCAGCAATTCGATCTCGGCCGGGGTTGGCAGCCGCGCTGAAATCGTGGTGCGCAGCCGCGTGTAATCCGCCACGCCGCAATCGGCCAATGTCTGGGTGATCGACAGCGACGCAGCATAATGCCGGCGAAA
>NZ_JBBATR010000033.1:0-4116 GCF_040398645.1 Sandarakinorhabdus sp.
AGCAGGCGCTTTTCCAGTTGTTTCAGCCGCGCCGGATTGTCGATCTTGGCGCCGGTCAGATCGGTGATGTAGAATGTGTCGGTGGCGCGCTCGCCATAGGTGGCGATGTGGGCGCTGTGGATGGTCACGCGGCTTTGGAACAGGCCGTTGGTCAGGGCGAACAGCAGCGCCGGGCGATCGTTGGCGTTCACTTCGATGACCGTGTAGCGGTTGCTGGCTTTGTTATCGATCAGCACGCGCGGCTCCACGCCGAAAAATTCCGCCTTGCGCCGCGCCAGTGGCCGCGCGGCCAATTTGTCGGCCAGCCGGATGCGCCCGGTCAGCACATCTTCGATATTGCGCTTCAGCCGCGCCAGTTGCTGGCTTTCGGCAAAGGGCTGGCCCAGCGGATCGAGCACCACGAAATTGTCGATCGCCATGCCATCGCGGGTGGTGTGGATGCGCGCATCGAAAATATTGCCGCCGGCCAGGCTGATGGCGCCGGCAATCCGGTAAAACAGGCCGGGGTGATCGCTGGCATAAATCGCCACCAGCGTCATGCCGCGCGCCGCATCGGGCGTGCAGGAAATCGCCAGCGGCTGCGCCGTTTCGGCATCCGGCGCCGCCGGCGCATCGACTTGCGCCACCAAATGCGCATTGGCCAGCAGCACTTCGGGCGTTTCGGCAATCCAGTAACTGTCCGGCAGGCGGCGGGCATAGGCGGCAAATTGCGCCTCCGGCCACTCCAGCGCGGCCTTCAGCCCCTGCTGCCGCGCGGCGATGCGTTCGGCGCGGCCGGTCTGCTTGTGGCCCAGCCGCAGCACTTCCTCGGCGGCCTCATAGAGGTCGCGCAGCAATTGCGCCTTCCAGCCATTCCACACGCCGGGGCCAACGGCGCGAATATCCACCACCGTCAGCAGCAGCAGCAGCCGCAGCCGTTCCGGGCTGGCAACAGCGGCGGCGAAATCCAGGATCGTCTTGAAATCCGCCAGATCGCGCTTGAAGGCGGTGCGGCTCATCAGCAGGTGAAATTCCACCAGCCAGGCCACAGTTTCGGTTTCCGCCGCACTCAAACCCAGCCGCGGGCACAGCCGCCGCGCCACTTCGGCGCCCAATATGCTGTGATCGCCGCTGCGCCCCTTGGCGATATCGTGCAGCAGCACCGCGACATGCAGCACCCGGCGATCGGTCAACTGGTGGATGATCACGCTGGACAGGCTGTGTTCGGCGGCCAGATCGCCGCTTTCGATGCGCGCCACCAGGCCCACGGCGCGGATCGTGTGCTCGTCCACCGTATAATGATGGTACATATCATATTGCATCTGCGCCACGACCCGGCCGAAATCCGGAACAAAACGCCCAAACACGCCGGCTTCATTCATCGTCCGCAGCACATTTTCGGGATTGCGCGGCGAGGTGAGCACATTCAGGAACAGCGTGTTGGCGGTCTTGTCGCGGCGCACCCGGTCATCGATCAACACGGCATCGCGGGCCGCAGCGCGCATGGCGATGGGATGGATGGGCAGGTTTTCACTGTCGGCGAGCGCAAAGATTTCCAGCAGCCGCACCGGATCGGCCCGGAAAAAATCATCGGACGGCAGCCCGATCTTGCCGCGGCGCAGGGTGAAGCCCTTCAGCCGCGCCGGCTTGCGCGTCAGACTGGGCAACCACGCCAGCCGCGCGGTGGATTCGTCCAGATGCGCCAGAAACAGCCCGGTCAGATCGCCGACGGTTTTGGCCATCAGGAAATAATGGCGCATGAAGCGTTCCACCGCGCTCATGTGGTCGCGGGAGGCATAGCGCAGCCGGCTGGCCAGTTCACGCTGCACATCGAAGGTCAGCCGTTCTTCGGCGCGGCCGCTGATATGGTGCAGCATGAAACGCACCGACCATAGAAAACTCTCGGCACGGCGGAACTGGCGAAATTCCGCCGCCGTCAGCAGGCCCTTGTCCACCAGCTCGATAACGCCATCAACCTGGTGCAGATAGCGGCCGATCCAGAACAGCGCATGCAGATCGCGCAGGCCGCCCTTGCCCTCTTTCAGATTGGGTTCCACCACATAGCGGCTGTCGCCCATGCGCTTGTGGCGCACTTCGCGTTCGGCCAGCTTTTCGGCCACGAATGCCCGCCCGGTGCCGGTCACAAGCTCGCGCCGGAACCGCGTGACCGCTTCGTCAAACAGCGCCTGATCGCCCCAGACAAAACGGTTTTCCAGAAAGGCCGTGCGAATGGTCATGTCGCTGCGCGCCAGATAGACGATATCGTTCAGGCTGCGCGTGGCATTGCCCACCTTCAGGCCCAGATCCCACAGCAGATACAGCAGGGTTTCGATGACCTGCTCCCCCCACGGCGTCTGTTTCCACGGGGTGATGAACACGATGTCCACATCCGAAAATGGCGCCATCTGGCCGCGGCCATAGCCGCCAACCGCCGCCACCGCCAACCGCTCGGCCTGGGTGGCATTGGGATTGGGATACAGGCTGGTCACCACGGTTTCACAGGCCAGCCGCAAAAGCTGATCCATCAGGAAACTCATGGCAGCGGCCAGCTCAAGCCCGCGGCCCGGATGCGCCTCCAGCCGCAGCGCGATTTCGGCGCGGCCAGCCAGCAGCGCGCCGCGCAGCGTATCGGCCAGCAATTTGCGGCGGTCACCAAACGCGGGCCGCCGCGCCATGCCTTCGGCCAGACTGTCGGCAAGCGCGCGCCGGTCAATGATCGCGCGGCGATTGGCAATGGTTTCAGGACGGATCATCTGGGCGCAGTCTAGGCTGCTCGGCGCTGCTTGGCCACCACTTCAACCCCCCGGACTTCAACCCCAGAGCGCCGCATCGGGCGGCAACACGTCGCTGCCCACGAAGCGCAGGCCGTGCGGGCGATCTTCGATCAACAATGGCCCGTCGAGATCGGCATAAACACCCTGCATGGCCACATAAAAGGCCGGCGCGATGGCCAGGCTGGAACAGAGCATGCAGCCGGTCATCACGCCCAGCCCGCGCAGGGCCGCGGCGTGGCGCAGCGCCAGCGCCTCGGTCAGCCCGCCGGCCTTGTCCAGCTTGATGTTGATGAACTGGTAGCGGCCGACGATCGCGTCCAGGCTGGCGCGGGTCTGGCAGCTTTCGTCGGCGGCCAGCGGCACGGCGGGGCGCAGGCCGTCCAGCTCGGCATCGCGCCCGGCGGGCACCGGCTGTTCAACCAGCTCCACATCCAGCCGCGCCAGCCGGGCCAGCGTGCGTTCGATATCGGTGCCGCCCCAGGCTTCGTTGGCATCGGCGATCAGCCGCGCATCGGGGGCCGCGCGGCGCACCGCCGTCATGCGTTCGATATCGCCGTCCGGGCCGTCCTTGCCGCCCAGCTTCACCTTGAGCAGTTCGCGCCCGCGCACCGCGCTGGCTGCGGCAGCCATGGTCTCGGCATCGGCCAGGCTGATCGTGTAGGCGGTCAGCATCGGCTGCGGCACGGGCAGGCCGATCTGCTGCCAGACCCGCGCGCCGGATTGCTTGGCCTCCAGATCCCACAGCGCGCAATCCAGCGCGTTGCGGGCGGCACCAGCCGGCATCAGGCCGATCAGATCGGCGCGGCGCAGGCCGGCCACATCAGCGGATATCGCCTGCAACGCCGCCAGCGCTGCCTCGGCCGTGTCGCCGTGATAATAGATGGCGGTGCCTTCGCCGCGCCCGGTGTGGGCGCCGTCGGTCAGTTCCGCCACCACGACATCGACCTGGGTTTTGGCGCCGCGCGCGATGGTGAACTGGCCGCGCACCGGGAAGGTTTCGATTCGGGCGTGAAGCTGGCGGGCCATGCCCCTGCCCTGCCGCAAGCGCCGGCCAGCGGCAAGCCCCGCAAACCGGCTTTGCACCCGCCGCCAAAGCCGGGCATGCTGCCAGAATGATGGATGACGATTCAGATGACGGGCCGGATGATGCGGAGGTTGAGCTGGATGCCGTCGCCACCGTGTCGCGCATCACCGCGCTGGAAATGCTGGTGCGCCAGATGATGATCGTGCAGCTGCGCATTCTTGACAAGATGGGCGAGATCAAGCTGACCGGGGAGTATGTCCAGACCATCGCCACCGCCTACACCGAAAAGGTGGACGAGAGCCCGATCATCGAAAGCACGTCGCCTGAAGTGAATTACGA
>NZ_JBBATR010000033.1:4216-24938 GCF_040398645.1 Sandarakinorhabdus sp.
GGCGCGGCCCGGCGCTGGTATGCCAGCGAGATGACCAAAATCGGCGCGGGCTGCGGCGGCTGCATCACCGTATCGACGCTGGAGCGGGTGTTCACCAACGATCGCGCGCCAAAGGGCGTCAATATTATCAATGTGTTGGGCGTGCAGGCCGGGCGGGACCCAAATCGCGTGGTGATCGTGCAAGGCCATATCGACAGCCGGGTTTCGGACCCGATGAACGCCAGCAGTGATGCGCCGGGGGCCAATGATGACGCATCAGGCGTGGCGCTGGTGATCGAGGCGGCGCGCTTGTTATCAAAGCAGAAATTCGATGCCACCATCATCTACGCCGCCCTGTCGGGCGAGGAACAGGGCCTGATGGGCGGCACGCTATTGGCCGAAACCGCCAGGGACCGCGGCTGGCTGGTCAGCGCGGTGCTCAACAACGATATCGTCGGCAACACCGTCGGCCAGAACGGCGCCCGGGTGGCGGACCGGGTGCGGGTGTTTTCCGAAGGCATCCGCTTTTCCGAAGGCACGCCGGAACAGCAATTGCGCCGCGGCAATGGCGGCGAAGATGACGGCCCCAGCCGCGCGCTGGCCAAGGCAATCGACCATGCCGCACAAGGACTTAAGGGCGGTCTTGACGTGTTCGTCGATCGCCGGCCGGATCGGTTCGGGCGCGGCGGCGATCATGAGCCGTTCCTGCGGCTGGGCTTTCCGGCAGTGCGTTTTTCAGTTGGCATCGAAAATTACAACCAGCAGCACCAGGATCTGCGCACCGCCGGCGGCATCGTGTATGGCGACACCGCCGACAAGATGGATTTCCCCTATCTGGCCAAGGTGACCGCCATCAACGTCGCGGCGATCAAGCGCCTGGCCGCCGCCCCGCCGGCGCCGGCCGAAGTCGCCCTGCAAGGCGCCGTGGGCAGCGATACCAAGGTCAGCTGGACCGCCGTGGCCGGCGCCGCCGCCTACCGTGTGCACTGGCGCCGCAACGACGCGCAGGATTGGACCCAGCACCGCGACGTGCCGGTGATGGCCACCGAAACCGTGCTGAAGGACATGATCGTCGATGACATGTTTGTCGGCGTATCGGCGCTGGCCGCCGATGGCAGCGAAAGCATCGTCACCTTCGGCGGAAGGGCCCTGCGGCGGACACAATAGCCGCCAGGGCGCTATCAAGTGCAGATGGAGGCCCGACCGGGAATCGAACCCGGGTGCACGGATTTGCAGTCCGTTACGTCACCACTCCGCCATCGGGCCTCGCTGCGGACGCGCGGCTTAGCAAGCCGCGCCATGATCGGCAATGGTGTTTAGGCCGCAGCGGTTCGGTTGCCAGGCGCCGCACGGCCATCTCGGGCAATTTCAGCATTGCACCGCGCGCCGCCACAGGGCAAAGCCACCGCCATGACCAGCCCCGCCATCCTGCGCCAGACAATGGTTGATACGCAGCTCAAGACGGTTGGCGTCACCGATGCCGCCGTGCTGGCAGCGTTTGCGCACGTGCCGCGCGAAGCCTTTTTGCCGGCAAAACTGGCTGGCCTCGCCTATGCCGATGCTGCGCACGAAGTGGCACGCGGCCGCCATTTGCTGGCGCCGCTGGCACTGGCGCTGCTGCTGCAACATGCGCAGGTGCAGCCCGGCCAGCGCGTATTGGTGGTGGGCAGCGCCACCGGCTATTCGGCGGCCATTCTCAGCCACATGGGCGCCCAGGTCACGGCACTGGAATCCGATGCCGGGCTGGCTGCAATCGCGCTGGCCGCCGTCGTTACCAGTGTGATCGGCCCGCTCACGGCCGGCTGGCCCAGCGCCGCGCCCTATGATCTCATCCTGTTTGAAGGCAGCATCGAAACCGTGCCTTCGGCTATCGCCGCGCAGCTGGCAGCGGCGGGCCGCATCGCCGCTGTGGTGCGCCAGGCCGGGGTTGGCCGCGGCTATGCCGGCGCGTTGACGGCTACCGGCAATCTTGCCGGCCTGCCGTTCATCGAAATGGCCGCGCCGCCGCTACCCGGCTTTGCCCGCGCCAGCGAATTCGCCTTTTGATCGTCCGCGCGGCACTGGCGGTTTTTCCAGCAGCTGTTAGTCTTGTCCGCCGATGAACGAGCAGCCTGCCTCCATTGATGCCATTCTTGCCTCCATCCGCGCCCGGGTTACGGGCAGCGAGGCGGCACCCGAACCGGTGCAACCGCCACCAGAACCGGATATTATGCCACTGGCGGCCATCACGCTGCCACCAGATGTCACCGCCATGACACTGGATACGCTGATCCGGCAGATGCTCGGCCCGCATATCAAGGCCTGGCTGGACGCGCACATGCCGGAAATCGTCGAGAAAATCGCCCGCGAGGAAATCCGCCGGATGACGGGCAAACTCTAACGCCGGGACCTAGCGTAGGGGCCCGCCAGCGGCTATCGCCTTGGCGATGATCGACCGTATTTTTGACCCCGCCAGTTTTGAACAGACCATTTATGCCCGGTGGGAGCGCGAAGGCGCGTTCCGCCCGGCCCGGCCCGATGCCAAGCCGTTCACCATCGTCATCCCGCCGCCCAACGTCACCGGCAGCCTGCACATCGGCCACGCGCTCGACAACACGCTGCAGGATATTCTGATCCGCTGGCACCGGCTCAATGGCCGCGATGCGCGCTGGGTGGTGGGCACCGATCACGCCGGCATCGCCACGCAGATGGTGGTGGAACGCCGCCTGGCCGAAGCGCAGCAGCCTGGCCGCACCGCCATGGGCCGCGACGCGTTCGTGGCCAAGGTGTGGGAATGGAAGGAAGAAAGCGGCGGCACCATCACCGGCCAATTGCGCCGGCTGGGCGCCAGCTGCGATTGGGCCGGCGAGCGTTTCACCATGGACGAGGGCTTCAACAAGGCCGTGCTCAAGGTGTTCGTAACGCTGTACAATCAGGGCCTGCTCTACCGCGACAAGCGGCTGGTGAACTGGGACCCCAAGCTGAAAACCGCGATTTCCGATCTTGAGGTCGAAACCCGCGAAGTCGCCGGCACGTTCACCCATATCCGCTATCCGCTCGCCGATGGCGCGCTGCTGGACAGCGGCGCCGATCATATCATCGTGGCCACCACCCGCCCGGAAACCATGCTGGGCGATACCGCCGTGGCCGTGAACGCCGATGATCCGCGCTACGCCTCCGTCATCGGCAAGCATGTTCTGCTACCAATTACCGGCCGCCGCATTCCCATCATTGCCGACGAACATGCCGATCCGGAACTTGGCAGCGGCGCGGTGAAGATCACGCCGGCGCATGATTTCAACGATTGGGCGGTGTATGAGCGCAACAAGGCGATTGGTTACATCAATATTCTCGATGCCGAAGCCAGCATCTGCGCGGCAGATGGCGTGCCCGCAGCCTATGTCGGCCTGACCCGCGAAGACGCGCGCAAGCGGGTGGTCGCCGATCTCGAAGCCGCCGGCCTGATCGAGCGCATCGAGCAAAAGACCATCCAGATGCCCTATGGTGATCGTTCGGGCGTGGTGATCGAGCCGTGGCTGACCGACCAATGGTATGTGAACGCCGCCGAACTCGCCAAGGATGCCATCGCCGCCGTGCAGGATGGCCGCACGCAGTTCGTGCCCAAGACTTGGGAAAAAACCTATTTCAACTGGATGGAGAATATCCAGCCGTGGTGCGTCAGCCGGCAATTGTGGTGGGGGCACCGGATTCCGGCGTGGCAAGGGCCGTCAATGACACTCCTTGAGTTTGGGGTGCCTTTTGACGACCGCAAACAGAGTGATCCGCCTATCTTTGTTGCGGAAACAGAAGAAGATGCCTTGAAGCAGGCCAAAGCCTTTTATCAAGCTAATCTAGAACAAAAGTTCGAAATTGCGGTCTCGGTTGATCCAGTTAATCCTTACACTTTGAGGGATAAAAAGTTAGAAATCGGACTCGCCCGTGACGAGGATGTGCTCGACACTTGGTTTTCCTCCGCCCTGTGGCCGTTCGGCACCCTCGGCTGGCCGGAGCAAACGACCGATCTCGCCCGCCACTACCCCGGCGATGTGCTGGTCACCGGCTTTGACATCATCTTCTTCTGGGTGGCCCGCATGATGATGCAGGGCCTGCACTTCATGGGCCCGGAGCGGAGCGACCCCAAAGATCGCGTGCCCTTTCACACCGTCTATTGCCACGGCCTGGTGCGCGACGCCAAGGGCCAGAAGATGAGCAAAACCAAGGGCAACACCGTCGATCCGCTCATCCTAATCGACAAATATGGCGCCGATGCGCTGCGCTTCACGCTTACCGCCATGGAAACCCAGGGCCGCGATATCAAGCTGAGCGAATCCCGCATCGAAGGCTATCGCAACTTCGCCACCAAGCTGTGGAACGCCGCGCGCTTCACCCAGATGAACGGTATTGCCGGCAGCACGTCGCCGCTGCCGCCCGCCGCCGCGCAGCCGGTCAACCGCTGGATCATCGGCGAGATCAAGACCACGGCGCGCGCGCTGGAACAGGCCATCGCCGATCTGCGCTTCGATGCCTATGCCGATGCCATCTACCGGCTGGTGTGGAGCCGGTTTTGCGACTGGTATCTGGAACTCATCAAGCCGCTGTTCGCCGAAGGCGCTGATGAAGCCGTCGCCGCCGAAACCCGCGCTGTCGCCGGCTGGGCGCTCGATCAGATCTTGGTGATGCTGCACCCGGTGATGCCGTTCCTCACCGAGGAATTGTGGCACCAACTTGCCATCCGCGATGATCTCATTCTGGCGGCATGGGTGGCCACCGACGCCCTGCCCGAAGACGCCGCCGCCAGCGCCGATATCGACTGGCTGATCGGGCTTATCTCCGAAATCCGTTCGGCGCGCACCGAAGTCAACGTGCCGCCCTCGGCGCGGCTGGCGTTCGCCGTCGAAGGCGCGTCCCCGCAAACCGCCGCGCGCCTCGCCGCCAACGCCCCCGCGCTGGAACGGCTGGCCCGCATCGCGCCCGGAGAAACTGCCGCCGGTGGCCGGCTGCAACTCGTCCACCATGAAGCCACCTTCCTGATCCCCCTCGGCGACGTCATCGATCTCGCCGCCGAACGCACCCGCCTCGACAAGGCCCTCGCCGCCGCCATCAAGGAACGCGACGCCCTCGCCGGCCGCCTCAGCAACCCCGGCTTCACCGAAAAAGCCAAACCCGAAGCGGTGGAAAAAGCCCGCGAAGACCATGATGCCCGCAGCGCCGAAGCGCAGCGGCTGGCGGCGGCGTTGGGCCGGCTCGGGTAGACTGCTGCCTCCCGCGGACAGCGGTCACCCCTGCCCGCGGGAGACCCTGCCTTTTTCCAACCGAGTCCCCGACCGCCGCTTTGTTGCATCCAATCGGCTGGCCAGTTGTGCAAGTGCACGGCGCGTGGCAAGTATGATCATATGATCCCCCACACACTTTCTCTTGCCGATGCGGCGTGGCGGGTGTTTCCCCGGGTGTTTCTGTTCGACGGTGGCCGTTATCTGATCGCAGCACTGGCGATGACTGCGATCGTTGCTGCGGTCTTGCGCTCGCCGTGGCAGGTTCGCCGTTTGCAATCACGGTCTGCCACTGCGGCTGATCGCCGGCGCGAATGGGCGGCATCGCTGCGCAGCGTACTGGTTTATGCGCTGGTGGCGACGCCGGCGGTCTGGTTGAAGGCCAATGGCTTTGCCGCGGGATTTTATCAGGGCCAGCCCGCAGTGGCCGAAACCCTGGCGTATGTCGGCGTGTTGCTGGTTGCCCACGATAGCTGGTTTTACTGGATGCACCGCATGGTTCACCATCGCCGGTTGTTCCGCCATGTGCATCTGTTGCACCACAAGTCGGTCACGCCAACGCCGTTTGCGGCCTATTCGTTCAATGCGCTGGAAGCGGTGCTGGAAGCATTGTTCGTTGCGCTGTGGGTGATCCTGGTGCCGACACCGTTCATTGCCATGTTCGCATTTCTTGGCATCATGATCCTGCGCAATGTCATGGGGCACGCCGGGGTTGAACTGATGCCTAGCGGTTTTGCCGATCACTGGTTCTGGGGGCTGTTTGCCACGACCACGCACCATGATCTGCATCACAACGGCAGCTTCAATCACAATTTCGGGCTGTATTTCACCGTCTGGGACCGGTTGATGAGCACCGAGCACCCGCGTTATCGCCAAATCTTCCGTGAAGTGACCGAGCGTGAGCCGGCGCGAACGATCGAAACGCAATCAGCGCCTTTGCAGGGGCCGGCGTAAAAAAATTCCGGGGACACTATGCTTAACTGGCTAGAGTAAGCGCCAGGGTGTTGACCGGGCCGGGGGTGAACCCCGACAAGCGGGTGCAGGGGTCACCCCTGCCCGCCGGCGGCTCTATATTTCTTCACGCTCGCACCAAAGTCCCCGCCCCGCGCCGGGTGAAGATTTCGAGCAGCAGGGCGTGCGGGACGCGGCCATCGAGGATGACGGCGGCGTCGACGCCAGCCCCAACGGCAGCGACGCAGGTTTCCAGCTTGGGGATCATGCCGCCAGTGATGGTGCCATCGCTGATCAGCCCGGCGATACTGGCCGGCGTCAGATCGGTCATCAATGAACCGTCCTTGGCCAATACCCCCGCAACATCCGTCAGCAGGAACAATCGCGCGGCGTTCAGCGCGCCGGCGATGGCGCCGGCCATGGTATCGGCATTGATATTGTAGGTATGGCCATCGGTGCCCACCGCGACGGGCGCGATCACCGGCACGATGCCGGCGGCGACCAGCGTGTCGATGATGCTGCGGTCAACGTGCGCGGGCTCACCGACGAAGCCGAGATCGACGGCTTGTTCGATGGCGCTGCCGGGGTCCTTGATGGTGCGCTGTATCTTGGTGGCGGTGACCAGCCCGGCATCCTTGCCGCTGATACCCACGGCGCGGCCGCCGGCCTGGGCGATGTGGGCAACGATTTCCTTGTTGATACTGCCGGCCAGCACCATTTCCGCCACTTGCGCCGTGGCGGCATCGGTGACGCGCAGGCCATCGACAAAGCGGCTTTCGATGCCCAGCCGTTTCAAAAGATTGCCGATCTGCGGCCCGCCGCCGTGCACCACCACCGGATTGATGCCCACCGCTTTCAGCAGCACGATATCCTCGGCAAAATCGCGGGCGCGCTCGGCATCGCCCATGGCGTGGCCGCCATATTTCACCACGAAAATCTTGCCGGCATAGCGCTGCAGATAGGGCAGCGCCTCGATAAGCGTTTCGGTTTTGGCCAGCATGTCGGGGTGGGGGGCGTGGGCGCTCATGGTTTGCTCACCGGGTCGGCACGGGTTCTGGACCCGAATAATCATAGAAACCGCGCCCGGATTTGCGGCCCAGCCAGCCGGCCTCGACATATTTGACCAGCAGCGGCGCCGGGCGATATTTGGGATCGCCGGTGCCATCCTGCATCACCCGCATGATGCTGAGCAGCGTATCGAGCCCGACAAAATCGGCCAGCGTGAGCGGCCCCATCGGGTGATTGGCGCCCAGTTTCAGGCCGGTATCGATATCCACCACGCTGCCGACACCGTCACCCAGCGCAAAAATCGCTTCGTTCAGCATCGGGCACAGCACGCGGTTGACAATGAAGGCGGGCGCATCGCCGGCGAGGATCGCCGTTTTGCCCAGCTTGGCAGCAAAGCCCTGCATCGCGGCCGTGGTTTCGGCGGACGTGGCGAGGCCGGGGATGATTTCCACCAGCGCCATCAGCGGCACCGGATTGAAGAAATGCAGGCCGCAAAACCGATCCGCGCGGCCAGTGGCGGCGGCAAGACGTGTAATGGAGATGCTGCTGGTGTTGCTGGCCAGCAGCGCATCAGCCTTCAGCACATCGTTCAGGCCGGCAAAAATCTTGGCCTTGGTTGCCTCATTCTCGGTCGCAGCTTCGATCACCAGATCGGCGGCGGCGAAATCAGCCACATCAGTGCTGAGCGCAATGCGGGCCAGCGCGGCATCGGCATCGGCCTGCGCCAGCACGCCCTTGCTCACCTGCCGCGCCATGTTCTTGGCAATGGTGGCCTTGGCCGCCTCGCAGCGCGCCATCGCCACATCCGACAGGATCACATCATAACCGGCCTGCGCCGAAACATGCGCGATGCCATTGCCCATGAGGCCGGCCCCGATGACTCCGATTGTTTGCATGTTTCGCTCCCTGGTTGTGGGAGACGCCTTAGCCGCTGTCGCGGCTCCGGCAAATGCCGAAGCCGCGAAAAATTCAGGCGGCCAGCGCGGCAGCCCGGCGGCGGCGGCGCATGGCTGCGCCAACCAGGCCAAAGCCGGCAATCAGCATCGCCCAGCTCGACGGTTCCGGCACAGCGAAGGCTGCCTTGTCAAAGCTGGCGAAATCGGCGCCGGTGACAGCAAAGCTGTACAGCCGTGATGGCACCAGTGCCTGACCGGTCGGGCAGAGTGCGCCAAGAGCGACTTGGGTGAACGCCGCGGTGCCATCGGTGCACACATCAAACTGGATGCCATCGGCGTTTTGCGTGACCGAAAAATCATTGTCAGTGGCGAGCAACAGCGCAAACCCGCCGCCGGCCAGCAGCGGCCCGATGGCGAGGCCTTCCAGTTTTTCCGGCATGATTTCGCCGGCCGCAACAAGCGCGGCCTGCACATCGAGGAACAGCGTCTTGCTGACGGCTGTCACACCGCCAGGCAAGCCATTGCTGCCGGCCAGGCTGGTGCCTGACACGTCGGTGGCGCCGGCCAGATCGATCAGATACACACGCTTGGTGCCCGCCGGGCCATTGGGCGTGATCAGATTGTCCGGGCCCTGGCCGCGATTGTCGCGTTCGATAACCAGGAATTTGGTGCCGCCGACCCACGTGATTGACGACACGCCGATGCTGCGGCCCTGATTGGTGGCGCCGAACGCGTTTGCGGCTGGCAGCCGGGCATTGATGTCGGCGATGCTTTCGAGCCGGTAGATGAACTGGCCGGTGGATTGGCCGGTGGCGACATCGAACTGCACGATGCGCAGATTGCGGCTGCGGCGGCCATCATTGCTCCCGCCTTCGTTGACCAGTGGATCCTGCAATATGCCCCACGCCGTCTTGCCGTCACCCGAAACGGTCAAGCCTTCATAGCCGCGATTGTCCTGCCGGCCGTTCACGATCGTGGGGCGGCCGTTGGCGAAATCGGGATTGCCATTGCCGTCCCGCGGCAACACGTTGGCAGGCTGGGTGAAGGCCCGCACGAAGGTGCCATTCGGCTTGGTTTCATAGACGGACGGGCCATATTCGTCAGCCACCAGGAAATTGCCATTGGGCAGGCGGGCGATGCCTTCGGAATCCAGCGCCGGCCCAAGCACGCCAGCGCCGGCCGGTTGGCGGCTGGGGTTCAGCCCGCTGAACACCTGGCCATTGGTCTGGCGAAATTCGGTGGTGCCGATCACCTGAAAATTGCTGATGCCGCCATTGGCTGCGGTATCGACCCGAAAGGTTTCGATGCGCGGTGCCCAATCGATGGTGCCGCCGCCGGGGCCGCGATCGCTGATGCCATGAAACACCCCGAGCCGGCGATCATAGATCATGTCCGACCCAAAGCTGAGGCGGTTGAGATTGGGGCCGTTGCCCAGCGTTGACAGATCGGTGGCGCCGCCGGGGACGTCGATCTTGCCGACATAGGTGATGGCGGCAGACGCCGGAACGGCAACCAGCATGGCGGCCGCGAGAAGCAAAGTGCGCATGATACATTCCCCCAGATGTTAACCTGCGCAACGTTAACCATAGTAAATGGCAAACATGTTACAGTTCGAGGACGTTTTCATAACAAGGCTCGACCCCGCCGGCTGAAATGCGGCTGGCAACGCCAATTTGGACAATCACCCGGTTGGCTGTATGAGCAGGTGCGGGGGCATCAAACAGTGGCTGACATCGTTCAGGCCAAAGGAGCCCCTATCATGACCATTTTTGCCAATACCGCGGCCGTTTTGCTGGCCGGCGTCGCAGCGCTGACATTGTCGGCCTGTTCGGCCGAAACCAAGAAGGAAACCAACGAAGCCGCGCAATCGGCCGAGCAGGATACCGCCAACAATCTGGATGCTGCGGGCGATGCCACCGAGCGCGCTGCTGAAAAGACCGGCGATGCCATCGACAAGGCGGCTGGCGATGCCGGCGCAGCCATGGAGCGTGCCGGCAACAACGCCGAGGCGGCCATTGAGCGTGCCGGCGACAACGCCGACGCCGCCGCCGCACGGGCCAAGCAGAACACCGGCAAGGCACTGGAAGACGCCGGCAAGGACATGCAAAAACCCAGCTGAGCTGCCAATTGCGGCAATTGCCCGATCAATCTGGGCGGCCCGGTATATGCCGTGCCGCCCATTTTTTCAGGTGCGCCTGCCCCCCCCCCGCGCCTGCCCCCTGCACCTGCCCTGTGCCCTCACCAGAGCCAGAGCGTGCAACACGCTGCTGTCGGCCGGCAGGATGCGCTTTGCGGCAAAGTCGCTCACCATTGCCGGGCGCTGGGGCAGCCTGTATGGCCATGACCTATGTCGAACACGATCCTCGCGCTTATCAACATCTTCACGATGGTCACCCAATTGCTGATCTGGGGGCTGGTGGTGTGGGCGATCTCCAGCTGGCTGGTGGCGTTCAATATCGTCAATGTCAGCAATCCGGTGGTGCGCGCCATCCTGAACGGGCTTGATCGCATCTATGCCCCGATGGTGCGGCCGATCCGGCGCGTGTTGCCGGATTTCGGCGGCGTCGATCTGTCGCCGGCGGTGCTGTGGCTGGTGCTGGCCGGCTTGCAGCAACTGGTGCCGGCGCTGGTGTTGGACACCGGATTGCTGCTGAAGTGACGGCGTTGGTGATCGACGGCAAGGCGCGGGCAGCAGCCTTGCGCGGCGACGTGGCGCTGGGCGTCATGCAGTTCGTTGCCGTGCACGGCCGGGCGCCAGGGCTGACCGTGGTGCTGGTGGGCGATGATGCCGCCAGCGCCGTGTATGTCGGCGCCAAGGGCAAGGCCACACGCGAAGTCGGCATGATCTCCAGCGAACATCGCCTGCCGGCCGCTACGGGCCAAGCCGATCTGCTGGCGCTGATTGCGCGGCTGAACGCCGATCCAGCGGTGGACGGCATCCTGGTGCAATTGCCGCTGCCGGCGCAGATCGATGCCGATACGGTGATTGCCGCCATCGATCCGGCCAAGGATGTCGATGGCTTTACACCCGTGAATGCCGGGCGGCTGGCGATCGGGCAGCCGGCTTTGGTGCCGTGCACGCCATCGGGCTGCCTGATCATGATCAACGACGCCTTGGGCAATATCAGCGGCGCCGAGGCGTTGGTGATCGGGCGCAGCTCGATCGTTGGCAAGCCGATGGCCGCGCTGCTGACGGCGCAGTCCGCCACCGTCACCATCGCGCACAGCCGCACCCGCGATCTGGCCGCCCATGTGGCGCGCGCCGATATCGTGGTGGCCGCGGTGGGTGTGCCGCATCTGGTGCAAGGCGCGTGGATCAAGCCGGGCGCCTGCGTGATCGATGTCGGCATGAACCGCATCGCGCTGCCGGACGGCAAGACCAGGCTGACCGGTGATGTTGATTTCGAAGGCGCGCTGGCCCGCGCGGGCTGGATCACGCCCGTGCCCGGCGGCGTTGGCCCGATGACCATCGCCTGCCTGCTGGCCAACACGCTGGCGGCGGCCAACGCCCACCACGGCAGTGCCGCCTGATGCTGGGCGATCCGCTGGTTCAGCTGTTCATTTCGGCGTTTGTCACCCTGTTTGTGGTGATCGATCCGCTGGGTTGCGTGCCGATTTTCTCCAGCCTCACCGCTGGCACTTCGCCGCGCCACCGCAGCCAGATGGCGGTGCGATCGAGCCTGATTGCGACCGGCGTGCTGGTGGCATTTGCACTGGGCGGGGAAGCCTTTCTGTCGGCGCTTGGCATCACCTTGCCCGCCTTCAAGGTGGCCGGCGGCATCATGGTGTTCATCATCGCCATCGACATGGTGTTCGAAAAACGCACCCAGCGCCGCGAAAACCGCGCCGAAGAGGTGAAATCATCGGCGGCAGCATCCGGCAAACCACTGGAAGCCGAAGATATCTCGGTGTTCCCAATGGCGATCCCGATGCTGGCCGGGCCGGGAGCGATTGCATCGGTGATGCTGCTGTCGGCGCGCACCGCCGGCGATGTCGCGGCCGAAGCCGTGGTGCTGGTGGCGCTGCTGGCCGTGCTGCTGCTCACCTTCCTGTCGCTGCTGGCGGCTGGGCCGATCATGAAGTTGATGGGCGCCAAATTCGAAGGCGCACTCACGCGCCTGCTGGGCGTGGTGCTGGCGGCGCTGGCGGCACAGTTCGTCATCGACGGGATCAAGCAGAGTTTCGGCCTGTAACGGAGAGTCCATCATGCCACACGCACTCATCATCGGCGCATCACGCGGCATCGGCCTGGGCCTGACCAGCGAGCTGATGGCGCGCGGCTGGCACGTGGTGGCCACCCACCGCACCGCCGCACCCGAACTTGCCGCCACCGGCGCCACCACCGCCGTGGTGGATATCGATGATACGGACAGCGTCGCGGCACTGGCCGCCGCCCACGCCGGCACGATGTTCGATCATGTGCTGATCAACGCCGGCATCATCGGCAACCGCACCGATACCGCCAGTACCGCCAGCCGCGATCTGGTGGCGCAATTGTTCTGGACCAACGCCATCGCCCCCATCCGCGCCGCGCGCCTGCTGCTGCCGCTGATCAAGGACGGCGGCAGCATCGGCTTCATGACCTCGGTGCTCGGCAGCGTCGGCGGCCGCAGCCACGGCTATGCCGAACTCTACAGCGCCTCCAAGGCAGCGCTCAACAGCCTGACCCGCGGCTTTGCCGTGCAGGACATCGGCAGCCGCAACATCGCCGTGCTCAATCTCCACCCCGGCTGGGTGAAAACCGACATGGGCGGCGACGGCGCCGATATCGATGTCACCACCAGCGTGAAGGGCTTGGCCGATGTGATCGAAAGCGCCAAACCGCCCGGCCAGCGCTATGTTGATTACAAGGGCGACACCATCGCCTGGTGAGGCCTACCGCCCGCAGTTTTGTTATTGGCGACGCGCTTAACGCCCGTCGCGCCGCCCCAGCAAGCGCAGCCGCAGCGCATTCAGCTTGATAAAGCCAGCGGCATCGCGCTGGTCATAGGCCCCGGCGTCATCCTCGAACGTCACGATGCCGGCCGAATAGAGCGAATTGGGCGATTTGCGGCCCACCACGCTGGCGCTGCCCTTGTACAGCTTCAGCCGCACGGTGCCGCTCACCTTGGTCTGGCTATGGTCGATCGCCGCCTGCAACATCTCGCGTTCCGGTGAGAACCAGAAGCCATTGTAGAGCAGCCCGGCATATTTGATCGCCAGTTCATCCTTCAGATGCGCCGCGCCGCGGTCCAGCGTGATCTGTTCGATACCGCGGTGCGCGATGTGCAAGATGGTGCCGCCCGGCGTTTCGTACATGCCGCGCGATTTCATGCCGACAAAGCGGTTTTCCACCAGATCGAGCCGGCCGATGCCGTGGCGCTTGCCCAGTTCGTTCAATTTCGCCAGCAGCGTCGCCGGTGACAGCCCCTCCCCATTCACCGCCACTGCGTCGCCGCGTTCAAAATCCACGGTGATATATTCCGGCGCGTCCGGCGCATCTTCGGGATGATCGGTGCGGCTGTAGACATAGTCCGGCACCTCCTCCCACGGATCTTCCAGCACCTTGCCCTCGCTGGAAGTGTGCAGCAGATTGGCATCTGTGCTGAACGGGCTTTCGCCGCGCTTGTCCTTGGCCACCGGGATCTGGTTGGCTTCGGCAAAGGCGATCAGCGCCTCGCGGCTGTTCAGCGACCATTCCCGCCACGGCGCGATGATGCGGATATCGGGGGCGAGCGCATAATAGCCCAGCTCGAACCGCACCTGGTCATTGCCCTTGCCGGTGGCCCCATGCGACACGGCATCGGCGCCGACCAGCTTGGCAATCTCGATCTGGCGCTTGGCAATCAGCGGCCGCGCGATCGACGTGCCGAGCAGATATTGGCCTTCATACAGGGCATTGGCGCGCATCATCGGGAACACATAATCGCTCACGAATTCCTCGCGCAGATCATCGATGAAGATGTTCTCCGGCTTGATGCCCAGCAGCAACGCCTTGGCCCGCGCCGGCTCCAGCTCTTCACCCTGGCCCAGATCGGCGGTGAAGGTGACCACCTCGCAGCCATATTCGGTCTGCAGCCACTTCAGGATGACCGACGTATCCAGCCCGCCCGAATAGGCCAGCACCACTTTCTTGATCGAATCAGCCATGGTCATTCCTTCATCTTGTCGTTGCGCGCCTATTTGCTAAGCTGCCGAAGCGCAAGCGGAGGACGCATGATGGCCGAAGCAGCAAAGACATTGCCCACCGATGCCGACGTCGGCGCCTTCCTCGCCGCAGTGGAGCCTGCACGCCGCCGCGAAGAAGCCCAGGCCATCGCCGCGCTGCTGGAACAAATCGCCGGCTGCCCACCCGTGCTGTGGGGCACCAGCATCATCGGCTACGGCCAATACAGCTACACCTACAAATCCGGCCGCACCGGCATCTGGCCCCGCCTCGGCTTCTCCCCACGCAAGGCCCAGCACGTCCTCTATCTGATCGACGGCTTCGACGGCCAGGCCGACCTGCTGGCGCAGCTGGGCAAGGCGGCGACCGGCGTGTCGTGCCTCTATGTGAAGAAACTGGCCGATATCGATATGGCCGTGCTGGCCGAAATGGCGCGGCGGTCGTGGGCGATGATGGCGGAACGCTATCCGGCGTGAACGGCCGCGCCCGTCATGAAACCTGCGTGGCGGTGCCTGCTACCACATACCAGGTCACGAACAGCCCGCACAGCAACCCGCCCGGCACGGCGCTGCCTGTGCGTGCCCACGCAAAGGTGCCAATGGCGGCAATGATGGCGAGCAAGGGCACGAATTGAATCGCGATAACGCTGGTCAACGGATCGAACGCCGTCGGCAACTGGCCTGTTGCGAAAAACACGCCGTAATCGACCAGCAGCAGCAAGATAAATCCCCCCGCGAGCGCCAGCTTGGCGCTGCCATAGCGCAGCAGCCAGCCATCGCCCGCCACCGCCAGCCGGGCCAGCGCACCCAGCGTCACCACCTGCGCAAAGCTGATCGGGATCAGATAGACCAACGCGATGCGAAACTGATCAAGGCTGAGCGGTTTCAGCGCCAGCACCCAGAACCGGAAATCCACCGTGAACCACGCCGCCATCGCCGCCAGCACGCCATAGCCGATGCCAATCGTCGCCAACGCCAGCAGCGCGGACCGCAGCCAATGCGGCGCGAGGCGCTGAGTGGCCCGCCGCAGCAGCAAGGTGATGCCGGCACTCAGCAGCGCCCACAGCGTCACCTGGGTGGTGACGGTTTGCGGCAGCAACGCCGACGGCGGCAGCGCCAGCGTGACGAGGATAAAGGCAGGGAAGAAAATCAGCGCCGGCACCAACGCGGTCAGCGCGAACTGCCGCCACCAGCCTTTATCGCGGTTGGGGCTGGCGGCGGGCGGCTTTCGGCGCAGCGGCGCGAAGACCGGCAGCGCCAGCAGCACATCGAAACTGCCGACAAGCATGGCGAAGAAGCCGACGAGTGCGAACCCGGTGGCGATTTCCTTGCCGAACCAGATCTGGTCACCCGGCGGCAGCGGCGTGCCGCCCGCCAGCGTCTGGCCAAACCAGTCCAGCGCGTCGCCGATCGCGGCATGGCTGATATGGTCGCCGGGGTGGGTGGTGACGGGCTGTGTCAGGCGCCGTGCAGTGCCATCGGCGATGCTGCCGTAAATTTGGCCGGGAACGATGGACTTGGCGCCGAACACCGCCTGCAATTTGACGCTGCTCGCCACATCCTGGGCACGGTCGACATCCCACATGATTTTGGAAAATTCGTCATAGCGGCTGAACACCAGCGCCAGGTTGCGCGGCCACACCGGCGTGCCATCGGCAGCGAACGGCTTTCCGGTTGAGGAGCCTTCCAATACCATGGCGCGGTAGCCATCGGGCATGGCCGCGGCAGCGGCAAGCACCG
The DNA here is from genome assembly GCF_040398645.1 of Sandarakinorhabdus sp. Classification (GTDB taxonomy): domain Bacteria; phylum Pseudomonadota; class Alphaproteobacteria; order Sphingomonadales; family Sphingomonadaceae; genus Sandarakinorhabdus. Next base: position 20,184 of record NZ_JBBATR010000033.1, read on the forward strand.
TCCAGCCGCCCATGCTATGCCCTTCCAGGCCAATATTCGCCTTGTCCACCATCGGCAGGCCGCGCAGATACGCCAGCCCAGCCGGACCACCAAAGCCTTCCGAAAACGCCGCGCCGCCCGAATAGCCGTGGCCGGTCTGGTCCAGCGCCAGCACGACATAGCCGCGCCGGGCAAATTCGATGGCAAAGCCGTCCTGCGTCTCGCGGCTGTTGATATAGCCATGCACGGCAAGAATGCCCGGCGCCGGGCTCGCCGCCGTGGCACCCGGCGGCACATAAAGCAGCGCGCTCATCACTGTGCCGGCCGGCGACCGGAAGCGGATATCCTGGACAGTGATGCCAGCAGCGGTCTGGATGCGGCTCGCTTGCCACGAACCACCCAGCACCAGCGCCAGCCCAAACAAAAACAGCCACCAGCCTTTGCGGATCATCACATTCCCCCGTCCGGTGCAGCCATAGCCGCTGATTGGCGCTGCGTATCGATTATCAGGCTTGTTTCAGAATTATAGCGCACGGATTGGGGGGTGAATGCCTCGGAGCAGGCGCGACCGAGAGGTTCGGCTCCATTACCTACATGAAATATTCGTTGCTATGGAAACATACCTGACCAACAAATTTGGTTGAAAATGGTCGATGTCGGTGTGCCCGTGCTGGCCGAAATGGCGCGGCGGTTGTGGGCGATGAGGGCGGCGCGGTATCCGGCGTGAAGAAAAGGGCCCCTGGCATCAAGGGCCGCGAGCTCGGCAAGCATCGTTAAAGCGCAATCTTGGCTGCGAAGCTGGAATGGTGCCTGCCTGGAACCCGCTCACGCCCCTAAACGGGCCCTGCCTGCGCGCCGATTGACAGATGTCATGTTGGCACCATAAGCCACCTGGGGCTGCATGCTCCTGCCATGGGCCAAAGAGCGTTGATGCCGGGGATTTTGGCGCCCCGGCAAAATATACGAATGGATTTAGCGGTATGGCAAGTCGTAGATTGCAATGGATGGATTTCATACGTGGGATTTGCGTCCTTCTCGTGATTTTTGGTCACGCCGCTTATGTAACAGGAGATGTAGCGTCCCACACGTTCTTCGAAGGCTTTGCGATTTTCAACTTGTTTATGGATCCATTCCGCATTCCTTTACTGATGTTCCTATCAGGTATGCTTCTACACAAGTCTCTGGGAAAACCGACGCCGGATTACCTTTCGGGGAAATTCTACCTGATATTTTGGCCCTTTCTCGTTTGGAGCATTGCTATTTATGCTGCTGAAAATCGGCTCACCTTGGAAAATATTCTAAAAACGCCTATAAGTGCACCGTCCGTGCTTTGGTATCTTTGGTTTCTGTGCGCATTCTACATGATTGCGCTGGTGTTGATACGAAAGTCAGTTCCATTAATTCCCGTGGTTCTCGTTTGTGTCGTCTTGTCAGGGGTCCTGCCGGGTGTGTTGCGAATTGACCGATTTGCTTCGTTATTTGCATTCTTTCTAGGTGGGCATATTGTTTTGAGTCGCAATCTTGTTGGCCGGGTTACAGCACCGATAGCAATCGTTGGACTATGTGCAGCAATATTGGGTGGTATGATTAGTGTATTTGGTCACCCAATAAAATATGATCCACTATATATTTGGGTACCTGCAGGTTTGATCGCTTTCGTTCTGTGGGCCTCAATGTTTTTCAAAACTACGGCTGCATCAGCGCCATTCGAATGGGTTGGTCGCAATTCGATTGTGTTTTATGCTGCGCATTTTCCCGCACTCGTGATTTCAGCGCGATGGATTCCCTGGAACCCCGAATGGAGCGGAACCCTGTTTTACATCTTGCTGTTCCTGTGGGTCCTGGCGCTGGGGACAGCATTACAGCTTTTACGGGAACGTTTCCCTGCGGTTGAAGCCCTTTTTGATTTCAGACCTATTCTCAGGGTGGCAAAGGCTTGGCGAGCTTCCTCGAGGAATACCGGGGTATAGTGGCACGAATTGCTGACGCACCGCCCCGGAGTGCTTTCCGAGCAACCTGGATCAGCGGCACTGAGCAGATTTTGGTTCGGGGCAAGGCGCGAGGAGGGCGTGATGCATAAGCTTCGCAACTGGCGAGCGGTGCAACCCCACAGCAAAATCGCCCCGCCCCCAAGGGTCACGCAGTGGCGCGATGACGTTGATCCAACTTGGTCGCAAAGCGCTCAAACCACACGGTCATGGCCTCACGGGCGACCGAGTATCCATGTCCCGCCGCCCTGTTCAGCGCGGGTGTAGCCCCAGGTACCGACAAGCACACGGTTGGCAGCGGTCGGTCGGAGAATGCCTTTTCCAAAAAAACCATCGCCCCAGCGCCAATCATAATAGAGCGCGCCGTTCACGATGATGCCGTCGATACTGGCGTTGCCGGCGACGCCGCCCTTGCCAAAGCTGTAGCTGCCCTTCACGCTGTTCCCGGTGCGCGTCAGCTGCATTGTCGTGGGGAAAATCGTTCCGCCGGCGTGGAGCCAATTGCCGGTGTAATTGCCCGCGAATAGCTGCGTGGCACCAGCCGGCGCGGGCGCCGCAGGCAGCGGGCGTGCCGTACCGGATTGATGCACCGCGAGCTGATCAAAGCGCAGCGTCTGGCCGCGTTTGCGCATCACCTCTTGCACGCCCGGACGGTCAAGCAGGCCAGCAACTTCGAGGATTTTGGCGACGATCGTGTTTAGCGCAGCGGGCGACGTGCCCCCGAGCGTAAAGCTCTCGGCGTTGAGGGCAATTCCGGTGGCAAGCGCCCGCATACGCGCCGAATCAAGTGGATGCGTCGCGTATGATCGTGCTCGCAGGATGCTGTCTGGCTGGTTGAGGTGCGCCTGCATATAGAAGTAAACCGCCATGCCAGACGGCGGGTCCTTGATGCGGCGCATCAGTTCGAGGCCGAATGCGTCCGCCTGCACCTCGTCAGCCCGCGAGCGCGCGGGCGTGACGTCCACGCGGTGGCCGTAATAAAGATGGCCAAGCTCGTGACCGATGATGAAGACGATCGCTGTCGCGACAATTTTTTGGTAAAGGCTGTTGACGCGCGGATTGTCGAGCGCATTGGCGGGTATGCCGAGCGCTTCGAGCGGACGGTGGCGCTGGCCCGCCAGGCCGTCAGGGTAACGATGGCGGAGCACCAGCAGATAATCGGCAACCTTATCCTCACCTTTATAGCCCATTTCGTTGAGCCAAGCGGAGGCGATCGCGATGTCGGCAAACAAGCGCACCGATGAGATGGGGATAGTGATCGTGCCCCCACCCGTGCCTGCACTCGCGTAGAAGTTGACGGCCGAGCCGGCATTTTCGAGCGGGAAGGCGAGCGTGACTCGGCCGAGCCTCAGCTTTTCTGCGCTCGAAAGCTCGGGCCAGATCACCTCGCGAAAATTCTCTTCGATGCTGGCTGGCATCGTGCGTTGGGTTTCGAGAAGCCGTGCGCGCGGATAAAAGCCCGCCCATTGCGCAGCCGCTGGCGAAGGCGGGACCAGCAACGCCAGAAGCAACAGGCCGACACGCGCGCGCATCAGACTAACCCCCGATTTGGCCAAATGCCGCAATGGCCTCGGGCTTCACACCGGGCGGCGGTGGATCAATCGCGCCGCCGGTCACCCAATTGCGGAACACGGCAAACTCACCCCAATCATCAGCCCATACCGAAGCCATCAGCGCAAGTTTGCTGGCTACGATCGCCTTGTTGACATCATTGCGGCGCGACGGCGACACGTCCTCCGCCAAAATCGTGGACAGGCCATCAAGCTCGGCAACCGTGCCGCGCGCGGCATCGCGCAGAGCGGAGAGACGATTGGCATCGGCGGCCGGGCTGGCGTAGCGAAAGCCCGCTAGGCTCGCTTGTTCCGCCGTTTTGGTGGTCGCCGCCACTTGGGGAGCGGTGTCGAAACGCAGGCCGTGCACCAGCGAGACGATCAGGATTGCAGCGCCGAACAGCGAGAATAACACGCCGGGGCCAACACGCGAGAGGACAAGTCTGAAATCACCAGGCAGCTTGAGTTCGCCCGAACTGTCCTGCTGGGTCGGCAGATTGATAAAAAGCCGGTATCCCAGATAGATCGACATGCCGCCAATAAAGACGATGAGCAGTCGTTCGATAAACCGCAGCTCTAATATGTCCATTGCCGCTCCCCTGAGGAGAAGATTAGGGAAACAGTGTGATCTGTCAACAGGCTGGCGCAGTGTTGCCGGATCGAAGACAGCAACAGTTTCGGGATGTTTATGGCGAATCTGACCCAAGATCAGTGGTCGGTTGCCGAGAGGCTGTGGTCAGCCCGAATACAAGCGGGTTGGGTGTCGGAGGATATTGGCGGCGGCGGCCTGTTTTCTGGCTATCTCCCGCGTACTTGTCCACGCGGCCGGCGGCAGAGCCGCCGAGTCCGCTGGGTAGGTCGAGGAAAGGGAAGGAAAAGGCGCGGCGAAGCCGCGTCGTCGAACGGGTTCAGGCGGCGGTGGGCCGCCTGCCCCGCCGGCCGGGCGCTGCGCGGAGTCCGTGGCCGGGGCGGCCACGGCCCGCTTGGCCTTACTTCTGGCGGCGGATGAAATCCCTCAGATCATTCGACAATTTCAGCCGGTCAGCACCGCGCACATACATCATGTGGCCAGCATCATAGTAATGAAATTCGGTGCGGCCTTCGGGCCAGCCGGGGCGGTTCATGCTGTATTCGGCGAAGTGGAACGGCGTGGCGAAATCATACCAGCCCTGCCCCACCCACACCTTCACGCGGCTGTTTTCGCGCAAGGTGCGGGCGAGGCCGGGGGCGACGTTGAT
>NZ_JBBATR010000034.1:0-3014 GCF_040398645.1 Sandarakinorhabdus sp.
TGGGGAACGGGCGCACCCAAAAACAACCGGGTGCAGGGGTCACCCCTGCCCGCCGCCCCGCATCAAGTGCGGGGTGACGAGTGTTCTCCTGAAATCACTCCGGCGTCACCACCTCCACCGGCAGGCCCAGCGACTTCAACTGCGGCTCCACTTTGGCGCGGTCGCCCACCACCACCCAGAGCAGTTGATCGGTGCCGAACAGCTGCACGGCCTTGTTGAGATCGGCGACCGTCAGCGCGCCGAGGCGGCGGGCGGCGGTGGTGTAGTAATCGTCGGGGCGGCCGAGCAGGTGGTTGCGTTCCATGGCGGACAGGAAGGCGCTGCCGCGTTCGAAATTGCCGGGCAGGGCCAGCACGCTGTTGGCGATGGTGCGGCCGCGTTCATCGGCGGTGATGGGGCGGGTGGTCTTGATCGCGGCGATGTCGGCCATGATGGCCTTCATGCTGTCGGCGGTGCGATCGGTTTGCACGGGCGCGTAGATCAGGCTGTGCAATTGGCCCTTGCCATCCGACAGGCCGGCATAGGCGCCGTAGGCCCAGTTTTTTTCCTCGCGAATGTCCATGGTGATGCGGCTGGTGGCCAGGCCGCCCAGCACATCGGCGGCGGCGCGCTCGGCAATCAGATTCTGGCTGCCGGTGATTGCCAGCAGGCTGCCGGCCAGGATCAGGCTTTGCGGGCTGTTCGGGCGATCGACGAAGATGATCCGCGCCGGCCGAGCGGCTGCTGGCGCGGCGGCTACTATGGTGCCGCGCGGCACTGCCGGATCGGCGCGCCATTTGCCGAATGCCGCCTCCAGCAGCGGCTGGAGTTCCGCCGCCGTGATATCGCCGGCGACAAACATCGTGGCATTGTCTGGCCGGATCCAGCGTTTGTGCCACTGGATCAGGGCCTCGCGGGTCAGCGCCTTCACGCTGGCCGCGGTGCCCAGCCCGCTTGGCGGTGCGCCATAAGGGTGGGCGATGCCGTACAGCGCCGGGGTGAGCAGGCGCTGGCCGATGCTGCCGGGATCGCTGGCTTCGCGGGCCAGGGCGCTCAATTGCTGGCCGCGCACCCGTTCCAGTTCGGCGGGCGGGAAATCCGGGCGCTGCACGATGGCGGCAAACAGATCGAGCGATTGCGGCAGATTGGATTTCAGCGCGTCCAATGACAATTTGGTGCGATCGAGCCCGGCCCCGGCACCGATGCCGGCGCCCAGCCGCTCGCGCAGTTCGGCAATCGCCGGGCCGCTGAGGCCGTCATGGCCTTCGTCCAGCAGGGACAGCGCCATCTGCTGAATGCCGAGCTGGCTGCGATCATCGGCGGCCATGCCGGCATCCACGCTCAGCATCATGCGCACCAGCGGCACCGTGGTGCGCCGGGCCAGCTCCACCTTGAGGCCATTGCTGAGGGTGAAGCGATCGATTTGCGGCCAGTTCAGCAGCGGCGGCGGGCCAACAGCCGGCTCCGCCATACGCGCCGTGCCGCGCGGCGCGGGTTTGCCAGCGGCGGCCTTTGGCGGCTCCGGCACCACTTCCGCGGCGGGGCGCGGCCCGGGCAGCACGGTCTGGATATAGGCGCCCTTGGCCAGCCAGAGCGCCGCGGCGGCCTGCACCTGTCCCGGCGTGGCATTGGCATACCAGCCCAGTTCGGTGCGGAAAAAGTCCGGATTGCCGGCATAAACCGCGCCTTCGGCCAGCGCGACCGCCTTGCCGCCAAAGCCGCCCACCGCCTCCAGCCCGCGAATGGAGCTGGCGACATTGCGCGTGGCGACGCGGCTGACTTCGTCGGCGGTCGGCCCCTTGGCGATGAAGTCGGCCAGCGCCGCGTTCACGCGGGCTTCGACATCCTCCAGCTTGGCGCCGGGCGACAGGGTCACTTCAATCTCGGCCATGCCAACTTGCTCAAAGGCTTGCACGCCGCCGCTGACGGATACCGCCAGCCGCGATTCGCGCACCAGCGCATTGTACAGCCGCGATGATGCCCCGCCGGCCAGCACCGTGAGCGCCACATCATTGAGCACCGCCGCCTGATCGAGCCGGCCGGGGATCGCCCAATGCCAGCTGATGCGCGGCGATGGCACCGTGTCCTTCAGGGTTTCGCGGCGCACCCCGGTCCACACCGGCACCGGCGCTGGCAGGCGCTTCACGTCCGGCCCGCGCGGGATGGCACCGAAATATTTGGCAACCAGCGTGCGCGCGGCGGCCACATCGATATCGCCGGCCAGCACCAGCACGGCATTGTTCGGGCCATAATTGGCGCGGAACCACGCCTGCACATCGCCCAGATTGGCAGCGTTCAGATCGGTCATCGAACCGATGGCGTCGTGGGCATAGGGGTGGCCGGCGGGAAACAGCGCCTTCAGCGTGGCTTCGCTGGTCAGGCCATAGGGCTCATTTTCGCCCTGGCGCTTTTCATTCTGCACCACGCCGCGCTGCGCATCCAGCTTGGCCTGCGTCACCGAGCCGAGCAGCCAGCCCATGCGATCGGATTCCAGAAACAGCGCCAGATCGAGCGCCTGGGTGGGCACATTCTCAAAATAATTGGTGCGATCAAACCAGGTGGTGCCATTGGCATCGGTCGCGCCCACATCCTCCAGCTTCTTGAAAAACACGCTGTCGTTGTTCTCGCTGCCGTAAAACATCAGATGTTCAAACAGATGCGCAAAGCCGGTCTTGCCCACCGGTTCATCCTTGGACCCGATGTGATACCACACACTCACCGCCACGATCGGCGCCTTGCGGTCGGTGTGCACAAACACGCGCAGGCCGTTGGGCAGCGTGAATTGCTCGTATGGCAGGCTGACCTGATCAACCAGCCGCGCGATGCTGGCCGGCGCGGCAGGCATCGGAACCGTCTGCGCACTGGCCATTTGCGCACACACCAGGCCCGCGGCAGCCAGATTGATCAATCGCTTCAACATATGCCCGGCCTTTTGCATGAACGCAGCTTGCATCGTCTTAACGTGCCTGTATCAATCTTCCAATGATCAAGCACAGCCTCCTCGCCGCCGCCGCCCTGCCACTCATCGCCGCAGC
>NZ_JBBATR010000034.1:3114-22108 GCF_040398645.1 Sandarakinorhabdus sp.
GCCAGCCGCGCCCGCCTGCCGCGCCGGCTGCTGCTCGGCCCCGATGGCAAGGCGCTGGGCGATGGCTCCGCCCTCAAGGTGCGCGCGGCCATCGATGATGGCGCCGCCGCCGCGCTGTTTGCCGGCTCCCCCATGGCCTTTGCTGATGTCCAGGCCGCCGCCGCCAAGGGCCCGGTAAAGGGCTTTGCGCTGGCCGGCCAACTCACCGTGCGCCGCGCCACCAGCGTGGAGCGCATCACCAGCCCCAATGTGCTCGGGCTCCTTCCGGGCACCGACAAGACGCTGGCGGCGCAGATCGTCGTCATCTCCGCCCACCTCGATCATGTCGGCACCAAGGCCGACGCCAAGCCCGGCGAAGACGCGGTCTTCAACGGCGCCATGGACAATGCCAGCGGCAGCGCCACATTGCTGGAGGCCGCGGCCGCGCTGGCCAAATCACCGCCCAAGCGCAGCGTGCTGTTCCTGGCCACCACCGCCGAGGAATCCGGCCTGCTCGGCGCCGATTATTTCGCCCGCCAGCCCACCGTGGACGTGAACCGCATCGTCGCCGATGTGAACATCGACATGCCGATCCTCACCTGCGATTTCGGCGATGTCGTCGCCTTTGGCGGCGAACGCTCCACCATCGGCCAAGTGGTCGCCGCCGCCGCCAAGGCCCAGAAACTCGGCCTGTCCCCCGATCCGCAACCCGAAGAAGCGGTGTTCACCCGCTCCGATCACTACCCGTTCGTGCGCAAGGGCGTGCCATCGGTGTTCCTGAAAACCGGCTGGGCCGACACCAAGGGCGGCCAATCCTGCAAGGAAGCCGAACGCAAATTCCGCCTGAACAGCTACCACGAAGTCTCCGACCAGCTCGACCTGCCCTTCGATTGGGCCGCCGCCGCCAAATGGACCCGCCTCAACACCGAAATCATCCGCCGCCTCGCCAACGCCCCCACCGCCCCGCGCTGGTACGAAGGCGACTATTTCGGCACCGCCTTCGCAGCCGCCGCACCCAAGGCACCGCAGCCAAAACCAGCGGCCAAACGCTGAGCCGGGGCAAAGCGGACTTGTAATTGTCTCGTGTCGGTCACCTATCTCGCTATGCCGCCTTGGCTTCGAAAGCTAGCGGGCTGATGCCGCCGGGATATGAGTGTCGTCTTCGGGAGTTGTAGAACCCGTTGATGTACTGGAAGATTGCGGCTTCGGCGTGGTGCAGAGCGTGCCCGTCACAGGAATGGCGTTGATGCTCGACGTCGACCGCTTCATGAACGAGTTCCGCATCCTCAAGAATTTCATCGGCAACGCAGCGGCGATCATCGCCATCACGACGTTGAACAACGAGCTCAACAGGCGGCGCGGAGGGCGGCGTTGATACCGCCCAGCCCCCTTGTGAGAATTGCTTGCCAACAAAGTAAACCTGAACTAATTTCTATTATGTTGATGTGGCGAGTTCTTCACTGGGGAACTCGGGAGGGGGCGGCCAATGTCATATTTGCTGCGGGGCATGGCTCCGAAAGGCGCGTTGATCGCTGCGTGTGCGCTACTCGCGTCATGTCAGGGCACGTTCAAAGAAACCCATTATTTTGCGTCGGTCGAACCGGTCAGCGGCAAGGCGGTCAATTTCTTTCGATTGACGGTGCGGGGCAGGACCGAATTCACAAGCGCCCGTTACATTTCGGGCTATTACGACGAGCGCGCCGTCGATCTGTTTCTTAACGAGGCCAAATCGCAACCGTTGACGGCTGGAGATGGCGTGGCACCGATCTTTAAATATCTCGACTGCGCCGATCCCGGCGATGCGGCGTGCCGTACCAAGCAAGAAGAGCGATTGCGCCTTGTGCCGTTGGGCGGCGCAGTCGCCAAGAACGGCGCATTCGTCATGATCCTGAGCACCAATGCCGACGCCATCGCCGGAACCATTGGCTCGCTTGCCGAGAACGAGATCCTGCTCAATTCGACGCTGTTCCTGTTGAACCGCGGCACTATCACATCGGCAGCGCGAGCCAACGCAGTCCAACCGATCTCCGACGCGCAGCGGTCCGGGACGATTGCCGGACTCGACGCGCTGTATGCCGATGCCGATGGCCTGAACACGACCGAAGTCGAGGGCACCTATTTGCAAATCTTGCGGACAATCGCCGGCGAACTTGGCGGTGCGCCGCCTGTCTTTGCCACCGATGCGGAGGCGCGAGCGTGGTTTGCCGCCAATCGTCCGGCAGCAAACCAATGAAGCGCCTTCTGATCCTACTCGGAGCGGCACTGACGCTGCCGGGCTGCGCCAAGTTGCTCGTGGAAGTTGATGTGCTTAACCCAAGCTATGTCGCGGCAGCGACGAGCGACAGCAATTTGATGAGCACGGGCTATGCGTTGGCACGCGGCGACCACGGCGAGGTGATGGCGCTGGCACAGCGATTGCGCGAATTGCGTCGTCAGGAGCTGGTGGCTTGCTATGCGGGGTGGCTGGAATTTGCCGGGCAGCAGGAAGCGCGCGCGGTCGATCAGGCACAGAAGGATGGATGGCGGAGCCAGCGTCAGTTCATCGCGGCGGACCGTGACGACTCGCTCGCGGGCAAGTTACTGGACCAAGTTTACAGTAACCATGTCGCGGCGCTTTTGGCCTTTGACACGCAGGCGTTGCCGATCCTGATGACGCCGGATGACAGCGCGACCGACAAGCAACGCGCACCTAGTTTGTTGCAGAATCGACTGGACCAAGCAACGTTGGGACGCCTGAGCCAGCGGCGGGTAGAAATCGAGAAGTACATCAACGTCACCGCAGAAGCGGGCCGAAAATGCCCGGACTTTGGCGCGCATTATCCGTCGCTCGGTGCAGCTAAACTCAAAGAAACCCAACCTGACGGTAATGTTACATTTTTTGACAAGTATCCACATTTGGACAATGGAGTCTTCGCGGAAGTCTTCGGGAATTCACCAACGATTGTAAAACGACAATATGCCACAGTAGCGCAACAAACGTTGATTGGTGGTGGCGCGTTGCTTCACGACCGCGACGAAGCGTTTTTCGTTACCTCAGCCCCTGATGTCTATTGGGCGCCGGAATACAACAAGGCGCTTGGGCAAGGCGAGGGCGGAAGCACCGATGTCGTGCTTAAACTCAACGATACCGGTGCCTTCACGGTCAAGGGTTTCGTATTCGACGTTCGCTCCACCGCCGACATGGTGAAAAAAGTCGGCACCTCGGCATTGAGCCTGATCGCCTCCGCCTATGGTGCACCCGTGTCGATCTCCAAGCCCACAGGGGCGACAGCCGCGACGCCGGTGTTCGATGCCGCCAAACCGGTACAGGCGGCGGAGACCACGCTGGCCGTCGAAAGCGCGCGTGAGGCAGCTTACAAGGCCGGCTTGCGTGCCAGCGCTGACGCGATTCTCGTGGTATTCGACCGGCTGAAGATTGGCACCGACGCAAACGCCAAGAAGGCGGCAAAGGGTGTTTTCGACGCGCGCAAGAATGCGTGGAAGGCGGGCACTGTCACTCCCGCCGCAGCACCGGGGTCCTGAGGAGCGAACAATGTTTCACGGCAACCAACCCGTCGAGGTCCAATTTGATGACAGTGAAGCATGGGTTCCCGGCATCACCTGCGCGGACCCAATGCGCCCCGGTATGGCCTCGGTCTGCGTAATCGTCGATAACAAGGCGCAACAGTTCAAAATCGGTAAGGTTCGGGCGCGAGCCGCGCTGGGCTTCAACAAAGGTGCGCCGGTCTTCCTCGCGGGTCAGCATGAATCCAGCGTCATGTTCCTGCCCGCAACTGTTCGCGGCGTGACGGGAAGTGGTGTGGTGATCGCGCCACTCGGCTTCGATGGCCAGACGCTGGTCGTCGATACCGCGCGGCTCTTCGATCGTTAAGCGACCGCAGGGTTGCCGACCAGCGGCAGCCGAGCACCCGAAGGGCCCGCGATGCCGTCGGTGAGCTGTCCACACACAACCTCGCCGCTCCGTCCCAGAGCGAGTATGGTTGCAGACCCGGCTGTTGGACGCCGTCGGCCGGCCAGCACAGCGTTCCGCCCGCGGCGTCCAATAAGGGCGGCCGCTGCGAGAATAAACGCGCTGTTCGTCCGCATGAAGGGTTGTCCGGAGGCGAGACCAGCGGCAACCGCGCTGAATGCCTGCAAGCGGGTCGTTTTTCGGCCTCCAATGCGAGCCTATTGAAGGTCCACTTGCGACCTTTACCAGCGGAAAGTTGCTAGCCCGCAGACGGCTCCGGCCTCGCCATGCGACAACGCACATATAAAAGAGCGAAAATGTCAGCCTCTGGTAAAAACCGACCTAAAGCAACGCCGCCGGCAATGACGGAAAAGTCCCAAAACTGCTCGCTGGCAATTGGTGGCGGGCCTGCTGATTGAGCGGCAAGGTACCAGCCTGGCAAGGGTCACGCCGAACGACAATGGCGAGGGCGCAAAGCTGTCAGGCTGGAACCGGGCCGCCATCCGCAACGCCGACGACAATTGCTCCCCTAAGCGCTCCCCAGAATATCGGGCTCAGCCCCTGCCCGCCGGAGGCTATTTTGCTTGGGTGTGCGCCTTGATCAGCAAGCCCTGGCGCGGCAATTTGCCGGCCATGATCCACTTGATGGTCGCGGGCGGTTGCCGCGAAACAGCGGGCCAGCGGGCGGACACCGGGGGCCACCGCGCAGTCACCGTGGGCCAGCCGGGGGACACGCGGGCCCAGCGGAGGTCCACGGTTTGCCAGCGGAACATGTTGATTTCGCGCTATTTTCCCAAACGGGTGACGTGCCCCATCTTGCGGCCCGGCCGCGCTTCGCCTTTTCCATACAGATGCACATGCACGCCGGGATCGGCAAGCAGGCGCGGCCAGGCATCGGCATCGGCGCCGATCAGATTGGTCATTTCGATATGGCTGGCCATCAGGCCGGTGGGGCGCAGCGGCAGGCCGGCAACGGCGCGGATATGGTTTTCAAACTGGCTGGCGGCGCTGCCTTCGATGGTCCAATGGCCGCTGTTGTGCACCCGCGGCGCCATTTCATTAAACCGCGGGCCATCACTGCAGGCGAAAAATTCGCAAGCCAAAACACCGACATGGCCGAGTTTTTCGGCCACGGTGCGGGCCAGCGCCGCCGCTTCGCCGGCCTGCGCCCGCACCAGCGCTGGCGGCGGCAGGGTTGACGTTGCGAGGATGCCGGCCTTGTGCAAATTCACCGGCACCGGCCAATCCACCATGGTTCCATCCTGGCCCCGGCACAGGATCACACTGAATTCATGGGCGAAATTCACAAAGCCTTCGAGGATGGCGGGCTGCTGGCCGATGGCGTCCCACGCCGCATCGGCATCGCTGGCCACCAAAATCCGCGCCTGGCCCTTGCCGTCATAGCCCATGCGCCGGGTTTTCAAGATGGCCGGCAGGCCGATCTGCGCGATGGCCGCATCCAGGCCGGCGCGGCTGTCCACCTGTGCCCACGGCGCGGTGCGGCCGCCCAGCCATTCCACGAACTGCTTTTCGGCCATGCGGTCCTGCGCAACCTCCAGGCTGTGCACACCGGGATGCACCGGCACCAGCTCAGCCAGCTGCCGGACAGCCTCCCGATCGACATTTTCCCATTCCAGCGTGATTACATCCACTTGCGCGGCGAACGCCGCCAGCGCATCGGCATCGCCATAATCGGCGCGGGTGGTCGCCGCCGCCACATCGCTGGCCGGCGCATCGGTTTCGGGGGCAAACACATGGCAACGATAGCCCAGGCTGGCCGCCGCCATGGCCAGCATGCGGCCAAGCTGGCCGCCGCCAAGAATGCCGATGGTCGATCCGGGCGGCAGCATCGCCACCCTCAAGGCAGGCTGTCAGACGGGACCTGCGCCACCGCATCGGTTTGCGCCTGCCGCCACGCCGCCAGCCGCTCGGCCAGCGCCGGATCGTTCAGCGCCAGGATCGCCGCGGCCTGCAGGGCGGCATTCACAGCGCCGGCCTTGCCGATGGCAAAGGTGCCCACCGGCACCCCGGCCGGCATCTGCACGATGGACAGCAGCGAGTCTATCCCCTTGAGCATGCGCGATTCTACCGGCACGCCCAGCACCGGCAACGCCGTGAGCGCTGCCGCCATGCCGGGCAGATGCGCAGCCCCGCCGGCGCCGGCAATGATCACCTGCAGGCCGCGCCCGGCTGCCGTGCGGGCATAATCATACAGGCGATCAGGCGTGCGGTGCGCCGAAACGATGCGGCATTCATGGCCAACGCCCAGCAGCGCCAGCATATCGGCGGCATGCGCCATGGTCTGCCAATCCGATTGGCTGCCCATGATGATCCCGACGCTTATTGGTGAAGTGGTGGCGGCTTCGCTGGCCATGAACCAAAGTCCTTCTGTGCGAAAGTTGCCTCCTCTACGCGGCGGGCGGGCAGCAGGCAAAGATATTCCAGCACGTCAATTCCACCAGTAGATATAGTCATCTTTCGGCGACGATTTCACACCAAGCGGACGATCGAGCGGGATGGGGGAGCGGATCAGGCTGGGCCAGGCCGCTGGCTTCTGCTGACGGTCGTGCGCTGCCAGCATGGCGGTCAGGGCGGCGACTTTCTCAGGCTGCTGCGCGGCCACATCGCGGCGTTCGGTGGGATCAACAGCAAGATCATAGAGGCGGGTTTCGCGCTGCTGGCCCAGGCTATGCAGTTTCCAGTTCCCCTGCCGCACCGCTCGGTAACCGCCCGACCGCCAGAACAGCGCATCATGCGCCGCCGCGCTGGTGGTTCCGGCGGCAAAGGGCATCAGATCGACGCCATCAATCGCCCGGTCCGCCGGCAGCGCCGCGCCAGCCGCAGCTGAAGCAGTGGCGAAAATATCGAAATGGCTGACCGGGTTGGCATATTGGCTGCCCGGCTTGATGCGCGCGGGCCAGCGCATCAGCAGCGGCACATGGATGCCGCCTTCGTAAAATGTCGCCTTCCAGCCGCGAAATGGCCGGTTGATTTCCGGCAGCCCGACATAATGCGCGCCGCCATTGTCGGAGGTGAAGATCACCAGCGTGTTGTCATCCAGGCCCTGTGCCTTCAACTCCGCCATGACCTTGCCGACGCCGCGGTCCACCGCCCGCACCATCGCGGCATAGACCCGGCGGCGATGGTCCTTGATGCCGGACAACGCATCGTAGTCGCTCTTGAGCGCCTGCAGCGGCGTGTGCGGGGCGTTATAAGCCAGATACATGAAAAACGGCCGGCTGCGATTGGCGCGGATCGCCGACAGCGCCTGATCGGTGAGATAGTCGGTCATGTACTTGTCCGGCGCAAAGCGCGGGCTGCCGTTATACTGCACCGAATAGGGCAGATTGGCCCACAGGAACCGGTCGATCGGATCGAAATCCTGCTTGCTGTTCACCACGTTGGGATCATTTTCGGGCAGGAACATCTGGCCGCCGATGATGAAGCCGAGGCTTTCATCAAAGCCCTGGTCTTCGGGCCGCATGCCCTTGGCCTCACCCAGATGCCATTTGCCCAGATGGATATTGTGGTAGCCGCTGGCGTGCAATTGTTCGGCAATGGTGATTTCGGCGGCCGGCACGCCCTTGCCGCCCGGCGGCGGCAGGTTCCGCGCCGCCTCTTCGTCAAAGATCGTCTTTACCGACCAGTCGCTGGGAAAACTGGCGATATTGCGCGCGAACATCGCATCGGGGCGGAACAACCCGGTGGGAAACCAGCCGGGCAGTTTCACATCGGTGGGGGTGAATTCATAGCCAAAACGCGTGGCATAACGCCCGGTGAGCAGCGCCGCCCGGCTGGGCGCGCAGGTGGCATTGCCGGCATAGCCACCGGCGAACACCACGCCTTCGCGCCCCACCGCATCGATGTTGGGGGTCGGCATGCCGCCAGCTCCAGCGCCGGTGATGGTCAGATCATTGATCCCCAGGTCGTCGGCAACGATCAGCACGATGTTGGGCGGGCGGTTTTCAGTCGGCCCCTGCGCTGGCCCCTGCTGCCAGACCACGGCGCGGTTCGGCTGCGTGGCCGGCGTGATCCAGTGGTTCAGGTTGAGCTTGATGTAATCTGCCGACAGATACAGCCCGCCAACCAGCAGCGCCGCCCCGCCGAGCAGCAACGTGGCCGCCCGCTTCATGACTGGGCGACCAAGGCGCGGCGGGCCAGCGCCAGCACGCTGATCATCACGGCTTCGGCCACCATCGGCTGGATCGCGGCAGGCCCGATGCCATCGGCCAGCAGCGACACGCAGCGCCCGGTGAGTGCAATGGCCAGCAGCAGCATCGGCACCAGCAGCGCGCGGGCATCACGCTGCCACGAACCGATCAGCGCAAACACGCCGCCGGTGATGAAAAATCCCGGGAAATCCGCCCGCAGCGTGGCCATGCCCTGCCCGCCATCCGGGATCAGGAAAAACTGCGCCGCCACGCCGGCCGGGTTGAACAGGAACATCAGCCCGATGGCGATGTTGAACACGGCAATCAGCCCGACAGCAATTCGCAAGATACCAGTCATCAATCCCCCCACGGCGTGTCCCGTCCACAGACTAACAGCGCAAAGCCAGCCAATGCCAGCGCAAAGGTGGCTGCGCGCGTGCGCCCCCTGGCACTTGTCACCCGGTCGGCCCCCGCCTAGGCTTGGCGCATGCGGCGCTTGGGGATAATCATCGCGGGTCTGGCGCTGGCGGCGGGCCTGTGGTGGTTTCGCGCGCCGCTGGGTGAGGCTGCCTACATTGCCCTCGCGCAGCAGCGCGCCGGCCGCAACGCGCTGGCCCCGAACAGTGATGGGCGCAGCGATGGCCTCACGCTGATTTTTTGCGGCACCGGCACACCGCTGCCCGATCCTGAACGCGCCGAATCCTGCCTGCTGGTGCAGGCCGGCACCTCCCTGCTGCTGATCGATGGCGGTGACGGCGGGGTGCGCAAGCTGGCTGGCTGGGGTGTGCCGCTGGGCGGGCTTGATGGCGTGCTGATCACCCACTTGCACAGCGATCATGTCGAAGGGCTCGGCCCGGCGCTGCTGATGCGCTGGACGGGGAGCGCGGCGCGCACACCGCTGCCACTGATCGGCCCGGCCGGCACAGCGCGGCTGGCGGCGGGTTACAACGAAATGCTCCACGCCGATGCCGGTTATCGCACCGCGCACCACGGCGAGGCGATCACGCCGACCGGCGGCGGGCAGTTTGCGGGGCGCGATGTGGGCCCCGGCGTGGTGTGGAATGCCGGCGGCCTGATGGTGACGGCGTTTGCAGTCGATCATGCGCCGATTGCGCCGGCGTTCGGTTATCGTCTGACATACAAGGGCCGCACGGCGGTGATCAGCGGCGATACCGCGGCCAGCCCGGCAGTGGCCGCGGCCGCAAAGGGTGCCGACCTGCTGGTGCATGAGGCGCTGCAGCCGCGGCTGGTCGCCGGCATCACGCGCGGGCTGGCCGCCGCAGGGCAAGCGCGCACGGCACAGATCACGCGGGACATTCTGAATTATCACACCACGCCCGAACAGGCCGCCGATATCGCCGCGCAGGCCAAGGTGGGTATGTTGGTGCTCACCCATATCGCGCCGCCGCTGCCCAGCCGCCTGCTGCACGCGGCGTTCCTGGGTGATGCCGGCGCGCGCTTCGCAGGGCCGATCCGCATCGCCCATGATGGCCTCGTGCTGCACCTGCCAGCGGGCAGCGCGGCGGTGGAAGCAGATGCGCTCTAGGCTGGCGGCCCTGCTGCTGGCCGGCACCGCGCTGATCACGCCAGCACAAGCGCAGACCCGCCCCAACATCGTGCTGATCATCGCCGATGATTGGGGCTTTTCCGATCCCGGCAGCTATGGCAGCGAAATTGCCACGCCGCACATCGATGCGCTGGCCCGCAGCGGCACCCGCTTTGCCAATTTTCATGTTGCGGCCAGTTGCTCGCCCACCCGGGCGATGCTGCTCACCGGGGTGAACAGCCACCGCGCCGGCCTGGGCAACATGCCCGAAACCATCCCGCCGCAGCATCGGGGCCAGCCGGGGTACAACACGGTGCTGGCGCCCGGCGTGACCACGCTGGCGCAGCGGTTGCGGGCGGCGGGCTATGCCACGCTTTATGCCGGCAAATGGCATCTGGGCCATGATGCTGCCGATCTGCCCACCGCGCGCGGCTGGGATCATGCACTGGCCCTGTCGCAATCGGGGGCGGACAATTGGGAGAACAAGCCCAACCGCCTGCTCTATGAACGGGCCGACTGGACGCGCGATGGCAAGACGGCGCGGCTGCCGCAGCGATTCTATTCCTCCACGCTGATTGTGGATGAAGCGATTGCGCAGATTGACGGCGTGCAGGACAAGCCCTTCTTTGCGACCTTGGGGTTTCTGGCCAACCATATCCCGGTGCAGGCCAGCGAAGCCGACATCGCCGCCTATCGCAGCCGCTATCTGGCGGGCTGGACCGCCTTGCGCGCCGCGCGGGCCAAGGGCGCCGTGCAGGCCGGCGTGTTGGCGCCCGGCCCGATGGTCACCATGGCCAGCACCCGCGACTGGGCGATTTTGCCTCCGCAAGAAAAGGCCCGCTGGGCGCGGGCCATGGCCGCATATGGCGGCATGGCCACGGCGATGGACCGCGAGGTCGGCCGGCTGGTCGCGCATCTGAAGGCGCGCGGGCAATATGACAACACGGTGTTCGTGTTCGCATCCGACAATGGCGCGGAAGCCACCAACCCCGAAGCCACCGGCTTCACCACGGCGATGAGCAAGCTGCTCTATGACCTGACGCCCGCGCGCCAGGGCCAGCCCGGCACGCTGACCTATATTGGTGCGTCTTGGGCCAACGCGGCGGCCAGCCCGCTGCGCGGCTACAAATTCTCGGCCTGGGAAGGCGGCGTGCGGGTGCCGTTCATCGTCACACTGCCGCCGGCCATGCGCCAGGCGCGCGGCAGCGTGGTGGCGGCCCCGGCGCACGCGGTCGATCTGGCGCCGACGCTGCTCGATCTGGCCGGGCCGGGCATGGCCGATCTTACTGGACTGGAGGGCCGGTCGCTGGTGCCGGCGCTGCTTGATCCCACCGCCACGATCCATCCGGCCGAGGAGGCCATAGGCCATGAATTATCGGGCAACGCCGTGCTGTATCAAGGCAACTGGAAACTGGTGAAAAACCTGCCGCCCTATGGCGATGGCCGCTGGCATTTGTTCAATATCATGGCCGATCCCGGTGAAACCCGCGATCTGGCCGCCGCCCAGCCGGCGCGCTTTGCCGCCATGCAAGCTGGCTGGCAGCGCTGGGCCACGGCCAACAGCGTGCTGGCGATGCCGCCCGGCTACAGCGCGCCCGCACAGATTCAGGCCAATGCCCTGCACGATCTGTTGCCGGGCCGCATCGCGCCGCTGGTGGCGGCGCTGTGGTTGCTACTGGCCGGGCTATGGACTGGCCGGCGCTGGCGGCAGCCCAAGCCTGGGCGCTGATGCAGGATCACCCCCGGCGCGATCAGGCGATTGCTGCCCTGCTGGCGGCGCTGGCCGGCTATGTCGATGCCGTCGGGTTCCTGGCCTCCGGCGGCCTGTTCCTCAGTTTCATGAGCGGCAACAGCACGCGGCTGGGCGTGGGCCTGGCGCAGGCCAGCGACATTGCCGCACTGGCTGGCAGCCTGCTCGCGGCGTTCGTGGCCGGGGTAACGCTGGCCAGCCTGCTGGGCCGCCGATTGGCGCGGGCGCGCCGGCGCGGGCAATTGGCGCTGGTGGCGGCACTGCTGGCGGCGGCTGCGCTGCTGGCGGGCGGCGGCTGGCTGTGGCCGGGATTGCTGTGTGCGGCGATGGCGATGGGGGCGGAAAACACGATCTTCGAAGCCGGCGGTGACGTGAAGATCAGCCTGACCTTCATGACCGGCAATCTCGTCAAGATCGGCCAGCGGCTGGCGCTTGCCGTGTCGGGCGGGCCGTTGTGGGCGTTTCTGCCGTGGTTCTGGCTGTGGCTGGCGATGATCGGCGGCGCGTTGAGCGGCGCAATGCTGTGGCCACTG
Source organism: Sandarakinorhabdus sp. (assembly GCF_040398645.1). GTDB lineage: Bacteria > Pseudomonadota > Alphaproteobacteria > Sphingomonadales > Sphingomonadaceae > Sandarakinorhabdus. The sequence goes on from NZ_JBBATR010000034.1 coordinate 15,023, forward strand.
CTGGGCACGGCCAATCTGGGCGTTGCCGCCGCCATCGCGGCCGTGCTGGCACTGGTGATCGACGCCTAACGCGCCTGCAGCCCCTTCTGCTTCAGCCGCCAGACAAGTTGATCGAAGCGGTCCTGGCCAAAGAACGGCTCCCCATCCACCGCCATCAGCGGCACGCCATAATGGCCAGATGCGCGCTGCGCGGTCTGGTTGGTTTCGATGGCAGCGCGGTAATGGTCCGGGTCAGCCGCGATGGCGGCATCAAGGCTGGCCAGATCAAGCCCGGCGCGCGCGGCGGCCTGCGCCAGATGATCGCCTTCGTGCCAATGATCGACCGTGCCCGACCAGATGGTGTGCGAAACCGCGCGGATAAACGCCAGGCCCTGCCCGGCTTCAGTGGCGGCCACGCCCAGCATCGACAGGCGGTGAATATAAGGCTGCTCGGCCGGATACAGCCGCGTCGCCGGGTCCATCACCACCGGATCGGGGCTGGGCCAGCGGTAGGGCACGCCCAGAAACTCGGCGGTGCGATACGTGTCCTTCATCAGATAAAACGCCCACAGCGGATCGACCTTCACAAAGAAATCCGCCTGACGGACTGCAATCGGATACACGATGCGCACGTTGCAGATCACATCGTGGGTCGCCACCAATTCCACCACGCGCGGCAGTAGCAGATAGGAATAGGGCGAACGAAACGACCAGAACAGATCGAAGCTCAGGCTCATGCCGGCATCCCTGCTGGCGCTTTGGTGCGAATATTGAGCTGCCCGGCCAGCCCAGCGTAGCGGTGGATTTCAATCGCCTGATACTCGGGCAGGCCTACCATCTGCAGCATGGCCTGCGGGCTGGGATAATAGGCCAGCGCAACAGCGTCCCATTGTTCCTCCACCTGGCCCAGCAGCATGCCGGTGACGGGGCCATGGTAAACGATATGGCCGCCAACCGCTTCGACGCAGGCGCGCACCGCCTCGCCGTAGCGGTTGTAGGCATCGCGCCCGGTCAATTCCGGATCGCGGCCATCGGGATAGGTCGCAATATCCTTGAACTTGAGCAGATTGACCATGACCATCGGGCCATGATCCGCATCACTGAAGAAGGCGGCGACCACCTCTGAGCGCGGTGCGGTTTCGTTGATGACCTGCATGTTACCCCCGGTTGATGTGATCCAGGATGATGGCCACCACTTCATCCGGTGCATCTTCCTGCAGGAAATGGCCGCCGCCCTTGACGATGGTGTGCGGCTGGTGCTTCGCGCCCGGCACGCGTTCGATGAAGATGCGCTCACCGCCATGCGTCACGGCATCCTTGTCGGAAAAACAAGTCACCACCGGCTTGTCGAAACCGGCAAGCACCTGCCAGGCCGCGATATTTTCGGCCACGCTGGCGTGTTCGGGCGTGATCGGCACCAGCGTCGGGAACTGGCGTGCGCCTTCCTTGAAGCCTTCGTTCGGAAATGGCGCTTCATAAGCGGCGATTTCGGATGACGTCAGATCGCGGGTGGTGCCGCCATTGACGATGAAGCCGACCGGGAATGTCTCCACCTTCTGCGAAAACGCCAGCCAGGCCGCAAAGCCTTCCGACCAGCCGGTGCCGATGGGAAGGCCGGTGTTGGCAATCACCAGCCGCGCAAAACGCTCCGGAAACGCCGCAACCAGCCGCAGGCCGATCAAGCCGCCCCAATCCTGACAGAACAGGGTGATGCCCTTGAGGTCGAGCGCGGTCAGCCAGTCGCTCATCCAACCCACATGGCGTTCATAGGTATAATCATCGCGGCTTGCCGGCTTGTCGGATTTGCCAAAGCCGATGAGATCCGGCGCAATCACGCGGTGGCCAGCGGCAACCAATGGGCCGACGAAATTGCGGTAAAGATAGGACCAGCTCGGCTCGCCGTGCATCAGCAGGATCGGCGCGGCATCCGCTGGCCCCTCGTCGATATAATGCAGCCGCAGCGCCGCGCCGGATACCCGGTCGGTCAGATCGCAATAATGTGGTGCAAATGGATAATCGGCGATGCCGGCAAAGGCCTCATCCGGCGTGCGCAACACCTGCATCTGGCAATCCCTTCGTTTGGGTTTCGCGGCCAAGCGCGCGTGCGCCCAGCCAGAACAGCAGCGCCGGCAACACACCGGCCCACGCTGCAAAATACAGCACGACGCGCACCGACTGCGCGCCATATTCCGGCTTGAGCATATCGGACAGCGCGCCGAACAACAGCGGCCCCAACCCCAGCCCGATCAGATTTTGCGCAAACACGATCCACGCCGCTGCCATCGCGCGCGTGTCCGGCCGGGCCAGCACTTGCGCAGCGCCGTATGCCGGGCCGTAATAGGCCGAATTGGCCACAGTTGGCAGGATCATCAGCAAGATCGCCACCCGCCAATCATTCACCTGATAGGCCATGAACAGCAAAGGCGCGGCCAGCAGCATCCCGGCGGCCGGCAGGGTGAGCATATGGCGCTTGTCCGTCTTGCCGAAGCGGTCAGCGGCCCAGCCGCCCAGCCAGGTGCCGAAAATGCCGGCAATGCCGATCGTCACGCCAACGAAAAGCGCCGTCTGCCCCACCGAAAGCCCGTGCGTGCGCTGAAAATACACCAGCACCCAAACGCCCTTGCCATAAGACAGGAACGCCACCAGCGACGCGCCCGACAGCACCAGGCAATAGGCCGGCGATGATGCCAGCAGTTTCAGGCTGGCCCACATCGACAGGCGCGCCGGCGCTCCTGCTGGTGCATGCGGCGGCGCGGCGCGGCCGATGCGCGGGTCTTTCAGATAAAACCACACGAATACGGCCAGCAGCAGCCCCGGCAGCCCCACCACATAAAATGCCGCGCGCCAGCCCAGGGTCTGGGCAATGCCGCCGCCGATCACGGTGCCGAGCAAGCCGCCAATCGGGATGCCCAGGCCGAAAAACGCAATGCCGCCGGCGCGCTTTTCGGGCGGCAGGCTGTCGGCGATCAAGGCATGGGCTGTCGGCGTGCAGCCGGCCTCGCCAATGCCCACGCCGATGCGGGCCAGCAGCAATTGCCAGAAATTCTGCGCCAGACCGCACAAGGCGGTCATCGCAGACCATATCGCCACACACACTGCGATCAGCCGGCTGCGATTGGTGACGCCATTGTCGGCCAGCCGCGCAATCGGCACGCCCAAGGTGGCATAAAACAGCGCAAAGGCCAGGCCGGTCATCAGGCCAAGCTGGCTATCGGACAGATCAAGATCGCGCGAAATCGGCTCGGCCAAAATGGCAACGATCTGCCGATCTATGAAGTTGAGGATATAGACGACGAGCAGCGTCCACAGCAGCAGCCGCGGTGACGTCCCCACAGGTGGCTTTGCCATCCCCATCTCCCCAAATCAGGCCATGTGTCTGGCTTTGAACGCAACCTGCCTGTCTGCCTGCCGGCTGGCAAGCCAATTGCATGTAATAGGGGGCATGACAGGCCGGCGCGGCCACCCTTGCCGGATCGGGCACCGGCTGGCAGGGATTTCATCATGACTGATGCCGATCTTGCCCGCCGCCTGGCCTCCGAGGCCGGCAAACTGCTGCTTGCGCTGCGCGAAACCGGCCCTGCCGATCCGGCAGCGCTGGGCGATCTGGGCGACCGCGCCAGCAACGATCTGCTGATGGCGGCGCTGCGCCGCGAGCGGCCGGATGATGCCATCCTGTCCGAAGAAGAAGCCGACGATCACGGCCGGCTGGCGGCGCGCCGCGTCTGGCTGGTCGATCCGCTGGACGGTACGCGCGAATATCGGGAGCGGCGCGATGATTGGGCCGTGCATGTCGCGCTGGCCATCGATGGCCGCATTGCCGATGGCGCCGTGGCGCAGCCGGCGCTGGACCAGTGTTTTTGCACCGCCCGCCCGCCGGCACTGCCGCCACAAGCCACACCGTTGCGCATCGCCGTCAGCCGCAGCCGGCCGGCGGTGATTGCCGCCAATCTGGCCGCTGCCATCGGCGCCGTGCTGGTGCCGATGGGCAGCGCTGGCGTGAAGACACTGGCCGTGCTGCGCGGTGAAGCCGATGTCTATCTGCACCAGGGCGACATGTATGAATGGGACAGCGGCGCGCCGGCCGCAGTGGCACAGGCGGCTGGCCTCGCGGTGTCGCATCTGGATGGCCGGCCGGTGCGTTTCAATCAGGCGCGCCCGATCACCCCCGACATATTGATTTGTCACCCCGCAGCGCAGGCGGGATTGCTGGCTGCAATCGCCGCCCTGCTTTGACCCGCATGTGCCATGCGGTGCAGCCTTTGGCGCAGTGGCGGGTTGGCTGTGCACAAAGCTGTCCTGAAATTGCCATATTGGGCGGCTACGCCAACCGTCAGGAACATGAGTTTGGCGTCTGATATGGTTCAAAACGGCGCCGGCACAGCCCCAGCCACGCTCGATCCCGAGCAACTGCCAGCTCAATTGCCGGCACTGCCGCGCAGTGAGCGCGGCTGGACATGGTGGGTTGGGTCGGCCATCACGCTTGCCGTGCTGGCCGCCGCGGTCATGCAACTGGCACAGGTCGATATCGGCCGGGTGGCTGCTGTGGTGCCGACCACGCCGGCATTCTGGCTGGTGTTTGCCCTGTCGTATTTTGCCGGGCCGCTGGGTGACTTCGCGATTTTCCGCCGCCTGTGGCAGATTCCGGCCAGCGGCTTTCTGGCCCTGCTGCGCAAGTTGATCGGCAACGAGCTGATCACCGGCTATGTCGGCGATCTTTATTTCTACACATGGGCGCGGCAACGCACCGGCATGACATCAGCGCCGTTTGGCGCCGTGAAGGATGTCGCCATCCTGTCCGCCATGGCCGCCAACGCCGTCACCCTGGTGCTGATGGTGTTGGCCTATCCGGTGCTCGATACGCTGCATCTGGGCATCGACAGCACCAAGTTTCTGGGATCGGTGGCCGTGATGCTGGTGATTTCCAGCAGCATCCTGTTTTTCCGGAAAAAATTGTTCAGCCTGCCAGCGGGCGATCTGTGGTTTGTCACCGGCGTGCAGATGGCGCGCGTGATCGCCACGCTGGTGCTGACGGGCTGGAGCTGGCACCTCGCGCTGCCGGCGGAATCCGCGCAATTGTGGGTGCTGCTGTCGGCCATGCGCATGCTGCTGTCGCGGTTGCCGTTCCTGCCCAACAAGGATGTGGTGTTCGCCGGCCTTGCGGTCTTCATGATCGGGCAAGATGCCGAAGTGGGCGCGTTGATGACGATGATGGCCAGCCTGCTGCTGGTCACGCATCTTGGTCTGGGATTGCTCCTTGTTGGCGGTGAAGCCGCCGGATTGCGCCGCAAATGATGCATCGATCATTGGCTGCGGCCGTGCTGATGGCGGCCGCACCGGCGGCTGCGCAGATTGAATCCAGCCCGGTGCTCGGCCGCGCCGAAGGCCAGTGCCGGCCAGGCGAAGCAGGGCCAGCGGTGATCGTCACCGTGGTTGGCCTGCGTGACCGCAAGGGCCTGCTGCGCGCCGAGCTTTATCCGGACAATGACAAGGATTTCCTTGAAGACGACAATGTCCTGATCAACGCCGGCAAAACCTTCCGCCGGGTCGAAGTGGCAGTGCCCAGCGCCGGGGCGGTGCAAGTGTGCATCCGCACGCCGGCATCCGGATCTTACACGTTGGTGCTGCTGCACGACCGCGACAGCAACCGCAAATTCGGCTTGTCATCGGACGGAGTGGGCTTTCCGGGCAATCCCAAGCTGGGCCTGAGCAAACCCAAGGCGGCCATGACCCGCTTTTCCGCCGGCCCTGGCCTGACGGACATCAGCATCCGGATGAACTATCGCAAGGGCTTGCTGAGCTTTGGGCCACTGCGCACAGGCGGCGCCAGCGGGCGGTCATGAAGGGCGGCGTTTGAAATTGCAGGCTTGACCCGCCAGCGGGGTGGGCAGATGTAAGCGCGAGTGGCTGGCACCGGCGCCGGCGCTTATGCTTGGACCGGCGGCATGCACATCGTCGACATATCCGCGCTGTATTCGCCCGATGGCGGCGGCATTCGCACCTATACCCACCGCAAGCTGGAGGTGGCGCAGCAGCACGGCGTCCGCCTGACCGTGGTGGTGCCGGGCGCTGAGGATGATGTGCGCACTGTGGGCCGCGCCCGCCTGATCAGCCTGCGCAGCCCGCGCTTCCCGCTGGACCGCAATTATTTCTATTTCGCCAGCGATCGCATCATTCACGATGTCCTGAACGAACAACAGCCGGATTTCATCGAATGTTCGTCGCCGTGGGGCAGCGCCGCCGCCGTGGCCGAATGGCCGGGCCACGCACCGCGCGCGCTGTTCATGCACGCCGAACCCTTGTCGGCCTGGGTGTATCGCTATCTCGATGGCCTGCTGCCGCGCCACACCATCGATCGCGGCTTCGATTGGTTCTGGCGCTATCTGCGCCGGCTCGATGGCCGCTATGATCAGGTGATTTCGGCCGCGCCCAGCCTGTCGAAACGCCTGCGCGATGGCGGCCTCACCAAGGTGACCGACAATGCCCTGGGCGTCGATCCCGGCGTGTTTTCGCCCGGCAACCGCGATGAGGCTTTGCGCGCCCGCCTGCTCGCGCAATGCAGCCTGCCGGCCGATGCCACCCTGCTGATCGGCGTTGGCCGGCACAGCCCGGAAAAACAATGGCCGATGGTGATCGCCGGAGTCACCGCCGCCAGCTATGGCCGGCCGCTCGGCCTGATCATCCTGGGCGATGGCCATGCCCGCGCTTCGGTGGCGCGCGCAGTGGGCGAAAATCCGCATATCCAGCTGATCGCCCCGGTGCGCGACCGCACCGAATTTGCCCGCATCCTCGCCAGCGCCGACATGATGGTGCACGGCGCGCCGGCCGAAACCTTCGGCATCGCCTGCGCCGAAGCGCGCGCCAGCGGCCTGCCGATCATCGTGCCCGACGAAGGCGCCGCCTATGATCAATTGGCGCCCGGGCTTGGCCTGGCGTTCAAATCGCTGGATGCCGCCAGCCTGGCCGGGGTGATCGCCGCCGCCATCCCGCAATTGCCGGCGCTGCGCACCACCGCAATCGCCGCTGCACCGTCCGCCCGCACCATCGATGCGCATTTCGCGCAGTTGTTTGCCGGCTATGCCGCCGTGGTGGATGCCCGCCGCGCGGCGT
>NZ_JBBATR010000034.1:22208-24280 GCF_040398645.1 Sandarakinorhabdus sp.
ATACCGCGCGCAATCAGCGCATCATACAGCCGGCGATCGGGTTCCTGCCCGGCGCAGATGATCACCGTATCGACAGCGAACAGCCGCGGTTCGCCGTTCACCAGCGTGTGCAGGCCGTCGTCATCGATCTTGAGATAAGTCACGCCGCCCATCAGCTTGACGCCGCGGCGCTGCAGGCTGAGGCGGTGCGTCCAGCCGGTGGTTTTACCCAGCGAACGCCCCGGCGAACCGTCGCGGCGCTGCAGGATCACCACATCGCGGCCGGAATGCTCCACCTGCGGGGTGATGCCCGTCACGCCGCCGCGCGGGTGCGCGGCAAAATCCACGCCCCATTCGCGGCAGAAGGTCGGGATATCCATGGCCGCCGATGGCCCGGCATGGGTGATCAGCGTCGCGACATCAAAGCCGATGCCGCCAGCGCCCATGATCGCCACGCGCGCGCCAACTGCCCGTCGGCCCATGATCACATCAACATAGCTTGACGCCTTGGGATGATCGATCCCCGCCAGATCCGGCACGCGCGGGCGAATGCCCGTCGCCACGATCACCTCGTCATGGCCGGCAGCCGCCAGCGCATCGGCATCAATGCGGGTGTTCAGATGCAGGGTGATGCCCAGTTTTTCGATCATGCGCGCAAAGTAGCGCAGGGTTTCGGAAAACTCCTCCTTGCCCGGCACCCGCTTGGCCAGATTGAACTGCCCGCCGATTTCGCTGCCGGCTTCATAGATGGTCACGCGGTGGCCGCGCTGCGCGGCTTCGGTGGCAAAGGCCAGCCCTGCCGGGCCAGCGCCCACCACCGCCAGATTGCGCACAATGCGCGCCGGCTGCGCCACCATCAGCGTTTCATGGCAGGCGCGCGGATTGACCAGACACGATGTCAGCCGGCCCGTGAACGTGTGATCCAGGCAGGCCTGGTTGCAGGCGATGCAGGTGTTGATCTCGTCTTCGCGGCCTTCAAAGGCCTTGTTGACCAGATCGGCATCAGCCAGCATCGGCCGCGCCATCGACACGAGATCGGCATGGCCCGCCGCCAGCACAGCTTCGGCGACTTGCGGCATGTTGATGCGATTGGATGTGATCATCGGCACGCCCACATGCTGGCGAATGCGGCCGGTCACTTCGGCAAAGGCCGCGCGCGGCACCATGGTAGCGATGGTCGGCACTTGCGATTCATGCCAGGTGAAATGCGTGCTGATGATGTTGGCGCCGGCGGCTTCCACGGCCTTGGCCAGCGCAATCACTTCCTCGCCGGACATGCCGCCCTCCAGCATGTCCATCGCCGGGATGCGGAAAATCAGGATGAAATCCGCGCCCACCGCCGCCCGTGCCCGGCGAATGACCTCGACCGGAAAGCGCATGCGGTTTTCAAAGCTGCCGCCCCACTCGTCTTCGCGCAAATTGGTCTTTTCGACCAGAAACGTCGACAGCAGATAGCCGGCCGATCCGATGATCTCCACGCCGTCATAGCCGGCGGCCTTGGCTTGCGCCGCGCAATTGGCAAAATCCGCCAATTGCTTTTCGATGCCGTCCGCGTCCAGTTCACCCGGCACATGGCGGCCGATGCGGCTGCGCACCGCCGATGGTGCCACGCAATCTGCAGTGCCCGCCAGTGGCCCGGCATGCAGGATTTGCAGCACGATCTTCACGTCCGCCGCAGCAGCGTGCACCGCCTCGGTCACGATCCGGTGCTGCGCAGCTTCGGCCGGCGTGGACAATTTCGCGCCGCCGCCGCCTTCGGGGTTGGGCGAAATGCCGCCAGTGATGATCATCCCGACACCGCCGCGCGCCCGCTCGGCAAAAAACGCCGCCATGCGTTCAAAACCGCCCTCAATGTCTTCAAGGCCGGTGTGCATCGACCCCATCAGGATGCGATTCTTGAGCTGGGTAAAGCCCAGATCGAGCGGCGAAAATACCAGCGGATAGCGCGGATGATTGGTCATGCCGACATGATAGCAGCGGCGCCCGCGCGCTTCATCCCCCTGCTTTTAATCAGCGACACCAAGCTATAGTCGGGGAGATGGTGGACGCGGCAGGGATTGAACCTGCGACCCCTGCGATGTCAACACAGTGCT
>NZ_JBBATR010000035.1:0-3048 GCF_040398645.1 Sandarakinorhabdus sp.
GTTCAGAGAGGCCGTCATGCTGGCGAAGGCCAGCATCCACTGCCCAGCGTGTGCACGCGTGGCCCTCATTGGCCCCAACCCCACAATGGATGCTGGCCTTCGCCAGCATGACAAACGATGGGTGTCCGCTTGCGCCCAACGTTCCGACACCAAGCCAATTGTCTGCAATGCGCCTCATATCGGCCGTTCCGCGGGGACTGCGGCGATCCCAAAGGCCGCTATTATGCTGCTGACGGCGGTTTGTGGAATTCCCACCGAGCGGCTAAGTTTATGATGTTATCTCGTCTATCCTTATTCGGCCAAACCAAGCTCGGCCAAGCGTAGACCAAAAGCATGCCCATCGCATCGATCGCGGAGCAAGCAAGCGCGAAAGGCCAGGACCCAATAAGGATTGCTCGAAGCCCCTCCTCCTCTCCGCAACGGAAGGACAATTTAGACAGTGTCTGAAATTAATTTCGACAAAGCGAAAGAAGAGCTTCCGATCCTGCGAGGCTTTATAGATTTTGTGAATAAGCAGGCCTCCGTTTACATGGACTGCCAAAATGGTTTTGAAGGAAACACGGTTCGCATTGAGCGCCAAGTGGCGCGAGTCACCTTTCCGACCCGAAAGGAGATGCGCGACGGCCAAGAAATCATTGTATGGGACACAATGGAGGACCCAAGCCAGCCGGAAATCATCCACTCAAGTATTCGCAAAAGCTCCACTTTCCTCGCTGACAACGCAGAGGCTGGGTTCAACGAGCAACAAATATGTTGGGCCATTATCGTGTTTATATTTGCCTATTGGGATGAGGAGGTCCGTCCCGCCATTGCAAGGGTGCGCGGAGTCGAACCTAATGACATCAGAATAGACGCACTGGGCGACCTTAGAATTCTCAGGAAGGCAATCGTCCACGCGAAAGGAGTGGTCACGGCCACGGAGCATGCCAAGCTCAAGGGGTTGGCTGACCTAGCCAGACCTGGCGAGAAGCTGGTGCTGAGCCACGACCAGATGCACAAAGTCTTCGTCTCGGTAAAAAATGCCATAGCCCAGGTCCTTCTGCATTATAATGGCGGCTTACCCGGCGCCCCGTCTCCCAACGATATCGTCGATGTCGCTATCCAGACCGTGAGTCGTCACGGCAAACGCAGCTGAACTTGGAGCAAAGCATCGTAACAAATCTCTGCTTTTTGGTGGTTAGCCATAGGACTGCTTCCTTGCGGTTCGACCCAAACAGCGGCCTTTCCGCAACCGGCCCAACATCGGCCAGACGTCAGCCGCGCCAAACCGTCCGCTTCCCACCCCAAAGCCGCCGCGGAGAGCCGCCCGAAAACAATCGGGTGCAGGGTCCGCGACCCTGCCCGCCGGAGGCCCCTCTTCTTCCTAACCCCTCACGCTGCGATCGCGCGTTCGATCCAGGCGCGGGTGTCGGGGATGGCGGCTTCGACTTGGGGGAGATCGTTGACGCAGAGGAATTTGAACTGCGGTTGGCAAGCGCGGGCGAGGTAGGCGCGGACTTGCGGCAGCGGGTAATCCAGCACGGCGCCGGTGCGCAGGTGGAGATGGTCTTCGCCGGTGTGCAGCACGGCGGTGCCGGCGGCGATGCAGGCGTGGTTGTGCAGGCCTTGCGGCAGGAATTGCGAGACGCAGCGGAAGCGGTGGCCGAGGTTGGCGACGAACGCGGCGCGGTGCTGATCGTAAAGGCCGGCCAGCACGGACCGGCGCAGCGGGTGGACAACGTGGGCGGCGCGGAACAGGCGGCTTGCGCCAAAGCCGGCCAGCGCTGCGGCGTTGATCTGGGTGAGGGCATTCAAGAGCGCAGGATTGCCACGGCTGGCCGGATCGGCGGCGATATCGCTCTGATCGACCCAGGCGCCGCGCAGCACTGGCGCTGCGCCATCGAACACATCGCCGGGTGCCAGCGGCCCGGTGAGGAACACATCATCGTTGAAATAGACGAAGCGTTCGGCCAGCCCGGGGATGCGCCACAACAGGGTTTCGATGGCCAGTGAGTTGAAGGTGGGCAGGGCGGCTTCATGGCCGGCAAACAGCGTCAGATGATCGACGATGCTGATGCGCGCCAGCAGATCGGCCGGCAGGCCCGACAGATCGGGCACTTGCGCATCGGTGATGATCCAGATCCGCCCGATCCACGGCGCGTGATTGGCGATGGAGCGCAGGCAATAGCCCAGTTCATCGTTGCAGGCCCAGCGGTGCGGATTGGTGGCGTTGGCGTTGGCCGCTGCCGGCGGCTGATGGCGTTGACGCCGGGCACGGTGCGCCGGATCGTCTCCATCAACCCACGTGATGACCGCGTCGATCCGCGCGTCGTCGCCGAAAAACTGCATATGTCCCGTCCAGGCGAGCGTTCAGTCCGCCACGATAGAACAGGACATGGCAGGCCATGGGGCGAGGCGGCCGGCGAGTCAATATCATATGTCGGTTTTGTGTCAGTTGCGGGACATATGTTTTGCGGCATGATTGCCGCAGCGCAGGGATCGAGCCGCAAAGCCGCTGGTTCGCCGGCGTTTCCGATGATAGTCTTCGACAATATCTAGGGAGGATTACATGCGCGTCCTGATTGCGGTTCTTGCGTTTGGTCTGTTGGCTGCGCCGGCCTATGCGGCGGGCGGCGGCGGCGGCGGCGGCATGTCCTCGGCGCCCAGCGCCAGCGCGCCGCAATATGATGCAGCGGCCGAGTACCGCAAGGGTGTTGCCGCGCTTCAGGCCAAGGATTTCAAGGCCGCGAAAACCGCCTTTGATCATGCGCTGTCGGTCGCGCCGCGCGATGCCAACAGCCAGTATATGGCCGGCGTGGCGCGAACCGGGCTTGGCGATTTGAAGGGCGCACGGCGATTTTATGCCAAGGCGGCAAAGACCGATGCCAGCATGATTGCGGCATGGCGCGATCTTGGCGTGACCGATGGCCAGCTTGGCGACAAGGTGAAGGCGCAGGAGACCCTTGCCGCTATTCAGGCGCGGCGCAGCGCCTGTACAGAAACCTGCCCGCAGGCAGCCGCCCTGAAGGAGGCCGATGAGGCCGTGGCCGCAGCGCTCGCCGGGGTGCC
>NZ_JBBATR010000035.1:3148-16744 GCF_040398645.1 Sandarakinorhabdus sp.
CAGCCGCCCTGAAGGAGGCCGATGAGGCCGTGGCCGCAGCGCTCGCCGGGGTGCCGGCCGCAGCGGCGGCGCCGACAGCCGGGGCGGACGCTGGCGCACTGTTGTTTGCGTCCAGCGGCTTTGGCGACAGCGAATATCTGGCCGCCGTCGCATTGATCAACGATCGCAATTATGAACAGGCGATCGCAGCGCTGTATTCGGCACAGCGGGCCTTTGGTGCCCATCCCGATATCCTGACCTATCTGGGCTTTGCCAACCGCAAGCTGGGCCGCTTCGAGATTGCCGAGGGCTATTACCGGGCCGCACTGGCCGCGGCGCCCGGCCACCGCGGCGCCACTGAATATTTCGGCGAATTGATGGTCGAGCGCCGCGACATGGCGGGTGCGCGGCGGATGCTGGCCCGGCTTGACGCGCAGTGCCGTTTTGGCTGCACCGAAGCGGAGGAGCTGCGCGCTTGGATCAGCGTCGGACACTCACCGCACGCGTCGTAACGCTGGTTTCGGCGCTGGCGGCCGGTATCGCCGCGGCCGCCAGCCTGGCACCGCCGCCCTTGCGCGAAATGCGCTGGATCGACCCCGGCCTGCCGCGCGCAGAGGTGTTACGGGCGTTGACCACCGAGCCGGCCGAATGCCTGGTGGTTCCAGTCGATGTCGCCCACCGGGAAAAGATCGCCATTGGCCGCGCGGTGTTTCGCTCGCCGCTGCTGCTCGGCGGGCAGGCGGCGCGGGCCGGTATATCCTGCGCCTCCTGCCACCGCGCTGGCCGGGGCAATCCGCACTTTGTGTTTCCCGGCGTATCGGGCGCGCCGGGCACCGCCGATGTCACCAGCTCGCTGTTCAGCAGCAAACGCGGCGACGGCCTGTTCAATCCAAGGCCGATCCCCGATCTTGTCACCGCCCCGGCCACGGTTGATCGCAATCCGGCAAAGCCCGATCTGCGCCGCTTCATCCACGGCCAGATCGTCGAGGAGTTTGACGGGCTGGAGCCGCCTGCCGCCGTGCTGGACGGCATCGCAGCCTATGTGGCGGCAATCGGGGGGCGATGCGGGGGCGATGCGGCGCGGACGGCAACGCGTGAAGCGGCGGATGCCAAGGCAGCGGTTTTGGCGGCGCAGCAGCTTCTGGCGGCGGCCGACCAGCCGGCGGCGCATATGCTGATGGCGGCGGCGCGGTCGGCGCTGGGCCGGCTGGATGAACGCTATGTCGGCGTTTCTGGAATCGACCGCCGGTTGGCGAAGCGCGACGCTGAATTGCGGCAGACCCAGCTGTTGGCGATAACCGACCCTGCAGCCGCCAGCGCAGCGCTCGGTCGCTGGACGCGGCGGTTCGACAAGGATAGCGAGGCGATGGTCGCTGCACAGGATCGGTCATTATATTCGGCCGCGATGCTATCGGCAATTCTGCCGCGTTGAAGGTGAACCATGTCACGCTTTGCACCGATTGCCATTGCCCTCCTGCTCCGCGCAACCAGCGCCATCGCCGCCGGGCCGGCAAACCCTGATCCGGCAGCGGTCACCGCCGGCAGCTTTGCTGTCGAGCCGTCGCATACCAGGGTGCAGTTCACCGTGTCGCACATGGGGTTCACCAACTGGTATGGCGATTTCACCGGCGCCAGCGGCAGCCTGCGCATCGATCCGAAAAATATTGCCGCCAGCACGGTCGAGATCAGCATTCCGACCGCTTCGGTATCGACCACCAACACCATTCTCGACGGTGAGTTGAAGAGTGCCGACTGGTTCGATGCGGCGCAGTTTCCAACGATCCGCTTTGTTTCGACCGCGGTGAAGCCGACGGGCCCGAATACCGCCGATATCACGGGCAATCTGAGCTTTCATGGTGTCACCCGGCCGGTTGTCCTCGTCGCCCGCTTCAATGGTGCCGGCATCAACCCGATCGACAAGGCCTATACCCTGGGTTTTGATGCCACCACGACGATCAAGCGCTCCGATTGGGGCGTGAAGAATTATGTGCCGGTGATCGGCGATGAAACCATATTGCGGATCAGTGCAGCGTTCGAAACGCCGCGCAAGGCCCGGTAATCGCGAGCGTTCGTCTGGCGCAGGCCGTTGCAGCCGCGCGGCGATACACGCGAGATGCGTCAGATGTGTCGAATCTGCACGGATTGTGGAGCAGGTTCCGCGCTTTCACACGTCCTGCAGCAAAGCCTCGGTCTCGGCGATGCTGGCCGGGGTGCCGACGTGGAACCACAGGCCGGCGTGGGACAGGCCGAACATGCGGCCCTGTGCCAGCGCCTTGTGCCAGGCGCGCCACATGGTGAACGGCTCGGCCGGCTCGCCATCAAACAGGCGGCGCGAGATGATCTGCAGGCCCGAATAGACAAAGGGCGCGATTTTCAGATTGCCGCGCGGTGTCAGGCAGCCCGAACCGTCCATGTGAAAATCGCCGCGTCCTTCGTAGCCGTTGGCGCGGGCCAGCGGCACCAGCAGCAGCAGCGCGTCCATCTCGTCCGGGTTCCAGCGCGCCGCGATCAGGCGCAGCGTGTCCTGGGCGCCGTCGATCCACATATTGTCGGAATTGATGGTGAAAAAACTGTCCCCGCGGATCAGCGGCAGCGCCTTGGCAATGCCGCCGCCGGTTTCCAGCAGCAGCGCGCGTTCGTCGGACACGTCGATCTGGGCTGGCTGGCGGCGCGATTTCACCGCAGCTTCGATCTGATCGGCGAAATAATGGGCGTTCACCACCGCGTGTTCGATGCCGGCAGCCGCTACGCCGTCCAGCGCTCGGTCCAGCAAGCTGCGCCCAGCGACATCGATAAGCGGCTTGGGGCGGGTGGCCGTCAGCGGGCGCATGCGCTTGCCCAGCCCGGCGGCCAGCACCATGGCGGTTTGCGGCAGGGCGCAGGCGATGCCGGGCCGCAGGCTGAGGGGTGCGCTGATGGTCATTGCGCCGGCACTGCCACGCCCACTGCAACGCCGCGCCGTGCTTCGGCCGGGACGTGCGCATCAAACCATGCACGCACCGGTGCCAGCGCCGGATGCGCCAGATTGGCGCTTACCAATTCCCACAAGCGCGGATGAAAGCGCGGATAGGCCGCTTTGCCGTCACGAACATAAAGCCGGGTGAACACGCCCAATATCTTGATGTTCCGCTGCGCAGCCAGAATGGCATAGGCGGTGCGGAAGGCGGCTTCATCCAATCCGGGCCGCGCGGCGATATAGCGGGCGATCATCGCCGCCTCCAGGGCTGGCGAGACGATGCGGCGGATATCCTGCAGCAGGCTGGCAAGATCATAGGCCGGGTGGCCGGCCAGCGCGTCCTGAAAATCGAGCAGGCCCAGCTGCTGCAGCCCGGGGCGGCCGAGCAGCATCAGATTGTCGGCATGATAATCGCGCAGCACCAGCACCGGCGGATGGGTGAACAGCGCCGGCCACAGCGGTGCCCAGGCTTCGGTGTAGCCGGGCGCTTCGGTGAGGCCAACGGCAGGCAGATACCAATCGGGAAACAGCCGCGCCTCCCGCAGATATTCGGCCGGCGTGTAGGGCGCCGTGTCACCGGGCGGATGCTGGTGCAGCGCGGCGAGCAGATCAACGGCGGCTGCGTAAATTTCGGCCTCGCCGCTGGCGTCATGGGCCAGCACCGGCGCAACACGGGCGTCGCCGAAATCTTCGAGCAAGATCAAGCCTTGATCGAGATCGGCTGCCAGTGCCTGCGGCGCCGCAAAGCCCAGGCCGTTCAGATGGCCGGCTATGGCCAGAAACGGCCTGCTGTCTTCCTTGTCGGGCGGCGCATCCATCAGCACCGCCGTGCGATCAGCCAGCACCACCCGGAAATAGCGGCGGAAACTGGCATCGCCGGCCAGCGGTCGCACCGCTGCGCCGCCCCAGCCATGGGCATTCAAAAACGCCCCGGTGCCGGGCGGTGGGATCATGGATGCAAGGTTGGTGGCCACCGGCCTTCCCAAGCCGGCGGCGTGTCCCAAGTCAAGCGGCGCGGTGTGTCGCCGCTGCCGCAAAGTGTCAGCTGGAGGGCATCGGCTGGCAAACGGTGTCCCAATCGTTCCGGCCATTCGATGATCAGCGCCGCATCGGTTTCGAACAGGCCGAGCGCATCAGCCTGCGCCGGGCTGTCCAGCCGGTACAGATCAATGTGCCACACCGGAACCCGCACATCAGGCGGATCATAGGGCTGCACCAGTGTGAAGGTGGGCGAGGGCACCTCGCCGCCCCAGCCCAGCGCCTTGATGATCCCGCGGGCCAGCGTGGATTTGCCCGCCCCCAGATCGCCGGAAAGCGCGATGATGTCTCCGGGGCGCAACACGGCGGCGAGCGCGGCACCAAGGGTTGCCAAGTCCTGCAAAGTGGGCAGCAAAATAGGTTTCACCACTGTCGAATGGGTGATCCTTCAATGCTTGACAAGAGGCCAAATAGATACCACAAAGGTAACATAGCCGAAAAGAAGGAGCCATATATATGACGGAACAACAGTTTGCTGCATCCCGTCGCGGCCATTTGCTTGTCGGCATCCTGCAGCAGCCCGAAGTGCTGACGCGCATGGTGGCGGCCGCAAATGCCGATCGTCCGGCGGTGGAGGTCATTGATCCCGATGTGGCAGCCCTCATCGGCGCGTTGAGTGATGACGAGAAAAAGGCTGCCGGTCGGGTCGTGAAGCGCTTCCTGGCCCCGCACGGCCTTCGTCCGTTCAAGAAGGGCAAGCGGGTGCTCGGCGGCAAGGTGTTCAGTCGCGGCACGGTGTATCGCCAGGTGTTGCCGCCCGCCGGCGCTGGTGGATCATTCCCAAGCCAGGCAGGTGGCTTTGGCGATCCGATTGCAGCAGCGAAGGCCATTCTGGCTGCGGGGCGTCTGGACAATGGCCGTCAGTTGGACACTGTCGAGGATTTTCTGGCTGAACGCCGCGCAATGTGGGGCGATGCGTGACGGTCGTCTTCGATGCGTCCGCGGTGCTTGCACTTGTTCGCGGCGAGCCTGGCGACACACGCGTCGCTAACGCCATGCAGAGCGCCGTGATTTGTGCTGTCAATGTGGCGGAGGTGGTCGAACGGCTGAGGCGCGACTTCGCGGAGGAGAATGTTATTGCCAGTCTTGGCTTGGTATTGCCGCCAACACTGGCAGCGGATCGGGAACTGGCGGTGGCGGCCGGCCTGATGCGAGCTGCCACCCGCAGCGCTGGCCTTTCGACGGGTGATTGCTTTTGCCTTGCGCTGGGGGCGCGATTGCAGGCCAAGGTGCTGACGGCAGATCGCAAGTGGGCTGAGATCGCTGACCAAATTGGGGTGCAGGTTCAGCTGATCAGGTGAAAGATCAGAAATCGACGGTGATATAGGCTTGCGCCAAACGGCCGGGGATCGGGCCGTAAGCACCGGCCCCGCGCAGATCAAAGCCCTCCACATCAAACAGGTTGCTTAGCTGCACGCGCAGCAGGGCATTCTTGCCGGCCAGATTGAAACGATAACGGCCGCCCACATCGACAATGGTGCGCGCCGGGATGGCAACGCTGTTGCTGACGGTGGCGGTTTCGCTGCTGCGATACGCGATACGGCTATCGAACGACAGGCCGGGCGCGAACGGCGGGCGCCAATCGGCGCTGAACTCCACGCGCTGGCCGATGGCAGCCACCGGCCGTTCGCCGACAAGGCCGGGCCGCGCACCGGGCGCCGAAACGCGCGGCCATAACCACACGCCGCCGGCGACGATGCTGAGCGATTTGGTGAGCGGCCCGGCAATTGAGGCTTCGACACCGCGATTGACCACGTCGCCCAGCACGTCGAAGCGGCCCGCCGCATCCAGGTTGAAATAGGGCTTGGTGATATCGAACACGCCGGCCACCAGCTTGATCTGATCGGTCAGCGCCCAGCGCAGGCCGGCATCAAACTGGCGGGTGCGGATGGCAGGCAGGGCCTCGTTGCGGTTGATGGCATTGCCGGGCGCGACGCCGCTTTCTTCGAGGCCATTGACCGTGCCGGCATAAACAACCAGCGCCGGCGTGATATTGGCCGCCACGCTGATATTGTAGAGCAGCAGGCGGTCATCCGTCGCCTGAATGCCCGCCCCCAATCCATTGGCACTCGGCAGATCGATACGCTTCTTGTAATCGCTCCATTGCAGGCCGGCGGCGACCTCGCCCACACCCAGCCAGCGGCCTTCGTAGGCGATGCCGCCGGTGATCTGCTTCACGTCGTCCAACTGCTGCTGGCCAAAACGGAAGGCCGGTTCCGGCACCTGGCTTGGCGTGTCGATCTGCACCGGGCCGAGTTCGAGAATGTCAGACCCGCCAAAGCGCCGATCGCCACTGCGGCCGCGAACCGCCAGATGGATCTGGTGCCGGCGCGGGCCTTCGTCGATCTGCCGTGTCAGCCGCACTTCGCCGCTGACCGCCGCAAAATTCAGGCGCGGATCCACGATGACGCGCTGGGTGCCGGTGCGATCCGGCAGCAGGCCGCGCACCAGATTGGTCATCTGCCGTTCGCGGTTTCGGGAGGAGCGGAAGATGCCGGCGCGCAGCAGCCAGCCTTGGGCCACCTGCCAATCGCCCAGCATGCCGATATTGGCATCAAGCCCGCTGCCGTTCACCCAATCCGGACCAAAGCGCTGGCGGCGCGGCAGCAGCGGCGGCAGAAATTCGGCAGCCGTCTGGAAGGTGAGGCGGTGATCGTCCAGCGATTGATAAAGCACACTGGCAAACGGGATCAGCGTGAGGCCGGGTGCCGGGTTCCAGCGCGCAATCAGTGTGCCGCCAAAGCTGTTTTCGCGCGTCGCATCCAGGCCGCTTTCCTTGCGCACCGATGCGCCAAACCCGAAGCTGAGCTGGTCGCTGACCGGCAGCACGCCATCGGCTTCGGCATTCAGGGTGCCCCATTCATCGGCGGCAACCAGCACGCTGGCGGCGGCCTGATCGCCTGGCCGGCGGAAGCCGAAATCCACCAGCCCGGTGGGGGCCGGGAACGGGCTGCCCAATGCCGACAGGCCGACACGAATGGTGGTGGTGCGGCTGATCCGCGTGCTGGGCGGCACCACCGGATCGAAATACAGGCCGTCGATGCGCACATTGCCGGCGGCGATCGGCGAAAAGCCGCGCACGTTCATCTGATTGTAGATGCCGATCACTTCGCGGCCAATGGTGCTGCCAAAGGCATCGCCGACCTGGCGCACGGCATTTTCAGCAGCGCGGCTGCCGGTCGCGGCAACAATCGGCCCGGCGACGTCAGGTTCTTCGCCAATCGGCAAATCGGCGGGCGGTGGCTCGCCGTCGTTCGGGGTTGGCAGTGGTTGCTGCCCGCCAATTGATGGCAACGCCAGCGCCGGCAGGCCGCAGCCTACCAACGCCCATAACAGCAATCCGGCACGGCCGGCGCTGCGATATCCTCCTGAACATGCTTGCATGATCTTCCTTCCGGCTGGCCCAGCCCGGTCCAGCCTCATTCAACGTGTACTCCATGAAGCTGGTTGCAGATAAGCGCCGATAATCGTCGGGCTTGAATTGGCTGGCGTCGCCAACGCCGGTGCGACCACAAACGGGCTCACATTGCTAGCCGCTGTCATGGCCTGCCTCTGGCCAGCGCCCGCCGCCAAGTCCAGCGCCAGATTGGACAGGCGATGTTGACGCCGGCCGCTGTTCACAAATCGATAGTGATATAGGCGTTGGCAGCCCGGCCCCACACCGGGCGGTAGGCGCCCGCGCCGAACAGTTCATAGCCCTGCTGATCAAGCAGATTTTCCACCTGCACCCGCAGCGTCGCTGCCGATCCCGCCAGCTTGAACCGGTAGCGCCCGCCGATATCAACGAAGGTCTGTGCTGGAATGGCGACCAGGTTGGATACCGCCGCGGTCGTGCTGCTTTCATGGCTCACGCTGGCGTCCAACGACACGCCCGGCAGCCATGGCGGCCGCCAATCGCCGCTGATGGTGTAGGTTTGCGCCACGGCGCCCACCGGCCGGCGGCCAACGCCCGGCACGTCGGCAGTGACGCGGGGCGACAGCAGAACAGCGCCGGCCACCACCGTCAAGCGCGGGGTGACCGGGCCGCTGAACGAGGCTTCGAGGCCGCGATTGCGAACGTCGCCGAGTTGACGGAACACGCGGGCTGCATCGAGATTGAAATAGGGTTTGCTGACGTCGAACAGGCCGACCACCAGCCGCAGATCGCCGGCCACATTCCAGCGCAGGCCAGCATCGAATTGGCGGGTGCGGATGGCCGGCAGGGCTTCATTGCGGTTGGCGGCTTGTTCGGGCGCGACCCCCGATTCCTCAAGACCGGTAACATATCCGCCGTACGCCGCCAGACGGGGCGAGATCACCACGGCGGCATTGGCGTTGAACAGCAATGGCCGCGTGCTGGTTGCCACCGGGGCCACGCCGGGCAGGCCGATGCGCTTGCGGTAATCGCTGTGCTGCACACCCAGTGAAATTTCGCCCACCCCGTCCCAGCGGCCTTCGTAGCCTGCTGCCAGAGTCCATTGCCGAAACCGGTCGCGTTCCTGATCGGTGAAGGCCGCCACTGGCTGCGGCGCGCCCTGCGCCGTGGTCAGCGTCGCTGGGCCGAGATCCACTTGCTGTGCACCGCCAAAGCGGCGGCGGGCATCGCGGCCGCGCACCGCCAGGTGGAACTGGTGGGCGCGTTCCCCGCTGGTCCAGCTGCGCGTCAGCCGCACTTCGCCGCTGGTGGAGGCAAACAGCAGCGGCGGATCGATGATCACCAGCGCCCGCCCGCTGCCATCGGGCTGCACATCGGTCAGCAGGTTGGTGAAATCTTCAAAATAGGCCACCGACGACCGAAACAGCCCGGCCTTCAGCGCCCAGCCCGGGCCCAGATCGGCGGTCAGCACGCCGCCGGCATTAAGCTCGGTTTCGCGAGTGCGCTGCCAGCTTGGGCCGTTCCAGAAATTGCGCGGCAGCCGCGGCGGCAGTGCTTCGCCGGTGGGCACATAGATGGTCGCGGCTTCGTGGAACGGGGTGTAGGCCAGGCTGATGAACGGCACCAGCTCGATGCCCGGCGCCGGGCGCAGCCGCGCGATCAGCGCGGCTTCGTAATAATAATCGCGGGTGCCGTCGCCCATATGCTCGTGGGCGATCTGGCCGCCCACACCCAGGCTGAAGCCGTCGCTGATGGGTAGCGCCACATCGGCTTCGATGATGCGTGAGCCCCAGGTATCGATATTGGCGAGCACGCTGGCACCGGCCTTGTCGCCGGGCACGCGCAGGCCGAGATCGACGATGCCGGTGGGGCTGGGGAAGGGCGATCCCAGCACGGTAGGGCCAACGCGGATGACGGTGGAACCGCTGATGCGATCAGACGGGAAGAACACCGGATCGAAATACAGCCCGGCGATACGGACATTGCCGGCCACGCGCGGCGAAAACCCGCGCACATAACTATCGCTGTACAGACCAATTTCTTCGCGGCCGATCACCGTGCCGAATGCGTCGCCGGCCTGGCGGACGGCGTTTTCACCGGCGCGGTTGCCAGCGGCCGTGACCAGCTGTGCATCCTGGGCGTTTGCGGCCACAGCGATCAGGCTGGCCGTAACAAATGTCAGCGCGCGGATCATGCGTTTCCAGATGGTTTCGGCGTTGCCGCCATCAGTTCAATAGCGATAATGATCCGGCTTGAACGGGCCGGCATCGCCCACACCGATATAAGCGGCCTGCTTTTCCGACAAGGTGGTGAGCTTCACGCCCAGTTTTTCGAGGTGCAGGCGGGCGACTTTTTCATCGAGATGCTTGGGCAGCACATAGACCTTGTTCTGATATTGCGCGCCGTTGCCCCACAATTCGATCTGGGCCAGCACCTGGTTGGTGAAGCTGGCGGACATCACGAAGCTGGGGTGGCCGGTGGCGCAGCCCAGGTTCACCAGGCGGCCCTTGGCCAGCACGATGATCTGGTTGCCATCTGGAAACTCGACGATGTCGGTGCCCGGCTTCACTTCGGTCCATTTGTAGTTGGACAGCGCCGAAATCTGGATTTCGCTGTCGAAATGCCCGATGTTGCACACGATGCTGTTGGGGCGCATCGCCATCATGTGTTCGGCGGTGATCACGTCCATGTTGCCGGTGGCGGTCACGAAGATATCGGCGCGCTTGACGGCGTCTTCCATGGTGACGACTTCAAAGCCCTCCATGGCGGCCTGCAACGCGCAAATCGGGTCGATTTCCGTGACCATAACGCGGGCGCCGCCATTGCGCAGGCTTTGCGCCGAACCCTTGCCGACATCGCCAAAGCCGGCGACGCAGGCGACCTTGCCGGCCAGCATCACATCGGTGGCGCGGCGGATGGCATCGACCAGCGATTCCTTGCAGCCATAAAGATTGTCGAATTTGGATTTGGTGACGCTGTCGTTGACGTTGATCGCCGGGAACGGCAGCCGGCCTTGCTTGGCCAGTTCGTACAGGCGGTGCACGCCCGTGGTGGTTTCTTCGGAAACGCCCTTCAGGTTTTTCACCGTCTCGGTCAGATAGCCCGGCCGCGCCTTGATATAGGCCTTCAGCGCGCGCTGAAACTCCACCTCTTCCTCGTTTTCCGGCTCGCCCATGGTTTCGCCAGCCTCCAGGCGGGCGCCCCACAGCGCAAACATCGTGGCATCGCCGCCATCGTCGAGGATGATATTCGACGTCACGTCGCCCCAATCGAAGATGCGGCCGACATAATCCCAATAATCGGCCAGGCTTTCGCCCTTGATAGCGTAGATCGGGATGCCGGCCGCCGCCATGGCCGCTGCCGCATGATCCTGGGTGGAGAAGATGTTGCAGGTGGCCCAGCGCAGTTCAGCGCCAAGCGCGACCAGCGTTTCCATCAGCACCGCCGTCTGGATCGTCATGTGCAGGCTGCCGGTGATGCGCGCGCCGGTCAGCGGCTTTGACACGCCGAATTCGCTGCGCAGCGCCATCAGGCCGGGCATTTCGGTTTCGGCGATATTGATTTCGCGGCGGCCGAAACCGGCAAGCGACAGATCGGCAATGGCGTAATCGGCGGCCATGGGTGTGGCTCCTGAAACAGGGGTGAGCAAAGTTGATATTCCCTAGGCAGAGCCAGCGGCTGGAGCAAGCATAAAGAATGCTTTATATCATGATGCGCGCCGGTGGCCGGCACACCTCGCTGCAGAAAAGGCCAGGCATCAAGCGCTGGCGGGGGAATGGCCGCGGCAATAAAAACCACGGAAATTTCGAGCGTTGCCAAGTGCATGATCGCCGCTGAGATTCTCGTCTTGACTATAAGCTCTGTCCGCCGGAATATTTGGCCAGTTGCAATGGCGCGGCAGGCCGGGGGAATTTGCGATGTTTGCTTGGATCAACGACCTGTTTGGCTGGTTTGTCGAGAAATTGTCCGGCGCTGGCCAGGCGAAAGCCGCCATCACCGAGCTGTATCGCCAAACCCTGCTCGACAATGTGATGCAGCCTTGCAAGCAGGATTCGCAAATACAAGCCAGGCTGGCCGTGTTGCAGGCGCAATTGCAGAACAAAGACGGCTGGGTGCTGGGTGAACTGTACAGTATCGAATCCGAACTCTGGACGTTTTTCGACGATGCGACGGTGTTGGCGCGGTTCTGGTCGGTGCGGGATCGTTTCGAGCGTGTGGCGACGGCGGTAACGCGTGCCAATTATGCGCTGTCGGTGCCGGCCGGGACTGACGATCAGTGGAAACAACCAGAGTTTCTGCGGTCGCAGGCGCTGGCGCTGATCGACGCCGTGCAGAACAGCCAATTGGTCAGTCTGGAACGGGAGTTTTTCACCAACAGCCTGCGCACGACCATGTTCAGCATCGGGATAACGCTGGCGGGCATCATGCTGGTGCTGATGCTGGGGGTGTCACTGGCTGCCCGGCCGCCCCTGATGGCGTTTTACGCGATCCTGTTCGCGCTCGGCATGATGGGCGCCTGTGTCTCTTATGTTCGCCGCTTGCACGCCGCCGTGGATCACAACGCCCTGGTTGGTGATGGATTGTCCGAGCTCAATACCATCGCCAACAACCGCGTCACCGCCTTTTCCACGGTGCTGATCGGCGGCGTGTTTGCAATCATCACCTATTGGTTGGTGCTCAGTTCGGCCTTTGCCGCGCTGATTCCGACCGAAAACGACCAGCCGGGGCTTTCAACCAGCACCGTGATGGCCGAGACCATGCTGGCTGGTGCCAGAGCGGAACTGGCAACCCTCGAAAGCCAGCAGGCCAAGCCCGCGCCGGCGGTTGATGGGGCGACTGAAGTGGCGGCCCAAGCGGCGGCGGGCAGCGCGCCCTCACCTGAATTGGTGCAAAAGCGCGCGGACATCCTCAAGCTTGAAGTCGATATCGCCCGGATGCGCGCGGAATTGAACAGTCTTGCACCAAAAACCAGTTTCGCGGCGGATTGCACGAAACCGGCCAACGTCAAGGAGCAATCGGACTGCACGCCATCATTCGGGACACGATCGGCCAGCGCGATGGAACTGGCCGATGCGCATAGTTTTTACCTGATGCTGGTGCTGGCGTTTCTGGCTGGCTTTGCCGAACAATTCGTGCCGGATGCGCTGGATCGGCTGACGCGGCGGATGACCCAGCGCAACTGAGGCGGCAGGCCCGAACTGGGCCGGCCAGGCGGTCGTGCGCTAGTGCAGGAAAACAAGGCAGTAATTTGACCATCGCACCGACCTGACGCTAGACCGGGTCATGCAAGTTTCATCAAAGGATTGCCAATGCAAAGCCTGTTTGCCGTTGCAGCGCTCATGAGCGCTGCTGCCGTGTCCGCTGCGCCGATCGCCTATCCGCAAACCGTGCGCGGCACCGAGGTGGAGGCGCGGCACGGCATCAGCGCGCCCGACCCGTATCGCTGGCTGGAAGCCGATGTGCGCACCGACGCCGGGGTGGCGAAGTGGGTGGAAGCGCAGAACGGGGTGACCACGGCCTATCTGGCCGGACTGCCGAAGCGCGAAATGATCCGCCAGCGGCTGACCGAACTCTATAATTATGAACGCTTTGGCATTCCGCGCGTGAAGGGCGGCGTGCAGTTCTTTGCGCGCAATTCGGGCCTGCAGAACCAGTCCGTGCTGTATGTGCAGGCACCGGGCGCTGAACCGCGCGTGCTGATCGATCCCAACCCCTGGGCCAAGGATGGCGCCACCGCGCTGGCCGAATGGCAGCCTTCGGAGGATGGCAAGCTGCTGGTGTACGGCGTGCAGGATGGCGGCACCGATTGGCGCACGTTCAAACTGCGCGATGTCGCCACGGGCCAGGATTTGCCCGACGTGATCGAGTGGGTGAAATCCAGTGCCATTGCCTGGAAGAAGGATGGTTCAGGCTTTTATTACTCGCGTTTTCCAGAACAGGCCGGGCCGAAATATCTGGGCGTCAGCCTCAACCAGAAGCTGTATTTCCACAGGCTCGGCACGCCGCAGACAGCGGACCAGCTGATCTTCGAAGCCCCGGAGCATCCCAAGCGCGGCCATTTCGGCCAGGTGACGGACGATGGCCGCTGGCTGGTGATCATCACATCGGAAGGCACCGACAGCCGGTATGAAGTGCGGGTGGCCGATATCGGCAAGGGCGAAACGCCGCGCGCGCTGGTGACGGGGCTGGATTTTGATTGGTCGCTGGCGGGATCGAAGGGCGACACGCTGTATTTCCGCACCAACAAGGCCGCCCCCAAAGGCCGCAT
>NZ_JBBATR010000035.1:16844-23001 GCF_040398645.1 Sandarakinorhabdus sp.
GCCTTCTCCAGCTTTGCCGCACCGGGCTCGATCTGGCGTTATGATGCCGCCACCAACACGGCCGAGGTGGTGCGGCAGGCCAAGGTGGCGTTCAACCCGGCCGATTACACGGTGAGCCAGGTCTTCTACCCGTCGAAGGACGGCACCAAGGTGCCGATGTTTGTCGCGCACCGCAAGGATCTGGATCTCGGCAAGCCGCACCCGACCCTGCTTTATGCCTATGGCGGGTTCGACATCAGCGAGACCCCGCAGTTCCGCGTGGCGCGGCTGGTGTGGATGGAAATGGGCGGCGTGTTTGCGCTCGCCAATATTCGCGGCGGCGGCGAATATGGCGCGGCCTGGCATGATGGCGGCCGCCTGCTCAACAAGCAGAATGTGTTCGATGATTTCATCGCCGCCGGTGAAGCGCTGGTGAAGCGCGGCACGACGACACCGCAGCAGCTCACCATCCAGGGCGGTTCCAACGGCGGGCTGCTGGTGGGCGCCGTGACCAACCAACGCCCCGATCTGTTTGCCGCCGCGCTGCCGGCGGTCGGCGTGATGGACATGCTGCGCTACGCCAACTGGACCGCCGGGCGCTATTGGGTGGATGATTATGGCGACGTCACCAAGCCGGAGTTTTTCCGCTACAATCTGGGCTACAGCCCTTATCACAATGTGAAGGGCGGGAAGGCTTATCCGGCCATCCTCGTCACCACGGCTGACACCGATGACCGGGTGGTGCCAGGTCACAGCTTCAAATATGCCGCTGCGCTGCAAGCCGCATCAATTGGCGACAAGCCGCATCTGATCCGGATCGAAACCCGCGCCGGCCATGGCAGCGGCAAGCCGACGGACAAGATCATCGCGGAAGCGGCCGATCTATGGGCCTTTGCCGGCTATTGGACGGGCCTTACGAAGTAGGCGGCGGTGGCGGGCCATTTGGGCGGGTGAGGATCACCAGCGCGGTGATGGGCAGGATCACCGCCTGCGCGATGATCACGCTGACGGGCGCACCGACCACGAAGGACATGGCGAACACGGCGGCCATCGACAGCACGGACACCAGCTTGGCGCGCGGCGCGATGGCGCGGTGCTGCTGCCAATTGCGGATCAGCGGCCCAAAGCTGGCGTGGTTCATCAGCCACGCGTGCCAGCGCGGCGAGGAACGGGCGAAGCAAAAGGCGCTGAGCAGCACAAACGGCGTGGTGGGCAGCAACGGCAGCACCACGCCGGCAATGCCGAGACCGAGGCTGATAAGCCCGATGACAAGCCAGACCGGCCGAAACATGGCTCTGGCTTAGCAGACCGGTGGATTGCCGCCAGTGATTTGCAGCGGCTATTCGGCCAACGCTGCCGCAATTGCAGCGGCAACACTGGCATCGCCGGCAGCAATCACGGCCCCGGAACTGTTCAGCGTGAGCGGCGCGCCTTGCCAATCGGTCATGATGCCGCCAGCGCCGGTGACGATCGGCACCAGCGCCGCCCAATCATGAAGTTTCAGCCCGGATTCGATCACGCCGTCGAGATGGCCGGACGCCACCAGACCGTAATTGTGGCAATCGCCGCCGTACAAGATATCGGCTGCCAGCGGGCGCACGCGTTCAAAGGCAGCAAAATCAGCCGGCCCAAAAGCCTGTGGGCTGGTGGTGCCGATGCGGGCCTGGGCCAGCGTGCCGCAGTGCCGCACATGCGCCCGCGCGCCCTTGAACAACGTCGGCTGGCCTGGCCCGGCAATCCAGCGATCGCCGATGATGCACTGATCGATGATGCCCAGCACCGGCTGCCCGGCGACCATCAGGCCGATCAGCGTGCCAAACAAGGGCCGCCCGGAGATGAAGGCGCGGGTGCCGTCGATGGGATCGAGCACCCACACCCGCTCCGCATCGGGGCGGTCGTCGCCATATTCCTCGCCGATCACACCATCATCCGGGCGATATTGCGCCAGCAGGCGGCGGATAGCAGCTTCGGCTTCGCGGTCGGCGATGGTGACCGGGGAGAAATCCTCCTTGGTTTCCACCAGAAATGGCCGGCGAAACCATGGCCGGATGGCAGCGCCGGCCGCTTCGGCGAGCCGTTCGGCCAGTGCCAGATCGCTGAGGCTCACAGGCCAAGCTCCTGCAGAATCGCGGCGCGGTCGCCGTCCAGCGCCGGGGCGGGGGCACGGGTGGCCGGGTCGGCATGGGCGGACAGCTTGATGGGATTGCCGGCTGCAATCAGCGGCGTGCCGTCGGGCAGGGCCGTGCTTACCACCATGTTGCGCGCCAGCACCTGGCGATTGGCCAGCGCCTGGCCAATATTGTTCAAGGGCCCGCACGGCACACCGGCATCATCCAGCAGCGCCAGCCAGTGCGCCGCCGGCTTAGTGCCGAGCACAGCCTCGATCACCGCTGCCAGCGCATCGGCGTTGGTGGTGCGCGCGTCATTGCTGGCAAAGCGCGGATCATCGCCGGGCAAGCCAAGCGCAGCGGCCAGCGCGGCGAACAATTGATCGTTGCCGGCTGCAATCACAATGGGTGCATCCGCGCATTGATAGGCGGCAAATGGCGTGATCGACGGATGCCGCGCGCCCAGCGGCCCCGGCGATTGGCCGGTGGCGGCAAAGCGGGCGATGGCGTTTTCCAATATGGCAATCTGGCCGTCCAGCATGGCAACATCGACGAACTGGCCGGCGCCGGTGCTGCGCCGGTCGTGCACGGCCGCCAATATGCCGATCACGGTGAACAGGCCGGCGGTGATATCGCCGATGCTGGTGCCCACGCGGGTGGGCGGCCCGCCGGCATGGCCGGTCACGCTCATGATGCCGCCCAGCGCCTGCACCACCATGTCATAGGCGGCCTTTTTCGCATCCGGGCCGGTCTGGCCAAAGCCGCTGGTGGCGGCATGGATCAGGCGCGGAAAGCGCGCGTGCAAAGCGTCCCAGCCATAGCCCAGCCGCGCCATCACGCCGGGCCGGTAATTGTCCACCAGCACATCGGCGCGGGCCAGCAAGGCTTCGAACACGGCGCGATCGGCCGGGGCCTTCAGATCGAGCGCAATTGACTGCTTGCCGCGGTTGATGCTGGCGAAATAGGCGCTGTGGCCATTGATGAATGGACCATAGGCGCGGGCATCATCGCCGCCATCCGGTCGTTCCACCTTGATGACGCGGGCGCCCAGATCTGCCAGCACCATGGTGGCATAGGGGCCCGCCAGCACCCGCGACAGATCGATGACCAGCAGGTCAGCAAGCGGGCCGGGCATGGGCGATCCCTGATGACATGGACATGCGCAATCAATAGGCGGCGATGGCTGCGTTCGCAACCTCGTTCACAACGATCAATTTATTATTGACAACAAAATAAAAAACAATTAATTTTTACACATCACTTGAACCAAAGGAGGCGCAATATGATTCGGATACTGGGGTTGGCTTTGGCAATTGCGGGTTTGGGTACGCCAGCTATGGCGGCAACACTGATCGGCAAAACCGCAAGCGTGGCCTATTTTTTACCTGATACATCAACAGTTTACCCACAAGCGGTGCCTGATCCTGGCAGCTTCACGATTGGCTCTGGCATTGAATCCACTGTCAATGTCGAAGGCGTTACGTTTCTGGATGTGGATTTCGGGGCGAAATCACTCACCGTGCTGTTCAATACAGTATTGACCAATCCGACCTGGAACAGCGCGCCCTTTAACGGCTTGCGCTTCAGCGGCAATGCCATCAGCCAGATCAACAGTGTGAGCGTTGACCCATCGACCACATTGCCGGGCTTTTCCAATGCCCGTGTCACCAATTCCGGAGGTGTCCTCGGACTGGATTGGAACGGAATCACCTACGCCGATGGCCAAAAGGTCACGTTGAATTTCGGTACGGTGCCGGAACCCATGGTCTGGGTGCAACTGCTGGCTGGCTTTGCACTTATTGGCGTGGTCGCGCGCGGCAAACCTAAGGCATCAACCGCATTGGCCTGAATCTATCGCTGGTTGCGCCTCTCGGCCCGGCTGTGCAACATCATGCATCGCTTGGGTTGAGGGGAAGCCACCACATGATCATTCGCATCTCATTGCTGCTTCTGGCCAGCACCGCGTCCGTTGCTGTAGCGGCCACGCCGGTGCAGGAAGCCGCTTTTGACCAAAGCGTGTCCAGCGCCGATCAGATGGCCTGGCTGAAAACCATGGCGTCTGGCCCCAATCACCTCGGCAGCCCGCACAATCAGGCCAATGCGGCGATGATCGACAAGCTGTTCCGGGAATGGGGCTGGCAGGTGAAGCGCGCCGATTACCAGGTGCTGTATCCCACGCCGCTGTCCACTGCGCTGGAACTGGTCGGCCCGGCGGCAAAAAAGCTTGGCGGGCAGGAGCCGGGCATCCCGCAAGACGCCACCTCCAACAATCTGGCCGGCGCGCTGCCGCCCTATGTTGCCTTTCAGGGTGACGGCGATGTGACGGCGCCGGTTGTGTATGTGAATTATGGCCTGCCGGGCGATTATGAGGCGCTGGCCCGGCGCGGCATTTCGGTGAAGGGCAAGATCGTCATCGCGCGTTACGGCGGCGGCTGGCGCGGGCTGAAGCCGAAACTGGCGCAGGAACAAGGCGCGATCGGCTGCCTGATCTATTCCGATCCGCAGCAGGACGGTTATGGCAGTGCCGACACCTACCCGAACGGCGGCGGCCGGCCAGAGACCGGGGTGCAGCGCGGCAGTGTGCTCGACATGATCACCTATCCCGGCGATCCGCTGACACCCGGCGTCGGCGCCACCACGGACGCCAAGCGGTTGACGCGCGAGACTGCTGCCACGCTGCTGAAAATCCCGACGCTACCCATATCCTATGCCGATGCCACCGAAATTCTCACCCGGTTGACCGGCGCGCCCGTGCCAGCCGAATGGCGCGGCGGCCTGCCGTTTCACTACCGGTTCGGCGGCAGTGACGATGTGAAAGTGCATCTGAAGGTGGAGAGCGAGTGGTCGCTGAAAACCATCTCCAACGTGATTGCCACGCTGCCTGGCTCGACGAAGAAAGACGAATGGATTGTGCGCGGCAACCACTATGACGGATGGGTGTTTGGCGCATCCGATCCCCTGTCAGGCGAAGTGGCAATGATGAGCGAAGCCAAGGCGCTGGGCGCGCTGTGGAAATCGGGTTGGCGACCAAAGCGCAGCATCGTTTACGCCAGCTGGGACGGCGAGGAGCCCGGCCTGCTCGGCTCCACCGAGTGGGTGGAGGAGCATATCGCCGAACTGAAGCAGAAGGCGGTGGTGTATATCAACAGCGACAGCAATGGCCGCGGTTTCCTGGGCGTCGATGGCAGCGGTCAGTTCACATCGCTGATCGGCAAAGTGGCGGCCGATGTGAAGGACCCGCGCACCGGTGCCAGCGTGGCGGAGCGGTGGCGGGCCGGCGTGCGCGCCAAGGCGTTTGACGGCCTGCGCGGCAATCCGGCGGCACTGGCCGCAGCCGAACAGGGGGCCGATCAGCCGATGGACCCGTTGGGTTCGGGCAGCGATTACACGGCCTTCATTCACCATGCCGGCGTGTCATCAATCAACATCGGCTTTGGCGGCGAAGCCGAAAGCGCCGGTTCGTACCACTCGATCTATGACAGCTATGATCATTTCGTGCGCTGGGATGATCCGGGCCTGGCTTACGGCGCGGCATTGTCCAAGGTGGCGGGGCGGCTGGTGCTGCGGCTGGCCGATGCCGATGTGCTGCCGGTGCGCTTTGGTCCGGTTGCTCGCGCCGCGCGCAGCTATTTCACCGAGATCAAGGCGTTGATCGATGGCCGCCGCCGTGAGGATGAGAAGCGCGCCGCCCTGACGGCCGATATCTATCGCCTGGGCAGCGATCCGCGCGATCCCTTGGGGCCGCCCTTGTCAAAAACGCCCACGCCAACGCTGGACCTTACAATATTGGACGCAGCGATCACCCGGCTTAATGGTGCGGCCAGCGCTTTGGACGGCGCCATCGCGGCCAAGGCGAGGGGCTTGAGCCCTGCGCAGACAGCCGCGATCAATGCCCAGTTGCAGGGCATCGAACAGACATTGCTCAGCCCGTCTGGCCTGCCGTTCCGGCCGTGGTTCCGCAACATCCTCTACGCGCCGGGCCGCTTCACCGGCTATGGCTCCAAGACACTGCCGGGCCTGCGCGAAGCGGTGGAGGAGCGCCGCTTTGACGACGCAGTGCGAGAAGCCGG
>NZ_JBBATR010000036.1:0-18547 GCF_040398645.1 Sandarakinorhabdus sp.
TGGATGATGGCCCGCAGGCAATCCGCTGGATGATGGACCGCAAGGCGCTCGGCAAGGTTGTGCTGACCGTCTGATTGCCACACCGGCAGACACGGCAAAAGGGGTGAGGGCGATGGCGCTCAGGGACGTTTATCCGCTGTATGTCGCCAACCGGGCGGAACAGCCGAACCGGGATCTGGTGGTGACCGACAAGTTCACCGGCCAGCCGGCAACGCGCGTCGCCATCGCCGATCCCGCTACCATCGATCGGGCGATTGCGGCGGCTGTGGCGGCAACGCAGCCGATGGCGCGCATGGCCAGCTATGAGCGTCAGGCGGTACTGAACCATTGTGTCACGCGGTTTACGGCGCGTTATGATGAACTGGCGCACGCCCTGTGCATCGAGGCGGGCAAGCCGATCCGTGATGCGCGCGGCGAAGTGGGCCGGCTGATCGACACATTCCGCATTGCCGCCGAAGAAAGCGTGCGCATGACCGGCGAAGTGCAGCCGCTGGACATCGCGCCGCGCGCCCGCGGCTATCAGGGCATGTGGAAACGCGTGCCGATCGGCCCGTGCAGCTTTGTGTCGCCGTTCAATTTCCCACTCAATCTGGCGGCGCACAAGATTGCACCGGCGATTGCGGTCGGCTGTCCCTTCGTGATGAAGCCGGCCAGCCGCACGCCGCTGGGTGCGATTATCATCGGCGAAGTGCTGGCCGAGACCGATTTGCCGCCGGGCGCCTTTGCCATCCTGCCGGCGCACCGCGACGGGGCCGATCTGTTCACCACCGATGATCGGTTGAAATTGCTCAGCTTTACCGGCTCGCCTGATGTCGGCTGGGATCTGAAGGCGCGGGCCGGCAAGAAAAAGGTCGTGCTGGAACTGGGCGGCAACGCGGCCGTGATCATCATGCCGGACGCCGATCTGGATGATGCTGCGACACGCACCGTGTTTGGGGCATTCTATCAGTCAGGCCAATCCTGCATCGGTGTGCAGCGCATTTTGGTGCACGATGCGGTTTATGATGCCTTCAAGGCCAAGCTGGTGGAACGCACCGCCAAGCTGATCGCCGGCGATCCGCGCGCCGAAGACACGTTTGTCGGGCCGATGATCGACGTCAAGGAAGCTGCACGGCTGGACGGCTGGATACAGGAGGCCGTGGCGGGCGGCGCGCGCCTGTTGTGCGGCGGCGGGCGCGAGGGTGCGATGCTGGCGGCGACATTGCTGGAGGACGTGCCACGCAGCGCCAAGCTCAACACCGAAGAAGCCTTTGGTCCAGTTGCATTTTTTGTGCGTTTTCACAGTTTTGATGAAGCGCTTGCCATCGTCAACGACAGCAAGTTCGGTTTGCAGGCCGGGATCTTCACCCGCGATCTGTTCCATATGCTCAAGGCCTGGGATGAATTGGAGGTTGGCGGCGTCGTCATCAACGATGTGCCGAGCTACCGCGTCGACAACATGCCCTACGGCGGCGTGAAGGACAGCGGCCTGGGCCGCGAAGGCGTGCGCTTTGCCATGGAAGACATGACGGAAATCCGCAATCTGGTCATCCGGCGGCGGCCGCAGGATCTGTAATGCTGGCGGCGGCGTCCCTGCTGGCGCTTCCCCCACCGCTGCCATCCTGCTAGATCACCGGACATGTCCAGTGTCCCCCGCGCCGTCCTCATTTCGCTTTGCCTGGCCGCGCTGCTGTCAGCCTGCGGCGGCGGCAGCAAAAAGGCGCGCAAGGATCAGCGCTACATCGCGCAGGACGTGGAGACGCTGTATACGGCGGCCAAGCAGACGCTGGACAAGCGCCAATATCGGCTGGCAGCGGCGCAATTCGATGAAGTCGAGCGCCAGCATCCCTATAGTGTCTGGGCTCGCCGCGCACAGCTGATGTCGGCATTTTCCTATTATGTGTCCGGCGAATATCAGGAGTCTATTGGCGCCGCGCAGCGGTTCTTGTCGCTGCACCCCGGCAGCCGTGAAGCGCCTTATGCTTATTACATTGTTGCCCTTAGCTATTACAACCAGATCCAGCCGGTGAACAAGGATCAGAAGATCACCCAGCAAGCCTTGGATTCGCTTGGTGAACTCGTCCGCCGCTATCCGAACACCGATTTTGCCTCCGATGCGCGCCTCAAGATCGATCTGGCGCGGGACCATTTGGCCGGCAAGGAAATGGAAATCGGGCGTTTTTACCAGAAGCAAGGTTTGCATCTGGCCGCCATCACGCGCTTTCGCACCGTGGTTCAGCAATATGATACCACAAGCCATGCGCCGGAAGCCTTGCACCGGCTGGTCGAATCCTATCTCGCGATGGGCATTCCCGAGGAGGCTGCGAAGGCAGCGGCAGTGCTCGGCAACAATTATCCCGAATCGCGCTGGTATGAGCGCAGCTACAAGCTCGTGCAGCGCTGGGTGCCCGAAGCACCGCGAAAGGCCGGCTGATGCTGCTTGTTACCCTGCTTACCGGCGGCATGCTTGGCCTGCTGTTTTTTCTGCTCAGCCTGCGGGTGGTTCAGAAACGGCTGGCCGGAATGGTGGCATTTGGTGACGGCGGTGACCAGGCGCTGCTGGAACGTGTCCGTGCGCACGGCAATTTTTCCGAATATGTGCCGTTTTTGCTCATCTTGATGGCCAGTATCGAATCCAGCATCGGTCATGGTTCGATGTGGCTGTGGGCCTCTGGCGGCGTTTTGGTGATTGCCCGGATCGCCCATGCCATCGGCATCAGCCGGCCATCGCCCAATCTGTTTCGGTCGGCGGGCGTGGTGCTGACATGGCTGCTTTTGGTGGGTTTGTCGCTATGGGCGCTTGGCCTTGGCTTTGGTCTGGTGTCACCAGCCGGCCCTCAGGATTATGTCTAAGCCCTTGCCCTAACCCAGCAGGTGATCGGCGACATAGCCGTTGCTCTGGCGTTCGCGGCCAAAGCTGCTCATGTCGCCGTGGCCAGGCACAAATCTGGTTTGGTTGCCCAGCGGCCACAGTTTCGTGGTGATCGACGTCACCAGATCATTGAAATTGCCGCGCGGAAAATCCGTGCGGCCGATGCTGCCCTGAAACAGCACGTCGCCGACGATGGCCAGATCTGATGGCGCGTGGTGAAATACGACATGGCCGGGCGTGTGGCCGGGGCAGTGATAGACATCCAGCACCAGATCACCCACGGTCACCTGATCGCCGTCGTTCAGCCAGCGATCGGGCGTGAACGCCTCCGCACCCGCCAGGCCATAGGCCGCACCCTGCGCCGGGTTCATGTCGATCCAGAATTTGTCATCGTGGTGCGGGCCTTCGATTGGCACGTCCAATTGGCGCGCCAGCACTGCTGTCAGGCCGCAATGATCGATGTGGCCGTGTGTCACCAGCAGCTTTTCGATGGTGACGCCGCGCCGGTTGGCCTCGTTCATCAGCCGGTCCAGATCGCCGCCGGGATCAGTGAACGTGCCGCGCATCGTGCGGGTGCACCAGAGCAGCGTGCAGTTTTGCTGCAGCGGCGTGACGGGGATGATGACAGCCTGAAGCGGGGGAGTGTTCATGCTTGCCTGTTTGCCGCGCCGCGCCCGCCTGCGCAAGCGGCGGCGGCGCTGGCCAGTCAATCTTGATGGCGCAGCATGGCGCAATGACAAGCCGGTAATGCGGTGCTAGTGCCGCCCTTCAATACTGCCAATCAGGCCGCTGCGATCCGCTGCCGGGCAACGAGCAAGGGTGTGATCCTATGCATAACACCGGCCTGCTGACCAGTTGGCGGCAAGATCTGCCAGCGTCGCTCGTGGTCGCTCTGGTGGCGTTGCCGCTCTGCCTGGGTGTGGCGCTGGCATCGGGCGCGCCGCTCATGTCCGGGATGATTGCCGGCATTGTGGGCGGCATCGTTGTGGGCGCGCTCAGCCGTTCGCCGCTTTCGGTGTCCGGGCCGGCGGCCGGCCTGACCACGATCGTGCTGGCGGCGATCACCAGCCTGCCCAGCTTCGATGCGTTTTTGCTGGCGGTGGTGCTGGCCGGGGTGCTGCAATTGCTCTTTGCCGCCACCCGCGGCGGTGTGATTGCCGAATTCGTGCCCGGCGCCGTCATCACCGGCATGCTGGCCGCCATCGGCCTGATCCTGATCCTCAAGCAAGTGCCGCACGCGGTGGGCTATGATCGCGATCCCGAAGGCGACATGGGCTTTGCCCAGCCCGACGGCGGCAACACCTTCACAACCCTGCTCAACATGCTGGCCACCGATTTCCTGTGGGGCGCTGCTGCCATTGCCGCCATCAGCCTGGCGTTCCTGTTCTGGTGGGACAAGGCCAAGCCCAAGCAAGGCCCATTCAAGCTGCTGCCCGGTCCGCTGGTGGTGGTGTTGTTTTCGGTGGCTGCCAACGAAGCGTTTCGCCAATTTGCGCCTGATCTGGCCATCGGGCCCAGCCATCTGGTGCAGGTGCCGGTGTCGGCAACGCCGCTGGCGCTGGTCGATCAGATCCGCCTGCCGGATTTTGGTGCCATCACCAATGCGGCGGTGTGGACGACGGCGCTGACCCTGGCCATCGTTGCCAGCCTCGAATCGCTGCTGTCGGTCAAGGCGGTTGACGAGCTTGATCCCAAGCGCCGGGTGACCGACAAGAA
Organism: Sandarakinorhabdus sp.; assembly: GCF_040398645.1. GTDB lineage: Bacteria > Pseudomonadota > Alphaproteobacteria > Sphingomonadales > Sphingomonadaceae > Sandarakinorhabdus. The sequence continues at coordinate 4,568 of NZ_JBBATR010000036.1, forward strand.
CCGCGAGCTGCTGGCACAGGGCATCGGCAATATCACATCGGGTCTGCTCGGCGGCCTGCCGGTCACATCGGTGATCGTGCGATCATCGGCCAATGTCGAATCGGCAGCGGATTCGCGGCTTTCAACGATGCTGCACGGGCTGTGGTTGCTGCTTGGCCTCGCGGTAATCCCGTCAATCCTCAATCTGATCCCGCTGTCGGCGCTGGCGGCCGTGCTGATCGCCACCGGGTACAAGCTCGCCAAGCCGGCGCTGTTCCTGCAACGCTGGCGGCAGGGTTTGAGCCAGTTCATCCCGTTCGTAATTACTGTGCTTGCCATCCTGTTTACCGATCTGCTGATCGGTATCGGCATCGGCCTGGCGGTGGGCATGGGCTTCGTGATCTGGCGGTCCACCGGCAACATCATCACCTATGTCGAATATGGCGGCACGGTGATGGTGCGGGCGCGCCGCAATCTCTATTTCATGCACAAGCCAGCGCTGCAGGACGCACTGGGCCGGGTGCCCGATGGCAGCGAGCTGCTCATCGATCTGTCGGGCACCAGCTATGTCGATCTTGATTGTATCGACATCATCAACAGCTTCGTGCGCGGCGCTCCCTTCCGCAACATCGATGTGCGGGTAAAGGCCGATCATGCCATGAAGTTTGCGCCCATGGTCAACGCGCCGCTCACTCGCGCCCGCGCCACCTGAAAGAGCCGGTATCAATGAAGGAAATCGATCAACTGCTGCTCGCCAATCGGGCCTGGTCAGCGGAAATGCTGTGTGAAAATCCGCAATTCTTCAACCGCAACGTTACCGAGCATCGCCCGGTGTTCCTGTGGATCGGTTGTTCGGACAGCCGGGTTGCTCCCGATCAAATGACACAGGCGGCGCCTGGCGGCTTGTTCGTGCACCGCAACATTGCCAATCTCGTCTATCCCGATGATCGCAACCTGATGGCGGTGCTGGAATATGCGCTGAACGTGCTGGAGGTGCCGCATGTGGTGATCTGCGGCCATTATGGCTGCGGCGGCATCCAGGCGGCTCTTGAAGGCACCGTGGAAGGCCCGATTGCCGACTGGCTGGACCATGCAAGGCAAGTGCTGAACGATCACCGCAGAGAGATCGAAGCACTGCCAGCCGGCGATGAGCAAGTAAACCGCATGGTGGAAGTGAATGTGCGCGATCAATTGCTGCATCTGGCCGGCACCGCACCGGTGCAGCAGGTTTTTGCTTCAGGCCGCCCTCTCACCCTGCATGGCTGGGTTTATGATCTGCGCGATGGCCATATCAAGCCGCTGATGCGGATCGATCGCGACACAGTGCTGGCCGAAGTGCCCAAGCCGGAACGCGTGCTGCTGTAGAATAATTGCCTCCGGCGGGCAGGGGTGACCCCTGCCCGCCGGAGGCTGGTTTTTCCAAACTTACTTGGCCGCGATTACCGTCAATTCCACGAGGAAATTCGGGCCAGCCAGTGCTGCGATCTGCATGGTGGTGCGGGTGGTGGTGGTCGGATTTTCGGCATTGCCGAAAAACTCGGCGAAACCGGCGTTGAAGCCGGCAAAATCCATCTTGCCGTCCATGCCGGGCGCTGCGGTGAGATAGGCATCCATGCGGATGATATCCTTCATGGTCATGCCTTGCGCTTCCAGCAGCGCCTTGATCTTCTTCAAGGTGCTGATGGTTTGCGTCTTGGTGTCACCAAATTCGGTGGGCTTGGCCGGATCGATCGGCGAGGCGAGGTTGCCTGACAGATAGACGGTGGTGGCGCCGGGCTTGACGACGGCGGTGGTCAGGATGCGGCCGCCGGGCGTGCCGATCTTCTGGACATTCTGGGCAGCAGCTGGAACGGCGGCGACGGCGAGTGCGAGGCTGGCGGCGGCGAGGGTAAGGAATTTCATGGCTTCGTCCTCCTTGGGTTGGTGAAACGCGAACGGGCGGCAGGATTGCCCTGCCGCCCGTCCTTGGCAAGCTCTAAAGCTGGCCTTGCTGTTTAGAAGCGAGCCGAAGCGCGCAGATACCAGAAGCCGCCCATCTGGCCGATCGGCGCCGTATCCGGGTAGATGGAGCCGTTGGCGGCGCCGCCCGTTTGCGGGAAGATGTTGCGGGTTTCGCGCTGCGGGAAGGTATTGAACAAGTTCTGCGCGCCAACGGCAATGCGGAACTTCTCTTCGAAGGTCACGCCGACTTCGAGATCGAAGGCCACCTGCGCTCCGAACTTCTTGGAGAATGGCACCGGGTAAAGTGCCGCAGCCTGCGCCGCCGTCACGCCCGGTGTCGCGCCGATCCCCGTGGTGATCGGATCGTTGAAGGCAGTGAAGCTGCCGAAGTAGCTGCCACGCGCCGTCGCGTCGAACATGCCGTTGGTATAGGTTTCGGACAGCACGGCACGCCAGTTGGGGTTGGACAGTTCAATGTTGCCGACGCGGACATCGTCAACAGGGCGGAAGTTGGACAGCGACTGGCCGTTGGCCAACGTACCAGCGACCACCCGGCGATCGGTGACCTTGGTGTTGTTGTAGTTCACAGCCAGGGTGGTGTTGAAGCGGCCAAAACCGGTATCGGCCTTGTGCTGGATGGTCACGTCGAAACCCTGCGTGCGGGTCGCGAAGGCGTTGGTGAAATAGCGCACCGCACCCAGTTCAGCGGCCTCAGCCACACCTTGGGCCAGCAGGAACTGCGTGGCGGTCAGCCCGGTGCCGTTGGCCTGGTTGGGGTTCAGGTTGCCGGTGATGCCGATCCGGTCAGTCACCTTGATATTGTAGTAATCGACCGTGATGTTGAAGCCGCCGCCCGGTGTGACCACAAAGCCACCTGAGAAGCTGGTCGATTTTTCAGGCTTGAGCGGCTCTGCCAGGAAGAACTGACCGATCGGGCTGTCCGGGCGCACGGTGGCAATGCCCTGTGGCACTGTCGAACCGAACGGGAAGCCGGTGGTCAGGTTCTGGGTAAACTGCTGGCCGGGCGTCGGTGCACGGAAGCCAGTTGACGCTGCACCGCGGACGGCGACGATATCATTGAAGGCATAACGCGCGCTGATCTTGCCGTTGAACGTGTCGCCGAAATCGTTGAAATAATCGTAACGGGCGGCAACGCCGACATCGAGGCCTTCGACCGGGGTGGCTTCGAAATCGACATAAGCCGAATAGTTGTTGCGGCCGCCTTCGGTAACTGATGCCGGGCCAAAGCCCTGGAAGCCGTTGGAGCCCGGCAGCGCTGTGGTGATGCGCACGTTCGTCGGTGCTGACGCGCCCGGGGTGGCGCAAGGCGCGACGCCGCCGGTCGCGAGCAAGGTGCACTGTACCAGCTGTTGCGCAGCGAACTGGCCAACAGTCCAAGACGCGGCGTCACCGAGGCCGACTTCATAGGCTTCGCGGCGCACTTCGACACCCCAGGCGATGAAGAGCGGCTTAGCGAAGCCGACTTCTGCTTCGGTGTTGAAATCGGCGTTGAAGTTGAATTCGCGCTGCACCAGCTTGCCCATGTAGAAATCGGTGGGTGTCGCGGGGCCGAGCGAGGCGTTGACCGTATCGCTCATGAAGTAGCGAATCTGGTTGGTGCCATACATCAACGATACATCATATTTGATGCCAAATTCAGCGCCCTTGAAGCCGCCGACCAGGCCGATATCTTCGTTGGTGGCTTCGAAGAACGGCACGAAGCCGTTGCGGAAGGTCGGGAACCGGGGATCGTCATTGATGTTGAAGGTGGCGCCATTGACATCCCACAGTGCCCTGCCAGTTGCATCAAAGCCCGCGCGGGTCAGGAAGACCGGGTTAACCGAACGGCTGGTGGTAGCCGTGCCGGGCCGGCCGTCGATCGGCGCATGCGTGACAGTGACTGGCACACGCAGGTTGAAATCATTGCCCTGACGCTGCCAGCCATAGTTACCGAAGGCGTAGAACGTCGTGTCACCAGCCGGCAATTCCATATTGAACACGGCGCGATAGGCGCGGTTTTCCGGGCCGCCCAGGCGATTGCCGGTTGGGAAATCGGTGGTGATCCCCTGAGCTGCCAATGGCGCGACCGACGGACGCGGCACCGAACGATCCCAGATATTCTGATCGATGAATTCGCCCGTGATGTTGAAGAAGCCGCCATCATCGCCAAGCTTGGTGCCATAAAAAGCCGTCAGCTGCGTGTCCTGGCCGTCACCCTCATAGGTCTGGCCATAGCGTGCAGTCACTTCATAGCCGGTGTCGCGGCGCAGGCCGAGGTTGATCACGCCGGCGATGGCATCGGAACCATATTGCGCAGCGGCACCGTCGCGAAGCACTTCCAGCCGGCCCAGGGCCACACCGGGAATTTGCGACAGATCGGCACCTTGGGCACCGGCGTTCAGTGCACCGGCGGCAACCTGCACGAGCGCCGAACGGTGCATGCGCTTGCCGTTGATCAGCACGAGGATCTGGTCAGCCGGCAGGCCGCGCAAGGTGGGCGGACGCACGAAGGCGGAGGCATCGCCGAGCAGGTTGCGCTGCTGGTTGAACGAGGGGACCAGCGTTTGCAGAATCGTCTGCAGCTGCGGTGCGGGCTGTGCCTTGAAATCATCGGCGGTAAACACGTCGACCGGCACGGCGCTTTCGAGGACGGTGCGGTCGGTACGGCGGGTGCCGGTCACGATGATGGTGGCATCTTCCTTTTCGGCGGCAGCGGTGGCTGCTTGATCCTGACCGGCAAGGGCCGGAGCCGCGATGCCTGCCATCAGCAAGGCCAACACGGATGTGGCCAGTTTCAGATCGCCTGCACGGCGCAACGTCTTGGTGCTCGTCATGGATTTCCCCCGTTCGAAAATATTGCAATCAATTTGGCCCGATGGGCCGCACAGCGTTTCTGGCCGCACCTTCCAACACTACCGGGATGCTGCACCACATACGCTATTTGCGCACCCGCAAAATTGCGCAATTGGCTGTTGCCGTAATGATACAGCCGCCATGCGTGGCCTTTGCGCAACAGTTTGCGCGTCAGCGAGCCGTTTCTGGTATCAAAAGCTGTTTGTGCATCGGCACGAATGGCACGGCGACGCCGCCACAATTCAGGCTGATCGGATCGCCAGCGCTATACCCATGGGCTGCATAAAAGGGCACACCGGGCAGGGTGGCCATCAATTCGGTGCGGGCAAACCCAGCGGCCGCAGCAGCCGTCTCGCAGGCGTGCAGCAGTGCCGCGCCCACGCCGCGCCGGGCGGCATGCTGCGCCACGAAGAAGGCGCGCACCTTGGCGGCGTCGCGTGCCGGATCGAGCAGGCCGGATTCGCGGCCGCCATAGCGATCGCCGCCAAACAGGGTCGCGCGCCGGCTCCAGCCGCCGCAGCCGAGGATGTCGGCGGTCGAATCACTCGCCTCAACCACCAGATAGCTGCCGTCGCAGACGAGCTCGCTGTCCACGCCAAAGACATGCGCAATCGCTGCTTCGGTTTGCTGTGCCGTGTAAAAGCCCGTGCTCAACATGCGGGCCGATGCTGCGATCAAGGCCTCAAGCGCGGGCACATCGCCGGGCAGGGCAGGGCGAATATGAATGTCAGCCATTGGTGCTTCAGGCGCGATACTGGCTGCGCCCGTCCACGACGGTCTCGATGATCTTGATATCCTTGATGTTGTCGGCGGCAATCGCGGTGGGATCGGCGGCAAGCACGACATAATCGGCCAGCTTGCCGGCGGTCAGGCTGCCCTTGATGGCTTCTTCCTTGGCGGCCCAGGCGCCGTTCAGCGTGTTGATGCGAATCGCCTCTAGCACGCTCACCCGCTGGTTTGCGCCCCAGGTTTCGCCGTTCCACCCGGTGCGGGTTACCATGCCCTGAATGCCCATCAATGGTGCAAACGGGCCGGGGAAGAAATCGCTGCCGGCGCACACCTCGATGCCGGCATCGAGGAAGGAGCGAAAGGCCATGGCGTTGGCCATGCGCGCTTCGCCATAAAATCCGAATTTGTCGCTGTTGTAATAGGCATAGCTGGTGAACGGCGCCGGCACCGCGCCAATGGCCGCTATGCGTTTGAGCAGGCTTTCGTTGATGAGCGTGCAATGGGTGATCTTGGGCCGCAGATCCTTTACGGGCAGCTTGGCCAGCGCGCGTTCGAAGGCGGTGAGCGCCATGCCGATGGTGACATCGCCGTTGGCATGAATATTGGGCTGGATGCCGGCGCGCACCACTTTTTCGACCCAGGCGTCCAGCACCTCCTGCGGTTCGGTGATGTTGCCATAATAGGCCGGGGTGCGGCCGGGGTAGGGCGTGGACAGCGCCATGGTGCGTTCCGAAAAACTGCCATCGGCCAGATGTTCGGCGGTGGCACCCAGCCTGATCCAGTCATCGCCAAATCCGGTTTTCAGGCCGGCGGCGATCATCTGGTCAACCATCGTGCCCTGCGCTTCGTAGCTGACCCGGTGCTTGAGTTGCCCTGCGGCGCGCACATCCTGGATGGCCGCCAGATCGCCGCCCTGGTGATGCACGGTCGTCAGGCCATAGCGGCTGAATTGCGCGCTGATATGCGCCTGCCCGGCGCGAACCCGCCGTGCCCGCTCCGCTGCATCGATCACGGGGCGCTGGCCCTTTGCCTCGACGAGATCGATGGCATTATCGGTGATACGGCCGGAAAGCCGGCCACCGGGCAGCCGATCGAACGTGCCGCCGGGTGGATTGGGCGTGTCCGGCGTGACCCCGGCCAATTTGAAGGCAACGCTGTTGACGAAAACCGTGTGGCCGCCGCGGTGGCGTACCATTACCGGATGCGCGGTGCTGATCTTGTCGAGATCATCCACTGTCAACTGGCGGCCATCCTTCAGCTTGGTATCGTCATGGAAATAGCCTTCCACCCAGTATCCCGGCGGCGTGATCGCGGCCTTGGCGCGCAATTTGTCGATGATCGACTGGATGGTGACAAATTCCACCTCGAACGGATTGCCGACCAGTGTTTCATACAGCAGCACATCGCCGATCGGGTGGTTGTGGCAATCGATGAAGCCCGGCACCACGCAGGCGCCTTTCAGATCGACCAACTGCGTGGTCTTGCCGGCCAGGCTGCGCACATCATCGCCGCCCACTGCCATGATGCGCCCGGCCTTGATGGCCATGGTGGTGGCGCGTGGGTTGGCATCGTCCATGGTGATCATCTGACCTTTGACCAGGATGGTATCAGCATCGCGTTCGTGGGCCGCGGCGCGGGCGGCCCAGCCGGCCCACAGCGGGCTGGCCATGGCGGCAGTGAGCAGGCTGCGGCGGTTGGTTTGGCTGGTCATGGATCATTCCCCTTGCAGTTATTTTCGCTGATGCCGCGGCACGGTGCAAGAGGTTGGGTTTTTTCCAGTTTTGACGAAACAATATGTTTTGGAGAAAATTTTTCAACGCCGGATGATCCCTCAGCACGGATGCCAGTCAATCCAAACGGACGCCAGTCTACCCCAATTGCCGGCGTGTAGGACAGGCTGGCGGGCGCGCCAGCCTCCCCCAATCCACCAGTTATGTGCGGGGCGATGATGGCTCATGTTCGGTTGTCAACACAGCGAGACCTGCCCATGGATTTTGCACTGCCAGCCGATCTGATTGCCTATCTGGCCGAGCTTGATGCGTTCATCGCAGCCGAGATCAAGCCGCTCGAAAATCAGGACGACAATATCCGCTTCTTCGATCACCGCCGCGAATGGGCGCGCACCGATTTTGAAAATGGCGGCCTGCCTCGCCATGAGTGGGAGCTGTTGCTGCGTGAAGCATCGATGCGTGCTGACAAGGCCGGGCATTGGCGGTTTTCGGCGCCGAAGAAATATGGCGGCCAGGATGGCAGCAACCTGTGGATGGCTGTGATTCGCGACAAGTTCGCTGCTAAGGGGCTGGGCCTGCACAATGATCTGCAGAACGAACACAGCATCGTCGGCAATTTCCCGTTTGTTGCCATGTTCGAAGCCTTTGGCACGCCGGCGCAGCAGGACGAATTCATCCTGGGCGGCTTTGCCCGCAAGCGGATCACTGCCTTTGGCCTGACCGAGCCTGACCACGGCAGCGACGCCACCCACATGGAAACCACCGCGGTGCCGGAAAACCGGGGCGGCGTGGACGGCTGGCTGATCAACGGTGAGAAAATGTGGACGACCGGGATGCATGTCGCCACCCACTGCGCCACCTTCTGCCGCACATCGGGCGCTGCCGGCGCGGCGCGCGGGATTTCCTGTTTTCTGGTGCCGACCAATACGCCGGGCCTGAAGATCGAGGAATATCTGTGGACATTCAACATGCCCACCGATCACCCGCGCGTCAGCTTCACCAAAGTCTGGGTGCCCGATTCGACGCGGCTGGGGCCAGCCGATGGCGGGCTGTCATTGGCGCAAAGCTTTGTGCACCAGAACCGCATCCGCCAGGCGGCGTCGTCGCTCGGCGCAGCGACCTTCTGTGTCGAGGAAAGCGTGCGCTATGCCCGCACCCGCAAGCCGTTTGGCGAGGCCTTGTCGAAAAACCAGGCCATTCAATTCCCGCTGGTGGAACTGGCCACACAGTGCGAGATGCTGCGCCTGCTGATCTACAAGACGGCGTGGGACATGGACAACATGCCCCACGAAGCCATCGAGAGCCAGCTGTCTGACAAGATTTCGATGTGCAACTACTGGGCCAACCGGCTGGTGTGCGAAGCCGCAGACCGGGCGATGCAGGTGCACGGCGGCATCGGCTACAGCCGGCACAAGCCGTTCGAGCATATTTATCGCCACCACCGCCGTTATCGCATCACCGAAGGCTCGGAAGAAATTCAGATCCGCAAGGTTGCGGCCTATCTTTTCGGCTATCTCGGCCCGCGCAAACAGCTGTTTGCCGGCCTGTAAGGACGCGTCATGACCATTTTGGCTGCTCAAATTGGCGCATTGGCGCAAACCACCGCGTTGCCCGATCCGGGTGCGCTTGCGGATGGCGAAGCGCGCTTTGTCATCGAACAGTTTGCGCTGACCGCCAACAATGTCACCTACGCCGTGCACGGCGAGGATTTTGCCTATTGGAAATTCTTCCCTGCGCCGGAGGATCACGGCATCGTGCCGGTGTGGGGCTTTGGCCGCGCGGTGGAAACGCGCAGCGACGCGGTTGCTGTGGGCAGCCGCTGGTTTGGCTATTGGCCGATGGGCAGCCAGGCAGTGCTCAGCCCGCAGCAGGTTTCGGCCTTTGGCTTTACCGATGGCGCCGCCCACCGCGCGGCCTTGCCGTATTTCTACAACCGTTACAGCCCGGCCAGCGCCGCTTGGGGGGACGATGCATTGCAGTGCCTGTTCCGGCCGCTTTATGCCACCAGCTTCCTGATCGATTGCCTGATGGCGACGCGGCCGCTGGACACGCTTCTGCTGTCGTCGGCATCGTCGAAGACCGCGCTGGGCGTCGCGCAGGCCGCGCTGGGCCGCCAGACGGTGGTGGGCCTGACATCGCCGGCCAACCGCGAATTTTGCCTTGCCACTGGCTATTATGACCAAGTCTACAGCTATGAGGATCTTGGCGGTATCCCGGGTGATGCCATCGGCTTCATTGATTTTTCCGGCCACGGCGGTGTGCGGCACAACGTGCACAGCTTGTTGGCCGGCCGATTGACCGAAAGCCACATCGTCGGCGACACCCATTGGCAGGCCCCCAACACTGCCCAATTGCCCGGCCCGGTGCCGCAACTGTTCTTTGCGCCCACTGTGGCGCAGGACCGGGTCGCGCAGTGGGGCGCGGCTGGTTATGATGCCCGCCTGAGCGCGGCGTGGGCCGGCTTTGCCGCCACGCTGGGCTGGCTAACGGTCAGCCGCGTGATGGGCGCGGATGCTGTTGCCGCCGCATGGGCGCGGCTGGTGAACGGTGAGATCAATCCAGCTGACGGAATTGTTGCCAGCTTGTGACTGTTCACCCTGCTGCAAGCTGCGCTGTTGCATAGCGCTGCATGGCTGCAGACGCTGGTGGGGCAAAGATGGACAACGTGTCACAATCTTAGCCCACTTGAGCAACGCCGGCAGCCCGCGTAATACGCAGCACGCTTGTTCTCGTCCATATCGGTCGGGGCGCGTTCAAATTCACTGGCGTAACCCCGGCTGCCGGTCCGCCAAACCAAAGGTGACGTTCATGAAGATTTTGGGTTTTGTTGCTGCTGCCCTGGTTATTGCTGCTCCGGCCGCTGCCAAGGAAATCACCGTCAAGATGCTGAACAAGGGTGCCGAAGGCGCCATGGTGTTCGAACCGGGCTTCGTGAAGGCCGCACCTGGCGATACCGTGAAGTTTGTGGCGGCCAACCCGGGCCACAACGGCCAGACCATTCCAGGCTTCCTGCCGGCCGGTGAAGCCGAACAGAAGGGCGCCATGGGCAAGGATTTCGTGTTCAAGGCCGGCAAGCCCGGCGTGTATGGCATCAAGTGCCTGCCGCACGCATCGATGGGCATGGTTGCCCTCGTGCAGGTGGGCAATGGCCCGTCGGCCAATCTGGCCGCTGCCAAGGCTGTGAAGCTGCCGCCGCTGGCCACCAAGCGCATGACCGCCTATCTGGCCAGCGCCAAGTAATCAGCGCGCAAGCGTGATTTGAAACGGCCGGGGAGGCGACGCCCCGGCCGTTCTCGTTGTAATGCAGTCGCCTCGTGAACTGTCGCGCGCCCCTTACAGGCCCACCTTACAGACCAAGCCGGGCAAAGCGCCGGTCGGACAAGATGGCGCGCGCCGCATTGTGGCCGGGCGCGCCGGTGACGCCGCCGCCGGGATGCGCGCCGCTGCCGCACAGATACAGGCCCTTGATCGGCATGCGGTGATCGCCGTGGCCCAGCACCGGGCGCGCGGCCCACAATTGATCCAGGCTCATGCGGCCATGAAAGATATCGCCGCCGATAAGCCCGAATTTGCGTTCCAGATCCAGGGGCGAATGGACCTGCCGCGCGATGATGCTGGCCTTGAAATTGGGGGCATGGGCGGTGACCGTATCGATGATCAGATCGGCGACGGTTTCGCGCGCATCGTCCCAGCTTTTGCCGCCGGGCAGCGTTGGCGCAAATTGTTGGCAAAACAGGCTGGCGACGTGCTGTCCCGGCGGCGCCAGCGTATCGTCCAGCGTGCTTGGGATCAGCATTTCCACGATCGGCTGACGTGACCAGCCGTGCGCCCTGGCGTCGGCGTAGGCGCGGTCCATGTAATCGAGGCTGGGCGCCATGATGATGCCGGCGCCGTGGTGGTCGCCGGAGCCCGGCAACACGCTGAAATCCGGCAGTTCCGACAGCGCCACGTTCATGCGGAACGTGCCTGAACCGATCGCATAGCCATCCATGGCGCGGGCAAAATCAGCGGGCAGATCGGCGCGGTCAACCAATTGGCGAAACAGCAACGCCGGGCCGGCAGTGCTGGCGATGATCGGCGCGTCCAGCACGCGGCCGTCCGCCAGCGTGACACCGCGCGCCTTGCCTGCCACCACGTTGAGGCTGGCGACCCGTTCTTCCAGTCCGATGGACACGCCGGCGCCCGCGCAGGCCTTGGCCATCGCCTGGGTAATGGCGCCCATGCCGCCGATGGCATGGCCCCAGGCGCCTTTGACGCCGTTCACTTCGCCAAACACATGGTGCAGCAGCACATAGGCGGAACCCGGCGTGTCCGGGCTGGCGAAGTGGCCAACGATGCTGTCAAAACCAAACACCGCCTTGATCGGATCGCTTTCGAACCAACCATCCAGATATTCGCGCGCCGATCGGGTGAACAGCGCCAGCAGTTCGCGCTGCTCATCGGTGCTCAACCCGGTCAGCGGCCAACCCTGCAGCGCCAGCGCCGCCAGCCCGCCCAGCCCGCGCCCCGGTGGGGTTTTCAGCGCCAGCCGCCGCATTTGATCGGCCAGCACCTCCAGCCGCGCTTCATAGGCGGGCAGGGCGGCAGCGTCCTTGGCAGAAAAGCGCGCCACCTCGGCCTGGGTCTGGCCCGCCCCGACTTTTAGATAGTCATTGTCCAGCGGCAGGAAATTGCCCAGCGGCCGCAACACGATGCGCAGGCCATGATCGGCCAGCTTCATATCGGCCGCGACCTGTTCCTGCAGCAGCGACACGGTATAGCTGGCCGTGCTGTTGCGGAAACCCGGCGCAAACTCCTCGGTCACGCACGCGCCGCCAACGATATCGCGCGCTTCGCAGATGTGTACCTTCAGCCCGGCGCGGGCGAGGTAGAAGGCGGTAACCAGCCCGTTGTGGCCGCCGCCGATGATTATCGCGTCATGTTGCATGGCCAGCAGACTTGCGCTGTCTGTTGCAACTGGTCAATCCGCTCCTGTCGCCGCTGCCTGCCGTTTCCCGCCGGTTGCAACCTGCGCCGCTTGCGCTATGCCCATCGCCAAGTAACAGGCGGGGAGGCCGGAACTTGGGCGCAGAGGCAACAACTGTCGAGGATGTGATTGATCCCAAGCGCGATCGGCTTGTCATCGTCGCCAGCAGCCTCGGCACCGTGTTCGAATGGTATGATTTTTTCCTCTACGGCATTCTTGCCAGCCTGCTCGGCAAGCTGTTTTTTGCCACCGGCAATCCCACCACCGAATTGCTTTTCAGCCTGTTTGCCTTTGCCATCGGATTCTTCTTCCGGCCGCTGGGCGCGCTGGTGTTTGGCTGGTTTGGTGACAAGGTCGGCCGGAAATACACCTTCCTGATCACCATCGCGATGATGGGCGGTGCCACGGCCTGCATCGGCCTGTTGCCCACCTTTGAACAGGCTGGCATCCTCGCTCCGATCTTGCTGCTGGTGCTGCGCACGTTGCAGGGGCTGGCGCTGGGCGGCGAATATGGCGGGGCGGCGATTTATGTTGCCGAACATGCCCCGCCCGGCAAGCGCGGGGCCTATACCAGTTGGATACAAGCAGCAGCGGCGGGCGGCTTCATGTTGACGCTGGCGGTGGTGCTGGCCACGCGCGCGCTGATCCCGGAAGACCAGTTTGCCGACTGGGGCTGGCGGGTGCCATTTTTGATGTCGATCTTCCTGCTGGCGATTTCGCTGTGGGTGCGGCTGAAACTGGCCGAAAGCCCGGTCTTTCAAAAGATGAAGATTGCCGGCGCCACCTCCAGCAATCCCTTCAAGGATGCCTTGCAGGCCCGCGGCAACAAGGGGCGATTGCTGGTGGCGCTGGCGATTTCGGCTGGATTTACCGTGATTTTCTACACCAGCCAGTTTGGCACGCTGTATTTCCTGCAAAACACCGCGCGCCTGCCCGAACGTGAAGCGCTGCTGTATCTGGCGGTGGGCGTGCTGGTTTCAGCGCCCGCATATATCTATTTTGGCGGCCTGTCTGACCGGGTGGGCCGCAAGCAGGTGCTCAGCGCCGGCTTTGCCATAACGCTGGCGGCGCTGTTTCCGATTTTCCACCTGATGAGCAGCGGGGCCAATCCGGCGCTGGCCGAAGCCATGGCAAACGCGCCGGTCACGGTTGAACTGCCGGCTTGTGCTTATAATGTGTTTACCAAGCAGGAAACCGAATGCGGCAAGGCGCTGGAATGGCTGACCAAACGCGGCGTATCCTATGACAAGACCGACGCACCAGTGCTCGCCATGACCGTGGCTGGCAGCCGGCTGGAGGGGTTTGACAAGGCAAGTTGGGGCGCGGCGCTCAATGCGGCCGGCTGGCCGGAAAAGGCTGATCCAGACCGGGTGGTGGCATGGAAACTGTTGTTGGCGGTGATGGCCATCGGCCTGCTGAGCGGCTGGACCTATGCGCCGATTGCCGCCGTGCTTGTGGAGATGTTTCCGGCGCGCGTGCGCTACACCAGCATGTCGGTGCCTTATCATATCGGCACCGGCTATTTCGGCGGGTTTCTACCGGTGATTTCGCAGTATATCGTGGTCTCCACTGGCGATGTGTTTGCGGGCCTGTGGTATACCATCGTGGTGGTGGCCGTTGGCCTGATCATCATGCTGCTGTTCCTGAAAGACACGCGCCACATCAACATCAACGATTGAGGGGCACAGCCATGACGGGTCCGTTGGCCGGAATTCGCATCGTCGATTTGTCGCAGATCGTGTCGGGGCCGATGGCCTGCCAGATGCTGGCCGATCAAGGCGC
>NZ_JBBATR010000036.1:18647-22215 GCF_040398645.1 Sandarakinorhabdus sp.
AGCATCACCGGCTTTGGCCCCGACGGGCCTTATGCCAACGTGCGGGTTTATGATCCGGTGATCCAGGCCGTGTCCGGCATCGCCGCCAGCCAGACCGACCGCGAGGGCACGCCCGGCCTGGTGCGGCATCTTGTGGCCGACAAGGTGACCGCGATCACCGCGGCGCAGGCCATCACGGCGGCGCTGCTGCGCCGGGAACGCGCCGGGCCAGCCGCCGCCGGTGAGCGGATCGAGGTGGCGATGCTTGATGCCGCCATCGCCTTCAATTGGCCGGACGGCATGTACAATGATGCGTTTCTGGATGATGCGCCGCCCAGGCAGCCGCCAAACGGCGCCCAGATGCGCCTTTGGAAAGCCGCAGATGGCCAGGTTGCCATTACGGCAATGCAAACCGCCGAATTTGTTGCCCTGTGCCGCAGCGTTGACCGCGAAGATCTCGCCAGCGATCCGCGCTACGCCTCGATGGCTGGGCGAATTGCGCACCAGCGCGAATGGGCGCCGCAGATTTCGGCCGAAATGGCGGGCCGCAGCCGCGCTGAACTGATGGCTGGCTTTGTGCGCGAAGGCGCAGTTGGCGGGCCGGTGGTGGCGGCTGCCGATGTGCCGGATGATGCGCAGGTGCAGCACAATGCGATCTGCATCACGGTGGATCATGCCGGCGCTGTTGGCCGTGTGCGCCAGGCGCGGGCACCCGCGGTTTTTGGTCAGCCGCTGGCTGCGCCCGGCCCAGCCCCGCATCTGGGCGAGCATGGCCGGCAAATTCTTGCCGCTGCCGGCTATGATGCCGCTGCCATTGCCGGCTTGATTGCCGCTGGCGTGGTGGCGGGTGCTGTAAACACACCCTGAATTTTTTTGGCCGGATCGGCACGGCCCTTGCATTGCCCGGCGCGAAGCTGCGCTGATATGCCATTGCGCCCACGGCGGGCGCTTCCCATATCACGACATCAGAGAGATCGGGCCAGCGCCAGCCCAACGGAGATGATATGACCAACCAGACCCTGCCTGTGCTGCCCCTGCGCGATATCGTGGTGTTCCCGCAGATGATCGTGCCGTTGTTTGTTGGCCGCGAAAAATCGGTGGCCGCGCTGGAAGCGGCGATGCAGGCCGGCCGTACCGTGTTTTTGTTGTCGCAGAAAAACCCCGGTGACGAAGATCCCGGTGCCGATGAGCTTTATGATGTCGGCACGCTGGCCAATGTGCTGCAATTGCTGAAATTGCCGGACGGCACGGTCAAGGTGCTTGTGGAGGGCCAATCGCGCGCGAGGCTGGTTGCGCTGGATGCCAGCGGCCAGCATTTGATGGCCGAAATTGCCGAGATGGCTGATGTGGTGCGCGATGAGACCGAGGCGGCGGCGCTGCTGCGCTCGGCGCAAAGCCAGTTCGAACAGTTCATCAAGCTCAATCGCAAGATTGCGCCGGAAATCTCCAGCCAGATTGGCGCCATCGATGAAGCCAGCCGCTTTGCCGACACGGTCGCCGCCAATCTCGGCCTGAAGATTGCTGAAAAGCAGGGCCTGCTTGCCGAAGCCGATGTGGCGCGGCGGCTGGAAAAGCTGTTTGCCTTCATGGAAGGCGAAATGGGCGTGTTGCAGGTGGAAAAGAAAATCCGTGGCCGCGTGAAGCGCCAGATGGAGAAAACCCAGCGCGAATATTATCTCAACGAGCAGATGAAGGCCATTCAGCGCGAGCTTGGCGACGGCGACGACGAAAAAGACGAAGTGGCCGAATTCGAGGAGCGGATTGCCAAGGCCAAATTGTCCAAGGAAGCCCGCGACAAGGCGATTGCCGAGCTGAAAAAGTTCAAGGCGATGTCCCCGCAGTCGGCCGAAGCCAGTGTGGTGCGCAATTATCTTGATACGCTGCTGGGGCTGCCGTGGGGCAAGAAATCCAAGATCAAGAAGGATATCGTTGCTGCGCAGGCCGTGCTGGACGGTGACCATTTCGGCCTGGAAAAGGTGAAGGATCGCATCGTCGAATATCTTGGCGTGCAGGCCCGCACCAACAAGCTGAAAGGCCCGATCCTGTGCCTCGTCGGCCCGCCCGGCGTGGGCAAGACGTCGCTGGGCCGCAGCATCGCCAAGGCCACCGGGCGCGAATTCATTCGCATCAGCCTGGGCGGCGTGCGTGACGAATCCGAAGTGCGCGGCCACCGCCGCACCTACATCGGCTCCATGCCCGGCAAGATCATCCAGAGCCTGAAGAAGGCCGGCACCTCCAATCCGCTGTTCCTGCTCGATGAAATCGACAAGCTGGGCCAGGATTTCCGCGGTGATCCGGCCTCGGCGTTGCTGGAAGTGCTCGATCCCGAGCAGAACAAGGCGTTCAACGATCATTATCTGGAGGTCGATTATGATCTGTCGGATGTGATGTTCGTCACCACCGCCAACACCTATTCGATGCCGCAGCCACTGCTGGACCGCATGGAAATCATCAGCCTGTCGGGCTACACCGAGGATGAAAAGGTTGAAATCGCGCAGCGGCACCTGATCGACAAGCAATATGAAGCGCACGGCCTGAAGACATCGGAATTTCGGGTGGACGAAAGCGCGCTGCGCGATCTGATCCGCTATTACACTCGCGAAGCCGGTGTGCGCACGCTCGAACGTGAGCTGGCGAAGCTGGCCCGCAAGGCGCTGCGCCGTATCCTGGAAGGCAAGACGGACAGTGTTACCGTGGATTCGGACAACCTCGCCGAGTTCGCCGGCGTGCGCAAATATCGCTTTGGCCTGGCCGATGTGGATGCCCAGATTGGCGCTGTGACGGGCCTGGCGTGGACGGAGGTTGGCGGCGATCTGCTCACCATCGAAGCGGTGACCGCGCCCGGCAAGGGCGTGATCAAGACCACCGGCAAGCTGGGCGACGTGATGACCGAATCCATTTCGGCCGCCTTGTCCTTTGTGAAGGCTGGCGCCCATCACTATGGCATCCGCCCCAACATCTTCGAAAAAAAGGACATCCACGTCCATGTGCCGGAAGGCGCGACGCCCAAGGATGGCCCGTCGGCTGGCATCGCGATGGTGACGGCGATCATCTCCACGCTGACCGGTGTGCCAGTGCGGGCCGATGTCGCCATGACCGGCGAAGTCACGTTGCGCGGCCGGGTGCTGCCGATCGGCGGCCTGAAGGAAAAGCTGCTGGCGGCGCTGCGCGGCGGCATCACCACCGTTCTGATTCCTGCCGAAAACGAGAAGGACCTGTCCGAGATCCCGGATAATGTGAAACAGGGCCTGACCATCGTGCCGGTTTCGCATGTCGATGAAGTGCTGGCGCTGGCGCTTACGCAGCCGCTGGTGGCCATTGAGTGGACCGAGGCTGACGAGCGCGCCGTGCAGCCGCCAACTGCTGCCGTAACAGAGGCAGCCGTTCGGCACTGATCCCGGCAGATGCCGGTGTGCGAATTGCGGGCATTCGAACCATGGGCGTTCGAACTATGGGCGGGGCTTTACAGCCTCGCCCAAACCGCCTAGTTCGCTTGTCCCGGCCACGGCATGGGGCGCGTAGCTCAGCGGTAGAGCACTGCTTTCACACGGCAGGGGTCACAGGTTCAATCCCTGTCGCGCCCACCATC
>NZ_JBBATR010000037.1:0-1571 GCF_040398645.1 Sandarakinorhabdus sp.
TAGCAGCGCTCCATCTCCGATTTCTTGGCGCCCAGCGCGGTGCCGGCCAGAAAGCTGCCGACGGTTGCCACCGCGCCGCCATGCCAGCCGCCCAGCGCGCCCCACACCAGGCTGTTGCCCGGATGGGCGGCACGAATCGCTTCAAACCGGCGGCGCACATCCTTGGCCAGGCCGATGCCGCGTGTCAGTTGCGCGCGGTAAGCGATGGCGACGGCCTTTTGCAATTGTGCTTCGGTGTTGCCGGGCGCGCGGGCCAGCGCCGCATCGAAATCGCGCTCGGCGGCGGCCACTTGCGCCAGGGCCTGATCCTTGCTGCTGGTTTGATAGCCGGCAATCGAAAGCTGCGCGCGTCCGGCCAGGATCAGGCTTTCGACACTGTTTTCGGCCCGGCCATCGCGCACGGCAGCGGCCCAGTTGCCAGCGCGGAATTCATCGCTGGTGGCGGCATGAGCCGGGCTGGCCAGGATGAGAAGAAGGGCGGCAAAGGTCTTGGTCATGCTGTTTCCCGCTTGGAGAGGCCGGTCTTGTCAGCAATACTGCGCGCGAACGCCAGAACGGCGCATGAACCCTAGCACGCGAAGGTTGACCCAGATGAGCGATTTTACCGGAAAATCTGTTATGGTTCTGGGCGGCAGCCGCGGCATCGGCGCCGCGCTGGTGCGCCACTTTGCGGCAGCGGGTGCAAATGTGCGCTTCAGCTATTCCGGTTCGCCCGATGCAGCGGCGGCGGTGGCGGCCGAAACCGGCGCGGCTTCAGTGCAGGCTGACAGCGCCAACCGCGACGAGTTGATCGCAGCGGTGGCAGCGGCTGGCGCGCTCGACATCATGGTGATCAACGCCGGGGTGGCGATGATGGGCGATCCGCTGAAGCTTGATGCCGATGCCGTGGACCGGCTGATCGATATCAACGTGCGCGCAGCCTATTTTGCCGGGGTGGAGGCCGGGCGGCAGATGCACGACAATGGCCGCATCATCATCATCGGTTCGGTGAACGGCGACCGGGTGCCGGGCGCGGGCTTCACCGCTTATGCGCTGTCCAAATCCGCCGTGCAGGGCATCGGCCGCGGCCTGGCCCGCGATTTCGCGCCGCGCGGCATCACCGTAAACGTGGTGCAGCCCGGCCCGGTGGATACCGACATGAACCCGGCAGGCGGCCCGATGGCGCCGATGATGCACGCCGCGATGGCCATCAAGCGCCACGCCACTGCCGATGAAGTGGCCGGCCTGGTGCTGTACCTGGCCAGCCCGGCAGCAGCGATGATCACGGGCACGACGCAAACGATGGATGGCGGTTTGGGGATTTAGCAGGGGGATTGATCATTCGCTGACCGGGCCAACCGTGACTTTTTTGGGACCACGCGGCCCGTCCCTGCGGCGTTGGCGAACGACGGATTCCGTGCAAACCCGGACATTGGTTCGCACAACCGCCCAGCCTATCGGTGCCGACGCATAATCCCGGCGGCCACCCCGCCCGACCTCGAGAGCCGCGCGCAGTGGCGGCCCGGAATTGACGGACATCGCGCAAAACCGGCCTCACTGTGCCGCGATTGCGGCAAACGACGGCGAGCGGC
>NZ_JBBATR010000037.1:1671-16565 GCF_040398645.1 Sandarakinorhabdus sp.
ATCGCGCAAAACCGGCCTCACTGTGCCGCGATTGCGGCAAACGACGGCGAGCGGCTGTTCGCGCAAAACGGTCTTTGCACAAGCGGAATAATTGATTTCGTTCGGAAATATAAAAAATATTCACACTCTGAATCCGGAACCGTTTGGCGTCCGGTGCATTTTGGCGAGTGGGGGAAATTAGCTCTGACTTAAGGATAAACAGCATGACTTTGTCACGTATCCCTCTACCGCTCGTCGCACTGGCCTTTGCGCTTGGTGCCACTGGCGCGAACGCTCTTACACTCACCAAGGCTGCCGTCACTGGTTCGAATGGTTCGACGATCTGGACCACTGGGCAAACTGGCAACTACACGCTTTTCCTCGCGACCCCGAATGCGGGCGACTATCTCAACCCGAACGACCAACCGATCAGCCTTGGCATCGCGAGCGACGTCATCACGCGCGCTCTGCTGTCTGGTGAAGGTTATTTCCCTGGCACGACCCTCGATTCGGATCCGAGCTACAACCTGACGCTCGATTTCGACACCGGTCAGACGTTGACGGGCAATTATACGCCGCTGACGAACACGTTCAATGGCGGCAGCTCGTTCGCGTCGGGCGGCCAGAACTACTCGTTGATCGAGTTCTCGTTTCGCCGTGACCTCGGCGATTCGGTCCGGCCGAATATTGCAACGTTCGGCGGCGACGGCAACGACTACAACGGCAACTTCCGCATCCAGGCGGCGGCCGGTGCTGTTCCTGAGCCCGCTACTTGGGCCATGATGCTCGGCGGCTTCGGCTTGGTCGGCGCATCGATGCGCCGCCGTTCGCGCGGCGTCGTCGCTGCCTGACACAGCAGCCAATCTGCAGTTCGGAAGGGGCGTCGCGGCGACGCGACGCCCTTTTTGTTGAGGCCGGATAGAAGGCCAAGCATTTGGACGTGTCGGCCGGGCCGCCTTCTTGGCAGCATGGCCCCCGATACTTCGATCCAGGCGCGGCCTCAGCCCAGCTATTGCTGTTTGTCCGCGGCCGCCTGATCCGCGCCCGTCTTTGTGCCAGCCCGGCGACAGCGATGATCACCTGGACGACGCAGTCGTTGGATGGCGAGCTGGGGGTTTGAACTGAGCCCGGCCATGCCAGATACAGTAAAACTACGCGTTGCCTAAGTAGTTTCCGATGCTGACCGACAATTCGTCAATAGTGCATAGAATATAGTGCTTGGTATTCACGCCGGCAAAATGACCAAAGGAGCTTACGTTATGAAGATGAACACGAAAATCATGGGCGTCATTATGGCGTCGGCCATGATCACAGCGCCGGCGCTTGCCATCCCTGTTCTGAGCACATTTGCGCAGTTCACCCAGCAGTCCAACGACAAGGTGGTCGAATATCGCAGGGCAGGCCCAGGCAACACGCTGTCCATCGTGAACGCCCCGGCCAACTTCGTGGTTACCGATGCCGGCCCTCTCGGCGTGTACAATTCGCTGCTGTCGATGACGGCCAGCTCCAGCAGTGCAATTGTGGACACCGGCCCGCAGTTCGAGCAAATTGGCTGGAGCGGCCAGATGACATTCACCAACGGCGTGAACCAGCTGACGGCTGCCTTCACCAACGCCGCTTTCAATTTTACCAAGAGCGGCGGCGCTGGCAGCCTGATCGTCAACCAGCCGCTGAACAGCATTGCTTACAGCTCCGATATCCTGGCGCTGTCGGCTTTCACGTTCCGGAATCTCTCCCTGTCGTTCACTGGCATGAACCCAGCGTTCACCATCGGCGGTGACGGCTTCGGAACCAATTTCGATGCCAACATCGCTGGCTCGTTTGCCGGCGCAGCGGTGCCGGAGCCGGCAAGCTGGGCGATGATGCTGGCGGGCTTCGGCCTTGTCGGCTTTGCAGCGCGCCGCCGCGGCAGCCGCGCGGTGGTGGCTGCCTGATCCGCACGTGATTGATTGCCGGTGCCATCAGGATTTCTTGATGGCACCGGGGTCAATATCGACCCGGTTTGACGACCCAGCGGCGGATAACGCATCAGCAATCAGCGCGCGGCTTTGGGCAAGGCCATAAAGCGCGATGAAGCTGCCCATGCGCGGGCCGTTCGGTGATCCGATCAGGATTTCATACAGCGCCTTGAACCAATCGCGCAGGTTTTCGTAGGCGGCAGCCTTGCCGGCCTCATAAACTTGCGATTGATAGGCTTCGGCGTCAGCCTCAGCGCCCACTGCTGCAAGGCGGGCATCCAGATCGCGCAGGGCGGCGGCTTCGGCCGGGGTCGGCGCGCGGCGTTTCAGGCCTGGCACCACGAAATCGCGAGCATAGGCTGCGGCGTGGTGCACTAGCTTGTCGAGCAGCTTATGGCTGTCCGGCGCGGTCCCCGGTGCGTATTTCTGCACATAGCCCCACAGCCGCGCCGGATCATCGGTGGCCGCCACGGACGCGAGATTGAGCAGCAGCGAAAAGCTCACCGGCAGGGCCGGCGTGGGCGGCTTGCCTTCGTGGATATGGTGCGCCGGGTTGCCGAGCTGCTGGTCCAGCGGTTGCTCCGGGTAGCGCGCCAGATAATCGGCATAATCCTCGATGGCGCGCGGAATCACGTCATAATGCAGGCGCTTGGCCTTGCGCGGGCTCTGGAACATGTAAAGCGCCAGGCTTTCGGGTGGGCCATAATCCAGCCATTGCTCGATGGTCAGGCCGTTGCCCTTGGACTTGCTGATCTTTTGGCCTTCGGCATCCAGGAACAATTCATAGTTGAAGCCGGCTGGCGGGGTGCCGCCCAGCGCGCGCACGATCTTGCCCGATTGGGTCACGCTGTCGATCAGATCCTTGCCGGCCATTTCATAATCGACGCCCAGCGCCAGCCAGCGCATCGCCCAATCCACCTTCCATTGCAGCTTGCAGGCGCCGCCGGTGACCGGAACCGTGATGCTGTCGTTGGTGCCGGGCCGCACATAGGTGATGGTGCCGGCGCCTGCGTCGCGGGCCACGATCGGCACTTGCAGGACATGGCCCGACACCGGATCGATGGGCAGGAACGGCGAATAAGTGGCGCGGCGATCCGGGCCGAGCGTGGGCAGGATGATTCCCATCACATCATCATAATGCGCCAAGACCTTGAGCAGCGCGGCATCGAACATGCCGCTGGCGTAGCAATCCGTTGAGCTGAGAAATTCATATTCGAAGCCGAACTTGTCGAGAAATGCGCGCAGCCGGGCATTGTTGTGCGCGCCGAAACTGGCATGGGTGCCGAACGGATCGGGCACCTGGCTGAGCGGCTTGTTCAGCGCAGCGCGCAGCATTTCGGGGTTGGGAATGCCGTCCGGCACCTTTCGCAGCCCGTCCATATCGTCTGAAAACGCGATCAGGCGGGTTTTTGTGCCGGGCGCCAGCGTTTCGAGCGCGCGGCGCACCATGGTGGTGCGCGCCACTTCGCCAAACGTGCCGATGTGCGGCAATCCTGATGGGCCATAGCCGGTTTCAAAGATCACCGCCTGCCCGGCTGGCACACCATCCGGGTAGCGCGCCAGCAGTTTGCGGGCTTCTTCATAGGGCCAGGCCTTGTTCTGGAGCGCGGCCGCCTGCATGAGTTCAGAAGAGATGATCATCGCTGTGTCTTGTTGGTTCCGGGCCTGCGCCAGTGCGGCGATGGCTGCCCACGTTGTGGCGGGAGCCCATGACAGTTGCAACTGAAACCGCTGCGCCGCTGGCTGTGCCGGCGCTGGTGGCCAGCCATGCCGGCGTGTGGATTGCCGATGCCGATGGCCGGGTGCGCGGCGTTGGGCGGGGTGAAGCCATTGCGCGCGCCGGGGACAGCCCGCACCTGCTGCTGAATGCGCCGGTCACCGCCAGCCGGCTCGGGCTGGGCGAGCTTTCGGGGCTCGATCTGCTGGAATTGTTCGCGTTTTTGTGTCCGGCGCGGTTTTGCGTGCCCACCGCGCGCGGGCTGGCGGCGGCGCTGGGCCTGCCAGCGCCAGCAG
Organism: Sandarakinorhabdus sp.; assembly: GCF_040398645.1. Taxonomy (GTDB): domain Bacteria; phylum Pseudomonadota; class Alphaproteobacteria; order Sphingomonadales; family Sphingomonadaceae; genus Sandarakinorhabdus. Next base: position 5,622 of record NZ_JBBATR010000037.1, read on the forward strand.
GAGATGCCGATGCCGCCTTCCTGCAACGCGCGGCGGCGGCACTGCTGGCGATGCCTGCGCGGCGCGATTGGCCGGAACGGCGCGGCGCGTGGACCATCCTGCAAAGCCTGGGCCGCCAGCGCTGGCCGTGGGCGCCGCATCTGCTGCGCCTGATTGCCAAGCCTGAAAAAGCCGAGCGTCATGTGTTTCAAACCCTGCCGCAGTGGGAAGAGGCGGCAGCGCGGCCAGCGCCGCAGGTGGTGCGCCTGCCTGCTGACGAGGTTGCGGCGCGGCTGGCGCGGCTGGTGGGGCCGGGCGCCGAGCAGCGCGATGGCCAGCGCGCCTATGCCGATGCCGTGGCGCAGGCATTTGCCCCCAAAGCCCGCAAGGACGATGGCCCGCAGATGGTGCTGGCCGAAGCCGGCACCGGCATCGGCAAGACGCTCGGCTATCTGGCGCCGGCCAGCCTGTGGGCTGAAATGGCTGGCGGCGCGGTGTGGGTGGCGACGTTCACCAAGGCGCTGCAACGCCAGCTTGACGGCGAAACTGCGCGGGTGTGGCCGGATGCGGCGCAGCGGCGGGCGCGGGTGGTGGTGCGCAAGGGCCGCGAGAATTACCTGTGCCTGCTCAATCTGGAAGATGCCGTGCAGGGCGGCTTTGGCGGCCGCGCCGCGGTGTTTGCGCGGCTGGCCGAACGCTGGGCCGAATATACCCGCGATGGCGATATGGTCGGCGGCGATCTGCCCGGCTGGCTGCCACCGCTGTTTGGCCGCATGAGCTTTGCCGGCCTGACCGATCGGCGCGGCGAGTGTATTTATGCCGCCTGCCCGCATTACCGCACCTGTTTCATCGAACGCGCATCACGGGCCAGTGCCCAGGCCGATCTGGTGATCGCCAATCATGCGCTGGTGATGATCAACGCCGCGCGCGGCCGCGCCGAAGGCACCGGCATGGCGCGCATCATCTTTGATGAAGGCCATCATCTGTTCGACGCTGCCGATGCCACTTTTGCCGTCGCCTTGACCGGGCGCGAGGCCGTTGAGTTGAAAAACTGGCTGCTCGGCCCCGAACGCGCGGCGGGGCGCGGCCGGAGACGGGGATTGTCCGCGCGGTTGGCCGATGCCATCAGTTACGATGACGACGCAGCCAAGGCCGTGGAACGCATCACCGACGCCGCCCGCGCGCTGCCCAGCGAGGCGTGGCTTGCGCGCGTGGCCGACGATAGCGGCGAGGGCGCGCTGGAGCTGTTGTTTGCTGCCGTGCGCACCCAGGTGCTGGCACGGGCGCCGCCCGAAGATGCCGCCACTGGCTATGGCCTCGAAACGCAAGTGGCCGAGGTGCTGCCGTGCCTGGTGGATGCAGCGGCAGCGGCGAGTGCCGCGTTGGGCCGCATGGCGCTGCCGATGGCGCAGCTTGAGGCGCGGCTGGCGCTGCTGCTGGATGATCCGCCCGATTGGCTGGATGGGCAGGGCCGGGCGCGGGTGGAGGGTGCGCGCGCCGGGCTGGTGCTGCGCGGCGCGCTGCTCAGCGCGTGGCAGCAATTGCTGGCCCGGCTGGGCGGGCCAGCGGATGCCGATTTCATCGATTGGCTGGAACTGGCCCGCGCCGATGGCCGCCTGCTGGATGTGGGCATACAGCGGCGCTGGCTGGATCCGATGCGGCCGTTTGCAGCCGCCGTGCTGGAACCTGCACACGGCGTGGTGGTGACATCGGCCACGCTGCGCGCCCGCCCGGATGCGCTGGCCGATGATTGGCGCGATGCCGATGCCCGCACCGGCGCTGTGCATCTGCCGCTGCCGGCCCGCCATTTCGCCGCCGCCAGCCCGTTCGATTATGCGCATCAGGCCCGCGTGCTGATCGTGACCGATGTGAAGCCGCGCGATGTTGCGGCGCTGGCGCACGCCTATCGCACGTTGATCGAAGCGGCGGGTGGCGGCACGCTGGGGCTGTTCACCGCCATCGCCCGCTTGCGCGCCGTGCATGCCCGGCTGGCCGATCCATTGGCCCGCGCCGGCCTGCCGCTTTATGCCCAGCATGTTGATCCCATCGATACCGGCACGCTGGTGGATATTTTCCGCGCCGAACCGGGCGCATCGCTGCTGGGCACCGATGCACTGCGCGACGGGGTGGATGTGCCGGGCAGCAGCCTGCGCCAGGTGATCATGGAAGGCGTGCCGTGGCCGCGCCGCACCGTGCTGCACGCGGCGCGGCGGCTGGCGGGCGGCGGCAATGCCCATGATGACCGGGTGACCATGGGCCGGCTGGCGCAGGCGTTTGGGCGGTTGATTCGCCGCGCCGATGATCGCGGGCACTTCATCCTGCTCGGCCCGGCCGTGCCCTCCCGGCTGCTGGGGGCGTTTCCAGCCGGGGTGCCGATCGACCGCGTTACCCTTGATGAGGCAGCGGCGCTGGTGCGGGCCGGCTTTGCGCGCACTGGTCAGGATGCAGCCGATGTGCCAAGCGCTGATGGCTCAATCACGCCGGGTGCCTCTTGAAAACGCTCACTCTGCTGCGCCACGCCAAATCGGGTTACGATGATCCGTTGCTGCGCGATTTCGATCGGCCGCTGAACGATCGCGGCCGCCGCGCTGCCATGAAGGTCGGCCAATGGCTGGGCGCCGCCATCAAACGCGGTGACATGCCGGATTACAAGCTGGTGTTCGCCTCCCCCGCCGTGCGCGTGCGCCAGACCATCGAAGGCCTGGAAGCCGGCATGCGCCGGCCAATTGCCCCGATGTACGAACAGCGCATCTACCTCTCGTCCTCGGCGACGCTGGTCGAATTGTGCGCCGGCTTTTCCGATGATTTCAGCGATGCCATGCTGGTTGGCCACAATCCCGGCCTGGAAGACCTGCTGCTCGAACTGGTGCCGCCCGGCGGCGACCTGCGCGCCGAAGCGGAACTGAAATACCCCACCGCCACGCTGGCGCGGCTGGATATCGCCATCGACCGCTGGGCGCAAATCGACGGCGGCCGCGCGGAATTGGTGCGGTTTGTGCGGCCGCGCGATCTTGATCCGAGCCTGGGGCCGGATGATTGAGGGTTACTGATTTGGCATCCGATCCAAGTCAGTAAAAACAAGCAAAAGCAAAGCCTCCGGCGGGCAGGGGTGACCCCTGCACCCGATTGTTTGGATGGGGCCAGATTCCGCAGATTGGGGCCAAGTCAAAAGATGGGTGCAGGGGTCACCCCTGCCCGCCGGAGGCTCTGAAGTTTGTTTACAGCTTGAGCACTTGCCCCAGTCGCCCGCGCAACGCCCACATCACCGCCGCTCCGGCCAGCGGAAAGGCGGCGTGCATCAGCCAGAATGTCGGGGTGGCCATGGTTTCGTAAAACCGCCCGAGCCAGCCGGACATGGTGCTGCCGACAAACACGGCAAATTGCACGGCGCCCAGCATGACGCCGGTTACGGCCACCGGCGCGCTGCGCGAAAACAGCGCGTTCATGGTGGGCACCAGATACAGCCAGCCGGTGTTGAGCACGAGGTGAAACACCACCACCCACGCAAACGGCGTCTTTCCGGCCCCGCTGCCCAGCGCCAGCCACAGAAAGGCGGTGCCGATCAGGGCCATGCCGATGGCGATCTTGCCAAGCTCCTTGGGCTCGTTGCCGCGCGCGGCCTGCCAGCGCCACAGTGCCAGCACCGGCGGCACCGCCAGGATCGGCGCCAGGCTGTCGATGGCCTGCAGCCACGTCACCGGCACTTCGATGCCCAGCACCATGCGATCAAGATGATCGCGCCCCCACAGCGCATAGACATTCCACACCTGCGATTGCGCCAACCAGAACAGGCTGGTGAGCAGCATCACGGCGATCAGCGCCGCGATGGTCTTGCCGTCACCGGCTTGCAGGCGCGCGGCGCGGCGGGCGTGCGGCGGCGTATCAGCGGGCATCAGGCCGTTGCCGATCAGCAGCGTGAGCGCCGCTAGCGCCATGCAGCCGCAGGCCGCGGCAAAGCCCCATTGCCAGTTCACCACTTCGCCCAGCGCGCCGATGAGGAGTGGCCCCAGAAACGCGCCGGTGTTCAGGCCGGCGGCAAGGATGGCAAAGGCCGCATCGCGGCGCGGGTCGTTGCGGCTGTAGAGATGCCCGGTTTGGGCATTCAGATTGCAGCGCAGCGCGCCCGCGCCAAAGGCCGACACCAGCAGCCCGGGCAGGAACAGCCCCGGCGTGATCACCATGGCCATGCCGGCGGCGGCGAGGATCGCACCCAATATGCAGGTCAGGCGTGGGCCGAAATGCCGGTCCCCCAGCCAGCCGCCCAGCAGCGGCGTAAGGAAAAACAGGCCAAGATACAGCCCCATCGTCTGGGTGGCCAAGGCTTGCAGGCTCATCGGCCCGAACGCGCCTTCCACCAGCGCGCGCCAGGCGGCAAAGCCGCCAACGCTGGCCACCTCGGCCGGCGTGAACAGGAAATTGGCCATGTACAGGATCAGCAGCGATTGCACGCCATAAACGCCGGCCGCCTGCAGGCCTTCGGCCACCGTGACGATCGCCAGGCCGGCTGGATGCCCGGCGAAATCCCTGTTTTTCCCCATGAAGATCAACCTGCCGGATGCGCGGTATAACGGCAAGTGGTTGATTGCAGCGCATGAAGGGCGCTGGGTTCAGGGTTTGCGAAAGGAATTGCTTACCCGCCTGTTCTGATGGGGCGGCGATCACTCCCTGCGTTGGCGCTCGCGCTCTCGATCACGCTCGTCTTCACGCCTGTCTTCCCGCTCTTCTTCGCGGCGGTCCTGTTCGGCTTTCCGCGCTTTCTTGGCCTTCTTGGCCTCGCGCTCTGCGGCTTCGTCCTGTTTGCGGGCGGCGCGGCCGCGTTTGATGTCGGCTTCTTCCTGGCTTTCGGTGGCCGTGTCGTAGATCACCTCCACGGCCTTGATCGGCGCGGTGACGATGGTTTTGACGGCGCTGGCCAGACAGCCGCCGAGCAGCAGCGGGAGCAGAATCAAAAGCGAAGCGCGAATCATGCCGCCGTCATGCCAGCGCGCCGGGGGGCAGCGCCAGCAATTTTGGAATGGCGGCCTTGAACGGGAAAAAGCCCTTTCTGGCATGCGGCCACGCAACATCGTCCCAGGCGCGGCGCAGGCGCACCAGCGTCACGCCATCGGCGGCCAGCGCCGGGGCCAACACATCCAGCCGGTCCTTCACCGGCCCGACCGGGGCATCGCCGGTAATGATCTGCGTCAGCCGGTGGCGGGCGGCCCAATCGCGCATGGCATCCGTGCCAAAGGTGGCGTCGATGCGTTCGGGCTCCAGCCCCAGCCGGTGGGCGGCGCGGCCAAGGCCATCGGCCAGCATCGCCATCGCCGCCTGGTGTTTCAGCGGCGCCGGTGTGCCGCCGATATCCGGCGTTGCTGCCAGTGCCACGATTTTGCCGGGCAGTGCCAGTTGTTCCAGGCTGGTGTCTTCGGTGGTGACGAACAGGCCGGTGCGCGCGGCCGGATCGGCGCGCTGCACGCGGGCGACTGGCGTGGCCGGCGGCACATCGTCGGCGGGCCACGGCGGCGCTTCGCTGGCCAGCTTGAAATTGACGGCAAAACGCCCGCCCGACAGATCGCGGATCAGATCGGCGCGCGCCAGATAGGTTTTGCCGGCGGTTTGCAGGCCTACCACCCAGCGCCAGCCCAGCGTGTTGCTGGCCGGGCAGGCATCAAGCAGGTGACGGTAGAAAAAAGCCGCGCCCAGTTGCCATGGCAGCCGCAGCGTGAAGCACCAGATGCTGGCAAAGCTCATGCGCACATGATTGTGCAGCCAGCCGGTTTCGATCAGCTCATGCACCCAGGCATCAAAGCAATCGATGCCGGTGGTGCCGGCCAGCGCCTGTTCGTAACGGCGCTGCCATTTGCCGTCTTCGGCCAGCAACGCTTCCATGCGGACCACATCGGCCTGCCAGCGCGTCCAGATGTCCGGGCGCTGTTGCAGCCAGCCTACCCAATAGGTGCGCCAGCAGATTTCCTGCACGAATTTTTCAGCGACCACAAAGCCGTGAGCCGCAATGGCGGCTGCGGCAACCTCCTGTTCGCTGATCAGCCGGCGGCGAATGGCCGGGGACAGCAGGGACGTGGTGGCGCGCCCGTCTGGCCCGCCATCATGATTGCGCCGCGACGCATAGGCGCGGCCGGCGAGCGGAGTGAACTCGGCAACGCGTACAAGTGCGACATCACGGGTGAGCGGGAAACGAGTGTGCATTTGCGGCGGATAGCCGGCTGTGGTGCAGCGCGGCAGGCGTGCCGGTGTCGCGGGCGGGCGCTGCCGCGCGCGATCATGCCAGTTTTGCTGCTTATTGTTGTGCCGAAACCTTGGTCGCCGGCGCGGGCTCACGTTGGCCTTCGAGATAAACCGACATGCTGAGCGATCCAACAGCGATACCAAGCAGCATCGTGGCGATCCCCATATCCCGTTTGCTGCGCTGCAAGCAGGGTTGCCGCTTGCTCAAACTGTCAACCAGCTTTTGGTTGCCGCCAATGGCAGTAAAAGCCGCGCCGGCAAACAGCACAACGGACAGCCACACAGCAGGCGAAGCGTCACGCAACGTGCTGCCAATCAAGGTGACAGCCAGACCAGTGCCCGCGATGCCGACGTTGGCGATCTGATCGAACATCTTCGATTTCAGCTCATAGGCGAGATCGGCCGACACGTCGGCGGTGCGGTCGTCATAGTCCGCGTCGTCAGCGCTGCGCCGCAGGGGAAGGGAAAATCGGCCCAATGGCGGCTCCTGAACGAAACGGAATGGACGTTCAACATGTCGGGTTTCGCATGATCTTGCCAGCAGCAAACGCTGGCCGGCACCGTGTTGCTTTTATCTCAAACCGTGAAGCTTTCGCCGCAGCCGCAGGCGCCCTTGGCATTGGGATTGTTGAACACGAAGCCGGCGGTGAAATCATCTTCGCGCCAGTCCATGATGCTGCCGATCAGATACATCAGGCTGCCGCCATCGACAAACAACGTGCCGCCAGGCGTGTCGATGCGCTCGTCACCAAGCTTGGCAGCGGTCACATAGGCCAGATCATAGGCCAGGCCCGAACAGCCGCGGCGCGGGGTGGACAGGCGCACGCCCACGGCGTCGGCTGGCGCGGCCGCCAGGATGGCGGCGATGCGGTTCGACGCGCCTTCGGTAACGGTCAAGGGCGCGGGGCGCGGGCGGCGCAAAGTGGTGGCTGGTGCATCCATCAGAGCATTCCCATTTCAAGGCGGGCTTCGTCGGTCATCTTGCCGGGGTCCCATGCCGGGTCCCACACCAGATTGACGTCGCAGCTTTGCACGCCGGGCACCGCACACACGCGAATTTCCACTTCGCCGGGCATTGATTCGGCGACGGGGCAGCTTGGCGTCGTGAGCGTCATGGTCACCACGGCGTGGCCATTGTCTGCCTCGACATTGTAGATCAGGCCAAGATCATAGATGTTTACCGGGATTTCCGGATCGTGGATCTGGCGCAGCGCCGCCACGATTTCCTCGACCAGACTGGTGCTTGCGTCATCTGCGGCGGCGTCGGTCTTGGGCTTCAGAAAGCCTTCCAGATAATCGGGCTCATGCGCCGCCTCGGCCCCCGCTTCAGCCGCAGCTTCGGCCTCAACCATCGCGCGCAGCGGCGGGGCTTTTGCCACCGGCTTGGCCTGCGTTACTTCTTCCACTTCGAAATTGCGGTCAGTCATGGCTTGATCCCAAAGATGCGGGTGACACGGGCAAGGCCGGCAACCAGCCGGTCAACATCATCGGCGCTGTTGTACAGGCCAAAGCTGGCACGGGCGGTGGCCGGCACGTTCAGCAGCTTCATCAGCGGCTGCGCGCAATGGTGGCCAGCGCGGATGGCGACGCCGGCCTCATCAAGGATGGTGCCGATATCGTGCGGATGCACGCCGGCCATCGTGAAGCTGAGGATGCCGGCGCTGGCTTGCGGGCCATAAAGCGTGATGCTGTTGATGCCGGCCAGCGCGGCGCGCGTGCGGCGCACCAGCTCGGCTTCGTGGGCGTGAATGCGGTCAATGCCGACTGATTCCACATAATCGATGGCTGCCGCCAGACCGATTACGCCTTCGATGTGCGGCGTGCCGGCTTCGAACCGGGCCGGCGACGGCGCATAGCTGGTGTGTTCGAACGTCACCGTGTCGATCATCGCGCCGCCGCCTTGCCATGGCGGCATCGATTCCAGGATTTCGGCCCGCGCCCACAGCACGCCGATGCCGGTGGGCCCGTATAGTTTGTGGCCCGACAACACGTAAAAATCGCAGCCGAGCGCCGCCATGTCCAGCGCAAGGCGCGGCGCGGCCTGACAGCCATCGACCATCAGCAGCGCGCCCATGGCGTGGGCAGCATCGGCGATGCGGGCGACATCCGCCACGCCGCCGAGCACGTTGGAGACATGGGCAATCGCCACCAGCCGCGTTTCGGGCCGGATCATGGCAATCAGCGCGTCCTCATCGATGCGGCCATCGTCCGTGAGCGGCGCAACATCGATGATGATGCCGGCGCGGTCGCGCAGCATCTGCCACGGCACGATATTGCTGTGGTGTTCCAGCGCCGAAATCAGCACGCGGTCCCCGGCCTGCAGCCGCTGGCCCCAGCTTTGCGCCACCAGGTTGATGCCTTCGGTGGCGCCGCGCACGAACACCACCTCGTCGGGCGTTGCCGCGCCGATGAAGCGCGCAACCGTGGCGCGTGCCTCTTCATAGCGCAGGGTCATGGTGGCGGAGCGTTCGTAGACGCCGCGGTGCACCGTGGCGTATTCGGGGCCGTAGCAGCGCGCGATGGCATCGATCACCGCCTGCGGTTTTTGCGATGTGGCGGCTGTGTCCAGATAGGCCCAATCGCCGGCCATACCGGGAAAATCGCCCTTGCGGTCCAGCAGCGGGGATGCAGTCAGGATGGTCATGCCGTGGTTGCCAACAGGGCGGTGATTTCCGCCTCAAGGGTTTCGGTTGCGGTATCATCGAGGCCGGCAAGCGCGTCCGACAGGAAGGCACGCATCAGCAAGGCGCGGGCCTGCACCGGCGGCACGCCCCGGCTGGTCAGGTAGAACAGCGCGTTCGCATCGATTTCGCCAACGGTCGCGCCGTGCGCGCATTTTACGTCGTCGGCAAAAATCTCCAGCTCCGGCTTGGCATTGGCCGTCGCGCCGCGATTGAGCAGCAGCGCCTTGAACGACTGGCTGGCATCGGTTTTCTGGCCGGCGCGCGCCACGGCGACCTGGCCGAGATAGGAGGTGGTGGCGGTGCCGCCGGCAACGGCGCGCACGATCTGGTTGCTGGTGGCAGCCGGGCCGACATGGCGGACGATGGTGACCAATTCGCTGGTTTGCGCTGCCGTGCCGATCAGGATGGCGCCCAATTGGAAATCAGCGCCGGCGTGCAGTGTCACGTCCAGCGCGATGCGGCCGAGATCGCTGCCGTGGTTCAGGATCACCAGATGCGCCGATGCGCCGGCTTCGAGGGTGATGCGGTAGAGCATCGTCGCCATGCCGGCGGCGTCTTGGCGGATGATGCCGTCCAGCCGCCCGTCCGCTGCGACTGTCACGGTCACATCGTCGTTGATCCAGCCGTCACCGGCCAGAACATCATCAAGTCGGCCATGCGAGCCGGCCGCAACATCCAGGCTGCGGCTGCGCACCTGCGCATCCGGCCAGGCCGCTGACAGCGCGGTCAGATTGGACCAGCGCCAGGCTTCGTCCTTTCGGTTGGGCATTGAAAGACTCTGGGCGCTCATGCTGCGATCGCGGAATAGCCTTCCGCCTCCAATTTGTGCGCCAGTTCCGGGCCGCCGGACTGCACGATGCGGCCATCCATCAGCACATGGATATGATCGGGCACCACATAATCAAGCAGGCGCTGATAATGGGTGATCAACAGCGCGGCGCGGTCTGGCCCGCGCATGGCGTTGATGCCATCGGCAACCACGCGCAGTGCATCGATATCCAGGCCCGAATCAGTCTCATCGAGCACCGCGAACCACGGCTGCAAAATATGCATCTGCACCATTTCGTTGCGCTTTTTCTCACCGCCTGAAAAGCCCTGGTTCACCGCGCGCTTCATCATGTCGAACGGCAGGCCCAGTTTCTCGGCAGCGGCCTTGGCCAGCTTCATGAATTCCGCGCCGGACGCTTCGGCTTCGCCGCGCAGCACGCGCTGGGCATTCAGCGCGGTGCGCAGGAACAGCAGATTGGACACGCCGGGGATTTCCACCGGATATTGCAGGCCCAGGAACATGCCGGCCGTGGCACGCTCATGCGGGGCAAGGCTGAGCAGATCCTGCCCGCGAAACGTCACGCTGCCGCCGGTGACCGTGTAGTTGTCGCGGCCGGCCAGCACATAGGACAGGGTGGATTTGCCGGCGCCGTTCGGCCCCATGATGGCGTGCACGCTGCCGGCATCCACGGTGAGCGACAGGCCCTTCAGGATCGGCTTGCCGTCAATTTCGGCGCAAAGATTGTCGATAACGAGCATGTTCAGTCCTTAACGGGTCAAATTCTGGCGTTTGACGATGGTCACCACGGCCTGTTCGCGCAGATCCTTTTCGATCACGCCCACGCTGGCTTCGGCGACAATCTCGGCCTGATTGGCCGTGTGGTTCGGGTGACCGAGCAAATCGAACGACGCCACCTTCAAGCGCAGCGCGCCGCGGATCGGCCGGCACGCCTTCACCGCTGCGATGGCAATGCTGCCGGCCGGATCTTGCGACACGTCGGCGGCGGCCACGCCCTTGTCGATGCAGGCGGCATAATCCTTGGTCATCTGGTCAAGCTCGGCGCGCAGCTGCTGGCCCTTGGGATCGGCGCGCGGCGGCGCGGCATCGCAGGCGGCCAGCGACAGCAGAGCGACAGCCAAGACCGGGGCCAATACGAGGGCCAACGCCAGCTTCAACCCACACTGCCTTCGAGGCTGAGGCTCAGCAATTTCTGCGCTTCGACGGCAAATTCCATCGGCAATTGCTGCAACACTTCGCGGCAGAAGCCGTTGACGATCAAGCCCA
>NZ_JBBATR010000037.1:16665-21094 GCF_040398645.1 Sandarakinorhabdus sp.
TCCATCGGCAATTGCTGCAACACTTCGCGGCAGAAGCCGTTGACGATCAAGCCCACCGCCGCCTCGGTATCCAGCCCGCGCGACTGGGCGTAAAACAGCTGATCCTCGCTGATTTTCGAGGTGGTGGCTTCGTGTTCGATTATGGCGCTGGGGTTGCGCACTTCGATGTAGGGCACGGTATGCGCGCCGCAATTGCTGCCCAGCAGCAGCGAATCGCACTGGGTGTGATTGCGCGCCCCTTCCGCCGTTGCCGCCACGCGCACCAGCCCGCGATAGGTGCCGTTGCTGCGCCCGGCGGTGATGCCCTTGGAAACAATTGTTGACTTCGTGCCCTTGCCGATATGGATCATCTTGGTGCCGGTGTCGGCCTGCTGGCAATTGTTGGTGACGGCGACCGAATAAAACTCACCGACGCTGCCCTCACCGCTCAGCACGCAGCTCGGATATTTCCAGGTGATCGCGCTGCCGGTTTCCACCTGCGTCCAGCTCACCTTGCTGTTCTTGCCGAGGCAGTTGGCGCGCTTGGTGACAAAATTATAGATGCCGCCCTTGCCGTCGGCATCGCCGGGATACCAGTTTTGCACGGTGGAATATTTGATCTCGGCATCGTCCAGGGCCACCAGCTCAACGACCGCGGCGTGCAGCTGGTTTTCATCGCGCATCGGCGCCGTGCAGCCTTCGAGATAGGAGACATAGCTGCCCTTGTCGGCGATGATCAGCGTGCGTTCGAACTGGCCGGTGTTGGCAGCGTTGATGCGGAAATAGGTGGAAAGCTCCATCGGGCAGCGCACGCCGGGCGGGATGTAGACAAAGGTGCCATCGGAAAACACCGCGCAGTTCAGGCAGGCAAAATAATTGTCCTGCACGGGCACGACACTGCCCAGCCATTTCTGGATCAGGTCGGGATATTCCTTCACCGCTTCGGAAATCGACAGGAAGATCACGCCGGCCTTGAGCAGTTCGGCGCGGAAGGTGGTGGCCACCGACACGCTGTCAAACACCGCATCCACGGCCACGCGGCGCGCGCCTTCAACACCGGCCAGCATCTTCTGCTCTTCGATCGGGATGCCCAGCTTTTCATAGGCGCGGCGGATTTCGGGATCGAGCTCGTCCAACGATGCCAGGGTCGGCTTGGCCTTGGGCGCGGCGTAATAATAGGCATCCTGATAATCGATCGGCGCGACGTTCAGCTTGGCCCAATCCGGGCTCACCATCGTCTGCCAGCGCGCAAACGCCTTCAGCCGCCATGCCAACAGCCATTCCGGCTCGCCCTTCTTGGCCGAAATGTAACGAACCGTGTCCTCGTTCAGGCCCTTGGGCGCCATTTCGGATTCGACATCCGACGAAAAGCCCCATTTGTAGGTGGACATATCCTCCACAGCCGCCCGCGCGGCTGCATCTTGGATAGGGGCATCCTGAATGGGAGCATCCGGCGCGGGATCGGCCAGGGCGCGGCCGGCCAGGACCAGGGAGGCGGGGGTATCAAGCATGGTCATCACTCTTCAAACATCAGGTGGCCAGCGCGTCGCTGGACGCGGGCTCGGTCGCCGTGGGTACAGCCGCTGCCACCGGCTGCGCCAGATCGGCCAATGTCACAGCGGCAAGCGCGCCGCGCACTGCGCGGTTGATCGGCGCCCAATGGCCGCGCACCGCGCAATGGCCTTCCATCAGGCAATCATGGGCATCGCTGCCGGCGCAGCTGGTCAGTGCGATCGGGCCATCAACGGCTTCGACAATCTCGGCCACGCTGATGCCGCCAGGTGCCCGCGCCAGCATGAACCCGCCGGCCACGCCGCGTGACGCCGTGAGCAAACCGGCGCGTGCCAACGTGCCCATCAGCTTGGCCACGGTGGGGGCCGGGATCATGGTCAATTCCGCCACGCGCGCCGCCGAAAATTTCAGCTCCGGCTCACGCGCCGCATGGGCCATCACCACCACGGCATAATCAGCTAGATTGGTCAGTCGGATCACATCGATTCCAGCCATTGCCTGCAAAGTGGACTAATCTGGTATGGCTTATGGGCAAGCTGGCCTTGCCTGTCAACAAAAGCATGACGGACATCGTGCGCCCGGGGCGAACCGGGCGGCGCGGGCGCATGCTTGCGCCGCCGCAAAAACCGCTTAAGCGACGGCCGGTGACAACTGCGATGCCTCCTGCCGCGCCTGGCCGCTGGGCCTTTGCTGCGATGATCACCGGTTCGGCGTGCCTGGCGTTCGGGCCGCTGCTGGTGCGGTTGGCCGATGTCGGGCCGATGGCATCGGCGTTCTGGCGGCTGGCGCTGGCGGTGCCGTTTCTGCTGATCATGGCCCGCATCGTCGGCGGCCCCGCTGCGCTGCGTTTGCCGCCGTCGCCGGGCATTCCAGGTGGTGGCCGCAGCCAGGCTGCGGTGCTGCTGCTTTCCGGCCTGGCCGGGCTGGCCTTTGCGGCCGATCTGGCGGTGTGGCATCTGGGCATCATGCGCACCACGCTGGCCAACGCGACCTTGCTGGCCAATGCCGCCACCTTCATGCTGCCGCTGTATGGCGTGGTCGTGCTCGGGCAGCGGCTGCTGCGCATGCAGGCGCTGGCGCTGGTGATGGCCGCTTCCGGCATGGCCCTGCTGCTCGGGCGGAGCGCGCAATTGTCACCGCAGCATCTGGTGGGCGATCTGCTGTGCCTGGCGGCGGCGCTGTTCTACACCATCTATCTGGTGGCAATCGAACAGGTACGGCTGCAACTGGCGGCGCTGCCGGCGCTGGCGCTGGCCACATTGGTCGGCGCGATTTGTCTGGCACCGCTGGCGACTGGTGGCGTTTTCTGGCCGCAGGACTGGACGCCGATCATTGGTCTGGCCATCGGCAGCCAGGTGATCGGGCAGGGGCTGATCGTCTATGCGGTGCGGCATCTGTCACCGCTGGTGATCGGGCTGGCGCTGCTGGTGCAGCCGGCCATCAGCGCCGGCGTGGGCGCTATCCGCTTTGGCGAAGTGCCTGGCCCATGGGAACTGGCCGGTGCGCTGATGGTGGTGGCCGCGCTGGTGGCGGCGCGGCTGCCGGCCCGCAGCAAACCGCGCGCAGATTAGGATGTTGGGCTTGAGCCATGCGGCCATGCCAGCTATGTTCACGTCTCGTTCCATATTCTTTGCAGGTGCATCGTGACCGAAGCTCAGATTGCTGCCGCGATGGCGGTGGCCGCCTTGCTGATTGGCTTTGCGGCGGCGTGGGTGCTGGCCAGCCGCCCGCTGGCGGGGTTGCGCACCGAGCGTGATGAGGCGCGTGCGCAGGCCGATGATCGGCGCACCAAGATTGCCGAAACTGCCGTGGAGATCAAGGCGCTGCAAACCCAGATTGCCGAGCGCGAACAATCGCATGCCCGCCAACTGGAGGAGCTGAACACGCGTTTTGAAGCACTGGCCGGCCGCGTGCTCGAACAGGCGCAGGGCCAGTTGATCACCCGCGCCGAACAACGTTTTGACGAGGCCGAAGCCAAGAATCAGGCCAGCCTGAAGGCGGTGCTGGCCCCGGTGGCGGAAACGCTGGCCAAATATGAAAGCCGGCTCGGCGAGGTGGAAAAGGCCCGTACCGAAAGCTATGGCGCGCTCAACCAGGCCCTGCAGCAGGTGACGCAGGGCCAGGTGCGTGTGTCTGACGAAGCGGCGCGGCTGGTGACGGCCCTGCGCAGCAGCGGCAAGACATCGGGCAGCTGGGGCGAACAACAATTGGCCAACACGCTGGAAATGGCCGGCCTGCGCGCCGGCGTGGATTTCACCCTGCAAACCCACATGGCCACCGAAGCTGGCGGCCGGCGCCCCGATGCGATCATCAATCTGCCCGGTGATCGCCAATTGATCGTCGATTCAAAATGCAGCCTGAATGATTATCTGGCTGCGCTGGAGGCCGGCAGCGATGCCGAACGGCTGGCGGCGATGCAGCGTCACGCCGCTGCGGTGCGCAACCATGCCCGCGGCCTGTCCGAAAAGGCCTATTGGACGCAATTCGGCAAATCAGCCGATTTCGTCATCATGTTCATTCCCGGCGAAAATTTCCTGTCTGCCGCAATGGAGCATGATCTGGCGCTGCTCAGCTGGGCCTTTGAACAGCGCATCCTGCTGGCCGGGCCGATCAATCTGCTGGCGATTGCCAAGACGGTGGCGCTGAATTGGCGGCAGGACAGACTGGCCGACGAAGCCCGTGAGATCGGCAAGCTGGGCGCCGAAATCTACAGTGCGATTGCGGTGATGGCCGAACATCTGGTGAAGATGCGCAAGAATCTCGGTGAAACCGTGGGCAATTACAACGACTTCATCGGATCACTGGAACGCAATGTGCTGCCCAAGGCGCGGCGCTTTGCCGATATGGGGGTGGATCCGGGCAAGAAGCCGGTGCCGCAGCTGGCTGCAATCGACGTGCCGGTGCGCACGGAGCAGGCCGCCGAATTGCTGCCCGCTCC
>NZ_JBBATR010000038.1:0-8745 GCF_040398645.1 Sandarakinorhabdus sp.
TGGCACGCGGCCCGTTGGAATTGGAATTTTTCCTGTATCCGGGCCTTGATCCGGCCAGCAGCAGCTTTTCCGCCTGCATCCGCGTCGATGCTCTTGCGGCCCTGTATCAGGATTTTGCGCGCAGCGGCCTGCCCGCCGCCGGCATTCCGCGGCTGGAACCGATCCGGCCAATCGTGGATGGCTTGCTGATGTTCGCGCTTGTCGATCTGGATGGCAGCTTGCTGCGCGGGCTGGGCGAGGCCGATGCCTGATTTGCGCGGCTGCTGCTGCCGTGCCACCATCTGGCGGGATTTTTGGGGGGAACTGACGATGAAAACACTGATGCTCGCCGGCACCGCTCTGGCCGCTGCCTGTTTTGTGCCAAACGCCGCCGCCGCACAGGAAAAACGCCAGACCCCGCGCGAGGCAATGGTGGCCGAAGCCGATGCAGCCGCCGCGCGGCCGCCGGTAACGGAGCAGGCGTTCGTGTCCAAAGGCAGCGTCACCGTGAAGGGCAAGGCGATTGCCTACACCGCCACCGCCGGCACGCTGACCATCCGTGACGATGCCGCCCGGCCCACCGGCAGCCTGTCCTATCAGGCCTATACCGCCGAAGGTGCAGGCCGCCCGGTGACGTTTTTCTACAACGGCGGGCCAGGTTCGCCGACCGTATGGCTGCACATGGGCAGTTTCGGGCCGGTGCGGGTGAAAACCGACAAGCCGGCCTATGTTTCGCCCGATCAATATGCCGTGACCAGCAACCCGTGGAGCCTGATCGACAAGACCGACATCGTGTTCATCGATGCGATGGGTGCCGGCTGGTCACGCCCGCTTGGCGACAAGCTGGCCAAGGATTTCAACGGTGTCGATCAGGATGCCGATGCCTTTGCCCGCGCCATCGCCCGCTATGTCGCCCGCAAC
Source organism: Sandarakinorhabdus sp. (assembly GCF_040398645.1). Classification (GTDB taxonomy): domain Bacteria; phylum Pseudomonadota; class Alphaproteobacteria; order Sphingomonadales; family Sphingomonadaceae; genus Sandarakinorhabdus. The sequence continues at coordinate 901 of NZ_JBBATR010000038.1, forward strand.
AACCGCTGGACTGCGCCGAAATTCCTGTTTGGCGAATCATACGGCACGCTGCGGTCTGGCGCGGTGGCGGCGATCCTCGAATCGCGCGGCATGTCGCTCAATGGCATCGCCCTGCTTTCGACGATCATGAATTATGGCGTGCGCCAGCCGGGCTATGACCAGAACCACCTGACGCTGTTCCCCGGCTATGCTGCCACCGCCTGGTATCACGGCACCTTGCCCGGCCCCAAGCCGGCCAGCCTCGATGCGTTTGTCGCCGAAGTGCGCGCCTGGGTGAGTGGGGCCTATGCCGCCGCGCTGGCCAAGGGCAGCAGCATCACCGCCGCTGAAGCCGATGCAATTGCTGCCCAAATGAACGCCTACACCGGCCTGCCCATCGATTTCATCAAGCGCGCCAATCTGCGCGTGGACCTGCCGCATTTCCAGACCGAATTGCTGCGCAGCCGCGGCCTGTCGATCGGCCGGCTGGACACGCGCTACACGCTGCTGCCCACCGATGGCAACGCTGACAGCCCGGATGATGATCCGGCGGGTGCCGGCATCACCGGCGCCTATATCAGCGCGTTCAATGATTATGCCATCAAGACGCTGGGCGTGAAAACCGATCTGCCCTACCGCCTGTCCGCCCGCGAACCGGGTTTCAGCTGGGATTGGTCACACCGCCCGCCGCGCGGCGGCACGCAAACAACGCCGAACACCGCCGTCGATCTGGCCTTCACGATGCGCGCCAACCCCAAACTGAAAATCCTGTTTCTCAACGGCTATTACGATATGGCCACGCCGTTTTACGGTGCGGAATATGATGCCGCCCACATGCTGCTTCCGGCCGATCTGAACAAGAATATCCGCTTCACCTACTACCAGTCCGGCCACATGATCTATCTGGCCGAATCAGAACTGGCCAAGATGAAGGACGATGTTGCGGCTTGGTATGACGAGGCGCTGAAATGAGGGCGCTTTCCCAACCGTGCAAGTGATGCGGAGCGGCGGGAAGAAACGCGGCCGCCTCGGTCGCGAAAGCAGCTCGAAATGCCCGTGACCGCGCCTCCAATCGAAGACCGGCAATGATCCCGGTACATTCGAACGCCAGCGATATCGGTCTGAGTGGTTGCAATTATGTTCCCTTCTGGGTTTTCGTGGCGCATTTCGTGCGCGGTAATCATCGGCGCAGTGCGGCGCGGATTGCGGCGAACAGGCGCGCATGGAAGAGATCGGTGGGTGCGTTGCTCGCGGCCGGGTGCGATCCGAAACGCGCGATGACGATATCCTCGCCCGGCACCAGGTGAAGCCGCTGGCCAAAGACCCCCAGCGCGTTCCATGCCTGCGCCGGGTGGTCGATCCACCAGCCGCTGCGATAGCTGAATCCCGGGCGGGTCTCGTTGCCGGCTGCCGCGAACAGCCTCCGGTCGCCGCCGGCCGCGATGGCGGCGCGCGCCCTCGCCAAAGATGCACTGTCGTTGTTGAGCAGCCACGCGCCGACCCGAGCCAGATCGCGCAGCGTGCAGGCGAGCCCTGCCGACGCGATGACGCGGCCGCCGGTATCGCGTACCCAGACGGCATCCGCAGCGCCGGCCGGCCCCCAGATATGCGCCGCCAGCAGGGCATCGAGCGTTGTGCCGGTCATTCGCTCGATCACCAGCCCGGCGACATCGGTAGCGGGCGTGCGATAGGCGAAACCCGGCACGGGCGGCGTCACCGGCAGCGCCTGCAACGCGGCAAGCACGCCGCCGCCGCCATCGCCCCAGAAATGCTTCGAATAGCGATGGATCTGGGCATCGGGATCGGCATACGTCTCGTCGAAGCCAACGCCATCGACCATGTCGAGCAGCCCGCGCAGCGTCGCCCCGGCAAAGGCCGATCGGCCGAGTTCGGGTACAGCGTTGCCGGTGCGGGTCGCCGGATCGACCAGCCCTTGCGCGATCAGGATCTCGGCGAGCAATCCCGTCAGCGCCTTGGTGACCGAAAAACTTAGGTGGGGCGTTGTCGCCGTCATGCCTTCCGCATAGCTTTCAAAGACGATCCGGCCGCGATCCAACACTAGAAAGCCATCGGCGTGGGTCGCGCGCAGCAGCGCGGGCAGGTCGAGCAGCGCGCCGTCGTTGCCCGTGACGGCAATCGGCGGCAGCGGCGGCAGCGGCGGCCCGATGGGCAGGTCGACGCCAGTGCCGGCAATCCGTGCAACTGGCAGGAAGCTGGCGATATTGCGGAACGCCCAGGGCGCATGCGGGTGCGACCGCCAGTTGGCGGCGGTCATTCCCGGCGGTGCAACCGGCACCATCGTCACGCCGTTGCCGGGTAAGCCGGAGTGGCGTCGAGCTCGCGGCGCCGCCGCGCCAGGAAAACGCGCCAGCCTTCGGGTCTGAAACCGCGGGCGCGATTGGCGGCACCGATCCGCCACAGCAGCGCATATTGCCGGAACAGCGCGGCATAGGCGGCCCGCAGCTTCGTCCGGCTGTCCCAGATGTGGGTCGATTCGGAGCCTGCGCCATTGCATTCGACGATGGTGAAGCCGCGACCCGCCTGCAGCTCGGCAAAGTCTGCGAAGCGCACATCGAAGCGCCCGAACCAGAATTCCGGAACACTTTGTGCAATGGCGTCGAAGCGCGCCCGCATCGCCTCGGTGACAAGGTCGGTGCCGTCGCGAAAGATGGCGCCGCGGCTGTGGCTGCCGGCAAAGGCGAGGCGAAATGGTTCGCCGGGCGCAAGCACGTCGGACAGGCGCGCGGCATGGCGGCCGAGATAGAGGTGGCTGAGCTGGCCGGCGCGCGGATCGTCGCGGATCAACTGTTCAAGGCAGCGGCGACCGTCGCCGATCACATGCGGGAAATATTTGAGGGTCAACGAAATGATCTCGCCGCGCGGCTGTCCGGGCTCACGGACATAAAAGACCCCCGCCTCGCCTTCCACATCGATCAACGCTTGCAGCAGAAACGCTTCGCCTTGCGGAAAGCCGGCAATATAGGTGGTCAGCTCTGCGAGGTCGCGGACCGGGCGGACGCCGGCACCGCGGCAGCCGAGTTCGGGCTTGGCGACGAGCGGAAAATCCAGCCCCGCAGCGCGCGCCTGTGCCAGCGCCAGATCGGCGACGGACTGGCACGAAACGTTGCCGCGATCGATTTTCACATAGGCCGCGACCCACGTTTCCGCGCTGCTTCGCATCTGGTCGAGAATGTCGGACTTGACCTCGCCGAACAGCCCGCCCGCCGGGAACAGCGGGTTGGCGACCAGCGGCAGGCGCACGCCGCCATAGCGCAGCGACAGCCACAGTGCCCACAGCCAGACCGGCAGATAGAACAGCCAACCCGGCCAGAATTCGAAGAACGACAGCGCCGGCGCTGGTGCCAGCGGCGGCATGCCGCGATGCGGAGTGGGCCAGGCCATGGTCAGCACGCCGGCGAGGGTTTTGCCAGCAACGCGGCGAGCGCGGCGCGGACGCGCGGTTCCTCGTTCCAGACGATGAAGTGGTTCTGGCCCTTGAGCCTCGTGACATCGACCGCCGCCGCGCCCGACAGATGCGCGCGCAGAAACGCGACGTTGGCGTAGGGCACCAGATCGTCCTTGGTGCCGTGGATGATGCTGATGCGGCAACGCAGCCCGGCAAGGCGCGGGGCCAGCGCCGCCAGTTCGGGCTTGAGGCCGAGCAGCTCGCGGTTGGCGTTGCGGAGATCTGATGGCAGCAGCGCGCGGACCGGCCACCATTCGCCGACGGGCTGCATCGGGTGGATTTTTTCCAAGGCAGGATCGAACGACCCTGCCAGGATCAGCAGCCCGCCGACCCGGCCCGGATTGTCCAGGGCAACCTGCGCAGCGATCGGCCCGCCGAGCGAATGGCCAACCAGCACCGGCCATTGGCCACCGCGCTCGACGAGCAGGGGCGCGATTGCTGCCGCCTGCGCCTTTAATGCAACCATGGCGTCGGGTGGCAGCGTTTCGCCAAAGCCGGGGCGATCGGTCGCCACCGCCTCGGTGCCCGGTAGCGGCGATCGCAGATAGCTTTCCCAGGCTGTTGCGCTGCCCGGCGTGCCATGGACGAAGATAACGCGGCGGCCATCGGCGGCCCCTTGCGACAAGATGCTGACGCGCAGCCCGCCGGGCGCCGTGTAGCGGGACCGGTCAACGCCGTCGCGCGCCAGATCGGCTGCGGATGGCGCTTTTGGGCCGCCGCAACCGGCGAGCAAAACCGCCGCGGCAAGGCTTAGCTTGCGCATGACAGCCGATCGGCCGGCTGTGGCGCACGCTTTGGCCAAGGGCCCGCGACGACATGGCCCCAGTCGCTGGCCCGGGCGCGGGCATCGGCGGCGAGGATATCCAGCAGGCGGCGCTGCGTATGGCTGCCACCAAAGCCGATGGAGTCGACAAGGGCTGAATCTAAGTGTTCGGCAGCGGTGGCATAGTGGCGCCGCGCGTGCGCCACCATCCCGGTTGCGGCGCGGGCGGCAGCGATGTCGATACGCCGGTCGCTGCGCGCCTGCTCCGCCAGCCCGCCCAGCAGCAGCGTGACCGCACCGTCGGCACCGGCGCGCGCCAGGCCGTAGGCAAGGTGCAGATCGACAAAGGGGTTGGCGCGGTCGGCGATCCGTTGTTCGAGGTGCGGCGCCATCGCGGCCCAACGATCGCCGGTGCACACGCCCGCGACCTCGAGCCGGGCAAGCAGCGAGACGGCATTGACCTGATCCTGCACACTGCCCGGGCGAACGCCCCAGATGCGCGTGTCGAACAAATCGAGCGCGGCATCATGGTCGCCAAGCTGCAATTCGAACAGCGCCGCGTGCCACCAATTGTGGGTATACAGGAACGACGAGCAGCCGGCCCAGCTTTCGCCAAAGCGGTCGGCCCAGGCGCGGCCTTCGCGGGCGCGGCCTTCGGTATCGAGGACATGGGCGACAGCGTGATGCGCCCAGGGGTCATGACCCATCGCCATCGCCTTGCGCCCTGCGCTTTCGGCGGCGCGCAGATCGCCGGCCTGTTCGAGCGCAAAGGCCCGCATGCCATGGACAAAACCAATATCCGGCTGAGCGCGGACAATGCCGTCGAGCGCGGTCAGCATGCCAGCAAAGTCACCGGTGTTGAGCTGATGGAACTGCAATATCTTGGCTGACAACAGGTCACGCGGCCAGCGCCGGGCGATTTCGACATGGGCGGCGATTGCTTTGCCAATATCGCCCCGCGACCATGCCGCAATCCCGCTGACATAGGCCTGTTCATGCGCGGTCGCGGCAGTGGCCAACCGTTCAGCGGCGGCGACCAGCGGCATTGCCAGCGCACGTCCCGGCGCGGTCAGGGCAAACAAGTGGATCGCAGCTGCCGTCGCCAGCGCATAGGCGCAGTCGCTCGTCGGGCCGGGGCTGTGCAAATAATCGCCGACATCCTTGCCATAGCGCAGCAGCGCGGCATCGACCGCATCGACCGCCGCTACGGTATCGGCGTCATCGGTGGTCAGGAACAAATGGTTGGCGCGTTGTAGCATCGTTGTTACGCTTTGGAGGCAATAGCTGGTGCGCTGCGCAACTTGTTCAACAGCCGCGGCGCAAAAAACACGAGTGACAGCAGGCCGGCCGCCAGCGCAATCGTTGCGGGCGTCAGCACCGCGAATACCGACCCTCCGGCCTGGCTGCTCGCAAAGAACAACGCCGGGGTCCAGATCAAGGTCGTGATGACGATCGTGCTGGCAAGCGCGATGAAGGGGAGCGCGATAACGCCGCTGCCGAAAAACACCGGCAGGCGGCTGCCGGGAATGAAGCGCGCCGCGGCAACCGCAATCAGGCCGCGGCGGCGCAGTTGGGCCTCGACCCCGCCGGAACTGCGGGCGCGCAGGCGAGCAGCAAGGCGGGTCGTGCCGAGCCAGCGCCCAGCGGCGTAAAGCGCAAGATCGCCGATGACCGTGCCCGCGACAACCGCGGTGACGGCGGTCATCGAGTCAATCACCATCTGGCCGGCGAGCAGCCCGGCGGCAACGGTCGCGACATCTTCAAGGATGAAGGTTGCAGCCACGAGGGCGAGAAAAAGAGCAGCCGGGCCAAGCATCCGGGATGCCAGCAATTCAGCAAGGAAATTGTCCATTTTTCGCGCTCCCGGCCCCGGCTTCAGGCAGCGGCGCTGCGGCCGATGAACGGCAGCCGGTCGCGGTTGACGGCGATCAGAACCGCTGCCGACACCCAGACACCGCAAGCCAGCGCGAACAGCTCGCCGCCGTCGCGGGTGCCATCGGTGTTGACGACCGAGATTCCGAGCGGGGTGAACAGGTGGAAGAAGATTGCGCCGGAAATGACGCCGAGCGCGAGCAGTGCCGCCCAGGGGCGCAAGCCGCGCATTGCCGGAACGAGACTGGCGAGCAGCGCCATGCTCGCGACCAGCTCGAACGTACCGATGACATATTGCGAGAAAATGCCATCGGCGGCGAAAACCCCGCCAAAGCCAAGGCCGGCTGCCCACAGGTCGAGCGTTCCGAAAATATACTGTGTTTCGGGCGAGTTGGTAAATTTGAAGAACAGAGACTGAATGAACACGAACGCGATAAATATCACGAACACAAACTGATATTTCCGGATCATCTTCATCACAGTCTCTCCTCGATCAAACCAACAAGTTATTATTTTGAGTTCATCTTTGACCAATTGACATTCGCGCTCTTGATCAGAGCAGGAATGTTCTTTGACCATTTTTCGCCGACTTCGGCGTTGTAGTTGACGTAAAGCTTGCCTTCCACGATCTTCCAGACCTGCGGATCAGCCGACGCGGTGTAATTCTGGCTGACTGCCCATGCACAATGGCCGCCATATTGCGGGGCATATTTGGCTGGATTGGCCTTGAACGCCGCGAGATCGGCGGCGCTGGCGAACTGCCAATCGGCGCCATTGTAGCTGGTGGTGAACTGCGGCAGTCCCTTCACCGGCTTGCCCTGGGTGAAGTAGGCAACCGGATCATAACCCGACAGCGCGAGGTTGCTGAAGGTGCCGGTATAGACTTGCGCCGGCTTGGCAGCGGCTGCGCCCGGAACCACAATCGCAACCGCAGCAATGGCAATGCCGGCGGCCACAAAGACAGTCTTGATGTTCATGGGATATCCTTTTTTGGACTGTGCCGAAGCCGGCGTCCCCGCGGTGCGAGGACGCCGAATTCTATCCGCGCCCATTCTTCGGGCGGTGGCGGCATGAAATGCCGATCATGCCGGCGTTGGGTGCATGCAGCTCACTTGCCGTGATGGACATCCGACGAAAGCAGCACGACGGGCACTTTGCCCTTGTTGATCCAATAGTGCGAAATGCCATCGGCCTCACGCGAGATCTCGCCGCCCTTGTGGGTGACCGGCACGGCGCAATCGCTGCGATATTCCATGATCGTGCCGCTGACAGTGTAGATCAGGGCCGGGCGATCGACATGGCTGTGCATGGGGACGATGCCGCCCGGCTGCACCACAAGACGCCGCGTGCGCAGATGGCGATCGGCCACCATGATTTCCTTGGCGAGATCGACGGAGCCGATGAGGGTGTCGGTGACGTCCTTGGGGCTGGTCGGTGCGCCGGCGAGCGCGTTGACGGCCGATTGGCCGGCGGGGCATTGGCCGGCGAGCACTGGCGAAGCAAAGGCAGTTGCAGCAAGCAGCACAAGTGCCGTCTGGCGGAAGGTCGGGAATGTCATGCTATCGATCCTTTGGTTGGTGGTGAACGGCCAGGATCTGGCGAACCAATGCCCTGACGCCGGGGTTGATTAGGCCCGGACCGGGAGCGCGCCCAATTGGATATCGGCATGGAAGCGATACCCAAACGGCATTTCACCCCGCATCAATAAGCGCCGAAACCGCCGGCATCGCTTTTGGAGTCAATTCGCCATGCCAACCACCAACGC
>NZ_JBBATR010000038.1:8845-21061 GCF_040398645.1 Sandarakinorhabdus sp.
CAGTGACGGGCACCAGGCCGCATATCGTCATCGTTGGCGCGGGCTTTGGCGGGCTTGCGGCCACCAAGGCCCTTGCGGGGGCCGCCGTTGATGTGACCCTGATCGACCAGCGCAACCATCATCTGTTTCAGCCGCTGCTTTACCAGGTGGCAACCGCGGCGCTGTCGCCCGCCGATATTGCCGGGCCGATCCGCGCCATCGTCGCCAACATGCCCAATGTCCGCGTGCTGCTCGATGAGGTCACTGGGGTCGACAAGGCTGACAAACAGGTTGCGCTCGGCAGTGGCCGGACGATCGCCTATGACTGGCTGATCATTGCCACGGGCGCGCGCCACAGCTATTTCGGGCGCGACGAATGGGCAAGGCATGCACCCGGATTGAAGACGATCGACGACGCCACCGCCGTTCGCCGCAAGATATTGCTGGCCCTGGAACGCGCCGAGACCGAGACCGACCCAGACCGCCGCAAGGCACTGCTGACCTTTGTGATCATCGGCGGCGGACCCACCGGCGTCGAGATGGCCGGCGCCATTGCCGAGCTGGCGCATCAATCGGTGTCACGCGATTTCCGCAGCATTACCCCGCATTGCTCGCGCGTCATCCTTGTCGATGCCGGCCCGCGATTGCTGACGGCCTTTCCCGAAACATTGTCGGCTTCGGCCCGGCGCGCCATCGAGCATCTGGGCGTCGAGGTGCGCCTGAACGCGCCGGTCACCAACGTTGCGCACGACCATGTCGAAATCGCCGGCGTCGCCGTGCCAACGCATACCGCGATCTGGGCGGCGGGGGTTCGCGCTTCGCCAGCGGCCGAATGGCTCGGCATCGGCGCGGACGGCGCGGGGCGCGCCGTCATCGGCCCAGATCTGACCGTTGCAGGCTGCGAAAACATCTTCGTGATCGGGGACGCCGCCGCGTGCAAGGGGCCGGATGGCCGCCCGCTCCCCGGCATTGCGCCAGTGGCCAAGCAGCAGGGCAAACATGCCGCGCAGATGATCGTGGCCGCCATCGCCGGCCGAACAGCCAAGCCGTTTCAATATCGCCATTTTGGCAATCTCGCCACGATCGGCCGCAGCCGCGCTGTCATCGATTTTGGCCGCGTGCATGTCACCGGCTTTCTGGCCTGGGTGTTGTGGTCGGCCGCCCATGTGTTTTTTCTGGTCGGCTTTCGCAACCGGTTCGCCGTCGGGCTGAGCCTGCTCTGGAACTACCTGACCTTTGCCCGCCACGCGCGAATCATCACCGGCGAAATTCCTGCCGCAATCCCCACTGAAACCCCCAGGGAAGTCCGCGCCGAAATCCGCATCACGCCTTCGCTTCAGCCCGCTCGATAGGATAGATCAATGAAAACACTTCAAGATGAAATCGCAAGCTATGGCCAGATTGTCCTGGTGCTTCAGGGCGGCGGCGCGCTTGGGGCCTATCAGGTTGGCGTTTATCAGGCGCTTGCCGAAGCCGGCATCGCGCCCGATTGGGTGGTCGGCACGTCCATCGGCGCGATCAATGCAGCGTTGATCGCCGGTGGCCCCGCGTCGGCAGCGCTCGATCGGCTGAGCGAATTCTGGAAGCGGGTCGAACATGGCCGCACGATCGATTCGTTCATTCCAACCATGTTTGCAGCAGCGGCGCGCAACATGATGGCGGTCACCCGAGGCGTGCCCAATTTCTACCGTCCCAACACGCCGGCCTTTATGAATGCCAAGGCTGCGCTGGGCGCCGAAAACGCCGGCTATTATTCGGTCGCGCCGCTGGCTGAAACGCTCATTGATCTGGTCGATTTCATCCAGATCAACACCGGGCCAGTCCGCCTCACGGTTGGCGCATCGAACGTGCGGACCAGCGAGATGACCTATTTCGACAGCCGCGACATGACCCTGGACCTGCGCCACATCATGGCATCGGGCGCGCTGCCACCGGCGTTTCCAGCCGTGCGTATCGGCGATGAGCTGTTCTGGGATGGCGGCATCCTGTCCAACACGCCGGTCGAAGTGGTGTTCGACGACAATCCCCGCAAGAACGGCATGGTGTTTGCCGTGCACTTGTGGAACCCGCATGGCGACGAGCCGCAAACGATTGGCGATGTGATGAATCGCCTGAAGGATGTGCAATATTCCAGCCGCGCCGCATCGCACATCAAGCGCCAGCGCCAGTTGCACAAGCTGCGCCACATCATCGCCGAAATGTCGGCTCTGCTGCCCGATGATGCGCGCGCCAGCCTGAAGCAACGCGGCCTCACCGGCTATGGCTGCACGACGCGCATGCATGTCATTCGCCTGCTTGCGCCGGCGCTGGATCATGAAGACCAGGCCAAGGACGTGGATTTCAGCCGCGAAGGTATCCGCCTGCGCCGGGAGGCGGGCTACCGCGACACGTGTGAGACGCTCGAAAAAGCACCGTGGCGCGCCGAAGTCGATCCGACGGAAGGCTTCGTGCTCCATGAAGCCTGCGCCGGAAAGCTGGTCCACACCGCGGCTGCCAATTAACCGCTACGCATCTGCGGGCGCTGCAGTGTAAAACTGGGGTCTAATTCCGAGGAGCAAGCGCATGTCCAATCCCCTGATCGCTGCGCTCGATGCCGAAGTCGCGGATTTGCGGCGCAATGACGGGCCGCTTGGCGACAGGCTGCGGCGGCTTGCCGAGCGCGTTCGCGAACTCTCCCCGGTGTATGCCGACGCAGTCGATCGCTTTGTCATGCGGCTCGAAAGCGTCGGCGCCGGGGCGAACGCACCGCAGGTTGGCGATGTCATGCCGGATTTCATGCTGCCCGACCATGACGGGCAGATGGTCACGCTGGAACGATTGATTGGCAGCGGCCCGGCCGTGCTGGTGTTTCACCGCGGCCACTGGTGTCCCTATTGCCGCCTCACCATGGCCGGAATGGCGGAAATCGAAGCCCGACTGGCGCCGCACGCGCTCGCGGCGATTTCACCCGAGCGGCAACAATATACCCGGGCGCTGCGGGCCAGTGCGGGGGCGGGGTTCCCGTTCCTGAGCGACGTCGGCAGCGGCTATGCGCTGTCGCTCAATCTCGCGGTCTGGGTTGATGACGCCATGGCGCGGCTGATCGCCAGCAGCGGCCTCGACATCCCCGAATATCAAGGCACCGCCGGCTGGATCATGCCGATCCCCGCGGTGTTCATTGTCGGAACCGACGGGCGCGTCATCGCCCGCCATATCGATCCCGATTATCGCCGCCGCATGGAGCAGGATGCTGTGCTAGACATGCTCGGCCGTGTCAGCAGCCAGCCGGCTTGACCAGTCGGCTGATCGCACCAGATTTAGCAGCGCCGATGCTTCGCGCGAACGGGCGCGCCCGGCGACCGAATAGATTGCCACCGTCCGCCGCAGATCGAGCCCCGAACAGTTGATATGCCGAATGCGCGCCGCGTTCATCGCGCTCGCTGGCATGATCGCGATGCCGAATTCGGCGATCACCAGTGCTTCGAGATCGCGATCCGAATCGACTTCATGGGCGTTGTCGAGATTGACCCCGGCAGCGCACAGCCGTTCGGCCTCAAACTCGGCGATATCGGTGCCGGCATGGACAAGGAAGCGCTGGTCGCGGATAAGTTCGACATCAAGATCAAGATCGTTGCGCATCGCCAGCGGGTGATCGGCCCCGACGACCAGGTCAAAGGCTTCGGAGAACATCGGCCAGTTTTCCAGCCGGTCCCAGCTTTCGCCCATCGGCCCGCCGATCGCCAGCTCGACATCACCATTCTTGAGCATCGCTGCAATTTGCGCGCCGGTGCCGCGGCGCAGCTTCAGCTGGAAGCCGGCAAAGCTGCGGTGCATTTCGCGCAATGATCGCATCAGATGCGCCAGATCGAGGCTGCGCGACACCGCCAGCGCCAGGGTCGGCACTTCACCCTTCTTCACCTTTGCCGCGATCGATTTTGCCGCGAGCGCAGCATCAAAACATTGCTGAAGCAGCGGCAGCATCCGGTTGCCGAGTTCGGTCAGATGGCTCAGCCGCCCTTCGCGCCGGATCAGCTCCCCGCCAAGTTCATCCTCAAGCTGTTTGATGGCGCGCGTCAGGGCGGGCTGGGTCACATTGCAGTCTTCGGCGGCGCGGGTGAAATTGAGCGTCCGCGCGACCGACAGGAAGTAACGGACCTGTTGCATTTCCATAAGCACCGCGCTTCCCAGTTTTCGGGTGCTCTTAACCCAATCGCTCCGGGTCGGCTAGCGCGGCCAAGCGGCGCTCGATGTTTATGCCAAGCGCAATGGCAGCGCCCATGCTGACCACGGCCACCCACGCATAGGGTTGCAACAGCGGGATACCAACCAGCAGCAACTCGTCATTGCCGCCGGGGATGAGCAGGCTGCCCCACCCCATCAGCATGCCGCCGCCCAGGCAGCGGATGGCCGCTGCGCGCGTCGGCGCGCGCCGCTTCAACAGCCCCGCCGTCCAGCCGCCAACCAGCGCGCCGGCAAACAGCGCGAACAGCAAGACAAATTTGGCAATGACGCCGCCGGTCCTGCCCTGCGCCAGCGTCAACAGGGCATAAGTATAGGCCCACGGCCCGATAGCGATCAGCGAGATGGCAAAGACAATCCCGATAACCGCCGTGGCGCGGTGCGGGCTCCAGACATGGGCAGCAAGCCCGCCGGCCCGCGCGGCCCGCAGCGCCTCGAAGAGCCGCCACGCCGCAAACAGGGCAAAGGGCACCAGCAACCATGTCGCGTCAAACAGCGGCGAAGCGGCGTGCATTTCGGGGAACTTCCCGATCACCGGCCAGATCGTTGCGCACCCCAGGAAAAAACCCAGCGGCGTCAGGATATAGACCCAGTCACCCGAGCCGAATTTCGCGATTGCGCCAAAAACACAGGCGCGGGTCACAAACGCGCCGATGCCCAGCAGCAGCCCGCCCGCCACGGTGGCCAGCGTCGCCGGATAGCCGATCGGCAGCATCGCCTGTCCGCCCAGCGCCGCCCAGGCCAACAAACCGCCCGCCACCCAGACCGCAGCCTCGAGCAGCCCGAGGATGCGGTCCGCACGGCGTTTGGTCAGCACTTCATCGACGGCGGCAACCATGCACGTCGCGCCGCGCTGGATCGCATAGCCCATGACCGCCGCGCACAAAGCCGCGACAAGAAACGCCAGGCTGAGCACCGCGGCGGGCATGGCCATCATTTACTTGGCAGCGTCGGCGGCAATCGCGCCGGCGACATCGGCCGCCATCTTGAACTGCGCGTCGAGCGTGGTGATGCCGTAACGCTTGGCCATGAACTGGAAATCGGTCCAGGCCAGCGAGACACTGCCATCGGCTTCTTCGACAACCAGCATGCGCACTGGCCAATCGAGCCCGGCATAGCGGTTGGCTTGCAGGAACTGCACACCAAGCGGCGGATTGCCAAAGCGCACGATCGTCGATTTGGCGATTGGCAGCTTCGCCTCGGCACCCTGCTGCTGCAGGTCGATGGCGTCGAAGAAGCGCACGCCCTTGGCGGCAATCGCTGCCTTCAGGCGGGTGACGGTTTCGTCGAACCCGTGGCTGCTGCGAATATGCACCACCCCATCGGCTTTCATCAGCGGCATGCTCGCCGTGGGAGCAGCCTGCACTGCGCTTGCAGTGGTGATGGCGCCCGACAGGGCGAGAGCGAGAAACACCGTGCGAATGAACATAGACTTGCCTCCATAAAAGCCGTGTGCCGGCGGGATGAACAGCCTTTCCGCCATCTCGGCCCCGAGTTGAAATTGCATTGCTGCATCATCTTCATGCCCTGACGCTATGGCGCGGATTGCCCGGTGGCGCGGCGGCGCGGCGGCGCGTTCACACAAAAGGCGGGCAGTTTCTGGCCACGTCAGGCATATGCTACCGCTGAACCATGATCGGCAATCAACCTGGAACCACCGCTGTGAGCAACTGCTGTGAACAACTGGGCCAATAGTCTTCCGTCGCAACCCGACGTTGTGATCATTGGTGCCGGCGCGGCAGGGATCGCGGCGGCGCGAGCATTGATCGCGCGCCGATTCGAGGTGGTGATCGTCGAAGCAGCCGGCCGGATCGGTGGCCGCGCCTACACGGAATCGACGATCTTCGGCGCGCCCTATGACCATGGCTGCGCATCGTTGCAGGGACCGCGTGCCTTGCCGCATGTCGGTCTTGCCCATCAACTGGGGTTCACCCTGCACGATCATGCCAGCGCCGGCGATGTGCTGTTTGTCGGCAATCGCCGTGCCACGCTGGCGGAGCAGGATGCACGCGCACAGGCGTGGAACCGGATCACCACCGCATTGAACAGCGCCAAAGACGACGTGGCCGCTGCCGAAGTGACCGTGCGCGGCGATCCGATGGCAGCCCTTGTCGAGACCTGGATCGGACCGATGGATTTCGGAGTCGATTTTGACGCGCTTTCTACACGGGACTGGAATGCCGATGCCGATGCCGATGCCGGGCACGACCATGATTATCTGGTAAAGCAAGGCCTTGGCACGCTGGTTGCGAGGCTGGGCGATGGGCTGCCGATCGCGTTCAACTGCGCGGCGACAGCACTGGATTGGAGCGGTGCCGGCGTCACGGTCGAAACATCCCGCGGGTCGATTGCGGCGCGCGCCTGTATCGTGACAGTCTCGACCGGTGTGCTGGCGTCGGGCGCAATCCGGTTCACGCCCGGCCTGCCGGACTGGAAGGCGGCCGCCATCGCGGCTGTACCGATGGGCTGTCTGGCCAAGATCGGCCTGCGATTCGATGGTGCCCGTTTTGGCTTGTCGGCCAATGATTACCTGTCTTACACGCCCGAGAATCGGGTGTCGGCCGCAGCCTGCTACTTCCTCACCTTTCCGACCGATCATGACTATGTCGTCGGTTATGTCGGCGGGTGCTTTGGCCGCGACCTCGCATGTGCAGGGCCGGCGGCGGCCATCGATTTCGCGCTCGCCGAGTTCGAACGGATGGTCGGCAGCACGGCCCGGCGCCACTTCGTCAGCGGGCACCTGTCGGAATGGGAAAGCAATCCGCTGACACGCGGCGCCTACGCTGCGGCCCGGCCAGGCCAATCCGCCGCCCGCGCCGATCTGGCTCGGCCGCTTGGCGACCGCCTGTTCTTTGCCGGCGAAGCGATGGCCTACCCCCACTTCGCGCTCTGTTCCGGTGCCCACATCAGCGGTGAGCACACAGCCGCCGATGTGGCAGCCAAACTCAGCGAGATGTAAGCGGCGGCCGCCGGCTCGTTCTCAATCTACGTGAATCGAAAGCGCATCCCCCGGCGCCATAGCCTCCAGCCAGCGGGCGAGCACGGCGCGATCTTGCGCCGCGCAGCCTTCGGTGGGGCGGGCATCCGGCTGGCGGCAGTGCCAGAAAATCGCGCTGCCCAGGCCCGGCGCCGGCGGCGCATCGTTGTGGCCGAGCACCAAGATGATGTCGTAGGCGCCGTCACCGCGCCACAACGCCTCATGGCTGCGGGCATGCGGGCGGGCGACGGGGCGATTATAAGCAGGATCGGCGCTGTCGTCGCTCCAGCCATCCCATCGCCGCAGCCAGCGCCAAGGCAGCTGCGTTTTTGGGGTGGGTAGGCGGTCTGGGCGCAGCAGAGCGGCGCGAATCGGCCAAAGGCCTAGAGGGGTCTTGCCGTCGCCTTCGCGTTTGTCAGCGGCGCTGCACCAGCCGCCCTTGCCGAAGCTGGCGGAGTGGGTTTCGCCGAAGGCGCTGATGGTGCCGGCGGAGGGGTGGGCGGCAAACAGCGTCACAGCAAATGGCCCTGCCGATCGCGTTTGGTGGCGAGATAGGCGGCATTGTGCGGATTAGGCGGCAGATCATGGGCCACCCGCTCCACGGCAAAACCGTGCGCGGCCAGCCCAGCGACCTTCAGGGGATTGTTGGTGAGCAGGGACACGGCGATGACATCCAGCGCCTGCAACATGGCCGCGGCGAGGCTGAAATCACGCTCATCGGGTTCAAAGCCCAGCCGCGTGTTGGCATCCACCGTGTCCCAGCCCTGATCTTGCAGGGCATAGGCGCGCAATTTGTTGAGCAGGCCGATGCCGCGGCCTTCCTGCTGCAAATACAGCAGGATGCCGCCGCCGGCATTGCCCGCGATGGCGGCAATCGCGGCATGAAGCTGCGGGCCGCAATCGCATTTCAGGCTGCCTAGCACATCGCCGGTCAGGCAGGCGGAATGCAGGCGAGCCAGCACCGGCCGGTCGGTGGCCGGGCTGCCGATCACCAGCGCCAGATGCTCCGGCCCGCCATCATCCGGGCGAAAGGCGACCACGTTGCAATCTTCGGCGGCCGCTAGCGGCACGCGGGCGCGGCTGGACAGGCGCACCCGGCTCATGGCGGGCGGCAGGCCCAGCACGTCCGCCGCCGGGCAGGCAATGGCCGCAGCGATGCCGGCCAGCGGTGCCGCATAAACTGCGGGGATCAGGCCGGCATGTTTGGCGAGCGCAATGGCGGCGCGTGCCGACACCAGATCATCGCCCAAGGCGCGGGTGCGAAACGGGCCTTTGAACGGCGTGGCGAGATCGAGCACCGGATCGGCCACGGCGCGGCTGCCGGCCAGATCGAGCCAGTCGGGCTGGTTCACCCACACGGGTTCGGGATCGGCGGCAGCAGCGGCAATCTGGTTGGCCAGATTGAGCGCGGCGGCGCGGCGTGCGGTGATTATCAGCCCGGCGCGCCCCTGCACTTCCAGCGCCGTCAGCGCGGCGGCATCGGCCAGTTCGGCCGAAACGACCGCCAGGCTGCCGACACCGACGATATGGCCGCGGCGCAGCGCATCACTGGCAGCCTGCGCCAGATAGGCTGGCGCGATGGTCATAGCGCTAGCGTGACGATCTGCGGAATATGGTCCGATGGCTTGCCCCAGTCGCGGGCATCGCGCACCGCTTCAAAGGCGGTCGCTGCCGGGGCCAGCGCAGGCGAACACCAGACATGATCCAGCCGGCGGCCGCGATCGGATGCACGCCAATCATTGTTGCGATAGCTCCACCAAGTGAAGAATTTTTCCGGTTCCGGTACAAAATGCCGGGCCAGATCAATCCAGCCGTGGCTTTGCTGAAACCGCGCCAGCGCCTCGATTTCGATGGGCGTGTGCGACACGACATCCAGCAGCGCCTTGTGGTTCCACACGTCGCATTCCAGCGGCGCCACGTTGAAATCGCCAACGATCACCGCAGGATCGGTCAGGTCAGCAGACCAAGCGGTCATGCGTTCCAGAAAATCCAGTTTCTGGCCGAATTTCGGATTGACCGTGCGATCGGCGACATCGCCGCCAGCCGGCACATAGACATTTTCAACCAGCACGCCGCCGGGCAGCCGCACACCGATGTGACGCGCCTCGCCATTGTCCTGCCAATCATAGCGCCAGGCTCCGTCCAGCGGCACGCGGCTGATGGTGGCGACGCCGTGGTGCATGCGCTGGCCATTCAGGAAACGGTGCTGATAGCCGCGCGCTTCGAACATTCCGTGCGGGAACACATCATTGGCGACCTTGGTTTCCTGCAGGCACAGGATATCCGGCTGATGATCGCGCAAGAACTGTTCGACGATATCGGCGCGGGCGCGAACGCTGTTGATATTCCAGGTGGCGATGCGGACAGGCATCGGTAGCGTCTAGGCGAAGTGACGGGCTGCGTCACCTGCCGGAAAACAGGATCGCGCCAAACAGCAAGAACCCCCGGCGCCGGGGGTGTGGCACCGAGGGTTCCTGTCTGCGCTCGTCACGCAAGCAGAGCGATTTTGTATTCAGATGCTTACCGGATAACAGGGGGCAAAACCGGGAAGTCATCGAGTCGCCTGCTGCAATCTGTATGGCCGGCCAGACCTTGCCGCGTCATGAACAAGACTGACAACAGCCGTTCAGGATGCAATCTTTCCTCAACGCGGGATGTCTCGGCGCGGATCCTTGAAGGCAAACGACACGCCGGACAGGCTGGCATTGTAGCGAATATTGGCCAATCGCACCTCGCTGCGCCCGCCTTGGGCATCCAGAGCGGTCCAGCCGGCCAATGCGAGGCCGCCGGGCGCGCCAGCGCTGCGGGTAAAGCGGATGGACAAGGTGCCGAACTCGGGCCGTTTCGGATCGCGGGCGGAGACTTCGATCAGATCGGCGCTGTCAGTGGTAATGCGGGCGATCGGTGCCAGATCCGGCTCGGCCGCCAGCAGAATCTGCAGCGGTGTGCGCCGCACCGGCCATTGGCTGACCTGTTTCACCTCGTAATCCACGAACGACAGAGTACGGCCATCGGCAACGAGCAGCATCCGAGCCGTGTCATACTGAAATCGCACCTTGCCGGGCCGAGCCAGCCATAATTTTCCTGCCAGCACACGGCCATCGGCGCCGGCCTGGGTAAAATCGGCTGCTAGGCTGGTGGTGCCCATCAAGGATGCCGCCACCTCCGCCAGCGTGGTTGCCGCAGCAGGGGCAGCCAGCAACGCGGCGGCAAGGAACAGGGGCGGCAATCGGGAATGGTTCATACGCAGGCTTTACCGGGCAATGGCTTCACCTGCCATGAATGAAAGCTTAGCCAGCAGCGCCCAGATAGCCGAGTTGGGCTGCCTTGAAGATGGTCTGGCTGCGGTTGACGGCGTTCAGTTTCTCACCGGCATTCTGGATGTGAAAACGCACCGTGGCATGGCTGCGCGACAGGATCAGGCTGATTTCCTTGTCGGTTTTCCCGATGCTGGCCCAGCGCAAGCATTCCACCTCGCGCTTGGTAAGCTGGCAATCGCAGGGCAGCCAGCGCCGGGTGCGGTGCGCCTTGGTGTAGCCGGCCAGAAAGCGGTGGGACAGAAGCGCGAATTCATCGGCCCACGCATCATATTCGGCCGACAGATCAATGCGTGCCGGATCGCGCGACAAAAAGCACACGGCTCCTATCTGCCCGAACGGCAGATGCACCGGCACCACGATGGCGGCCTTGGTCAGCGCCCGCTTTTCGAAATTTTCAAGGCTCATTTCGTCAAGATAAGGATTGGGCTGGCGCGTGCGAAAACCTTCGGCATTGGCCCAGAATACTTCTGATTCGTAGCGGCAAGCTCGCGGCAACGGCGATGATAGCGCCAGTTTGCTGTCTTTCCACCAATGTTCGTTGTCGGCAGTCCAGCCATAGACATCGGCGGCCAGGATATTGCCGTCGGCATCCTCCATGGGCGCCTTGGAAGCGATATTGTCAGTGACTACGACATGCAGGCCGCCGCAGCCCAGCGCGATATCCCGCAATGCCTCGGCCGATTTGCGCACATCGGACATGGAACGTATTGAAACAGCGACAAGATTTTCGCGCAAATCCACGGCCTTACTCCCCAGTAAACAAATTGGCGGGATGCCTCGACGGGCGTATGATTCTCACGCTCCCTACCAATTTCGAGGAGGAGATAATCACAGCCACGCGGGGTTCGCAATGGTGTTTGGCAAGATGGTGCTCAGGGCAGTTCTGCGGGGCAGCCGTGACATGCGCCGCGCGCCTGCATTGCCAAAGATTTTATGCCCCCAGTGATGCCTAAATGCTTGCAACAAAGCGACGCTTTGCTACGTTGTGCCGCAGCAAGGGGGCAGCCAGGTGCAGGGGTGTGTGACACGCGATGGCCGCATGGCCGCTGGGGCGGCGAGCCATGCTGCGCTGCAATCCAGAATCGTTGCATTTTTCATCCTGATGTTTGCGATGATCGCACCGGCGCTGCCCGTGCTGGCCGCCGGGCATGATCGCGCCTTGCATCAGGGCGTTGCCAGCTGCAGCAGCTCAACGTGCCATGGCCGGCAAGAAGCTACCGGGCCGCGCGTGCGCCAGAACGAAATGATGACGTGGAGCGACCCGGCCAGCCTGACCGGTGTCCATGCCCGCGCCTGGCGGGTGCTGGAAGATCCGCGCGCCCGCGCCATCGGCAAGCGGCTGGGCATTGCCAATGTTGCGGCCAGCCCGGAATGCATCAATTGCCACGGCGATCCGGCGCCGGTGCGCGGCGCCGGCTGGCAGCAAAGTGACGGCGTTGGCTGCGAAGCATGCCACGGCGGCTCGCAAAATTACCTGGCCAGCCATGCCAGCGTGAAGGCCAGCCATGCCGACAATGTTGCCAAGGGCATGTGGGCAATGAACGATCCGATGGTGCGCGCCGGGGTCTGCCTCGATTGTCATTTCGGTTCGGACAAGCCGGGGCAATTCGTGTTCCACCGCATCATGGCAGCGGGCCATCCGCGCATCGCCTTTGAGCTGGATCTGTTCACCAGCCTGCAACGCCATCACGACGAAGATGCCGATTACAAGGCCCGCAAGAC
>NZ_JBBATR010000039.1:0-20926 GCF_040398645.1 Sandarakinorhabdus sp.
ATAGCTGAACATGAAGATCGGCCAGCGCCAGCTCGCGGTTTCGCGCCGCGTGACCGCCAGCGTTGACAGGCATTGCGGCGCAAACACGAACCACGCCAGAAACGCCAGCGCCGTGGGCAGCGGCCAGGCGTTGCGCAATTGCTCGATCAGGCCGCCGGTGTTGTTTTCATCCACGCCCTGCAGCGCATAGACCGTGCCCAGTGCTGCCACCGCGACTTCGCGCGCCGCCATGCCCGGCACCAGCGCAATAACGATTTCCTTGTTGAAGCCGATCGGGGCAAATATCGGCTGTAGGGCGGAGCCAAGTTTGCCGGCCAGACTATATTCGATGCCGGGCTTGACCGCGCCCGCCGGCGGTTGCGGCCAGCTGGCCATCGCCCACAGCACCACCGTCGATGCCATGATGATGGTGCCGGCGCGGCTAAGAAACGCACCGGCGCGGCCATAAAGCCCGATCGCGATATCGCGCAGTGCCGGCCATTGATACTTCGGCATCTCCATCAAAAATGGCGGCGCCGCGCCCTTGGTCACCGTGCGCCGCAGCACAAAGGCCGCAACCAGCGCGCCCAGGATGCCAGCCAGATACAGGATGAACAGCACCAGACCCTGCAAGCCGAACGGGCCGACATCGCGCGCCGGAATGAACGCGCCGATCACCACGGCATACACCGGCAACCGCGCCGAACAGGTCATCAGCGGCGCGATCAGGATGGTGGTGAGCCGATCACGCGGCGAATCGATGCTGCGCGTCGCCATGATGCCCGGAATCGCGCAGGCAAAGCTGGACAGCAGCGGAATGAAGGCGCGGCCATTCAGGCCCACCCGCGCCATCAGCCGGTCCATCAAGAACGCCGCGCGGGTCATGTAGCCCGATTGTTCGAGGGTGATGATGAACAGGAACAGGATCAGGATCTGCGGCAGGAACACCACCACCGCGCCCACGCCCTTCAGCACGGCATCATTGAGCAGCGACAGCAGCCAGCCGGCTGGCAACGCCGCGGCCAATTGCTCTTGCAGCACGGCAATACCGGCTTCGATCCAGCCCATCGGCGCTTCGGCCCAGCTGAACACCGCCTGGAACATGAAAAACAGGATGGCCGCCAGCAGCAGCGGCCCCGCCACCGGGTGCAGCACGACCGCATCGATCCGCTGCGACCAGCGCCGCGCGCTGCCCGTGGCGGATTGGACCGCCGCCGTCAGCCGGCGCGCTTCTTTTTGCAAGGCGCGCAGATCGCTGGCGGCGTTGTTGGCGGCTGCACTGGCAGGGGCTGCGGCGAGTGACGCGGCTATCGCCGCGCCCAAGCCCTCCAGCCCGCGTTTGCGCACAGCCACGGTTTCGATCACTGGCACGCCCAGCATGTCGGCCAGCCGCGTCACATCGATCACGATACCGTCGCGGGCGGCCAGATCGGCCATGTTCAGCGCCACCACCAGCGGCAGGCCCAGCGCCCGCAATTCCAGCACAAAGCGCAAGTGATTGCGCAAATTGGTGGCATCGATCACCGCAACAATGGCGTCCAGCGGCGCTTCGCCGGGGATGCGCCCGAAAATGGCATCGCGCGTCACCTGCTCGTCGGGCGAACGCGGATCGAGGCTGTAGGTGCCGGGCAGATCGATCAATTCCGCCACCTGTCCGCCGGGCAGCGCCAACCGGCCGGTCTTGCGCTCAACGGTCACGCCCGGATAATTGCCGACCTTTTGGCGGCTGCCGGTCAAGGCATTGAACAGGCTGGTTTTTCCGGCATTGGGATTGCCCACCAGCGCCACCACCAGCTGGCGCGGCGTTATCGCAGCCGGCGCGTTCACAGCGCGGTCACTTCGATCAGGCGGGCCATGTCCACCCGCAGCGCCACCACCATATTGCCCACCCGTACCGCCAGCGGATCGCCGCCAAACGGCGCGCGGTGCAGGATTTCGACATCGACACCTTCGTCAAAGCCCAGCTCACACAGACGCTTGGCGGTGTTCGGCGCCAGGCCGCCGCGATCGATGGCAGCAATCAGTGCCACCTCGCCGGCGGCAAGGCTGTCGATCAGCCGATGGGCAGTGGCTAGGGTCACACGCAGGTTCCGGTCGCAAAACGTTGCGAACCGTTATCAATAAATGGATGGTTATGCCACCGCCAAGTTGATCACACCGCCGGGTAGCGCAGCCGGCCAAAAAACCGCGCCGGATCGGGCAGCTTGCCGCCGATGCCGACCAGCTTGGCCTTGGCCTTCTCAAAGCGCATCACGCCATCGATGCGGCGATCGATGAAGGCGCGCGTGGCTTCGAAATCTGGGCTGTCATCCTGGGTCCAGTGCAGCAGCGTGGCCGAATAGATCGCCGACAGGATCGCGCGCTTGGTGTAATGATTATAGTCGGTGGCGGTGTCGCCAGCGGCGCGCCACATTGCATCGGCGGCCTGCCAGAGCAGCCGGGCCGACAGGCCAGCGTGCTGCGGCTGCGCCAATATCGCCAGCGCCCGCCGCGTCACTTCGGCATTGCCATGCTCCAGCCGCGTCACCAGCGCCATGCGGATGCGCTCGCGGATTTTCAGATTGTGGCTGGCGGCCATCGCTTCGGCCATCGCCTGGTTGGTCAGCGCGGTCCACCCGGTCAGCATGGCGGCAACATCGGGCACGGCCAGCGCAGCAATATCGCTGTCGATGCCAGTGTCCGCCGCGGCGGCTGCCAGCGCCTTTGCTGTCCAGCCATCAAATGGCACATGCGGCAGCATCGCGGCGATCAGGCGCGGCGCCAGCTCGGCAAGTGGCACATCATTGGTGGGGTTGTTGGTCTGATGCATGACCAACTATAACCCGGTTGCGACCGTGTCTCCAGCGCCAAAGACGCCGCGGCGCGGCCACTTGCTCCCCTACAGGGCTTCTGCTAGTCCACGCGCCTCATCCAGACGAGGCGACTCGTGTGGGACAAGGTTTCATCGACTATTTTGGCAATTCGGGCCTGGCGCAGCTTGGGCAGGCGGCCCCGGAAAATTGGAGTGACGGCACCTCATGCAGATTTTGGTTCGCGATAACAACGTCGATCAGGCCCTTCGCGCCCTGAAGAAAAAGCTTCAGCGTGAAGGCGTCTACCGCGAAATGAAGCTGCGCCGGCATTACGAAAAGCCATCGGAAAAGCGCGCCCGCGAAAAGGCCGCCGCCGTGCGCCGTGCCCGCAAGATGGACCGCAAGCGCATGGAACGCGACGGCATCAAGTAAGCGCAATCAAACGAGTTACCGGAGCCGGGCAGCGCAATATCTGCCCGGCTCTTTGCGTTTTGGCCGCAGGAGCGGTCCGCTCGTTTGGCCGCAGCGGCCGGGGGCAGGCTTGACCATAGCGCGCCTGCTCGTCATGGCAGGTGCAACGGTGGCGGCGCAGCCGCCAGCAGCATTGAGGCGAATATGTCAGGTCAGAAGGCAGGCACTGCAGGCGGGGTCGGCATCGGCAAGTGGTTGGCGGCAGCGGCCGCCGTGCTGTCGGTGGTCGGCGTGCTGGTCTACACCGGCACCCAGGGCCAGGTGGACGCTGTTCGCAAAACCGACATGGCCTATCTGGACGCAAACAAGGACAAACCCGGCGTGATCACCACTGGTTCAGGACTGCAATATCAGGTTTTGCGCGAAGGCAAGGGCCCGCGCCCGGCGCCCAAGGACACCGTGCTGGTGCATTACGAAGGCAAGCTGATCGACGGCACCGTCTTCGACAGCAGCTACCAGCGCGGCCAGCCCGCGGCCTTCCCGCTCGATCAGGTCATCCCCGGCTGGACCGAAGGCGTGCAACTGATGCCGACCGGCTCCAAATATCATTTCGTGGTGCCGCCTGAACTGGCCTACGGCGCGCAAGGTGCCGGCGGCGTGATCCCGCCCGGCGCCGTGCTGGAGTTTGATATCGAACTGCTGGCCGTTAAACCGGCGGCTTGATCTGACTGATTGGAAGAAAGATTACAGCCTCCGGCGGGCAGGGGTGACCCCTGCACCCGCTTTTTGGATCGCTCACAGGTTTCGAAGCTTAGGACCGAACCAAAACGAAAGTGGTGCAGGGCCCAGCCCTGCCCGCCGGAGGCCACTTTCTTTTGTAGCTTAACTGCGGAGTGACAGGAACCAGCGGTCACGCAGCGCCGTCACCCATGTCACCGGGTTGAAGCTGGTTGATCCATCCAGGCTGAAGGTGGTGAATTCGGCGCGGCCGACGATGTTTTCGACGGGGAGGAGCCCGAGCCCGCCGATTTCGGCGGCAAAGCGGCTATCCTGGCTGTTGTCGCGGTTGTCGCCCATCAAGAACACATGGCCTTCTGGCACAATCACGGCTTCGGTATTGTCCACCGGCAATGCCGCGAGGTCATGCACCAGATAGGTGCGGCCGTTCGGCAGCGTTTCGCGGAAGGTCGGCAGGTGGCATTCGGCGATCCCATCCGGCGTGACGACACGGTAAGGCGCATCGACATAGCTGGCACATTCGGTGTTGGGTGATACCGCTGAGACCGTGACGGCTACCGCGACCTTGGGCACGGCCTGGCCGTTCAGCCACAATTGCCCGTCGCGCATCTGCACTGTGTCACCGGGCAGGCCGATCACCCGCTTGATCCAGTCATCCTGCGCGATCGGCGATTTCACCACCACGATGTCACCGCGTTCCGGCAGGCTGCCGAAGAGCCGGCCCTTCATGGGCGGCAGCACGTTGAGCGACGGCGACAGATAGGAATAGCCATAGGGATATTTCGACACGATCAGCCGGTCACCCACCATCAAAGTCGGCAGCATTGATCCGGACGGGATATAAAATGGTTTGGCGACGGCGGTGTGCACGCCCAGCACAGCCAGGCCGAGCAGAAACAGCTGCCAGGCCTCCTCGGCCCAGTTGGTTTTCTTTTTTGCCACTGCTTCGCTCATTCTGGTGCTGCCGTGATCAAGACGATGGCCTGCGCCCACGGATGGTCGTCGGTCATTGTCAGGTGAATCGCCGCCTTATGCCCGCTGGGTGTGATTTGCGCCAGCCTTGCCAATGCCCCGCCGGTAAGGACCAGCGTGGGTTGGCCGCTGGGCAGATTGATCACGCCCATATCCCGCCAGAATACGCCCTGGCGAAAGCCGGTGCCCAGTGCCTTGGCGCAGGCTTCCTTGGCAGCAAAGCGTTTTGCATAGGTGGCGATGCGCGTCAGATCGCGGCGGTTGGCCTTGGCCTGTTCGGCATCGGTGAAGATGCGGCTGATGAAGCGGTCACCAAAGCGGGCGATGCTGCTGGCGATGCGATCGATATTGCACAGATCGGAGCCAAGCCCGATCACGCCCAATCCGGTGGGTATGGCCAGCCCGGTCATGGCAAATCAGGCCGCGGCGCGGGCGGCATCCATGGCCGCACGCATGCGGCGGATGGCGGCATCCAGGCCGACAAACACCGCCTCACCAATCAGGAAATGCCCGATGTTCAGCTCAGCCAGTGTGGGCAGGGCTGCCACCGGCGCCACGTTGTCGAAGGTGAGGCCGTGCCCGGCATGAATTTCCAGGCCCATGCGCACGCCCAGCTCGGCCGCGCGGGCCAGCCGTTCCAGTTCAAAGACCACTGCGCCGCCTTCGGCATGGGCATAAGGCCCGGTGTGCAATTCCACCACGGGCGCGCCCAGCCGGGCGGCGGCTTCAAGCTGGCGCTCGTCGGGGGTGATGAACAGGCTGACCCGCATGCCGGCATCGGCCAGGCGGCTGACGATCGGGGCGAGCACATTGTGCTGCCCGGCGGCATCCAGCCCGCCTTCGGTGGTGCGTTCGGTGCGGCGTTCGGGCACGATGCAGGCGGCATGCGGGCGATGGCGCAGCGCGATGCCGAGCATTTCATCGGTGGCAGCCATTTCCAGATTGATCGGCAAGGCAACGCCGATGCTGAGCCGGTCGAGATCGGCATCAGTGATGTGGCGGCGGTCTTCGCGCAGGTGCACGGTGATGCCGTCGGCGCCGGCAGCGGCCGCCATTTCAGCGGCGCGCAAGGGATCAGGATGCAGCCCGCCGCGCGCGTTGCGGATGGTGGCGACATGATCGATGTTGACGCCAAGGCGCAGATGGTTGGTCATGACAAACCTCAGGATTTGGACGGGGCGCAGAAGGCAGCGGACAGAAGATCATAGGTAAGGCCCTTGCCCTGCCATGGCTCGCCGAATTCGGCCGGACGATCGGCAAAGGCGATCAGGATGCGGCCCAGCTTGGGTGCGATGACGTTGCGCACTTCGACTCCGCCGATGCTGCCGCGGCGTTCAACCAGATCAACCGGCCCGGTGCAGCCAGCGAGGGGAACCGTGTAGGCCCACTGCCCCAATGCCGAAAAACCAAGCTCGGCCTTGCCATTCCACATCTCGGTGCGGGCAGCGGCGCTCATGAGGCGGCCAGCGAGCAGCGCCTGATCGAATTTGACCAGCGCAGCCGGCGGCCCGGCAATTGCAGCCGCTGCGCCGTAGCGGCCGACATCGATGAAATCATCATTGCTGCCATCGGCGAAATAGCCTGTGCGGCCGGCGGCGTCACCGGCCTGCAACAGTCTGGCGCCGTCCATTTTCAGCGGCTTGAACAGCTGCGCGCGCAGCAGTTGCCGCAATGTCTTGCCGGTGACCGCTTCCAGCACCGCGCCCGCCACTTGCGTATCGCAATTATTATATTCGAAACGCTCACCCGGCGCTGCCTTGGCTGCGCCCGTGCAAACGGCGTTGATGCCACGGGCGTCGATTGTAGGGGCTGGCCGCGGCGTGCTGCGGTCCAGCAAGGCCAATTCGGTGCCCGCCGCGTTCATTGGGCCGTCCTGGGCGTTGGGCAAGCCGCTGGTGTGGGCTAGCAACTGCCGCAATGTGATCCGGTCGGCATTGGTGACAGGCAGCTGCGGCACATAGGCCTTGATCGGCGTATCGAGCGCCACCGTTCCGGCATCGACCTGTTGCATCACCAGCACCGCCACGATCTGCTTGGTGACCGATGCCCAGCGCCAGAATTGTCCGGTTTTGCCGGGCTTGCCGATGTCCTCGCCGTAGTTGGACTGGCTGTCGGCCACCACCAGATGCCCATTCAACCCGCCAGTGCGTGCGGCCGCCGACGCCGCCTGCCACATGTTGGTCAACGGCGGCGGCGGCGCTGCTGCGGCGCCGGCAGCGCCGGCCAGGATCATCGCCCAAATCACGTGTTTGGCAGGGATCATGCCGCCCGGCTGCCGGGCTTCACCGCCGGGATGGCTGCCAGTTCGGGCGGCAGTGCACCCGGCTGGTAGCTGGGCACGGAAAGGCGGATCAGCGGCGTGAATGGCACGCCCAAATCGGCTGCGCCATCTGACCGGTCGACCAACGCGGCGGCATGGATCACGGTGCCGCCGGCAGCGTTCACCGCGGCAATGGCTTCGCGGCCCGACAGGCCGGTGGTCACGACATCTTCCATCAGCAGAACCTGCTGCCCCGGTTCCAGCCGAAAACCGCGCCGCAGTTCAAAGCTGCCGGTGGGCCGTTCAACGAACATCGAATCGACCCCCAGCGCGCGCGCCAGTTCATGACCGCAGATCAAGCCGCCCATCGCTGGCGCAATCACGGCGGTGATCCGTGCCTTCACAGCGGCGGGGATCTTGGCAGCCAGCGCCCTGGCCAGCCGCTCGGCGCGGGCCGGGTCCATCAACACGCGCGCGCACTGCAGGTAACGCGAAGATCGCAGGCCCGATGACAGGATGAAATGGCCTTCCAGCAGCGCCTCGGCAGCCCGAAATTCGGCCAGAACCTCGTCATCGGTCATCGCGGGACACTCCTGAATCGACACATGCCGCGATTGGCAGGCCCCGCCGGCTTTGCCAAGCGGCATTACTGGCGCACCCTGTCCGCCGAAACCACGGCTTTCACCTGGCGCAGGGCAGCCAATATGGTGGCAAGATGCGCCACGCTTTCCACTTCGATGTCGATGAGATCGGTGTGAAATTCACGGTCACGATGCTTCAGGGTCAGGCCAACGATATTGGCGTTGTGGGCAGCGATACTGGCCGCCAGGCTGGCCAATGCGCCCGGCTGGTTGTGCACCACAACAGCGATGCGGGCAGCGGCCACCGCAGCTTCGGTGCCCCAGCGCACCTCGAACCATTCGCCGCTTTCATCGGCGAGCTCGTCGCAATCAATGGCATGCACGCAGATCGGGCCATCGGGCGCACGCACGCCGACGATGCGATCGCCGGGCACCGGCCGGCAATGATCGCACAGCAAAAAGCCCACGCCCGGCGTCAGGCCTTCGATGGAGATCGCGGCATCGGCCCTGGCATGGCGGCCTTGCGGCCGGGCCGGGCGGGCGGCGGCGCCGGGCACCAGGGCTTCGGCCACTTCGTCATCGGTCAGGCGATTTTCAGCCATTGCCAGTTCCAGCGCCGCGCGGTCCGGCAGCTTCAGCCGGCCCAGCGCGGGGCCAAGCAGCTCATCTGACAAGCTGATCCGCAGCCGGGCAACTTCGGCGTCCAGCAGCTTGGCGCCCATTGCCTGCAATTCCTCGCGGCGCTTGTGGCGAACATGGCGGCGGATGGCAGCGCGCGCCTTGGCGCTGGCCACAAAACCCTCCCACGCCGGATCAGGGGCCTTCACCTTGCCCTTCATGATCTCGACCTGATCGCCGTTCACCAGCCGCGTGCGCAGCGGCACTACCTGGCCATTCACCTTGGCACCCACGCAGGCATCGCCCAGATCGCTGTGCACGGCATAGGCAAAATCGACCGGGGTGGCATCGCCGGGCAATTGATACAGCTCGCCCTTGGGGGTGAACACAAACACCTGATCCTGGAACATCGCCAGCCGGGCATTTTCAAGCAATTCCTCCGGGCTGGCGGCATCCTGCAGCACGTCCAGCAGATCCTCGATCCACGGATAGGCTTCGCGCGCCGGAGCGCCTTCACTGCCCAGCTTGTAAGCCCAGTGCGCCGCCAGCCCAAGCTCGGCCTCTTCGTGCATCAGGCCGGTGCGAATCTGCACCTCGATGCGGGCCGCCTCGTTGCCGAGCAGCACCGACGTGTGCAGCGATCGGTAGCCATTGGGCTTGGGCGTGGAAATGAAATCCTTGAAACGGCCGGGCACCATCGGCCACCGCCCGTTGACGATGCCGAGCGCCCGGTAGCAATCGGGCACATCATCCACGATCACCCGGAACGCCATCACATCGGACAATTGTTCAAAGCTCATCTGGCGGGCCTGCATCTTGCGCCAGATCGAATAGGGGCGTTTTTCGCGGCCGGTCACGCTGGCTGCCAGCCCCTTGCTGCGCAACAAGCCCTCGATCTGGCCGGAAATCCGGTGGACATTGGCCCCGGTGGTTTCGCGCAGCCGGTCCATGCGCTGGCTGATCGTGGCGCTGGCTTCGGGCTCCAGATGGCGAAACGCCAGTTCCTGCATTTCCTCCATGAAGCCGTACATGCCGATACGCTCCGCCAGCGGCGCATAAATATCCATGGTTTCGCGGGCGATGCGGCGGCGCTTGTCCTCTTTCTTGATGTGGTGCAGCGTGCGCATATTGTGCAGGCGATCAGCCAGCTTGACGAGCAACACACGGATATCGTTGGAGATCGCCAGCAAGAACTTGCGCAGGTTTTCCGCCTGACGTTCATTGTCGGTCTGGGTTTCGATGCGCGACAATTTGGTGACGCCGTCAACCAGCCGGCCCACTTCAGGCCCGAACAGCCGGTCAATCTCGGCCTGAGTCGCCACCGTGTCTTCGATGGTGTCGTGCAGGATGGCGCAGGCAATGGTCTGGTCGTCGAGCTTCAGATCGGTGAGAATGCCGGCAACCTGAATGGGATGGCTGAAATAGGGATCGCCGCTGGCCCGAAGTTGGCTGCCGTGCGCCTTCACTGAAAACACATAGGCGCGGTTCAGCAGATCCTCGTCCGCATCGGGATCATAGGCCTTGACCCGTTCAACCAATTCATACTGGCGCAGCATAGCCTAGCATCGTGCAAGGGATTGCGGGGCGGCGCAAGGGTGGTGGGGGCTGGCTGGGTGAGCCATACTGCGCCGACTGTCGATGCTTGCGGGGGCGGCCGGCAGCGGAGCTGCCGAGTCCGCTTGAGTGGATTAAGAAAAGGCAGGAAGAGCGCGGCAAAGCCACGTCGTCGGACGACTCACGAAAAAGGCGGCTGGAGGGCCGCCTTTTTTGGTCGCCGGCCGGAATTCGGCGAGTCTCGAAATAGCTACGCTATTTCGTGCCGCCTCATTCGTACTCACCACCCATATTCTGATTGCGCGGCGGCTGCGCAGCCGTGATGCGGAGCGCCTCGGCAGATGCCGACAACGAGACGATCGCATCAGGCGTGTCGTCATCATCGGCCTGGACCTTCTGCATGCCCAGTACGATGGTTTCGCGCAATTCAGCGGGGTGCACGGTTTCCTCGGCGATCTCGCGCAGCGCCACGACCGGGTTCTTGTCACGGTCACGGTCGATGGTCAGTTCCGATCCGGACGAGATGTTGCGCGCGCGCTGGGCAGCGAACAACACCAGATCGAACCGGTTCGGGATCTTGTCCACGCAATCTTCGACGGTCACACGTGCCATGAGCTTACGGCTTTCGATAATGGAATGAACGCAGGCTGGTGACGATTCGAGGCCGCAAAGTCAAGGATTTTGGCCGGATCGGCCGTTAAGAAGGCCGTGGTGTGCTTGACTCGGCGCGCGCCCGCTCGTACCGCACCCGCTTCGCATTTGGCCCCGCACCCCGGTGAAGCGGTGGCCCACGTCAGCGGCAGGCAAATCTGCGGGCTGACGCGGCGAGACCGGGAACAACGTCAAGCGCAAATCTGAAGGATTATCATGTCAAAGCGTTCCAACGCGAAATACAAGCTTGATCGCCGCATGGGCGAGAATATCTGGGGTCGTCCCAAGAGCCCGGTGAACAAGCGTGAATATGGCCCCGGCCAGCACGGCCAGCGCCGCAAGGGCAAGGTCAGCGATTTCGGCATCCAGCTGCGCGCCAAGCAGAAGCTCAAGGGCTATTATGGCGACGTGACCGAAAAGCAGTTCCGGAAGGTCTATGCCGAAGCGGTGCGCATGAAGGGTGACACCTCGCAGAATCTGATTGGTTTGCTCGAGCAGCGGCTCGACATGATGGTCTATCGCGCCAAGTGGGCACCAACGGTGTTTGCCGCTCGCCAGATCGTCAACCATGGCCATATCCTGGTCAACGGCCGCCGCTGCAACATCGGTTCGGCGCGTATGTCGCCCGGCGATGTGATCGAGCTGGGCAGCCGCGCCAAGGAAATGGCCCTGGTGCTCGAAGCGCAAGGCCTGACCGAGCGTGATGTGCCGGAATATGTCTCCGTCGAAGGCCCGAAGGCCACCTACGTCCGCATCCCGACGCTGGACGAAGTGCCTTATCCGGTGAAGATGGAGCCAAATCTGGTCGTGGAATTTTACAGCCGTTAATGCCGCGCGTGGACAACGCGCAGCGTTGTCCACCGACTCGCATCGGCTCGGCCAGCGACCAAAAGGGCGGCCCCAACAGGCCGCCCTTTTTTGTGTCGTCTGACGGTGTGGCTCCGCCACGCTTTTCCTGTCCTTACCTGTCTTCTCTTCTCATAAGCCAGCGGACTCGGCGGCTCCGCCGCCGGCCGCCCCCTCAATACCCCGTCGGCGCCACCGTCCGCCCCAGAAACTTCAGCCGCGTGATCCACGTGTGCACTTCCAGCCCCGGCGTGGCGTGGGTGGCACCCGGATAGACCATCAGGTCAAACGGCCGATTGGCCTTTTGCAGCGCGCTGATCAATGCGGTTGAATTTTCGAACACGACATTGTCGTCGGCCATGCCGTGGATGACCAGCAATGGATCGCTGATCTTGGCGGCATCTGAAAGTGCGCCGGAACTTTGGTACGGCCCGGCGTCTTTGGCGGGATTGCCCAAATAACGCTCGGTATAGGCGGTGTCATACAGCTCCCATCGCGTCACCGGCGCGCCGGAGATGCCGGCGGCGAACGCGCCGGGGGCCGCCTCCAGCAATTTCAGCACCATATAGCCGCCGTAGGACCAGCCGTTCACCGCCACCTTGTCGGCTTTGGCCCATGGCTGCCGCTTCACCCACGCCAGTGCCTGCAACTGATCGGCCACTTCGGCTGTGCCCATGGCGCGATTGATCGGGTCTTCGAACGCCTTGCCGCGATTGTTGCTGCCGCGATTGTCAATCTGGAACACCGCCCAGCCTTTTTGCACCAGATATTGTTCGATTACCGCGGGAAAGCGCCGGTCGACGCTTTGGGCATGCGGGCCGCCGTAGACCTGCATCAACACCGGAAATGGCCCGGCACCCGTGGGCTTGAGCAGGCGCCAATCCATGCTCTGGCCATCGCTGGCCTGCAGCGTGCCAAAGCTGGGTTCGGTGTGCGCCGCCAGATAGGGCGCGTAAGGGTGGCCCGCATCCAGCCGGTTTTCAGAAATCCAGGCCAGCCGCTTGCCGGCGCCATCCGCCAGCCAGACCTGCGCGGGCTGGCGCGGGGATGTGGCCGTGATGATCAGGCGCTGGCCGGCAGCGTCCATCACCGCATCATGCATGCCGCCAAGCGCAGTCAGCCGGATCGGCTGGGCGCCGGGCGTTTTCCAATCCAGCGCATAAACATGCATTTCCAGCGTGGTATCGGCAAAGCCGGTAAACCACAGTCGGCCGCGCTGTTCATCGACGCCGACCAGTTCGGACACGGCCCAGCGACCGCTGGTCAATTGCGCCGCTGCGCCGCCCGCCAGCCGGTAGAGGTGGCGATAGCCGTCCCGCTCGCTGGCCCACAGGATGCTGCCATCCTTCAGCGCGCGGAACGTGTCGTGCAAGTTGATCCAGGTTGCGGCGGTTTCGCTGTGCAGCACCCGCGACGCCCCGGTTGCCGGATCGACAGCCAAGATATCAAGCCGCTTTTGATCGCGCTGTAAACGCTGGACGTACAGGGTGCCGCCATCCTGCGCCCATGCCGCCCGCGCGACATAGATATCGCTGTCCGGCCCCAGATCGACTTTGGTCTTGCCGCTGCCGTCCGGATTGACGAGCCATAGTGACACGTCGGCATTGGCAGTGCCGGCCGCCGGATAGGCTTGGGTGAACAGCCGCGTGCCGTCCGCGCCGATGGCGGCTCGTGTCACTTCGTTGACGGGCGTTTCATCCACACGGGCGACGGCGATGCGGCCATCGGTGGGGGACCACCAATGGCCATCGAAACGGCCAAGCTCTTCCTGCGCGATGAATTCGGCAACGCCCCATTGGACTTTTGCCGTCTCTTCGCCGGCCACTTCGCGTGCGGTGCCGGCGGCGATGTCAGTCACGAACAGCCGGCCATCGCGCACAAAGCTGGCATATTTGCCTTTGGGCGACAGTTTTGCGTCGGTTTCGGTGGCTTTTGTGTCGGTCAATCGCTGCACGCTGCCATCCAAGCCGGCCACCCACAGATCGCCATCGACAGGCACCAGCAGGCGGCGGCTGTCGGGTGCCCAGGCATAATCGACGATGCCGGTGATGCCGCCGAGGCGGCGGCGTTCGCGGTTCATGCGCTC
Source organism: Sandarakinorhabdus sp. (assembly GCF_040398645.1). Lineage (GTDB taxonomy): Bacteria > Pseudomonadota > Alphaproteobacteria > Sphingomonadales > Sphingomonadaceae > Sandarakinorhabdus. The sequence goes on from NZ_JBBATR010000039.1 coordinate 13,489, forward strand.
CGCTTCGGACAACGGCCCGCTGCTGCCGAGTTTGGTCGAATCGACCAGCATGCGCCGCGCGCCGGTGCTGGTATCAACCGCCCACAGATCGAACCGGTCGCGGTCATCGGCGCGGCTTTGCAGCAGTGTGGCCAGCTTGCCATCCGGCGACAGCTTGAGCACGCGCGGCCGTGGGCCAGACAAGGCCGGCGAAGCAAACACGCGTTCGAGGGTAAGCGGCGCCGGGGCTGCGGCGGCTGCCGGGCTTTGCACTCGCGTTTGGGCGGATGCAGCATGGGCAGCCAACGCAGCAATCGCGACAGCACAGGATTTTAGAACAAAGCGCATTGCAAAAATTCCAGTAACATCAGGCTCTTCCGTGATGGTATAGCCGCACACTTGCCGCAATGCCAAGCGCCTGCTAGCAGACAGATGACAGTATTTTTTTGTGCTGTCGCTTTTGGTGCGTTCCCGCGCTGCCGGCCGTTGGCTCGGTGTTTGGCGGGACCGGATCAGAAGCCGGCCGGAGCTGTTCATTGGCCCGGTGCACATTGCAAGGATGCGGATGAACGGATTGCACCTCTTGGTCGACGCACAGCGCCCCGCGCTGCGCTCGCCGGCTGGTGTCTCCGCCGCACATCGTCAATCGCTCAAAACAACTTCAGTCCGGCCTGCTGCCGGCTTTTTCATTCCGCGCCGCCGCATCGCCGCCCAGCCACTGGGCCCATGCACACGGCCGCGCGCTACGGAGCATTTCAATGTCATATCGCATGCTGATCGACGCCCGCCACCCGGAAGAAACGCGGGTGGCCGTGGTCAATGGCCAACGCATCGAGGAATTTGATTTCGAATCGGCTGATCGGCGTCAGCTGAAGGGCAATATCTATCTTGCCAAGGTTACCCGGGTCGAACCTTCGCTGCAGGCGGCGTTCGTTGAATATGGCGGCAATCGCCACGGCTTTCTGGCGTTTTCGGAAATCCACCCGGATTATTATCAGATCCCCAAGGAAGACCGCGAAGCGCTGCTGCGCGAAGAAGCCGAACTGGCCGAAGACGATCACGGCCACGACGACGAAGGCGATGACAGCGATGACGTGCTGGAAACCGGCGGGCAGCATGACGAGCCCACCGAATCGCTGAGCCGCAAGCGCATGGCGCTGCGCCGGCGCTACAAGATTCAAGAGGTTATCCGCCGCCGCCAGGTGATGCTCATCCAGGTCGTGAAAGAAGAGCGCGGCTCCAAGGGCGCGGCGCTGACCACCTATCTCAGCCTGGCCGGCCGCTATTGCGTGCTGATGCCCAACACCGCGCATGGCGGCGGCATTTCGCGCAAGATTTCCAATCCGGGCGACCGCAAGCGCCTCAAGCAGATCATGACCGATCTGCATCTGCCATCCGGCATGGGCGCTATCGTGCGCACCGCCGGCCTGAAGCGCGGCGCGGACGATATTCAGCGCGATTTCGATTACCTTACCCGGCTGTGGGATGAAATTCGCGAAAAGACCCTGGCTAGCCAGGCCCCGGCGCTGATCCATGAAGACAGTGGCCTGATCAAGCGTGCCATCCGCGATATCTATTCGCGCGATATCGAACAGGTGCTGGTGGAAGGCAGCGGCGGTTTTGCAGCGGCGCACCGCTTCATGTCGATGCTGATGCCGGGCCATGCGGCCAAGGTGGTCGAGTATCAGGACACGGTGCCGCTGTTCCAACGCTTTGGCGTCGAAGGCCAGCTGGAGGCCATGTATCAGCCGGTCGTGCAGCTGAAATCGGGCGGCTATATCGTCATCAACCCGACCGAGGCGCTCGTGGCGATCGATATCAACTCCGGGCGATCGACCCGTGAATATGGCATCGAGGAAACCGCCACAAAAACCAACCTGGAAGCGGCTGACGAAATCGCCCGGCAATTGCGCCTGCGCGACATGGCGGGCCTGGTGGTGATCGATTTCATCGACATGGAAAATGGCTCCAACGTCCGCAAGGTTGAGAAGGCCATGAAGGAAGGCCTGAAAAACGACCGTGCCCGCGTGCAGATCGGGCGCATTTCCAGCTTTGGCCTGATGGAAATGAGCCGGCAGCGGCTGCGCACCGGCATCCTGGAAGCCTCCACGCATATCTGCCCGATGTGCGAAGGCACTGGCATGGTGCGTTCGGTGGCGTCGGCGGCGTTGGCAGCGTTGCGCGCGCTGGAAGCCGAAGCCGTGCGCGGCCGCCATAGCGAATTGATGCTGCGGGCCAGCGAGGAAGTTGCGGTTTACCTGCTCAACCGCAAGCGGATCGAACTGGCCGAACTGGAAGAGCTTTATGGCGTGGCGATCCTCACCCGCCCGGATGATGGCCTGATCGGCCCCAATTTCGAGATTGATGCCGGTGGGCCTCCGTCCTCCAAGAAGGTGGATCTGGCGGCCTTGCCAGCCATCGTGCGGGTGGACGACGAACCGGAATTGGACAGCAGCGAACCGGGCGATGATGACGACCGGGACGATGATGGCGAACGCAGCGATGCCGATCAGGATGATCGGCGTGGCCGACGTGGCCGTGGCCGCCGCCGTGGCCGTGGCCGCCGTGATGATGGCAGCGCTGCCACTGATGATGCAGCGCCAGCGCCGGCCGATGCGCATGACGATACGCACGACGATGCAAGCGACGATCTGGGCGCCGGTAACGAAACGGAACTGGATACCGATGGCAATGACGCCGATGGTGATGCCGAGACCGGTGATGGCGAAGCCGGGGCATCGCGGCGCAAGCGTCGCCGCCGTGGCCGCCGCGGCCGCCGCGGCACTGCTGAACGCGGCGGTGATCAGGCCAATGCAGGCGACAATGGCGACCAGCTGGATGCCGAGATCGAGGCGCAGCCCGAGCCGGAGCCACAGCCCCTGCTGGAAGCTGGCGAAACCAAGCCCAAGCGCAGCCGCCGCAAGAAGGCTGAGCCGGTAGCCGTGGAAGCTCCGGTGGCAGCCGATGCGGCTGTGCCGGAACCAGTTGCTGCGGCGGTAGACGCCCAGGAGCCGCCAGCCAAGCCTGCGCGCAGCCGCCGCAAGAAAGCCGAGCCGGCACCCGAGCCGGTTGCGGTACCCGAAGCCGTGGTTCCGGACGTTGCCGAACAAGCCGCGCCGGCCAAGCGCAGCCGGCGCAAGAAGGTTGAAGCTGACGCTCCCGTGTCTGCCGAGCCCGTGTCTGACGCCGCCGTTTCTGCCGAGTCTGTGCCAGCCGAGCCCGTGCCGGCTGAGCCTGTGGCAGCAGAGCCAGTGGCACAGCCAGCAACCGAGGTTGCCGCCGAGCCAGCAGCGGCCGCGCCGCCGCCGCGCAAGGGCTGGTGGCAGCGCACGTTCGGTCCTGAGTAACCGCGCTGCGCGCATGACGCGCAACCTGCGCTAACCGCGCGCAAAGAAAGCCTTGCTCCCCTTGTGCCGCAGCTTGCTGCACAAGGGGACATGAAAAATTCCCAAGATTTCGGCAGCGTCGTGCTGGTTGGCGCTGGCCCCGGCGCCGCCGATCTGCTGACGGTGCGTGCCGTGCGCGCGCTGGCGGCAGCCGATGTGGTGGTGCACGACGGCCTGGTTGGCGCGGAGGTGATGGCGCTGATCCCGGCCACCGCCCGCTGCATCGATGTGTCCAAACGCCGGGCGCGGCACACCGTCCCCCAACACGAAATCGGCGCGTTGCTGGTGGCGCAGGCGCAGGCCGGCCACAATGTCGTGCGCCTGAAGGGCGGTGATCCGTTCATCTTCGGGCGCGGCGGCGAAGAAGTTGATGACTGCTGCGCGGCGGGTGTGCCGGTCACGGTGGTGCCGGGCATTTCGGCAGCCAATGGCGCTGCGGCATCACTGCTGCTGCCGCTCACCCATCGTGATCATGCCTCGATTGTCAGCTTTGTTGCCGGCGAGTGCCGCGGCCTTGCCGCGCAAAACTGGGCTGGCTTGGCCGGCAAGGGCCGCACGCTGGTGATTTATATGGGCGTCGCCGGGGCTGGTGCCATTGCCGACAAATTGATGGCCGATGGCCTCGCCCCCGATGCCCCGGTGGCCGTGGTGGAACGTGCCACGCAGGCCGGTGAGCGGTTGGTTACCAGCCTGCTCGCCGATCTGGCCGGGCTGGTGGACCGCGAAGCCATCGCGTCACCGGCGCTTATCATTGTTGGCGATGTTGCGGCCCTGCCGGCTGCCCGCGCCATGGCAAAGGACGAAACATGCCGCGTGTTCTGACGGGAAATCGGCTCGAAACCGGTGATGTGCTGTGGTGGAACGGCAGCGACTGGAGCACGGCCATCAGCCATGCCGCCGAAATCGGCGCGGAAGGTGACGCGCTGGTCGCCAGCCTGATTGCCGCGGAACGCATCAATGATCCGGTGCTGATCGATGTGACCGGGACGCCCGGCAATTGGTTGCCCACCACCACCCGCCAGCGCGTGCGCGCGTCTGGTCCCAGTGTCCGCGCCGATCTCGCGCGCGGCAGCCTTGCCACGGATGCCATCTGATGTACCGTTATGATCACTTTGACCAAGCCATCGTTGATGCCCGGGTTGCCGAATTCAAGGACCAGGTCGGCCGCCGGCTGCGCGGTGAAATCACCGAAGATCAGTTCAAGCCGCTGCGGCTGATGAACGGCCTCTATCTGCAGCTTCATGCCTATATGCTGCGCGTTGCAATCCCCTATGGCACGCTGTCTGGCACCCAGATGCGTATGCTGGCGCATATCGCACGCACCTATGACCGGGATTACGGCCATTTCACCACGCGCCAGAATATCCAGTATAACTGGATCAAGCTGGAGCAGTTTTCCGATCTGCTCGATGATCTGTCCAAGGTGGAAATGCACGCCTTCCAGACCAGCGGCAATTGCATCCGCAACATCAGCTCCGATCAATTCGCCGGTGCCGCCGCCGATGAGCTGGCCGATCCGCGCCCTTATGCCGAGTTGCTGCGGCAATGGTCGACGCTGCATCCGGAATTTTCGTTCCTGCCGCGCAAGTTCAAGATTGCCGTGATCGCCAGCGACACCGACCGCGCCGCCATCCAGTTGCACGATATCGGCCTGCAATTGCGCACCAACGCCGCCGGCGCGCTGGGTTTTCGCGTCTATGTCGGCGGCGGCATGGGCCGCACCCCGATCATCGGCCAGATCGTGCGCGATTTCATCCCGGTGGCGCAGTTCCTCAGCTATTGCGAGGCGATCCTGCGCGTTTACAACCGCTATGGCCGCCGCGACAATATCTACAAGGCGCGCATCAAGATCCTGGTCAGCGAGCTTGGCATTGCCGAATTCACCGCGCAGGTCGAAGCCGAATGGGCCGAACTGGAACCGCTCGGCCTAGATGCACCGCAGGCCGAATATGACCGGATCATTGCGCAATTTGCCGCCCCGGCCTTTGATCCCGCCGCGCCAGACACGCTCGATCTGTCCGATCCTGATTTTGCGGTCTGGGTGGCGCAGAATGTTCATGCCCACCGCGCGCCGGGCTATGCCATCGCCACCATCAGCCTGAAGCCCAAGGGCGGCATTCCCGGTGATGCGTCGTCGGCGCAGATGGATGTGATTGCCGATCTGGCCGAACGCTACGCCCACGACGAAATCCGCGTCACCCACAGCCAGAATCTGGTGCTGGCGCATGTTCGCAAGGCCGATCTTTACGCGGTCTGGCAGGGCCTTGATGCGGCTGGGCTGGCAACGCCCAATCTTGATATGGTCACCGATATCATCGTGTGCCCCGGCATGGATTATTGCACGCTGGCCAATGCCCGTTCGATCCCGATTGCCCAGCGCATCGCGGCCAAATTCGAAGCCGATGTGGCCGCGCAGCAGGATATCGGCGAGCTGAAGATCAAGATTTCCGGCTGCATCAACGGCTGCGGCCACCACCATGCCGGCCATATCGGCATATTGGGCGTCGATAAAAAGGGCGAAGAAGCCTATCAATTGCTGCTTGGCGGTTCCGGCGCCGAAGACGCGTCATTGGCCAAGATCCTCGGGCCTGGCTTTGACGAAAACGGCATAATCGAAGCGGTCGACAAGCTGATCGATTTTTATCGCAGCGCCCGCACCGCTCCCGATGAACGCTTCCTCGACACCTACCGCCGGCTCGGGCCGGCCCCGTTCAAGGCCGCCGTCTATGGATAATCAGGATCAACAGGCCGTCGCTGGCGCGGTGCCGCCCGCGCTAGATGATGCACCGGCGCGGCTGCGCTATCGCAGCGATGCACCGTTCGAAAGCCCGATCGCGCCGCTGGCGGATTTCCTGGCTGCCAATGGCTCTGGCGGCAATTTTGCCGCCGTCCGCATCGATCCGGGTGATGATGTGCGCGCGCTGCTGCCGCACCTTGGCCGGCTGAAGCTCGTTGAAATCGCCTTTCCCAAATTCCGCGACGGCCGTGGCTACAGCTCGGCGCGCATCCTGCGGGAGGCTGGCTTTGGCGGCGAAATCCGCGCGGCCGGCGATGTGCTGGTCGATCAGCTTGGCTTCATGCGGCGAGTGGGTTTTGACAGTTTCGCGCCCGATGCGCCGCTTGATCCTGTCGTTGTTGCCGCCACGTTCGCCCGCTTCCCCTATGTTTACATGAAGGCCGCCGATGGTCTCGCGCCGGTCTGGGCGCTGCGGCATGGCTAGCGGCGCCGCGTTGGAAGCGGTGGCGGCGCGGCAGCTCGACACGATCGACACGGCGCCGGCCTTCACCGCCACCGACGCGGCGCGCCTGACCGCGCAATATGACGGCGTCCCCGCTGCGGCCATGCTGGCCGATCTGCTGGCGGGCACACTCAAGGGCCGGGTGGCGGCGGTGTCCTCGTTCGGCAGCGAATCGGCGGTGCTGCTCGATCTGGTGGCGGCGGCCGATCGCAGAGTGCCGGTGATTTTCATCAACACCCAGAAAATGTTCGGTGAAACTCTGGCCTACCGCGATGCGCTGGCCGAACAGCTTGGGCTTGTGGATTTGCGGGTGTTTCGCCCCGACCCCTACGAACTTGCTGCCCAAGACGACAAAAGCTTGCGCTGGGCCTATGATCCCGATGGCTGCTGCGATCTGCGCAAGGTCGAGCCGCTGCGCCGCGCGCTGGCACCATTTGATGCGTGGATTTCCGGCCGCAAAGCCGCGCAATCCGGCCGCGCCGGCCTGCCGCGTTTTGAAATGGACGCCGGCCGCCTCAAGATCAACCCGCTGGCCGATTGGGACAAAGCCGCCATCGACGCGCATTTCACCGCCCGCGATCTTCCGCGCCACCCGCTCGAGGCCGCCGGCTACCCCTCCATCGGCTGCCAGCCCTGCACCAGCCAGGTCCAGCCCGGCGAAGACCCCCGCGCCGGCCGCTGGCGCCACTGGGACAAAACCGAATGCGGCATTCACAATCAGCCGATGTTTTAGTCGCCGCGCCGCGAGCGCGCAGCGCCCGGCGCAGCGCGCCGACAGGCGCAAGACCGGCCGGCGGGGCAGCGCGCGCGCCTGCGCGCTGAACCCGTTCGACG
>NZ_JBBATR010000040.1:0-1648 GCF_040398645.1 Sandarakinorhabdus sp.
GCCTTCAGGCAGAAACTCCACTTAGCCCACTGTCCAGATTAGCCGAGCCACCTCTTCCGTATGCTTCATCATCTCTCCGGTCTCCTTGAGCGAGTGTTTTACGTTCAAGTCACCGACACGAAACCGTTACAAGTCCAGTTCGATTCTCTTGTTTGGTCACGCGCTTCGTATACGCTTCGACCACGGCCGAATACTCACTGTTCATGATCCCGTCACGTTGGGGCGCTGGCCCCACAGCCGTCGAAAATTCAAGGCCCGGCTGCAATCAAGCCTTCAGACGGGTTTTGCTCAGCCGCCTAGAACCATCGGGTTTTCACAAGGCGTTGCGTGGTGTCGGCGCGCAGCAGACGCTCACCGCCGCTGAGGCTTGCAGTCGACCCGGTATCTGGCAACAAGCCTCCAAGCAGGCCGGGCGGCAGCTCAGCTGGTGTCAATATCCGCCGTTCCGCGGCATGGCTGGACAGCGCGGCTTCGATATCGTCGCGACGCGCGTCCGGCGGGAGCAGGCGCGCCATCACCACCCGGCTGCACGTGGGCGCCTGGTGTGGCAGCGAAGCGGCGGCCAGCATCAGACCGTCGATCTGATCGATGATCGGCTCGTCGGCGCGATTGAACTGCCTGAACACCATGTCACTGGTGTCGGACATGATCAGCAAAAGCTGGCCGTTGGCAATGAGGCCGACGAGCGGCCACCGATAGGACACCCCGACCGCAACCCCGCCCAGCCAGGGGCCATCCTGCCACAGGACGGTGTGTTCGAGGTGGAAGGCGTCGGGCCGGCCAAAGGTTGGCATCCAGGCGCGCCACAGGCCGCAATAGCGCGGGCCGCGTGCTGCCGTCTCGTGAATGGCAGTGCCGAACGCAGGCAGCTGGGCGAACGCCGGCAGGTCGACCGGATGGGGCTGATCTTGGCGAGGGCTCGATGGCGCGGAGGGGGCATGGATGTCGTCCAGGCTGTCTGTGAGCCCGAGGCGGGCCGCCATGTGGGCAGCATCCGCTTCCCAGTCCAACATGGTGAAGTGGGGAATGGTCCGGGCGATGTAAATCGTCAGTCGGGCCAAGTTGGGATCGCTCGGCAGGGTCGCGCCTGACAGCCAGCGCGAGACGAGCGACTTGTCGACGGCCAGGGCCGAAGCAAGTCCGCCACGCGAAATCGACAGGACTTTCATCACCAGGGTCAGGCGTTCTGAAAAGGCGTATTGTTCCGTCTTCGCCGCCACCAACTCACCCCCGAAGATGCCCGAACAACTCCATGCACGTTCTTTCACCGAAAAGGCGGCGCGAGCAACTGGCGCCGCTGTCTATCCCCAATATAATCGGCTGATCAGATACGCTGCATCCGGCGGCTCTGGCTGAAGGAGAATATGATGTCCGAATTGCCAAATGACGCGACCCCGAATGCCGGAACTGTCGAATTGACCGAGTCCCAGTTGAGCGAAGTGGCCGGCGGGCTGCTGCTCCCGGCCGTACAGAAGGCCCGCAACGCGGCGGCCGTATCGTCGGGCAAGATGTCACGCGCGATGCCCGGCGTGATGACCGTGGTTACTGGCGGCGACACCAACGGCGATGGCAAGGCTGACATAGGCAACTGATTTCATCCAGCGGGGACAGGTCGCGAGCGACTGAAACAGCGTCCCCCGCACCGTCG
>NZ_JBBATR010000040.1:1748-7306 GCF_040398645.1 Sandarakinorhabdus sp.
GCGAGCGATTTTCTGCTGAAGCTCGACGGCATCAAGGGTGAGAGCAAGATCCCGAAGGTTCCGGGCCTTACGACCCGGCCGTAGGCCCGAACAAATAGGCCTCATCCGGCGACCCAAACTGAAGGAAAATATCATGTCCGATCTGCCAAATGACGGGATCCCAAATGATGGGACTGTCGAATTGACAGAGTCCCAGTTGAGCGACGTGGCAGGCGGGCTTCCTGCCGTTCAGAAGGTCCGCGAAGCGGCAGCCACCTCGACATCCGGGTCCGGGGGCGGGGCGCGCGTGAAAGTCTTCGACGGCAACGGCGCACCGCCCATCCTGTAAATTGAGCACACCGCTCCGGCCGCTTGGGTCGGGGCGGGCGGCGACGCCACATCTTTTGAACTAAGGAGCCGATGATGGCGACAGGCGGGGTGGGGGTGCGCATGGCCACTTGCGCCCTTGACACCGTCAACATCCTGCCGAAGAATGCGGTGCTTGACCCAGGCCGATCGGGTCGAGGCAGGCAACAAGGCCTAGCCATTTCAACCCGGGAGCCAATGATGTCCACCAACGACAAAGACGATCCGACAATCACCCCCGACGGCGCCGTCGAGATCGACGAGGCGCAGCTCGATCAGGTCGCTGGCGGCGCACGCAGCGGCAACGATGGGAGCGGAGATCGCACAACTGCTAAGCCCCCGGCTCCGACCCAGAGCCCGGGCAGGCCTCAGCGTAGGGGAGTTTTCTAAGCCAAAACCTGAGCATGACCGCCGCAGTCCAGGCCGTTCAGCCCAGCGTCGCCGCCGGTATCGACGGCTATGTCGACGATGAGGCCTATCCGAGCGGCCTGGATCAGCGCTTCACCCCCGCGTGGATCGACGCGATCCTGGCGCAACGCGGCCTTGCCGCGCCGCGCCAACCGCGCGGCCCGTTCACTTATGTCGATCTGGGGTGCGGCGACGGGGTCGGGCTGATCCTGCTCGCCGCCGCTCACCCGGAAGCCCGGTTTGCCGGCATCGACGCGCTGGCCGACCATGTGGCGCGAGGCCGGGCGCTGGCTGCGGCTATCGGACTGACGAATGTGAGCTTTCAGTGCGCTACGTTCGAAGCGGCGGACGGCATTGCCTGCGGAACCGCCGATTATGTCGCCCTGCGCGGCGTCGTCACCTGGGTGAGCACCGCCGCGGCGGGCGCGGCGCTCGATCTGGCGGCGCATCTGCTGCGTCCGGGCGGCACCTTGGCGATCGGCTACAATATCTTGCCGGCCTGGTCCCCGCTGATCCCGTTCCAGCGCCTGATCTTCGACCGGGCCGCCGCCCTCCCCGGCACCGGGTCGCAGAGGTTCGAGGCCGCGCTCGCGCAATTGCGCGCCGAGGGCCTGATCGCTCAAGCCGTGCTCGACTGGCTGGACGCGAAGCGCGAAACCCTGCCGGCCGGCTATTTCCCGCACGAATATCTCAACCGCCACTGGGCGCCGATCTGGTCGGGCGACTTGATCGCGGCGATGGACGGACGCGGGCTGCGCTTTGCCGGCAACGCCGATCCTGGCCGCCAGCGTCCCGAATTCCTGCTGCGTACGGCGCAGCGCCAGGCCCTGGCTGCCATGGCCGATACGGGCGCGCGCGAGATCGCCACCGATACCTATCTCAACTGCCCGTTCCGCACCGACTATTTCTTGAAGGCCGATGTGCCCGCAAGGGCCGACAAGGCCGCCATCGTGCCGGATCGGCTGCGGCAAGTCTGGACCGGCCACGCGCGCGCGGACACGGCGACCTATGCGTTCACGACGGCAATGGGCCGGATCGGCTTCGACAATCCAGCCGCGCGCGCCATCCTGTGTCATCTGGAAACCGGACCGGGCCGCCTCGATACGATCACCGGGATCAGCGCCGCCGACCTGCTCAACACGCTGGATGCGCTATGGCTTGCGGGGCTGGTCACACCGGCCGAGCCACCGGCGATCGTTCCGCATTCGGAGCGGACCAACCAGATCGTGGCGGCCGCCACCGCCGCAGCCCCGCTCGGCTTGATGGTTGGCGCGCACGGGATTATCGCGGGGTAGGCGGCGGCTTGGGCCCGAGCGGCGGATCACCTCCGCCGAGCTTCATTATATGTCGCGGCCCTCCAGCCTGGCTATCAGGCGCAGGAAACGGTCGCCGGCAAGGGTGAGATTGTCCAGGATCAACTCATCAAGGTCAGCGCTGTCCTCGCCGGTCATCGCCTGCAATCGGTCGGAAAGGAACACGGCCATCGCACGGTAGAACCGCATGGCCATGCCATTATCGAGCGCGAATTCGGCAAGCATCGCAGCCCGGGGAATCGCGAGTACCCGACAGTCGGTAAGCGCAGCCACGTTGGCCGTCGGCAAGCGCTTTTGGACGAACGACATTTCCCCAACAACTTCGCCGGTTTCGAGCGTCGCCAGAGGCTGGCCGCCCGGGGTGGTCACGCGCAACTTGCCTTCGGTGATGAAATAGAGATGATCGATGGCGCGTCCTGCATCGATCAGGCGTTCGCCTGCCACCAGCTGGCGCACCACCCCGCTCCGCGCTAGCCAGCCGATGTCGCGGTCGTCGAGATCGCCAAGAATGATGAGTGCCTTGCGCATGTCAATTCTCCAGCAATTGCCGCCGCGCCAGTTCGGCGAAGGCGCCGTTCCTGGCCATGAGTTCGGTGTAATTCCCGCTTTCAACGAAGCGTCCGCGTTCCAGCACGCAGATCCGATCGGCGTTGCGCACAGTTGACAAGCGGTGGGCAATAGTGACGCGGGTGGCCTTCAGCTGGTCAAGCGTACGCGCAACGATGGCCTGGGTGGCGTTGTCGAGTGCGCTGGTGGCCTCATCGAAAAACAGGATACGCGGCTTGGCTGCCAGCGCGCGGGCAATGAGAATGCGTTGGCGCTGGCCGCCGGAAAGCGTGCCGGCGCCTTCGGTGATCATGGTGTGCAACCCCATCGGGAAGCCGTCGAGATCGTCCTTGAGGCCCGCCTGTGCGGCAGCGGTCAGGCAATCTTCGAGCGTCGCCTGGGCGGCGCCGCGAATATTTTCGAAGATCGTCCCGGCAAACAACTGGCTCGATTGCAGGACCACACCGATCTGCGCGCGGACGCGCACCGGATCGAGGCTGGCCAGCTCCTGCCCATCAAACGCCAGGCTGCCGGTTGTTGGCGTTTCGAATCCGAGCAACAGGCGCAGCACAGTGGATTTTCCCGAGCCGGAGCCGCCGACAATGGCGAGATGTTCGCCCGGCCGTATCGCGAAGCTGAGATTGTGGATCAGCGGCGCCGCAGCAGTGTCGTAGCCGAAGGTCAATCCGCTGGCCTGGATGTCGCCGCTGAGCGTGCCGGGATCGGCGCGGCCGGGCGCCACTTCGGCTTCAGCCAGCAAGATCGGCCTGGCGCGGTCGGCCAACGGCTTGGCGGTCTGAATTGCCATCACCGCCTCGCAGAAGGTCGTGAACGATCCCTGAAACAGCGCGAACGCGGCCAGAAAGGCAATGAACTGGCCCGGCGGCACCTCGGCCCGAACCAGCAATGTCGCGGTTGCAAACAGCCCCATCATGGTGACGATGCCCCAGCTATCGGCAAAGGCATCGAAGTGATTGGCGGCGCGCTGGCCGCGTGCGGCCGCGGCCCGTTCGAGGGCGTAGGCATGGGTCCAGCGCGCGAGAGCACGGTTCTCAGCGGCGGCGGCGCGCAGCTTGGACACCCCTTCGAGCAGTTCGAACGTCAGTCCTGCCAGCTTCCCGTCACGCTCGGCGGCTTCGCGCAGCGGGCCGGTTTGCGCCTGACGGCTGACGATCACGCCGCCGGCATAGACGAGCGTCAGGGTAAGCCCCGCGAGCGTCAATGCGACATCATAGCTCAGCAGCAGCACCAGATAGATGAGCGCGAATGCCAGCGTCAGTCCGGCATTGAGCAGCACGCTGGTGACCAACTGGCGGACGCCGTCAAGCGCCTCCAGCCGCTGGTTGAAGTCGCCGGCCGAGACTGTCTTGAAAAATCGCGCCGGCAGGCGAAGCACCCGGTCGGCGACGGCTGCCGCCATCGCGGTCTGGCCGCGGCCGGTGACACGCGCCACCGCCATCGTGCGGGCCGACGCGATGACGGCGCCAACCAGCGCCGCAACCAGCAGCGCGATGCCGGCCGCAATCAGCAGCCCGCCGGCACCGGACGGCACGATGTCATCAAAGATCCAGCCGGTGGCAAGCGGCACCAGCACGCCAAGCAAGGCGGTGCCAAGCCCGGCCAAGGCGATGAGGGGCAGTTCCTGGCGCAGGCCGCCGATGATGCTGCCCGCCATGCCGCGAAACGAGGAGACGTCCTGGGCAAGCGGCGCGAACAGCCGCCAGGCAGAAGCATCGTATTTGCCGCCATCGATCACCACGCCCTGACAGCGATAGCGGCCGCGCGACCACAGCGCGGCGGTAACCTCAGCCCCGCCGGGGCCGCGCAGGAGCAATGGCCCGGCATCGTCGCGCCACCAGCCATCGGCCAGCACGACACGCGCGGCGCGCATGCCGGCGACGCGCGCCAGCATGGGGACTGAATCCCAGGCGCCGTCCTTGCTGTCGCCGGTTTCCAGCCCGAGTGCGGCGGCAATTTCTGCCAAAGCTGCCGCAACGCCGCGCCGGTTGCCGCCAGCAGGCGGCCGCGCGCTGATCCTGGCAGCAAGCGTCCGCGCCCTGCCTTCGTCTTCGGCGGCATAGGCGCTTTCCAGTTCGTCGGGCCGTATGATCACGCCAGCAGCATCGGCCCCGCAGGGCAGCAATGTGCAATGCGCCGTTGCAACCATCACCAGCGTGGCGTGGCCCGGCGCAAGCGCTGCGACGGTATCGCCGGCCACCATATCGCGCACCAGCCGCTGCCGTTCGGGCGTCGCGAGATAAAGCTCACCCGCGCCGGATTCCAGCCGCCACGCCGCGTCACCCGGCGGCAGCGGCAGCGCACTGCCCTGGCGGATCGTCAGCACCGCGCTCATGCCTCGACCAGCCGGGCATAGTGGCCGCCCGATGCCATCAGCGTTTCGTGGGTGCCCGTTTGTGCAACCTTGCCATTTTCGAGCACGACGATGAGATCACAATCGCGGATCGCCGAAAGTCGGTGGGCGATAAGCACGCAGGTGATGCCGCGCCGCCGGATCGCTTCCATGACGCGGTGTTCATTGACCGGATCGAGCGCGCTGGTCGCTTCATCGAGAATGAGAATGGCCGGATCGAGCGCCAGCGCGCGGGCGATCTCGATGCGCTGCTTTTCGCCGCCGGAAAAATTGCCGCCGCCTTCGCTGATCCGGGCATCATAGCCGCCGGGCCGGCTGGCGATGATGTCATGGATTTGCGCGTCCTTTGCGGCACGGATCATGTCGGGTTCCGCTATGGTCTGATCCCACAAGGTGAGGTTGTCTCTCATGCTGCCTTCGAACAGCATCACCTCCTGGCGCACCACCGCGAGCCGTGCCGCCAGGGCGGCGCGCGGCCATTCGGCATGAGGCCGGCCGTCAACCAGCACACGGCCGGAACGCGGCGTTTCCAGGCCGGCGATGAGCTTTCCAACCGTCGATTTGCCCGATCCGGA
>NZ_JBBATR010000040.1:7406-10372 GCF_040398645.1 Sandarakinorhabdus sp.
CGCCGCAACCGGTGCAACAAAGCTGGCGGCAAGCGTCTGATAGCCGACAAGGCCGCCCAACGTCATCTCGCCGGCGATCACGGCAAAGCCGCCCCACACCAGGATGGTGACCGTAATCAGCGCGCCGATCAGCGTGGGCAGCGGCGCGATCCAGGCACTGACCCGGGTTGTCGCTTGCTGGCCGTTCTGCACGCGGGTCGCCAGGCCGGTCCAGCGCGCGAACAGCATGTCCTCCGCGCCCGACGCCTTGAAGGTCTCCATGTCCTTGATGCCGGCAATGCGCGCGCCTTGCAGCTTGCCCCGGTCGATGGAGATCTTGCGAAAACGTTCCGAAAGCACTGCGTTGGAGGCCACCAGCACGCCGGCATTGAGCATCGCGAGCACAGCCACCGCAATCGTGAGCGGCCAGTAATAAAACAGTAGCAACACCAGGAAAAAGCCGGCGGTGACCAGGCTGACCGCCGCCGAAGCCAGCTGCCCGGTGAGCAGATCGGCCAGCGCCTCGTTCAAGCGCACACGATCGGCAATCTCGCCCGAAAATCGTTGGTCAAAAAACGCCACCGGCAGCCGCAGCAGCTTGGCCATCAACGCGCCGCCGGTCTCCAGGCTCATCCGTTGCCGCGTCTTGAGCAGCGCTTCGTTCTGCAACTCCATCAATACGAACCGGGCCGCCGCCGTCAGCGCCATGCCGATCAGCAGCGGGGTCAGCCAATCGTCCAAATTGCGGATCAGGACATAATCGACGAACACACGCGAAAACACCGGCAACAATACCCCCGGAACCACCAGCGCCAGCGCGGTGAGGAACACAAAGACAAGCGCCGGGCGCAGACCATCGAAGCGCGCGGCAAGCGATTGCAGCAGGCTCGGCCGGCTGTCGCCGCGCACGAATGCCGGCCCCGGCTCGAACGTCAGCACGACGCCGGTGAAACCGTCGGAAAACGCCTCGCGGGTCTCGCGCCGCCGCCCCGTGGCCGGGTCGTTCAGCTGGACGTAACGATCGTTGATTGCGTCTACCACCAGGAAATGGTTGAAGTTTACAAAGGCAATCAGCGGCATTGGCATATCGGCGAGATGTTCGGGCTCGGCCTTCAGGCCCCTGGCGGTCAACCCCAGCGCGCGGCCGGCGCGCAGCACGCTCGATGCCTTGCTGCCATCGCGCGACACACCGCACAGGCCGCGCAACTCGTCCAACGGCACGTGGCGGCCATGATGGCCAAGGATCATCGCCAGCGACGCCGCACCGCATTCGGCGGCTTCCAGCTGCAGCACGGTGGGGGAGCGGGTGCGTCCCAGCTGCCAGGTCCCCAGCTGCCAACTCATTGCCCGGTTCCCGGGATCAGCCAGCGGATCATCCGGGTGCGCTCCACCACCACGCGGCCTTCGACTGGCGATCCGGCGCTCACCTGCGTCTTGGGGCCTTTCGATGCCGACCAGGCGAAGCCACTGACATTCGCGCTGTCGCGTGTCAGCGCAACCCGCACTTCGATCGGCGCGCCGCCGGCAACCAGCGCCTGCACCAGTTGATCGTTGCGCAGCACACGGCGCATCCCTTCGGCCGTGGCGGGCAGCGGCGCGACGGCGATGATCTTGCCGGGAATATGGCCATAAACCGACCGCTCGACCGTTGTCGGCGCGATCTCGGCGGCCATGCCCGGCAGCACGCGCTTGCCGTCAGCGGCGGGAATATAAAGCAAGGCAACCAGCGCGCCATCGGTTGGCGATAGCGTCGCCAGCGCGCTGCCCGCCGCGATCACGTCGCCGGCATTGACCTTGACCTCGGTGACCACTCCGGCCTGCGGCGCGCGGATGGTCTGCTGATCGGCGAGCTGGGCGGACAGCCGTGCGATCGTGCGCTGCTGCTCCTCGATCGTGCGCTGTTCATCAAGCAAGGCGAGGCCGGTTTCGCCGCTGCGCTGGTTGGCATCGATGCGCACGCGCAGGGCTGATTCACCCAGATTGGCCAGCCGTTCGCGGACATCGGCGAGCGCGATCTGGACGTTGACCAGCTCGTCGCGCTTGATGAAGCCGCGCGCAATCAGGGATTCCATCTTTGTGGCTTTGGCCCCAAGGTCACGCTCACGTTCGGTCAGCGCCTTGCGGGTTTGCGCGATGGTGGCCAGGCGCACATCATCGGCCCCGGCTTGGCGGGAGCCTTGCGCGCCATAAAAGCTGCGCAGCCGGGCATAGCGCGCCTCGGCATCGCTGAGTTTGGCACGTGCGGCGTTGATTTCGCGCACCAGGCCGGTGCGGGCCAGCGTGGCGATCTTCTGTCCGGCCGTCACCGTGTCGCCGGGCGCCACCAGAAGCCGCTCGATCCGGCCGGCATCGGCGGCAGTGATTTCCGCCAGGCCGGTGCGGTCGATGATGAGGCCGCGTGCCAAAACTTTCACGGGCGCGGTCGTCGCGATGGCCCAGATCAGGCCGGCGACAATGGCAAAGGCAAAGGCGCCGAGCAGCAGCCAGCTTGGCCGGCCGACCAATTTCAAGGGGGCATCAAGCCGTTCGGGGCTCGCCATGCGGTCGAGCGCCGATTGCCGGAAAATTGTTTCGGTCATGCCCGGATCTCCCCTTGCAGTGCAGTCTAAACGCCGTGCCCGGCATGTCCACCTTTGTCAGGTGGGCCGAACCGTGCACTTCGGCGGCTCGGCATCTTCAAAGCGGGCCGGGTTGGCGGCAGCAATGCGACCGGACGGAGCCTCCGTCATCGGGCAGGTGCCGCCAACCCCACTTGCTGGCCTCAATGGCGAGACGCTGGGGTTGCGTGATCGCCTCGGCAATCAGTCCGTCTGCGTGCCGCCGGCCTTGCGAACGCTGGTATCGTGCACGATAATCTCGCTGGCGACTGCATTGCCACGGCGCTCGATTAACAGACCGCCGGCACCGACCACCTGGTCGAGCTGGGTTTCGTTGAGTTCGGCGGCGGTGTTGTTGTTGGTCACGGTCATGGGTCTTCTCCTGGTTGG
>NZ_JBBATR010000040.1:10472-14734 GCF_040398645.1 Sandarakinorhabdus sp.
TGTTGGTCACGGTCATGGGTCTTCTCCTGGTTGGTTGGGGCGTCCTCGACGGCCCCGGGGTTGGCATGCGTTTCACGATCAGCAGGGGATCAGCCGCCGGTTCCTTGCCCCGTTGGTTCATCCGGTTTGACTGGCTTGGCCAGCGCCGATGAAGAGGTTTTAGGGGTGCTGCGTAACGGCGATATCGCGTCTGGCCGTGAAAAATGCCTCAATGGTAACAACGGCGTAACAGCGCTGTAACAAAGCCCTCACCAACGGGCAGCAGTGGGGTGCGGCCCCATTTCGATCAGCCGGTCGACAATGGCCCCGGCGATGTCGATGCCGGTCAGTTCCTGCTGCTCGGCGAAATAACAGGGCGAGTTGAACTCGGCGATGCGCAAGCTGCCGTCGGCGGCCTCCATGATGTCGGCGCCGCCGAATTCGAGCTTCAGTACCTGGGCGGCGCGGATGGCGATCTCGGCCAACCCGGGGGGCGGCGTGTCGCAATCCACCGGCCCGCTGCCGGGGCCATTGCTGCGAAAATCACCGGCGCCGGCGACGCGCGCGGTTGCGGCGAGCACTGCCCCGTTCAACACGGTCACCCGCCAGCAGCGCACATGGGCGAAATATGCCTCCAGCGTCACTGAGCTGCGCACTACGGCCAGCGCAGCCTGCAGCGATTCGAGATCATGGACAAGGCTGACACCCTGGCCGCCTTCGGTGCCCGGCAGCTTCATTACCACCGGCCAGCCACCCAGCCCCGCGACCTGCCGGGCGAGCGCTGCGGCATCGGGATCGGGCACATAGACGGTGGCGGGACGCGGCAGACCGGCGCGCTGAAAGATCAGCGGCTGGTTGGCGTAGTGAAAAAACGGATCATGCAGCGCAGAGTCGCCGGCGCGAAACAGCATCTGTTCGATTGTGATGCAGGCCAGGCTGACGCCGGTGCAGTAAAACAGGCGGCGTTCGCTGGGCGGGCCGAGATCGAGGCCACCAGCGGCGCCGGGAACGATCTTGACGCATGGCAGCCCGCGCGCGGCGCAGGCGGCTTCGATCATCCGGTCGGTTTCCCGCTTCCCCGGTGCGGCGATAAGGATCAGGCGCATCTCACGCCGGTTCCAGCATGCGGGCCGTGGCGGGCTCGATGGCCGCGCAGAACAATGGCGCGTAGACGAAATAGGCCAGCGTGGCCTTTTCACCGGCCACCAGCGCTTCGGACTGGTGGCGTGAGAACGGGTCGATCTCGCCATCAGGCGTGTAGTTGAACCACAAGGCCATCCGGCCCCGGCGCGCGGCAATCGCCAATGGCCCGCCGGCCGCGTCGGGAAACAGGGTTTCGCCGCCGTCTTCAGCATCGGTCAGGTAGATCAGTGCCGTTGCCACCAGATGATGGCCGGCGATCGCATAGCAATCGACATGCGCGGGGTGGAAATCGCCGAGCGCATAGCGGCGGAAGCGAAAGCTGGCGCCGGGCAGTGTGTTGCCAAAGCCCAGCGCCGCCTCAATCCGTGCGGCAAGTGCGCCGAGCAGCGCATCGCGCGCCACCGGCAGTTCGCCCGAGATGCCAGCGATGCCGCTGCCCCATTCGATGCCAAGGCTCTCGCGGGCTTGGTCCCCGTCATAACGGGCCAGCACGTCAGCAATCTCGGCCGCCGAGATGAAGCCATCGGCAACGTAAGCGCGCGGGCGCTGGCTGATCTGTTCAAGCGGCGGCTGACTGGCGCTCATGGCGATCGGTACTTTCATAACTGATCAGATGGCTGTCGGAACCGGAGCAGACGCGGCGCGCGGGAAGCCTGGCATCCCGCCGCACGCGCCTGCATCCGGCCCGAAACGGGTTATGCGATCGAACGCTTCTGACTCTCTTCCATCCTCAGCTTGTCATTCTGTTCATTCTGGCGGGCCTCGTGCACAACGACGCCGGCACCGACCACCTGGTCCAGAGCGGCGGGATCGATTTCCTGCGGAGCAGGCGTGTTCTGGGAATTGGTCTTGTCGGTCATGACATTCTCCCGTGTGAAATATTGTGGTTCGAAACAGCGCGGCGCGCTTACTTCTTGTTGAACTGTTCGCCCACCAGCTTGTCGGCCTGCTCCTGATTGCGCTCGTTGGGGACCCTGGCGCCGGCACCGACCACCTGGTCGAGCGCTGCGGCGTCGATTTCCTGGGGAGCCGTGTTCTGCTTGGTAGTGTCGTTGGTCATTTTGCGTTCCTTTGGCTGGTCTCGGCCTCAGTGCCGATGAACAGTTTCTAGAGCGATCGCGTAACCGGTATGTGCCGATTGGCAGGCCGAAATGTCTCAATGGTAACGCCCGTGTAACGACGCTGTTACAATGGTGTGTGCCAGATCATTCGCCGTCGGGAACGAGCATATAGCCTTCGCCGCGCACGGTTTTCAGTACCGAGGGCTTGGCGGGGTCGAACTCGATCTTCTTGCGCAGCCGGGCGATGCGCATGTCGATGCTGCGATCAAACGGGTCCCA
This sequence comes from Sandarakinorhabdus sp., assembly GCF_040398645.1. Classification (GTDB taxonomy): domain Bacteria; phylum Pseudomonadota; class Alphaproteobacteria; order Sphingomonadales; family Sphingomonadaceae; genus Sandarakinorhabdus. Next base: position 12,935 of record NZ_JBBATR010000040.1, read on the forward strand.
TTTCTTGTGGTGCGCGAATTCGAGCAACTGATCGCGCGTCAATGGCCGGCGGGCGTGGGTGATGAAGGTGTGGAGCAGATCATATTCCATCGCTGTCAGTTCGACGCGCTCGCCGGCTTCGTCGAACATCGCCTTCATCTCGGTATCGACCACGCAGCGGCCGACCTTGATGCGCGCGGCCGGGCGGCCGCTGGCCAGATTGGCCGACATGGTGCGGCGCAAAATGGCCTTCAGGCGGGCGCGCAATTCGCCAGGCTCGAACGGTTTGGCCAGATAATCGTCGGCGCCCATTTCCAGCCCGACGATACGATCGGTGGTGGATCCCATCGCGGTCAGCATCAGCACGGCGGCATGGCCTTCGCCGCGAAGCCAGCGCACCAGCGACAGGCCGTCTTCGCCGGGCATCATCAGATCGCAAATCACGATATCAGGGCGAAACCGCGGCACGAGTTTGCGCAACGCGATGCCGTCCTCGGCGGCGACGACGTCATAGCCATCTTTGCCGAGCAGATCGATCAGCAGGTCGCGCACATCGACATCATCATCGCACACCACGATCCGCGCGCGCGTGTTCACGGCCGCTCTCCTGCTGGCAGTCGCACGACGATGGCACAGCCGCTGGCCATCGTTTCGTCGATTGCGATTGTGCCACCATGGCTTTCAAACACGCCGCGGGCAACCGCCAGCCCGTTGCCGCCGGCTTCGCCAAACGCCTTGGTGGTGAAAAAGGGTTCGAACACCCGGCGGCGCAATTCGGCATCGATGCCCTTGCCACTGTCTTCGATGCGGATTTCAACCGCTGCGCCGTGCAACGTGCTGACATGCAGCGTGCGGGGCCCGTCGTGCCGGTCGAGCGCCTGCTGGGCGTTGAGGATGAGGCCGACAAAGGCCTGCACCAACTGGTCATGATCACCGGCGATCAGACCGAGGTCGGGATCGAAGCGGGTCGTCACCACGATGCCGGCCTCGCGCAGGTTGTAGCCGGCGAACTCCAGCGCACCGGCCAACAATTCATTAAGATTGACTCGCCCCGGGCGCGGCCGCGTATCGCGCGCCATTGCCAGAAAGGTGCGCACGATCCGGCTGCAGCGATCGGCGGCTTCGCGCAGCTTGCCGATGGACTTGGCCTCGGCACTGCCAGCCAGCGCCTCTTGCAGGATGGCGGCCCGACCGATGACCACGGCGAGCGGATTGTTGAGTTCATGGGCAACCCCGCCGAGCAGCGCGCCCAGCGCCGTATGTTTTTCCTGCTGGTGTATCAGCTCGCGTTGGCGGGCCACCTCGGCTTCGATGGCGCGGCGTTCGGTCAGGTCGCGCACAAACGCTGCGTAAACGCGCTGTTCGCCCTGGCCGATCGCCTCGATCTGGATTTCGACCGGAAAATGATGGCCGTCGCCGTGCAGCGCTTCCAGCTCGACACGGCGGCCGATGACCTTGCGCTTGCCGGTGGCGGCATGGTGGGCCATGCCGCGCGCATGGGCGGCGCGCATGTGCACCGGCACGATGGCATCACCGATCGACCGCCCGATCATCGAGCCGCGCGCATGCCCGAAAATCGCCTCGGCCGCCGGATTGACCCGCAAGATATCGCCGTTGCTGTCGGCGATGACGACGGCGTCCAACGACGCGTCGATGACGGCGCCAACCAGGGCCTCGGTCGAAAGCCGTGTGACAGGGGATTTCGGGGCGTCGGGGGCTGGCGGGGCGTCGGGCGCTTGCGGGGCGTCGGGCGCTTGCGGGGCGTCGGGCGCTTGCGGGGCGTCGGGCGCTTGCGGGGCGGGGGCTGGGCTCATTTGGTCC
>NZ_JBBATR010000040.1:14834-20860 GCF_040398645.1 Sandarakinorhabdus sp.
GGGCGCTTGCGGGGCGTCGGGCGCTTGCGGGGCGGGGGCTGGGCTCATTTGGTCCACTAATGGCAGGCCCATGTAACAGGGCGGCCACGCGCACGCTGCGCCCGTGTCACAATTGTAACCGTCATGCGGGCTGTTGGGATGGGCGCAGCATGTCCGCCACCAGCGTGCGCAGCGCCGCCGGCGTGAACGGCTTTTCCAGGAAGGGACATTGCGCGCCGTCGAGGAAATCGGCGGCAATGCCGCTCAGCGTGTCGCCAGTGACGAACGCGATCCTGCCCACCAGATCCGGCCGGTTCGTCTTGATCCATGCGTGCAGCGCCGGGCCATCCAGATCCGGCATGCGGATATCGGACAACAGAAAATCATAAGGCGCGCCGCCGGTCATGGCGGCCTGCCCTGCCACGCCGCCGATGGCCACGGTCGTCTCGATCCCCATCCGCGACAGCATGTCCGCCAGCATCTCCGCCACGTCGGGCTCGTCGTCGATGATCAGCGCCCGGCCTTGCAGCGCTGGCGTCGCGGCCGATATGGGCAAGGCGGCTGCCGGCGCGGCGCGACTGAAGGGCAGGGTCACCACGAAATTGGTGCCAATCGGCGCATCCTCGATGCCGATGGTCCCGCCATGCGCCTCGATCACCCCGCGCGAATAGGACAGGCCGATGCCGGTGCCGGCGCCGATCGATTTGGTGGTGAAATAGGGATCGAAAATCCGGTCACGTGTGGTCGGATCGATGCCCTTGCCTGTATCGGCCAGCGACAGCCGGATGCCGTTGCCGGCTCTCGATGTGGTGATGGTGATCCGGCGCTCGCCGCTCACCGTCTCAAGCGCCTGGCGCGCGTTGGTGAGCAGGTTGGCAATCACCTGGTGCAGTTGATCGGGGTCCGCCTCGATCTCGGGCAGTGCGTCATCAAGGCGCAAATCGAGCACGACGTTTGCGGCATGCAGCTGATATTCGGTCAGATCGACCGCCGAGCGCACCTGATCGTTGATATTGACCGAGCGGTATTCGGGCAGTTTCTGTCGGGCCATGGCCAGAAAACTTTGTACGATGCGCGCACAGCGATCGGCCGCGCGCCTGATCTTGGCGATCCGCCCGGCATGTTCGCTGCCTTCCAGATCCTCGGCGAGCAACGCGGTCTGTCCGATCACCGCCGCCAGCGGATTGTTGAGCTCATGGCTCACCCCGGCCAGCATCGATCCGAATGCGGCCAGCTTTTCGGATTGCAGCAGGCTTTCGCGCGATGCAGCGATCTCTGCGGCGGCGGCGACTTCCTGGGTCCGATCGAACACCAGACCGCCGACATGGATGATCTTGCCATCGGCATCGCGGATGGGAAACCGGGTCGCCGACACATGGCGCTGGCCATCGGGCAGGTCGATCGTCGTCTGGAACGAGTATGGCTTGCCATCCTGCTGGTTCGCCGTGACGGCGTCCTTGGCGTGCTGCGACCAGGATGTCGGCAAGAGTTTCGCGCCACTTTTTCCTTTCAGGTATTCAGCGCGCATTTGCGTCAGCCCGAAATGGTCAGCGAGATAAGCGTTGGCAGTGATTATCCTGCCTTCAAGCGATTCAAGAAAGGCCAGCCCGGGCAGATTGTCGAAAAAGGCCTGCAGCGACGCTCGCGATTCGACCAGATCGGCGCGCGCCCGGCGCTCTTCGGTGACATCGACGAAGAAATTGCCGACCAGCCCGACCTTGCCCTCGCTGTCGATCACTGGGAAGGATTTGATCAACATGTTCATGATCTTGCCCGACGGGGCATGAAATTCGGTCTCGACCGTGGTATCGGCGCCGCCCAGCGGATCAAGAAACAAGGGATGCGCAAGCGCTTTGCTGTCAGGGAAATAGACATTGAAAAAGCTGATCGGCTGCGCGGTCAGTTCGTCAGCGCTCATGTCATAAAACGAAGCCCCGTAACGGTTGATCATGATCAGCTTTCCGGTCGGATGCCGAAACATCATGCCGATCGGCGCATGATCGAGAAAGGCCTGCATCTGTTTGCGGCTACCGCGAAGTTCCTGCAGCCGCGCCAGGACCGAATGCCAGATACCGGGCAATTGGGGCGGGTGACGATCTTCGTCGCCCCCCGACTGCGCAAAACCGAGCAGCAGCAGCGCGGGCCGATTGACCAGCCACCCCATGTACAAAAAAATGACCACGGTCGGCAGCCCGAGCGCCAGGACAAACAGCATGAAGGGCAAGTTGGCGCGCAATGCGCGGTCCCAGATCGCAGCATGATCGATGCTCGCCATCAACCGCAGCTTGCCGCCAGCGGTCGTCACCGTGCGGACCTCGGTCACCTCGCCCGGCGTCGCAGACCCAGTCCCAGGTCCAGTCCCAGTCCCTGCTGGACCAGCGGAAAGCGCGTGCGATCGGTAGGTCACGCCCGCAGGCGCCAGCGCGTTCAATGCCGCCAGCACTTCCAGCCGATCGATCGATCCGGCGCGTGCCATCGCCTCGCTCAAGGTGGCGGCAGCCGCAACAGAGCGGTCGACCTCTGCTTCCATCTGGTTTCGGGTGATCCACACGCCGCGAACAACCATCACGATCATGAAACAGACCGCAAGACCATAGGCTGTCACGCGAAGCAGGGTCAGCTTGCGCTGCATCTCGCGCGTAAAGGCCGCAGGTGCCGGCTTTGGGCCAGGTGTTACCGTCACAAAAGCCCCGCGCCGCTGCCGGAAATGCTGCTCATGTGAACCAGACCCCCCTGTCCCGACGCTGAGTGACAAATTATAGCAGACAGGTTTCGCAGCGCCAATGAGCGGTCTTCATCAAGCGCGGTTTCGGGTCGATGCCCGAGCCGCGCGGCGTGAACGGTGCAGAAAGCACAGTGCAACTCCATTGTTTACAAATCATTGCTCCGGCTTAATATTCTTGCACTGACAACGTTACCTTGCTTGGTTCAAAGGGTATTATATGGCGACGTTCACTGGCACCGAGGGCCCCGACAATTTTCTTTTCCTTACGGCGGAAGACGACACCGTCAATAGCTTTGGCGGCAATGACTATATCACCGGCGGAAACGGCTTTGACACGATCTTTGCTGGCGATGGCGACGACCTGCTGGATGCAGGGAGCGGTGTGAATTCCAGGTACAATGCCGACATGGGCGCCGGCAATGATCTGGTTTTCGTTTACAACCAGCTGAATTCGACGTTCAATCTTGGTGCTGGTGACGATATTGGCCGATTTCGTCCCTTCCAGGGTGTGGTCGATACTGTAACCTTGGGCACCGGCCGCGATCAGGTGCTCACGGAATTCAACGCCGGCGGAACCCAGATCTTCACCGATTTCGACACGGGCGCAGGCGGCGATTCCCTAGAATTTTCGACCTGGTATTACCGCAACGGTATTTGGTGGGACAATTTCGAGGCCTTGCCGGCGGCTGGCATCACCAATCCGTTCGGGGCCGGGCGCGCACGATTGATCGACGATGCGGCCGGCGCTCTGCTGCAAGTCCGTTCGCAACTGTCGGACGCATGGACGACGCTCGCCACATTCCAGGGCCGAACGGCGGCACAATTCCATGCGGACAATTTCCTCGGGTGGTCGCCAACCGGCACGGCCGCCGTTGGAAAAACCCTGAATGTCGTTGAAATGTCGGCATTCCCACGCGATTTCGAAAACCTGTTTCGCGCACCTGGGGACACGTACGGCGACGACATCATCATGGGCACCGCCGGCGGCGGCTATATCGCGCTCACCAACGGAGCCGACACCGTCTATGCCGGCGCGGGCAATGATTTCGTCATCGTGGGCGGCGTCTCCAGCGGCCACAAGATCATATATCTGGGCGACGGCGATGATTCCGCCTCGATCAACGGCGTGTCATTCGGTCGCGGAATTTACGGTGAGCCAACCGGCTCCACGGCCACATCGACGATCTACGGCGGCAATGGCAACGACCAGATCGGTGGCGGCTGGGGCCACAGCACGATCTATGGTGAGGCTGGCAACGATCGCATCTCGACGAGAGGTTTCGCTTCGGGCGGCGATGGCAATGATCGCCTGACAGGGACGTCGGGTTCGCAGCAACTGTTCGGCGATGCCGGCAATGATGAATTGCTGGGTGGCACGGAGGCCGACGTGCTCGACGGCGGCGCCGACAATGACGAGGTCAAGGGCGAGGGCGGTGACGATCTGCTGACCGGCGGCAGCGGCATTGACCTGCTGATTGGCGGTTCTGGCAACGACACCTTCCGCGACACGGCTGCCGGCCTGAACGGCGATCGCATTGCCGATTTCGCGCCGGGCGACACGATCATCATCACGGACGCCAGGCTGGCGAGCTTCACGTTCAATCTCAGTGGCACCACACTGACCTTCACCGGCGGCAGCCTCACGCTGGAGGCTCCGCTCTCCGGCCCCATCGCCGCACGGGCGGCTGCAACCGGCGGTGTCATGTTGACCGTCACCAGCATCATCAACGGCACGGCGGGCAACGATATCCTGACCGGCACCAGCGGCGACGATACCATCAATGGGCTTGGCGGCAATGACACGCTGAACGGCGGCGACGGCAACGACACGATGGACGGCGGCGCCGGAGATGATGTGCTGAATGGCGGCAACGGCGACGATTCGATAAGCGGCGACACCGGCACCAATATGTTGTTTGGTGGGGCCGGCAACGATGGACTGGCCGGCCTCAACACCGGGCCTAACTCGCAATTTTTTGGCGAAGCCGGCAACGACACGTTCGTGTTGATCCTGAGGCACAATCTTGGTGTCGATGGCGGTGACGGGAACGACATCATCGGTATCGATACCACCAACCTGGTGATTTCTCGGAATTCAAACGTCGCAACGGTGAATGCCGGTGCGGGCGACGATCTGCTCACCATCGGCAACGGTTGCGACAATCAGATCAACATGGGCAGCGGAAATGACCGCGTCGTACTCACCCGCGACCGCAGCCATATCATCACCTTGGGTGAAGGTGCCGATGAAGTATCGTTCGGCAGCGCAGCACGTTTATACGCGTTTGAAGGCCAGATCAGCAGCGTTGTGATTACGGATTATCAGCCGGGCATCGACCAGGTCGTCTTTGACGATTGGAGCGAAGCGCGCCTGCCCAACTGGGACGGGGCAACAAACCCGTTTGCGCTGGGATTGCTGCGGCTGGTCCAGGAAGGGGCCAACGCGGTTCTGACGTTGGGTAACGTTTTCACCTCGCTCACCTTCAACAACATCCAGGCAAGCCAGCTGACAGCAGCCGACCTTGGCGGCTACAGCCCGGATGGCGCACAGCCCGCTGGCCTCATCATCACCGGTACGGCTGGAAACGATGTGGCCGTGCTCGGTGCGCAGGAGCGGCTCATCGCCGGCCTGGTGGGCGGCGTGGGCAACGACACGATCGATGGCTTGGGCGGCAACGATTTCATGCTGGGGAAATCCGGCAACGATACCTTGCGCGGTGGCGGCGGCGATGACCAGATCAACGGCGGTGTGGGCAACGATCGGCTTGAAGGCGGCGATGGCGCAGACACGCTCGTCGATGACGGCGGCAACGATCTGATTCTGGGCGGTGCCGGCAATGATCAGATCACCGTCGGTTTGAAAACCATCGGTCGGGTCGTGGTTGACGCTGGCGAGGGCAATGATCGTTTCAACGTCGACAACAACGGTTTTCCCGACTCTTTCAGTTTGAACGCCAGCTATGACGTGAACATGGGCAGCGGCGATGACTATGCGGGACTGTTTTTTCGAAACCGTACCGGCAACCGGATCGACATGGGTGAGGGCAACGACCGCGTCGAAATCATGGCGGGCGCGTCTGTCGTGGTTACGTTGGGCGCAGGCAATGACATCATCGATTTGAGGGCGCCTTATTATTTTACGACAAACCCGTTCGAACGCGCGATCGAAGCGAACACTGTCACCGATTTCCTGCCGGGGATTGACAGGATATCCATGCCGGATTCGTCTTTTGGCCGACAGTATTTTCCGGGCTGGAATGGTATGAGCAGCCTGTTCGCCGGCGGCTTTCTGCGCCTCGCGCAAAGCGGTGCGAACACGGTG
>NZ_JBBATR010000041.1:0-2051 GCF_040398645.1 Sandarakinorhabdus sp.
GGCTTCACGGTCAAGCCGCTGTACACGGCCGCCGACACCGAAGGCTGGGACCCTGGCCTGCCGGGCTTTGCGCCGTTCACGCGCGGCGTGCGTGCTTCGATGTATGCCGGGCGGCCGTGGACGGTGCGCCAATATGCCGGTTTTTCCACCGCCGAGGAATCCAACGCCTTTTACCGGCGCAATCTGGCGGCCGGGCAAAAGGGGCTTTCGGTGGCGTTCGATCTGGCCACGCACCGCGGTTATGACAGCGATCATGAGCGTGTGTCAGGCGATGTTGGCAAGGCCGGGGTGGCGATCGATACCGTGGAGGACATGAAGATCCTGTTCGACGGGATTCCGCTCGACAAGATGTCCGTTTCGATGACGATGAACGGCGCGATCATCCCGTGCCTGGCGTTTTTCATTGTCGCGGCCGAGGAATCCGGCGTGCCGCAGGCGCTGCTTGATGGCACGGTGCAGAACGACATCCTCAAGGAGTTCATGGTCCGCAACACCTATATCTACCCGCCGGAGCCATCGATGCGGATCGTGGCCGACATTATTTCGTACACGGCGCGCAACATGCCGAAATTCAACAGTATTTCCATCTCCGGCTATCATATGCACGAAGCCGGGGCGACCGCGCTGCAGGAGCTGGCCTTCACCCTGGCCGATGGCATGGAATATGTGCGTGCGGCGCAAAAACAGGGCCTGGATGTTGATGAATTTGCCGGCCGCCTGAGCTTTTTCTTCGCCATCGGCATGAATTTCTTCATGGAAGTGGCGAAATTGCGCGCCGCCCGCACGCTGTGGGCGCGCATCATGACCAATTTCGGCGCCAAGGACCCGCGCAGCCTGATGCTGCGCACGCACTGCCAGACCAGCGGTGTTAGCCTGGCCGAGCAGGACCCGTACAACAACGTCATCCGCACCACCGTCGAGGCGCTGGCGGCGGTGATGGGCGGCACGCAAAGCCTGCACACCAATGCGCTGGACGAAGCCATTGCGCTGCCCACCGATTTTTCGGCGCGCATCGCCCGCAACACCCAGATCGTGCTGCAGGAAGAGGCCGGCATCACCAAGGTCGTCGATCCGCTGGGCGGCAGCTATTATGTCGAGGCGCTGACCAAGCAATTGGTGGACGATGCGCAGGCGATTATCGACAAGATCGAGGATCTGGGCGGCATGACCAAGGCGGTCGCCACCGGCATGCCCAAGCTGGAGATTGAAGCGGCAGCCGCCGCCAAGCAGGCCGGCATCGACATGGGCGAAACCGTGATCGTGGGCGTGAACAAGTACAAGCCGGAAACCACCGACGAATTTCCGGTGCTGGATGTCGACAATGTCGCCGTGCGCGCCAGCCAGATCACCCGCATCGAAGCGGTGAAGGCGGCGCGTGATCCCGCCCGGGTCGAGGCGGCGCTGGCCGCGCTGACCGCTGGCGCGGCGGCGCAGGACAATGTGCTGGCCCTGGCCATCGAATGCGCCCGCGCCCGCGCCACTTTGGGCGAAATCAGCGCCGCGATGGAAGCCGTGTTCGGCCGGCATGTTGCGGTGGTGAAGATGGTGAAGGGCGTTTACGCCGATTGCTACAAGGCCGATCCGGCCTATGTGCGCGTGGCGGAGGGCGTTGAGGCCTTTGAACGCCGCACCGGCCACAAGCCGCGCGTGCTGATCGTGAAAATGGGCCAGGACGGCCATGACCGCGGCGCCAAGGTGGTCGGCACCGCGCTGGCCGATCTCGGGTTCGATGCGACGGTCGGCCCGTTGTTCCAGACGCCGCAGGAGGCCCGCGATCTGGCCATCGCGCTGGATGTGGAACTGGTGGCGTCGTCCAGCTTGGCCGCCGGCCACAAGACGCTCGTGCCCGCCCTGATCGACGAGCTGAAATCGGCGGGCCGCGGCGATATCAAGGTGATCGCCGGCGGCGTCATCCCAGCGCAGGATTATGATTTCCTGCGCTCGGTGGGCACCGTGGCGATCTTCGGCCCCGGCACCAACATCGTGGAGGCAGCGGCCGAACTGCTGCGCCTGCTGGGGCACAATCTGCCGCCGCTGGATGAGGCGGCGGA
>NZ_JBBATR010000041.1:2151-5480 GCF_040398645.1 Sandarakinorhabdus sp.
GCCTGCGGCGCGCGGGTAACGGGCGTTGATCTGGCGTCGGCGCTGTCAGCTGATCAGGTGGCCGCCATCCGCGCCGCCTGGCTGGCGCATCATGTGCTGGTGTTTCCCGATCAGCACCTGAGCGATGACGATCTGGAACGCTTCACGCTGGCGATGGGCGGCTTTGGTGAGGATCCGTACATTGCGCCGATCCCTGGCCGCCAGCACATCATCGCCGTGACGCGCGCGGCCGATGAGACCGCGCCGATCTTTGCCGAAAACTGGCATACGGACTGGAGCTTTCAGGCGCGGCCGCCGGCTGGCACCTGCCTTTATGGCATCACCATCCCGCCGACGGGCGGCGACACGCTGTTTGCCAACCAGCATCTGGCGCTGGAGGCGATGCCGCCAGCACTGCGTGCCCGCATCGAAGGCCGCATGGCCATCCACAGCGCACAAAAGGCCTATGCCCCCGATGGTTTCTACGGCGCTGGAGATAAGGACCGCAGCATGGACATTCGCCCATCCGAAACCGCACGCGCCACGCAAACGCATCCCTTCATCCGCAACCACCCCGAAACCGGCCGTCCCGGCCTGTTCAGCTGCCTTGGCTATATCATCGGTTTTGACGGCATGGCCGATGCCGACGCGCTGCCGCTGCTGTTGGAGCTCTATCATTGGCAGGGGCAGGAGCAGTTTCAGTATCGCCACAAATGGCAGCCGAACATGCTGGTGATGTGGGATAATCGTTCGGTATTGCATGCCGCCACCGGCGGCTATCAGGGCCACGCCCGCCGCCTGCACCGCACCACCATCGCGGCGGCGTGATCGGCGGCGCTGCCTGAAACCGCCGTTTACCGGCGCTGTCCAGGACGTAGACTCATAAAGCCGCGCGGCTGCTTTCGCCCCATCCCGGTCGTAGCGCCGTCACTCTGAACAAGCACGCGTCGCCCCGGACTTGCTCCGGGGCCCCGCTGCCTCTCATCAAGCGAAGCAACAGGGCGGTTCACAGTCACAGCCATACCCAGAAAGCGGGACCCCGGATCAAGTCCGGGGTGACGGGGAAACGGCGGGTTACGCCTCAATAGCGGACGCTTCGTTGGCGATCCAGCGCTTCCTGGAAGCAGCCGTTCGTTCACCTTAAACCAGCCTCAGCGCAATGACCGACTTTGGGACATCGCGGCTGCGCCTGGCGGGGTTGCTGAACGACGACTTCTACCAAGAGCTGACGTTCGAGCGCTTGTTTGTGTAATTTCATTGAATGGAAGTGTGCGGTTTTCAATAAGTTACATTGTAATGTTACCTTAGCCCGCACCGTTGCCCCTCCGCTCGTCTTCATAACCGGAGGGCCTGTCTAGCCTCGAATCTTGTTCTGTAGATGCACGCCGTAGCACGACCGATTTGGCGACGGTCGTTCGAAGTTATCTGATTTAAGGTACTTCGGGAGCAGGCAATATCACAGTTTCTGAGGAGCTCGAGCAGCGCGGCGACCGTGTATTCATACCAAAAATCTTCGTCCGTTATCAATAGGATAAACTTAATCAATGGCTGGCTACTACGCCGTCCATTCGGCACGCCGCCAAAGAACCCATGGAATGGCTTGCTACCGCTGTGCGCACTTCCTATGCTCTGTCGCAGGACTGATGTTTTATTCCTCCTGACACCCGCAGAAAGGTTCCCGCCATGCCGAGTCCCTCAAAGCCGATTGCTTCGCTTGCGAACATGAAGCGGCTCCCTCGCGGTTTCCAAGCAAGTTCGCTGGACCGTCACGAGTTTTCGCCAGCGCATCTGGCGGATGTCAAAATGGATGATGACGATGAACCGGAGTTGGTGTTGAAAAAAGAGCCGAAAGTGAGGCTGCCAAAAGAACCTGCGGCCAAGATCAAGCCCACGCTGGATGTCAACAAATTCGTGAATTCGTTGAATCAACACCTGACGATCAGGACAGTCGGCCACGTCATGCAGCTCAACCAGAATGGCACGCCGATCTACTATGCCGCTGTTGGCTGGGCACATACCAAGATCAATGGCGAGAAAGTGTGGACCGCCGATACGAAAATGCACGTCGCGAGTGTCAGCAAGCTGCTCACGGCAATGGGCATGCTGAAAGCGCTGGGCACGCATGGCTTGAACCCCGACACCCGCATTGCCCAGTTCCTGCCCGCCTACTGGCAACAGGGTGAGAACATCAACCAGATCACCTTCGCGCACCTGCTCACCCATCGGTCAGGCTTCCGCGTGCCAGGAACCAAGACCGGCTTCCTCACCATGAAGCGGGAGGTGGCCGCCGGCGTGCAGAACGTTGGTGAGGATTCCGGCTACGAAAACGCGAACTTTGGTCTGATGCGCATCCTGATTCCCATTGTGATCGGCGACATCGATCGTGACCGGATGTTCCACCCGAATGCCGAGACAAATGACGTCATCTGGGACGGTATCGCCACCGACTTTTACCGCGACTACATGCAAGACAATGTCTTCGAACCCGCTGGCGTGTCAGGCGCGGGGTTCCTGCCGATGCCTGCCGCAGCCAACGGCGCCTTGGCCTATGCATATCCCAATGTCGGCCAAACTGGCTGGAATTCGGGGGACCTTGCCACGGTGGCCGGAGGCGCTGGCTGGCGCTTGTCGATCAAGGAACTGATGAGCGTGCTCAGTCATTTCCGGCGCACGAACAAGATCCTCACCCCGACTGCTGCGCTGGCCATGCTGAGCAAGGGCTATGGTCTCAACGGCAATGTGGAAACGGATGTCGGCACGATCTACGTGAGGAAGGGCGGCTGGGGATCGGGCGACCGCAAGGAACAATGCATTGCCTTGTTCCTGCCCGATGGCATGGAGCTCGCGGTGTTTGCGAATTCGGCCATCGGCCCTGACGATGAGAAAATCAAAAAGGTGGTGCTTGACAAGTACCTCGCGGCGATCTCGTAGCGGGCGCTGAACAGCGATCGGTCCTTGGCGCAGCCTGGCGCTCGGGCGGACATGAGAATGCAGGACGCTGGAGCCGCGCAAGGAGCATCTGGTCTCGCAGCCATGCGTGTTCGGGCAGTCGGCGGGCGCCAAAATAACGTCTGCAAACGGGGCAGCGTCTTGAACCTTGAGCAAGACCGCAATGAGCCGCGAAGATGCCACGCCGCTCAATCACACGGGAATGGCCGGTTCCGGCAACAGCCGCCTCTTACACATTGGTCGGGGAACGGCTTGAACTGGGTCGGTTCCAGCCATTACCTCGGCAATCTGCGGCAGGCCGCGCTGCCGTTTTCAACATGCAAAAGCAGCCATTCCGCTCACCGCCCATTGCAGACGTTTCCGCTTGTGAGTTCACGACCTGAAACCGCCGTTCAACGGCG
>NZ_JBBATR010000041.1:5580-20807 GCF_040398645.1 Sandarakinorhabdus sp.
CGGCGGGGCACCCGCCCCCTGATGTGATCGAAACCGGCCTTGATGCCGGCAAAGCGGGCTTCCACGCCTTGTTCGAACATCGTGTCGGTGAAGATATAGGCCCAGTCATTCTGGATCGCCTCCACCACCAATTCGCCCACATACAGCGGATCGACGCCGGTGTTGATGGCCTGCGCCATGAACGCCACCATCTCGGCGGGCGCCGTGCTCAGATCGGGCAGGGCGACTTTGCCGGCCAGGCGGTCCGGGATGGCGCGGGCGCTTTCCATGATGCGGGTGCGCACCCAGCCGGGGCAGAGCACCGACACGCCGATGCCCAGCGGCGCCAGCGTCGGCCGCATGCCTTCCGACAGCGCGACCACGCCATATTTGGTGACATTATAGCCCGGCGCGACGGCCGCCACGAGGCCGGCCATGGATGCCGTGGAGACGATATGGCCGCCTTCGCCGTGCGATTCCAGCAACGGGCCAAAGATTTCGAAACCCCACACCACGCTCATGAGGTTGACGCCGATCACCCATTCCCAGCCGGCATCGTTCCACTGGCCATAATTGCCGCCGCCGCCCACGCCGGCATTGTTGATGACGATATGCACCTTGCCAAAGCGTTCGACGCAGGCATCGGCAGCGGCCTGAATCTCGGCCTTCAGCGACACATCGGCGCGAATGCCGGCCACATCGGCATTGGTGGCGGACAGGCGGGCGACTTCGCGGGCCAGCGCGTCGCCGTCGATATCGCTCATCATCACCTTCACGCCCGATTGCGCCAGTGCCTCGGCAATGCCCAGGCCGATGCCCGATGCCGCGCCGGTCACGAATGCCACTTTGCCTGCAATATTCTGCATGAAGAAATCTCCTGTTCCGCGTCTGCCATGGCGCGCCGGGCCGCCGGTCACAAGCTGTCAGAAGCAGGCGGGGCAGGTTGGCGCGCCGCGCAAAGCTGCGCTAAACAGGGTCTGGTCGGCAGCAAGGATCAAACATGTCCATCACCATCCTATCGGGCCAGATCAAGGACCTTGGCGGCTTCACGGTTGCCCGGATATTGCCGCAGGTGGCGCGGCGGATGCTGGGGCCATTCGTGTTTCTCGATGAAATGGGCCCGGCGCAATTTGCGCCCGGCACCGGCATCGATGTGCGCCCGCATCCGCATATCGGGCTGGCCACCATTACCTGGCTGTTTGCCGGCGCGCTGGGCCACCGCGACAGCCTGGGCACGGTGATCGACATATATCCCGGCGCGGCCAATTGGATGACAGCGGGGCGCGGCATCAGCCACAGCGAGCGCACACCGGCGGCCGAGCGTGCGGCTGGGCATTTGATGCACGGCCTGCAGGCGTGGGTGGCCTTGCCGGTCAGCCATGCCGAATGTGATCCGGCCTTCGATCATGTGTCGGCCGAGGCGATGCCGCGCCACCGGGCCGACGGTATTGAGGCCGTGGTGATCGCCGGCGAGATGTGGGGATTGCCGGCGCCTGTGCCGTTCCCGCATCCCATCCATTATGCGCAGGTGCAGATGCAGCCGGGCGCGCAATTGGCGGTGCCGGCAGCCTGGGGGGAGCGCGGCGTCTATCTGGTGTCCGGTGCGGTCATGGTGGACGGCCAAGCGGTGCCGCGCGGCACGCTGGCGGTGCTGGGGCAAGGCGATGCTGTAATTGGGGCCAGCGAGCCGAGCCTGCTGATGCTGCTGGGCGGCGCGCCCTTTCCGGAAAAGCGGCATCTGGAATGGAATTTCGTGTCCCATGATCCGGCGCGCATTGCAGCGGCTGTGGCCGATTGGCGCGCAGACCGTTTTGCCGCGGTGCCGGGCGAATCCGAGCGCATCCCCTATTGAGCCGCGCGGCGCGCGCGCCTAACAATCAGGCGATGTTCATTCGCATAACCGACAGCGTGTCCGTCGCGCCGCAAATTCCGGCCAGCGCGGTGGCGCAGGCCGCGGCGCAGGGGTTTCGCACCATCGTCAACAATCGCCCGGACGGCGAAAGCAGCGACCAGCCGCCCGGCGCCGAGATTGCGGCGGCCTGCGCGCTGGCCGGCCTGGATTATGTGGCGATTCCGATCGATCACACCGGCTTCAGCCTGGAGCAGGTCACCGCCATGGCCGATGCGATGGCGGCCGGCCCGGTGCTGGCCTATTGCCGGTCGGGCACGCGCAGCTGCAATTTGTGGGCGTTGGCGGCGGCGCAGCAGGGCGGCAAGCCTGCGGCCATCATCGATGCAGCAGAGGAAGGCGGCTATAATGTTGCCGGCCTGATGCCGCTGCTCAAGCAATTGTCCGGCGGCTGATGAACCAGATCGATCTGCTGCTGTTCTCCTTTGCTGCCGTGGCGCTGCTGGTGCTGGCCGTGCGGCTGCTAGGCTTTGCGCGCCGGCCGCACCTGGCCAGCGCGGAGTTGGCCGAGCGGCTGGCGGCGGACGCCTTGCCGGATTTTTGCGCTGCTGAAACGGCGTTCAGTCCAGATGGCGCCGGCGCGCTGGTGGCGGCGCGCGATGGCCGTATTGCGCTGGTGCGCCCCATGGGCGATCGCTTCGTGGTGCGGCCGCTGCAATCGCCGATTGTCGCGCGCGCCGGCGCCGTGCTGCGTGTGCGGCCGGATGAGGCGATGTTTCCCGATACCGCGCTCGATCTGGGTGAGGCGGCGGCGCTGCGCTGGGCGGGCCGGCTATGACCATGCAGGATCTGATGGCTGTCGATCCGGTGGCTGTCGCCATCCCGATGTTTGTTGTCTGCATCATCGCCGAACTGCTGGCGGTGCGCTTTGGCCGGCGCGGCGATTATGATTGGCGCGATACTGGCACCAGCCTGGCCATGGGGTTGGGCAACACCGTCACCGGCGCGTTGCTGGCGGGGACTGTCACGGGCCTGGCTGTCTGGGTGTGGCAGCATCGTTTGCTGGACATACCGATCACCTGGTGGAGCTTTGCGCTGTGCTTTGTGGCAGATGATCTTGCCTATTACTGGGTTCACCGCGCCGGGCACCGCATCCGCTGGGCGTGGGCGGCGCATGTCATCCATCACAGTTCGCAGCATTATAATCTGTCCACGGCGCTGCGGCAGACCTGGACCGGGCTGTTTGGCCTGACGTTTTTGATCAAGCTGCCGCTGTTCTTTGTGGGCTTTCCGCTGGCGCTGGTGGCGTTTTGCGGCGGGCTCAATCTGGTCTATCAATTCTGGATCCACACCGAAGTGGTCGGCAAGCTGCCGCGCTGGTTTGAAGCGGTGATGAACACGCCGTCCCACCACCGGGTCCACCACGGCACCAATCCGCGCTATCTTGATCGCAACTATGCCGGTGTGTTCATCGTGTGGGACAAATTGTTCGGCACCTTCGAGGCGGAGCGGGCGGATGAACCGCCGCGCTATGGCATTGTGCGCAATCTGGGCACGTTCAATCCGCTGTGGGTGGCGGTGCACGAATGGGTGGGCATCGCCCGCGATCTGGCGCGCGCCCGCAGCCTGAAGGCAGCGTGGCTGGCCACATTTGGCCCGCCCGGCGCCGCGACCGGCGAAACGGCGGATCAGTTGCGCGCCCGCTGGCAAAATTTGTCCGATAATCCCTCCGCTGTGCCCGCCGAATGATTAACCGCCGCGTGGTGCTGGCGGGCGCTGGCGGGCTGGTGGTTGCCGGCGTGGCTGGCCGCGCGTGGCAACAGGGTTTGCTGGGCGGCAGCGATCCGGCGCTGGCGGCGTGGGGAGATTGGCGCAGCCAGCGCCAGCTTGGGGCGCTGCGGCTGGTTGGCGCTGCCGTGCTGGCGGCCAGCCCCCACAACACGCAGCCGTGGTCGTTCGCCATCGGCCGTATGGGCGTGGATGTGTTCGAAGTGCCGGGCCGCGCGCTGGGCAGCATGGACCCGTTTGGGCGGGAGCGTCTGGCCGGGCTGGGCGCGGCCATTCACAATATGGCGCTGGCCTCCACATCGCTGGGCCGGGCGGCGCGGGTGCAGCTGCTGCCCGATCCAGCCAATCCGCAGCATGTGGCGCGTGTGCTGCTTGGCCCGGATGGCAGTGGGCCGGCGGCGCACCCGTTGCTGCCGGTGATCGGGCGGCGCCACACCCACCGCGGTCCGTGGCGCGGCGGCTTGTTTTCGGGTGCGAAACTCAATGAGCTGCTCGATTTTCCGGCGTTTCCGGGCGTGAAACTGGCCCTGTTCGAGGCCGCATCGCCGCGCGGCCAGCGTTTTGCGGCGCTTACCGCCGATGCCACGGCGGCGATTGCGGCTGACGATGCGATGATGGCCGATAGCGAACGCTGGTTTCGTCACGAACGCAGCGATGCGGACCGGCTGATGGACGGGCTGACGCTGGCCACGTCGGGCATCTCGCCGTCGCTGGCGGCGGGGGCGGCGCTGCTGCCGGCGCAATCACCCGCGATGCAAGGCCGCTATTGGCTGGCCGCGACCAAGGATGTGCATCTGCCGACAGCGTCGCTGTTCGGGTTCATCGTGGCGGCCGATCCGCATGACCGGCGCTCGGCGCTGCTGGTCGGCAGTGCCTGGCAGCGGCTGCATTTGAATGCCGTTGCCGCCGGGCTGGCGGCGCAGCCGCTCAACCAGCTGCCCGAAATCATCGACCGTGAAGTGCAGATGAAGCAAGCGCCGCGATTTGCACGCGCCGTCGATGCGCTGCTCGATGATCCGGCGTGGCGGCCAAGCTTTGCGTTTCGGATCGGGATCGCCGATGCGCCGGCCCTGCCAGCGCTGCGCCGGCCGGTCAGCGCCGTGATCGGGCCGCCGGCGCGGCTGGCGTGGGAAGTTGAGCAATGGCGCAGCGCTGGCGGGGCGTTTTAGCAGCCAGTTTGTTCAATCAGCCGGTGATGGCTTGATCGGGCGCGACAGGAAATCGGGCACGCCTTCGGGGCCAAAGCCCACGAAGCGTTCGCCGCCATCATCTTCGCGGTGGCGGGATTGGCCGCTGCTGGCGATGGCGCGATAATTGGCCAGCGGATCACGCGCGGTGGGGCGCGGCGCATGCCGGGCCGGGGTGTGCGTGGGGGTATGGACTGGTGGTTCGGCGCGCGGTGCGCGATCGGGCCGTGCCGGCTCGCGTTCCCGTCCCCGTTCTGGTGCTCTCGCCCGATCAGACCGGGCTGGCGGCGGTTCCGCGCTTCTGGTTGGTGCCGGCTGGGCATCGGCCTTGCGGTCACTGCGGCGCTTGCCGCCGCGGCGGCGGTCACCGCTTCTGGCTTCGGCAGGCGCTGTCTCGGTGTCGTCGCTGGCTGGCGCTGCCGCCTGCGGCTGTTCAACTGGCTGGCTGGCCTCAGGCGATACGGCCTCCTTGCGCTTGCGCCCGCCGCGGCCATTTGGCGGCCGGCCGGGATCGGCTGCGCTCGGTTCAGCGGCAGCAGGCTCATCAAGGCGAGCAGCTGGCTGGGCAGCGGCAGCGCCGCCGATCCAGCGCGCAATCTTGTGCTGAGTCAGCTTTTCGATTTCAGCGAGATTTTCGGCATCATCGGGCGTTGCCAGCGAAAAGGCGATGCCGGTTCTTCCTGCTCTGCCAGTACGCCCGATGCGGTGCACATAATCATCCGGGTGCCACGGCACATCATAGTTGATGACATGGCTGACGCCGGGGATATCGAGGCCGCGTGCCGCCACGTCGCTGGCCACCAGGATGGTGACGGCGCCGGATTTGAAGCGATCAAGTTCGCGGATGCGATCCGATTGTTCCATGTCGCCGTGAATCTGGCCCACCGGCAAGCGCGCCCGCTTGAGGGTCTCGGCCAGTTCGCGCACCATCGTCTTCTTGTTGCAGAAGATGATCGCCGTTTTCAGGGCTTCACTGTCGATGATATCGCGCAGCACGTCGCGTTTGCCGCGCGAGGTGGTTTCCACCACCCACTGCGTGATGTTGGTGTTGGCGCTGGCCGCGCGCGCCACCGAAATGCTTTTGGGATCGGTGAGAAACTGATCGGACAATTTCTTGATCGGCGGCGGCATCGTGGCCGAAAACAGCAGGGTCTGGCGGCCCTTGGGCAGTTTCGAGCATATCTGTTCGATATCCGGGATGAAGCCCATGTCGAGCATGCGATCAGCTTCGTCGATCACCAGCAGCGCGCAGCCGGACAGCAATATCTTGCCGCGGGCAAACAAATCCATCAGCCGGCCCGGCGTGGCGATCAGCACATCGACGCCCTTTTCCAGCGCCGCCAATTGATCGCCCATCGAAACGCCGCCAATCAGCAGCGCCATCGAAAGCTTGTGATACTTGCCATATTTGTCAAAATTTTCGGCAACTTGCTGGGCCAGCTCGCGGGTTGGCTCCAGGATCAGGCTGCGCGGCATCAGCGCCCGGCTGCGGCCTTCGGCCAATATGTCGATCATCGGCAGCACGAAGCTGGCGGTTTTGCCGGTGCCGGTCTGGGCGATGCCGATAATATCTTTGCCCATCAACACGGATGGGATGGCCTGGCGCTGGATGGGGGTGGGCGTATCGTAACCGCTGTCGGCAATAGCGCGCAGCAGGGCATCGGACAGGCCGAGATCGGCAAAACTCATTCAGGCGGGCTCATCAGGATAGAGGCGGGCCGCAATTCGGCCGCTCATCGGCCATGGGCGGCAGGGCAGCAAAAGTCAATGGATGTGACCAAAGCGAAGGGGCGGCAGTTGCCTGCCGCCCCCGGTAACATCCTATGCTGAGTATCAGAAGCGGAAACCGGCCGCCACACCATAACGCCGTGGCTCCAGCGTGAACACGTTGGTGAACAGCCCCGAAGATTGATCCGTGACATACAGGCCCGTCACGGCATTGTTGTCGGTCAGGTTCTGCACGAAAGCGCGCAGATACCATTTGTCATTCTTGCCATTGAACTGCACCTGCGCATTGACAACGGTATACGACGGCACCCGGTTGATGGCGCCGTTGAAGATGTTGCCAAAACTTTCGCCGGTGTGGGCAATGTCGACGCGCGGCACCAGGCTGGCACTGTCGCCGATCTCGATCGTGTATTGGGCGCCCACCGAAAATTTATACTGCGGCGCCTGCGGCAGTTCGTTGCCGCGCAGATTGGAGGTGACGCCTTCGGGCAGCATCTGGAACGGGGTGCCGGTGCCGAGGGCTTGCAGGACGCCGCAGATGCCAAAGGCCCCGCCAACACCAGCCGTCAGCCCGCTGTCCGCTGGGAAGTCGGTGGGCCCGCGCAGGCCCGCGCCAGCGACGAGACCGGGGATGGCCCCGGCGTTGATGGCGTTGTTGGCACCGGTAACAAAGGCACGGGTGGCCGCCTGACCGCCAGCACCGTTGTTGACCACGGCGCAGTTGGAACCGTTGGTGATATCCTTGATGATGACGGCGTCGCTGCGGCCGCCCGAAGGATCACGCGGGTTGGCAAGGAACTTGTCCGTCGAGACGCGGGTTTTCAGATAAGAGGCATTCATATTGATGGCGAGGTTGCGCGTCGGCTGAATGATGAATTCGCCTTCCAGGCCATAGACTTCGGCATCGACATTGTCGTTGACCGACGTGCGCGCCGTGATGCGCGACAGCTGCAAGCCCTTGTATTTGTAATAGAAGGCCGTCACGTTGGCGCGGAGCGTGCCATCGAGGAAGCTGTTCTTGGAACCGATTTCAAAGGCATCGACGAATTCCGGCGTGAACGAATCGTTCACTGCGAAAATCGGCTGAAGCGGCGGATTGATACCGCCCGATTTGTAACCGCGCGAGTAGGACGCATAGATCAGATTGTCGTCGCTGATCTTCCAATCGAGCACGGCACGTCCGGTGACTTCGGAGAAGCTGACGCTGCGCACCTGGAAGGGCTGATTGCCAGCCCGGCCCGGATCACCGTCAAAGCCAGCGGCCGCCGGCGAATTGAAGGCATTGCCCGTGGTGCCGAACGGCACGAAGAAGCTGGCCAACGTGGAACGTGCCCGCACGAATTTTTCATCGTTGTTGTAGCGGACGCCGGCCGTGAACTTCACGGTATCGGTGAGGTTGACATAGGCTTCGCCGAACAGGCCATAGGATTTCAGGGTATAAAGATCGGAATTGTTGCGGAAGAACGGCGTGCCCAGATAGCCGCCGTTGGCTGCGCCCAGCACGCCGACCAGATAGTCGATGCCCCAGCTGTTGACGTAATAATCGCCTTCTTTGGTGCTGCCGTCGACGTAGATGCCGCCGACAAGGAAGTTGAATTTGCCTTCAAACTGCGAAGAGACGATGGCCTCTAATGTCTTTGTGCTGCTGGTGTAGTTCGAGCGGTCAAAATCCTGCGGGGTGGCCGAGCAGGTGCGCTGCCCGCCATAGGCGCCAAGGCCCGAAGGTTCCGCGTTGGACGTGCAGAACTGTGCGCCCGAGCTCGTCGCCGCAACCACATTGGCGAGGCCGGGAATGGCCGCGGCGAAAGCCGAAGCCGTGGTAAGCGCAGCGCGGGCCACGGCCGGGTTGAACACGGTCAGGTTGTAATCGACCGAGCTGTCCACCGAGTTGCGCTGGTACATCCCGGTGACCTGGGCCTTGATGCTGCCGAATTCATGCGCGACACGCAGCATATATTGCTGTTCGTCGGCGAGATAGGTCGGTGTGAAATCGGTGCGGATTTCACGCAGGCTGGCCGGATTGGTATTGCCGGGGTAATTGTAGGGATCAGTGCCATACAGGCTGCCCAGGCCCAGCGCGCCAAAGGCGGGGCCGCCCTGGGTGGTCAGAAATTCGCGGCTGGCCAAGGTGCCGACAAAGGTCGAATTGGCGTTGATGAAGCCCGGGTCGCGGCGACCTGGAAGGCAGCCCAGCACGCCGGTCGGGTCAGTCTGGCACAATTGCTTCTGGATGCGGCTGCGATTGTCGTCCTCGCTGAAATAATAGGCCATTGCATCGACGGTGGTATTTTCCGTCGGCTGCCAGCGAATGCTGCCGCGAATGGCGTAAAGATCGCGGCCATCAACCCGCGTGTTGTTGAACACGTTGGTGGTGAAACCATCGCGGCGCAAATAGGTGCCGGCGACGCGCACCGCCAATGTATCGGTGATCGGCAGGTTGAACATGCCCTTCACGCGCAGCGAGTTGAAATTGCCATATTCCACTTCGCCAGCGGCGTGGATGGCATCCATCCGCGGCTTGTTGTTGACGAAGTTGACGACGCCGCCGGTGGCATTGCGGCCGAACAGCGTGCCCTGTGGGCCGCGCAGCACTTCGACGCGCTCGAGATCGAAGAATTCGGCTTCGAACAGGCGGGTGCCGAACAGCGGCATGCCTTCGACGTGGATGGCCGTGGCGCTGTCGCAGGTGTTGCCCACGCACAGATCGCCGATGCCGCGAATGGTGAAGCTGGAACCGGTGAAATTGCCCTTGGTGAAGGTGATGTTGGGCAGGGTCAGCTGGATATCGAGCGGGTTGTTGATCTGCTGGCGCTGCAGCGCTTCGGCGGAAAAGGCCGTAACGGCGATCGGCACGTCCTGCAGGCTCTGCGCCGTGCGCTGCGCGGTGACGACGATTTCCTCGATCCCGTTGCTTTCGGCCTGGGCGGCTTGTTGCGCCAACGCCGGCGCGGCCCACAGGCCGATTGCGGAAACGCTGCTGATCAGTGCCAGACGCACTGCGGACGTGATTTTCCCAGATTCGGTGTTCATGGCGATCCTCCCCAAAAATTTTCAAGGGACGCCCATCTTTGTGGCTCTGATGGCCGGGTCGTCCGTGCGAGCGTTCCGCCGATATTTCGGCTTTGAACCCAGATCATGAGTGTGGGCCTTAAGGCCGACGCTTGTCCAGAGAGCTGACAGTCAAATTTTTGCCGTGATTGCAACGTTGGCGGCCTGTGGCCTTGCAGCAACAGTTTTTGGCGGGGGCGGGGGGTAGGGGCGGGGGGTAGGGGCGGGGGGGTCAGCGCTGGCGCGCCTTGCGGCGGACAGGCACGATGGCGGCGATGCCGCATTCCCCACCTGACCGTGCCCCGATGGCGTCGCGGCCGGCGCACAGCAAGCCGGCGCGCTGCTGCTGATAATAAAAGCCCTGATAAAACGACAAGGCCGGGCATTCCTGCGCCAGATGCATGCGCCAACGCTGGCCGCTCTTCATGGTCAATTCGATGGCGCCGTCGCCGAAAAACTGCGCGCCGGCCACGCTGACGACCGCGATGCAGCGATGATGGCCGCCGCGCGGCGGTGCCGGGCGCGGTGCGGCCCCCGGATCGAGCGCACCGCCCGGCCGCACCGGCATGCGCCGCCATTTCTGGCTGTCAAAGCCAGGAGGTGCAGCCGGTTTTGCCGGTGCCGGCTGCGCCTGGCCGTGCGCCGTGCCTGGCAGCGCTGCGGCCAGCGCGGCAGCGACCAAGATGGCCCCCCACATGCCCCGCCACCGCCTTCGCCGCATTGCAATCGCCAATCCTGTTTGCATGTGTTGACCGTTCCGGCTGCCGTTTGCGCCTTTAACCCTTGCTGAATGGCCCTTGCTGACTGGTGTGGCCTGCGACGGCGTGCCCGCGCCCGGCTACGCCGCCTTGGGCTATGGCACGGGCTGAAAAACCGCTAGAGGCCTGATATGGCGTCTTTGCAACCAACCATGCCCACCCCTGCTGCGATTGCGGCGTTGAAGGCGGCGGCCGGCGCCGATTGGACCGACGATCCGGAACTGATTGCGCCATCGCTGACCGATTGGCGCGGCAAATACACCGGCCAGACGCCGCTGCTGCTGCTGCCGCGCAGCACGGCGGCAGTGGCAGCGATCGTGAAGGCCGCAGCGGCGCATGGCACGGCGCTGGTGCCGCAGGGCGGCAACACCGGGCTGGTGGGCGGCGGCATTCCGGCGGCCGATGGCACGGGCGTGTTGCTGTCTACCCGCCGCATGAACAGCATCCGGCGGGTGGACGTGGATGGGCAATTGCTGGTTGCCGAGGCCGGGGTCATCCTGTCGGATGTGCACGCTGCTGCGGCCGATCATGGCCTGGCGTTTCCGCTGTCGCTGGGGGCCAAGGGATCGGCCACGGTGGGCGGGCTGGCGGCCACCAATGCCGGCGGCGTGCAGGTGCTGCGCCATGGCACCATGCGCGCGCTGGTTGCCGGCATCGAAGCGGTGATGCCCGATGGCAGCATCCTGAACCAATTGCAGGGGCTGGTAAAGGACAACAGCGGCCTGGATATCAAGCAGTTGCTGATTGGCGCCGAAGGCACGCTGGGCATCATCACCGCGCTGGCATTGAAACTGGTGCCGGCCCCGGCCTATCGCGCCATCGGCTGGGCGGGCATGGACCGGCCGCAACGCGCGCTGGCGCTGCTGACCCGGCTGCGGCGATTGAGCGGCGGCCAGGTGGAAAGCTTTGAATTGGTGCCGGGCGACGGGGTGGCGTTGACAGCGGCGCAGCTCGGCTTGCGGCCGCCACTGGCGGGCTGGCACCGCTGGCAATGCCTGGTGGAACTGGCCGGGCCGATGCCGCTGGATGATGTGCTGGCGGCGGCGCTGGCGGATGCCGACGATGCGGTGATTGCGCAGAACGATGCGCAGGGGGCCGCATTGTGGCGGCTGCGCGAGGAGCTGCCGCTGGCCGAACGCCGCGCTGGCCCGGCCGTGCATCATGATATCGCCGTGCCCGTGGCCGACATGCCGGATTTTGCCGAAGCTGCCACGCTGCGCGTCGAAGCCGAATTTCCGGGGGCGCGCGTGCTGGCGTTCGGGCATTTGGGCGATGGCAATCTGCATTTCAATGTGCGCCCGCCCGAACATGGCGCCGATCCGGCTGATTGGGTGGCCGGCAACGGCGCTGCCGTCACGGCGCTGGTGCACACGCTGGTGGCGGCGGCGGGCGGATCGATTTCGGCTGAACATGGCATCGGCGTGCTGAAACGTGATGATCTGGCGCGCCTGGGTGATCCGGCGCGGCTGGCGGCAATGCGCAGCATCAAGGCCGCGCTTGATCCGCAGAACATCATGAATCCAGGCAAGATTTATTGACGAATCGCAAATGCAGCGCGCGCTTCGGCAGTGTGTTGATAAAGAATTGAAGCGGCATGGTTTGCTGGCTGAAATGCAGCGAAAGTGGCGGCAACGCAGCCTTGCACTGATTGCAGCGCCGCACTAGGAGGGCCAAGGTTTCAACCCTTTCGATCAAGAAAGAAGACTGTTTCTCATGGCCAGCCAGCCCCCCACCAACCAGCTCCCGCTTTTTTACAACAGCCTCGCGCCGTTGTCGTCGCAGCTTCATCCCAACCATGGGCTGAAGGCGCTGGGCAATCTGGGCTTCACGCGCGGCACGCACGCCATCCCGGTCACCGTGGACGAATTTCCGCTGGTGCAGCGCAATTATCCGATCGTGTTCGGCGTGGGCGAAAGCCCGGCACCGCTGGCGCTGGTCGGCCTGCAGGAAGGCCAGAATCTGTATGTTGGTGCCGATGATCAGTGGGAAGCCAATCATTATGTTCCGGCGTTTGTGCGCCGTTACCCGTTCATGCTGGCCCGCCTGACGCCTGACGCGCAGGAATTGTCGCTGTGCTTTGATGATGCCGCCGGCATTGTTGTGGAAAATGATGGTGAAAAGCTGTTCAACGGCACCGATCCCAGCGACACCACCAAGAATGTCCTGCAGTTTTGCGAGCAGTTCGAGCAGGCCGTGGGCCGCACGCGCGGTTTCATGGATGAACTCACCAAGCTGGACCTGCTGATGGACGGTGAAGTTTCCATCCAGCGCGAAGGCCTGGCGCAGCCGGCCGTGTATCGCGGTTTCCGCATGGTTGACGAACAGAAGCTGCAAGGTCTGCGCGGCGACCAGACTCGCAAGATGGTGCAATCCGGCCTGCTCGGCCTGATTTATGCGCATCTGTTCAGCCTGTCGCTGATCAGCCCGCTGTTCGAGCGCCAGTTTGCGGCGGCCACTGCCCAAGCAGCCTGATTTCAGGCCGAACCTGATCGCCGTAGCGGCCAGCTGCGGCACCTGCAAAACGGGCGGTGACTCCAATCACCGCCCGTTTTTCGTTGGCGTGTTTCTTTGGCGTTTTTCATCGCTTGGGGCGGGGCGGCTGCGCGGCAAGCCGGACTTGACATGTTATGAAGTATCATTTTATTTGCGACCTCATGGCGGCTGCGGGCTGCCGATCCTGATCATTTGAAAAGGCACACGCCATGGCCAATCCCCTGCCGTTCATTGCACTGTTGCTGTTGTCTGCCGCAGCGCCGGCACTGGCCGACGATGCACCGCAAACCGATTTGCAGCATGGCCCGGCTGATCCCGAAATCATCGTGTCAGCGCCATTTGCCCGCGATCGCAAGCTGGTGGCCACCGCCATTTCTGTGCTGCAAGGTGATGAGTTGCAGCGCCAGACGCGCAGCACCATTGGTGAAACCCTGGCCCGCCAGCCCGGTGTCAGCGCCAGCTTCTTTGGCCCCAATGCCTCGCGCCCGATCTTGCGCGGCCTCGACAATGAGCGCGTGCGCGTGCTCACCGATGGTATCGGCAGCTTCGATGTGTCGAACACATCGGTCGATCACGCAGTTGCGGCCAATCCTTTGCTGGCGGATCGCATCGAGATCCTGCGCGGCCCGGCGGCACTGTTGTTTGGATCGGGCGCGATCGGCGGCGTCGTCAACATGCGCGATCTGCGCATTCCGCGCGCGGTGCCGGATGAGGATTTCCATGTCGATGCCGCTGCCGGCATTGGATCGGCCGCGCGCGAACGCAACATCGCCGCCAGCCTGAACGTGCCGCTTGGCGGCGGCTTTGTCGGTCATGTCGATGCCAGCTTCCTCGAAGCGGAAGATTATCGCACCGGCGGCTTTGTGTTTTCGCCGCAATTGCGCGCCGAGGCAGCAGCCGAAGGCGGCGACATTGCCGAAGATGCGCAGGCGCGTGGCCGGGTGGAGAACACCGCCGCCCGCACCTGGGATGTCGCCGGCGGCCTGGCGTGGATTGGCGAAGGCGGTGCCAGCTTTGGCGCCTCGGTCAGCCATCTCGAAAATCTCTATGGCGTGCCCAATCTGCTGCCGGTTGGCGGCATCGATATCGAAGAAGGCATCACGCTGGATATGCGGCAGACGCGTGTTGATGTGCGCGGAGCGGTGCCGTTGGGCGGGGCATTCAAGGAAATCAAGCTGCGCGGCGGCTGGGCCACGTATCGCCATGACGAACTGGAAGACACCGGCGAGATTGGCACCAGCTTCTTCAACAAAAGCTGGGAAGGCCGACTGGAACTGGTTCAGGAGAACCAGGGCGGCTGGCAGGGCGCATCGGGCGTGCAGTATTTCAGCCGCAATTTCCGGGCTGACGGCGAAGAAGCCTATATCCCGGCCAATGAAACCCGCCAGATCGGCCTGTTCACCTTGCAGGAATTCGATCTCGGGGCGCTGCGCCTGGAAGGCGGCGGCCGCTATGAGCACACGAATGTGAAATCGGCCGAAATTGCCACCGAGCGGCGCTTTGATACGCTATCGGTATCGGTTGGCGGCTCGGTTGATATCGGCGGCGGCTTCCGGTTTGCGCTCAGCGCGGCCCGCACCGAACGCGCGCCGTCCGCCGAGGAATTGTTTGCCAATGGCGCGCACGCGGCCACCCGCTCTTTTGAAATCGGCAATCCGGATTTTGGAACCGAACGCCAGCTTGGCGGCGAAGCCGTGCTGCGCGGGCGCGGCACCGGCTGGCGGCTGGAAGTGTCGGCGTTCTTCAACCGGTTTGATAACTACATCTACTTGCTGCCCACCGGCACCGAGGAAGATGACCTGCCGGTATTCCAGTATGACCAGGCCGATGCGCGTTTTTACGGCATCGAAGTGGAAGGCTCGGTGAAAGTGGCACAGCTTGGCCAATCACGCGTCGATGTCACTGGCTTGCTCGATTACACGCACGCCACCATCCTGGGCGGAAATGGTGCTGCACCGCGCATCCCGCCGCTGCGCATGATCGGCGGCGTCGAAGCCACCGGCGGCGCTGTGGGCGGCCGGGTCGAGGTTGAGCATGTCACCGGGCAAGACCGTATCGCAGCGTTTGAAACCACCACTGCCGCCTGGACAATGGTGAACGCCAGCCTGTCGTGGAAGCCATTTGGTGTTGATTCGCCGACCACCTTGCTGGTGCAGGCCAACAATATCTTCGATGTCGAAGCCCGCCGCCACGCCAGTTTCCTGAAGAACGTGGCACCGCTGCTGGGCCGCGACATTCGAGTCTCGCTGCGGCTGGCGTTTTGATCGCAGCCGGCCTTGAAAACCGCCGGACACGTCTTAATTAGCCATAACAGCGCTGGTGCATCACCCCCTTGCACCCCCGCTCGCGGCACATGTTTGCCCCGCGCTCTGGCCGCGCTGACCCGCTTTCTTCCCC
>NZ_JBBATR010000042.1:0-20750 GCF_040398645.1 Sandarakinorhabdus sp.
CTGATCCGCAAGTAGCGCAAGCCGCCTGACGGCGGCCTTCAGCCCACGCTTACCCTAGCAGTGAACCAAGCGGGCGCGCTCTACCGCGGACGTGCTTTGTCAAGGTGGGCCGGCTCATACCAAGTAACATTCACATTCTATCGAGAAAGCGCCCGCTCCCGATGAATTGTCAGCCGGCCCACATGAGCCGCGTTCAGACCGTTCAATCTAGGCACCGTCGCTAAGGAAAGGGCAATCATGGCAGCCTTGCTAATGCGCGGCAGTGGATCGGCGCCGAAGCGGGACCCCCGCTTATTCAGCACAGACGCTCGAAGTAATGCAAGAATACCATTTTTGGTGGGGTCCCGGTCGGCGCCGATCAGGACCCCGCACAACTTGGGATTCCGCAATAATTAGAGGTCTTTGGTACGGATGTCATGGGGTCCCGCTTCAACGCCTATCCACAACCGCCGTCGGAATCTGGATGCAATCGACGAATCGGTGACCTAATCCGCCAGAATCATGGCCGCCGCCTTTTCAGCGATCATAACGGTTGCTGCGTTGGTGTTGCCGGAAACGAGGCGCGGCATAACCGAGGCATCAACGACGCGCAGGCTGGTGATGCCATGGACGCGCAATTGCGGATCGACGACGCTGCTGGCGTCATCAGCGCGGCCCATCGCAACAGTGCCGACCGGATGATACAGCGTCGACCCCATCGTGCGGGCGTAATTGAGCAGTTCATCGTCGCTTTGCAGGTCAATGCCTGGCATCAATTCTTCCGCCATCCACGGGCTGAGTGACGGTTGCGACGCTAACAAGCGCGCCCAGCGCAAGCCGGCCACAATCGTCGCCTGGTCAGTAGCATCGGCGAGGTAATTGGGCCGGATTGCCGGACGATCGAGCGGTGCCGCCGTCTTGATATGGATGCTGCCACGGCTCTCGGGGCGCAACTGGCAAGGCGCGATGGTCAGCCCCGGCAGCTTTTCGAGCACCAGTTCGCCCTTGTTGACATAGGCATCGGCATCCATGCTGCCGGGCAGGATATGATATTGGACATCGGGGCCGGAAAGGCCGGGCCGAGTCCGCACATAGGCTTGTATGTGCGCCGCCGACAGCGCCAGCAGCCCCTTGCGCTGCACGGCATAGCGCGCCACCTCGCGGACCAACCTCCAACCACGGCTGAGTTCGTTAACCGAAATGCAATTCTTCAGGCGGAATTTGGTACTGACCATATAATGGTCCTGCAGATTGCCGCCAACGCCTTTGAGCGCGTGCACAACCGGCACGCCCGCCGCCGCGAGCACATCCGGATCGCCAATGCCGGACAGTTCGAGCAGTTGCGGCGAGTTGACCGCGCCGCCTGAGAGAATGACCTCGCGGCGTGCCATTGCGGTGATGCTGGTGCCGTTTTGCGTATATCGAACCCCGGTGGCGCGCTTGCCGTCAAAGGTAACGCATTCGGCTTGGGCATGGATTTCAAGGGTCAGGTTGGAACGCTGCAGCGCCGGGCGCAGATAGCCCATTGCAAGCGACCAGCGCCGGCCGTTCTTGATGGTCATCTGAAAATAGCTGATGCCATCCTGGGCTTCGCCGTTGATATCGTCGTTGAACGGAACCCCCGCCTCTACCCCAGCGCGGATCACTGCATCCGAAATCGGATGGCGATCCTGCGGGTCCGACACGTTGAGCGGGCCATCGCCGCCGTGCAGCGGATCTTCGCCCAGCCGTTCATTGCTTTCGGCACGGCGGAAATAGGGCAGCACATCGCTGTGGCTCCACCCCGTGCAACCAAGCTGCGCCCATTGATCGAAATCCGCTGCTTGGCCGCGCACATAAAGCAGCCCGTTGATCGATGATGATCCGCCCAGCACCTTGCCGCGCGGCCAGACGTGCGGGCGGTTGCCCGATGTCGGGTCAACCTCGGTTTCGTACAGCCAGTTGACCTTGGGGTCCTTCAACGTCGTCGCATAACCTATGGGGATATGGATCATCGGGCTGCTGTCCTTGCCGCCCGCTTCCAACAACAGCACGCTGTGCTTGCCATCAGCCGTCAGCCGATTGGCGAGGACGCACCCCGCGCTGCCGGCGCCGACGATGATAAAATCAAATTCGCGCATCACCTATTCCCCCGCCTATCCCTGGACAGCTAAGTTCATGCCTGTTCACCTCATGGCTGTCCACCAGAGTCGCTGGTTAGGCCGGGTTCCCAGCGAAAGCACTTTAGCTCGGTCGGTTCCCGTCCGAGGACCGGCTCAAACTGGGTCAGAAACAGCCATGATGGCGGTTACGCACGAGAGTTGGCCCAGAGGTGGCTCGGTTTGTCTGAGGTGGCCCCGCCTGTTTGGACAGATTGGCGGCGAAGTTAAGCTAGAGCGGTTTCCACACGAACTGACTCGTTGGGGATTCCCTTTTCGGCGGCGTTGTGATTCAGACTTTCTGCTGGTGGCAGGTGGCCAGCATGGATGGCTCGAACGCTTTCACAGGATCTTCGGGACCGGGTTATCGGTACGATGGACGGCGGCACGAGTTGCCGAGCGGCAGCAGCACATTTTGAGGTCAGCACTTCGAGCGCGATCCGCTGGCGGCGCCTGGCCCCTCAGCATGGCCAAGTTGTTGCGAGGCCTCGCGGCGGCGACCGCCATTCGGGCAAGATCGGAGCGCACGGCGATTTCATCAAAGGACTGGTTACCGAGCTGGGCGACATCACCCTGGTCGAGGTTCAGGCGCGGCTGATGGAGCGCGGCGCGCCGGTGGGCATCGTCACCGTGCATCGCTTCTTTGCTCGGCACGGGATCATGCGTAAAAAAAATTTGGGCACGCGATCGAGCAAGATTGGCCCGACGTCCTGAGCCAGCGGCAGCGCCGGTTCGACCGCCGACTTGATCTCGATCCGGAGCACCTCGTCTTTATCGACGAGACCTGGACTGCCACCAACATGACCCGCAGCCATGGTCGGTGCCGGAGAGGCGAACGGCTGCACATGGGCTTCCCCCATGGTCATCGCAAGACGACGACCTTGGTCGCTGGCCCGCGCATGACCGGCATGGTAGCCGCAACGTAAGTTGGTGACAGACACATGTGTCGGAGATGTTTTTTGAAGGCTGGATCGATGCAACGCTTGAACACAGGGATCCCGTGCGTCGTCGACACGGTACGCGCCGAGGATGTCTCGCACACACGGCGGGTCGGTGCGCTGCTTTACCTGCTCCTTGGCTATTTTTGTTACGCTTGGGCGTGGAATACGGTCGACATCCTGCGGCCTTACATCCGCGATTCGGTAGGTTTGACGATGGCGCAGTCCGGCTGGCTCTACACAATGCAGTCGTCGGGAGCGCTCATCGGCGCAGTCGTGCTAGGGCAAGTTGCCGACCGCATCGGCCGGCGCGTTGTGCTTATGCTGGTGATGGTCGGTTTCGGAACCGCCCTGCTGGCCGGGATCGTCGTTGCCGATTTCGCGCAATTGGTGGCGCAGCGGATGGCGATGGGCTTTTTCATGGGAGCGATGTTCCCGATTGCCGTCGGCATCTATTCCGGGCTTTTCCCGGCAGATTCGCGCGGGCTGGTCGCCGGCATCGTGATGGCCACCTACAACATCGCGGTCGCCACGCTCAGCTACACCGCCGGCCAGGTCATCGCCGCTGGCCATGACTGGCGCAGCCTGACCTGGATCGGCGTCGTGCCGATCGTGGCGGCCGGCTTTGCGCGCTGGGCAATTCCCGATGACCGGCGGATGCTGGCATGGGGCAGCCGATCTGGGGATCCACAAACCGCCGGCAGCCTGCCGATCGCCGAGCTTTTCGTGGCCAGCGTGCGGCGCCGCACGCTGGCGCTAGTTATGATGACTGGCCTCAATTTCTTCGCCTACCAGGCCTTCACCGGCTGGGCGACGACCTATCTGAAGGACGTTCGACAGGTCGATCCGGCGCTAATCGGTACCGTGCTGGCGGTGCAATTCCTCGCTTCGGCGCTCGGCGGCTTTGCCTGGGGAATGATTTCCGATCGCATCGGACGACGCCGCGCTGCCTTCGGCTTCATCGGCGCAGCGCTGATCATCCCGGTTTACCTGTTCGTTCCGATGTCCGACACGGCGTTCATCGCGCTGGGCTTCACCTATGGTTTCATGCTGTCGGCCAGCACCGTCTGGGGGCCGTGGCTGACGGAGCTCTACCCGCCGCACCTGCGCTCCACCGCTGCCTCGATCTTCAATTGGGGGCGGATCATCTCGATGACGGCGCCGATCCTAACCGCAGCGCTTGTGCCGGTCATCGGCATGGCACCAGTCATGCTCGGCGGATGCGCGGCATTCCTCACGGCAGCGGTGATTTGGCTGCGCTTGCCGGAAACCGTCACCGCCCGGGCCTGACGAGCCGCGCGACTGCAACCCAAGCGGTGCCACGCAGCGGCTAAATGCAGCAATTGCGACCGTCGGTGGCGCCGTGCGGCAAAATTGCGTTTGCATGCGGCGCAAATCTCGCGGCGAAGCAGCGTTGCACAACACGTCGCGGGCGCAACAGGACAAAGTAATGATCGAAACCAGAACATCGCTGCTGATCGCGGCCGCCGTCGTCGGTCTTGCCGGCCCCAGCCCCGGGCGAGCGCAGGCTGCCACCGCAGCCGCAGCAGCTTCTGATGATGAAAGCGCCGCCGACGAGATCGTTGTGACCGCGCAGCGCCGAGAACAGCGGTTGCAGGATGTGCCGCTTTCGGTGACCGCCATCAGTGGTGCACAGCTTGCGCAGCGTGGCATCAACGATATCTCGACGCTCAATACCTCTGTGCCCGGCCTCAACTTCGGCCAGTCCGGTAGCGATGCCCGCCCGGCGATCCGCGGTGTCCGAACCGAGGAAGTCGACGCCGCCAACGATCCCGTGATCGGCTTTTTCGTCGATGGCATTTACAAGCCGCGCACGTCGCAGGCGCTGGCGGCGTTCGTCGATCTTGATCGAGTCGAAGTGCTGCGCGGCCCGCAGGGCACGCTGTTCGGCCGCAACACCTATGGCGGTTCGATCAACCTGGTGTCGCGATTGCCGGGCGACAACCTCGGCGGTTCGGGATCGATCCGCTACGCCAGTTTCAACGACATCCGCGTCGAGGGCGTCATCAATGCGCCGATCGCCGACCGCACGGCGGTACGCCTCGTCGGCCTGTTCCAGCAGTCCGACGGCTTCGTCAACGTGCTGGCGCCGCGCATTGCCGGCGGCGGCCAAGCCGGCAATTTCAACGACAACGACCAAGGGTATATTCGTGGCACGCTCCGCCATGATTTCAACGACGATGTCCGTCTGATCGTGCGTGCCAGCCGCTGGCAGCAGAACGGTACGGGTGCCGGCGGTTTCGGCTATACGACGGTCGGCACGCTGCGTGCCACTGCCGGCGCGACGCCGGGCAGCGCGACGGGCGTGCAGGACATCGGCGGCTTTCTCGATCGCAATAACCCGCGTGCCGGGGCGACGCCCGGCCCGTCCGACGTCGATCCCTACAATGTCTTCCGCAATACCGACCTGACCCGCCGCACCCGCGAGACGACGCTGAACGCCGAACTGTCTGCGACGCTCGGCCCGATCCGTTTCAAGTCGATCACCGGCTACGCTAATTTCAGCTCGTTCCGCCAAAGCGACGAGGATTTTTCGGAAAGCTTCGCGACGCTGCTGGAACTCGAAACCCAGTCGAAGAGCTTCAGCCAGGAAGTGCAATTCCTGTCCGAATATGGCGGCCCAGTGCAATGGGTAGCCGGCTTCTTTTATTTCAAGGAAAATGTCGTCGAAGATTTCTACTTCCGCACGCCGACCAACCCCAACAATTTCACTTTCCGCCAGGACGTGGCGACCGACAGCTTAGCCGT
Organism: Sandarakinorhabdus sp.; assembly: GCF_040398645.1. Classification (GTDB taxonomy): domain Bacteria; phylum Pseudomonadota; class Alphaproteobacteria; order Sphingomonadales; family Sphingomonadaceae; genus Sandarakinorhabdus. The sequence continues at coordinate 5,825 of NZ_JBBATR010000042.1, forward strand.
CTTCGGCCAGGTCGACTGGAAACTGGCGGAAAACGTCACGCTCGTGCTCGGCGGCCGCTACACCTCCGACCTGAAGCGCTTCATCTACCAGAGCCCGGTCGGCGTGCCCGACCTCTCGCCCGACAAGGCCGAATTCGATCGCTTCACCTGGCGCGCCGGCATCAATGTCGACTTGACCCCCGACCATCTGTTCTATGTTTCCGCGTCGACCGGCTTTCGCTCCGGCGGCTTCAATAACGGCGGGTCGCCGCCGGTGCCATCCTATGGCCCGCAGACCGTCACCGCCTATGAAATCGGGCTGAAGAGCGAATTCCGCGATGCCGGCCTGACGCTCAATATCGCCGGATTCTACGATGATTACGACGACATCCTCGCCAACACCTTCGTCGACATCCCCGGCACTGCCACCACCGTCGTGGCACGCTCCAACGCCGGATCGTCGCGCGCCTATGGCTTCGAAGCCGAAGCGACGTGGCGGCCCGCCGATGGCCTCGTCATCGATGCCAATGCCACCTGGCTCAACGCCCGCTTCGATCGTTTCACCGCGACACGGCCGCTGGCGCAGGCGACGGGTTATCGGCTGGTCGTGGGCTCGACCAACCAGCTCAACCTGTCGGGAAATGTCGTGCCGCTGTCACCCGACTTCACCGTATCGATCGGGGCCAGCAACCGCATCGGCCTCGGCAGCGCCGGCAGCCTGACGCCGGCCGCCCGTTTCTTCTGGTCCGGCAGCTATTTCGTCAACGAATTCAATTATGATGCCGGTATCGATGGCCGTGCCGTCGGCCGCCAAGGCAACTATACCCGCACCGATCTCAGCCTGACCTGGGCCGCGGCAGAGGACCGCTTCACGCTGCAGGCATTTTTCCAGAACCTCGAAAACCGGGCGATCCTCAACCGCTCGGTAATCGGCGGCCAGGGCGCGATCTTCCAGAACTTCGCGCCGCCGCGGATATTGGGGGTAAGAGCCGGCTTTAAATTCTGACGGTTTCGCCCGATGAGAAGCCGCCCGCGGCGAGCGGCGCTTCGCCTGCGACCATCCCGCGGTGCAGGGTGCGGGGCGCCGAAACGCCGTCGTGGTCGGCGCGGTGCATCGTCACCCGATTGTCCCAGATCAGCAGGTCGTCGGGCCGCCAGGCGTGGCGATATAGGCAGGCGGCTGGCTGGCTGCGGCGGTAGAGAATGGCGAGGATGCGGCCTGCCAGTTTGGAATCGATGCCTTCGATGGCGATGCATCGCGCCGGCGTCGAAAGGTACAGCGCGGTTTCGCCGGTGACCGGGTGGCGACGAAACAATGGGTGCCAATTCTGTTCGTCGATGCCGTCGAGCCCGGTGCAGCGATGCAGAACACGGCGGCCTTCCAGGCACTGCCGCCAGCGCTGCGGCAGGCCGGCGGCGGCGCGGACCTGGTCGCTGAACATGGTGGTGCCGCCGCTTTCCGGCACATGCACCGGGCGCAGCGCCGTCAGCGCCGGCGGGCTGGCGAAATAGCTCGAATCGGTGTGGAACCGGCTGACCGGCGGCGTGGTTCGACCGACATTAGTGACGATGTTGAGCAACGGCGCACCGGGAACCGGCACCTCGCCCTCGGTGAAAACCAGCGGGCCGAAACCGCGCAGGAATGCCGTGAACGCCCGGTCGTCGCCGGTCTGGCCGCGCAGCACCAGCACGCGATGGCGGGCGACAAGCTCGGCCAGCTGCCGATGGTCGGCGCAGCCGCCGGCCCAGTCGAGCCCGATGACTTCGGCACCGAACGGAGCCAACGGCCGGACGATCACGCTTCGATCAGCGCAAGCAGCCGCGGATCGAGCCGACCGTCGGCATCGGCAAGCTCATCGAGCACCAGATCGGCCTGCCAGAAATCCTGGCCTCGCGCGAAGGCGCCCGGCACCGCCACGGTGGTGATGCCGGCGCGAACCGCGGCCATCACGCTGCTGGCAGTATCCTCGATGGCGATGGCATCGCCAGGCTGTGCGCCGAGGCGTTCCAGCGCGGTCAGGAACGCCTGCGGGTGCGGCTTGCCCTGCGCGACATCACGGCGGCCGATCACCACATCGAAGCGGTCGGCTGTCAAGGCTCCGCCCAGCGCCAGGATCGCATCGATATTGGCGCGTTCGGTCGAAGTGACGAAGCCGCAGCGCCAGCCGCGCTCGGCGGTCAGCGCCAGCGCTTGCGCCACGCCGGGACGAAGCGCCGGCTGCCGCGCTGCGATTTCGGCGCAGGCCAATTCGGTCTTGCGTGCATGGATCCGCACCAGCGTTTCGGGCGCCAGATCCTGCCCCGTCGCCCGCGCCAGCATCGACAGGCGATCAAGCCCGCCCGATTGCGTCAGCAGTTCGCGGTAGACCGCAGGGCCCCATTGCCAGTCGAGGCCGGCTTCGCGAAGCGCTTCGTTATAGGCCCGGCGCTGGATGTCAGACGATTCGACAATTGTTCCTATGGAGCCCATCAGCAGTACGGATCTCGGCATACAACACTCCGTATCGCTCAGGACCCGACGCTTTCGTGGTCTCGCAATACTTGTGTCGAGCCCCGCCGTGGCTGTCAACCGCGCCGGCGGCTCCGACGTTTGTCAGCTGCACCCGTTAACCCAGCAATCGTTTGCTAGGTGGCGTGGATAAATTTGAGCCAGTACCTGACGGCAGCGAGGTGAACTATGCTGAGGAAGTTTTCGGCGAGTTGATCATATCGAGTGGCGATGACGCGATTGATTTTCAGGCGGTGAACCGTGCCGAGTATGCCAAATGCTGTTCGGTTTAAGCCATGCGGCGATACGCTGGGCAGGCCGTTTTTGAGCGCCGACGCCGGCACATTGCATGTTCGCGGCGACTCGTGTCTCGGCGCTCCTGTCGAATCAGCGTGGTGCAACGGCACTGCCATCGCTGAAGCCATTGTTGCACAGGTGGGCACAGGATCACGCGAGCGCCGACAAGCTTCCGGTCAGGCTGTCCGCTGCCGGTAGGCAAGCTCAAACAGCGCGGCCAGGGCCTCGGCCCGCGATCCAAGCTCACTGCCGGTGAGCCGCAGCCGATAGTTGTTATACCGTCGGTCATAAGGCTGGGTCTCAAAGCCTATCGCTTCGATCGCTGCCGTTTGCTCCTCGGTCACTTCAAGGCGGATACCGACCGACACACTCTTTCTCTGCGGCTGGAACTTCACGAAATTGAACGGCTGGCCGGCTCTGGTGATGCCGACGTAGAACTTGGTGTATTTGAGCTCGAGGCTTTGATCGTACTGCTTGACCAGTTTGAACAAATTGTCGGTGAGCTGGAGCATCTGCGGGCTGGAGCGGTCCTCCCAATATGCCCGATCAGCCGGCGCTGCCTGCGCGTCTTCGTCTTCGTCGACCAGGCCCCGGGTCAACTCGTTGATGACGGTGGTGAAGTTCATGGTCAGATGCTCGCCGACCCGCAGGGCCTGCATCTGGATAGCAATCAGCGGGATGGCGCCGTTGAACAACGCTATGATGTTCAAAAACCGGCTGGTGATGTCCTCAGCGATGATGACGGCGCAATGGTCATACTGGGGATAGCGTTTGCGCTCGATGTCCCAATATTCAATCGTGCGGATGATATGGGACTCATCGGTGGCGCCAAGCTGCAGCTCGACCTCGTAGCGGCGCTTGGTCTCGACATCCTGCAGCAGCAGGTCGAGCCGGCCAGCCCGCGGCTGGATACGTTCGCGATCGCGCAGCACGAGATCGCCTAGACCCAGAATGGCTGGATCCTCGGCGATCAGCCCCTGGACCCAGGTTTCGCTGAAGTCCGGGTGAGCCCGGAGCATAACGCGTTCCGAGCGTAGATATGTTGTCATGTTCCGACCCCGTCACCCTATGTCCACTCGAGGCGACGGCCGAAGCCGGATGTTGGAAACCTGGTCAACGAACAGGCGCATGCGCCTTTACCGTTGCCGGCTGGACATGCGCGCATGCCACCCGGCCTCAGGTTACCCTGTGACCGGTGCCGTTGTTCGAGGTTTCCATGCCCCACCACCCGTCTCCGAGCGGTAGGCGCACTCTGCAAACTCGATGACCCGTTGGCAATCTTTTGTTGCAGCGCGACGTGAGATGGGGCGTGCGGGCGCATGGCCAACGCGACATCGATGCATTGTTGCCATGGAACTGTCGACAGGAGCCTGCCAGAATAGCGGCATGACCGCCTCGTCTTCGTTGAGCTGGCGCTGAAGCGAACGCATCAGCAATCCGCTCTCGGTGCCGTTGTCGAAGATTACCCGTCGTTTCCGCTGAAGCCGTAACCGGCGCCGTCGCCCGTCTAATTGCCGGTCAGATTAGGGCTAAGCTAACGTAAGCAGTCTGATGCAGATATCGGAGATCCTGCCGACGATGCGTTTGGATCAGGCTGCGCGCGTCGGCAATGACCATGCGGAACATCGTGATCGCGGCCGAGTCCAAAGGCACGGGCAGCGCGATCGACGAAGTCGCAGTGGCGTAGATGTCGTTGATCAGGCGCGCCTTTGACACCTTGCGGCCGACCAATGGCCAAGCCGCGGCCGAGAAGCCATCGCGCCCAAGGGCGGTTATCGCCGCGCGCTTGCCATCCGCGAGAAGCAACTCGGCCCCAAGCATCCCGACATAGCCAACAGCATCAGTAATCTCGCGCTTACGCGGAAACAATCCGCTTCCTCCACCAGTAGCGCCGCCACCCACAGTAGACGAATTTTCCGTACAAGCTGAAGTCTATAAACAATTCCTCCATATGCAAACAATATCATTTAAAAATTTTCATACTTAAATACGACAAAATCGACTTTGTACCGCAGACTTTGCTTTTCTGGCTCCAGATATTATTATTTGAAGCCTCAGCGACCTGTGAGGTGTTCACGCCTGTTTGGACAGTTTGGCGGCGAAGGTTAGCGAAACCCGGGCTTCGATTTAATCGAACGCTCCTACAATCCCACAAGCAGCGCCTTCTCGACTTCGAGTGACAGATTAGTATAGCCCTACACTGTGTACATTGAATTGGCAGCACCTCGCTACGCACACTCGCTCCCTGAACGGCCCGTTGATGATTGGGAACCGCTGGGCGAGCACCTGCGCGAAGTGGGCGAGCTTGCAGCTAAGTTTGCCACGCAATTTGCAGCGGGTGAAATCGCTCGTGCGATGGGTACCCTGCACGATGTAGGCAAGGTGTCAAAAGCCTACCAGGACTATATTTCTCGGCCTCCGTCCGCTGAAAAGGGCCCGGATCATTCGACTGCTGGCGCGCGGGTCGCGGCTGAGCGGTATAAGGGGCCACTCGGCCGCATCATGGCATTCGGCATTGCGGGCCACCACGCCGGCCTTGCCAACGGCATCGCCGCAGGCGCACGGCGCCCGTTGGTCGATCGGCTCGATCCGGGGAAAGTAGCGATCGAAGCCTATGATGGCTGGGAAGCGCATGCCGTCCCGTTGCCCTCTAGTTCTAAGATGGATTTGCCCTTTTTTCGGGATCATCCCGACCGGCGCGGCTTTGCCCAGGCTTTTCTGGTCCGCATGCTGTTTTCATGCCTAGTTGATGCCGATTTTATTGGCACCGAACGCTTTTATGCCGAAGCAAATGGGGAAACGCTGGAGCGCGGGTTTGGGGATTTGCAGCCTTCGCACTTGGAGGTGGTGCGCGCATTCATGGCAGCGCGTCCATCACCAGCAAGCGCCCTGAACCTTTTGCGCGCCGACATTTTGGCTCATTCTATTTCGCGCGCCGAACTGACCCCTGGGATGTTCACCATGACCGTGCCTACTGGCGGCGGTAAAACGCTAACCTCGCTGCGATTTGCGCTGGAACATGCCGCGCGGCATGGATTGAGGCGGATCATCTATGTGATTCCCTTCACGTCGATCATTGAACAGACGGCGGGTGTTTTCCGGGATGTGCCAGGCATAGGAGATATTCTCGAACATCATGCGAGCTTTGATTGGGACGCCCGTGACAAGGCGTTTTCGACCGGCACCGACGATGAAGGCCCTGCCGGTATCGGCAAGCTGCGCCGCGCCACCGAAAACTGGGATGCGCCGATCATCGTTACAACCGCGGTGCAATTCTATGAAAGTCTGTTTGCTGCGCGCACCTCACGTTGCCGCAAGCTGCACAATTTGGCGAACAGCGTAATCATCCTTGATGAAGCGCAGACACTTCCGGTGCCGCTGCTGCGGCCGTGCATGGCGGCGCTCGACGAATTGACGCGTAACTATGGCGCCAGCGTCGTGCTGTGCACCGCCACCCAGCCTGCGCTGCGCCGCATGGACGGCGCGTTGCCCGCCAGTCCGGCGGGTGGGACGCAGGGCTTCGACATCGACGAGACACGCGAACTTGCCCCTGATCCGCCGGCACTGTTTGCCCGGTTGCGCCGTGTGACGGTTGAATATCGCCGGGAACCGATTGCCGATGCCGACATCGCCGCCCGCTTCGCCGACGCATCGCAGATGCTGTGCATCGTCAACAGCCGCGCCCATGCGCGCGATCTGTTCGAAGCTATCCGGTCGATGGATGGCGCCGTGCATCTGACGACGTTGATGTGCGCGCAGCATCGGCGCGCAGTACTGGCGAAACTCCGCATTGAATTGGCGGGACAACGCCCGGTGCGGCTGGTAGCAACATCGTTGATCGAAGCCGGGGTCGATGTGGATTTCCCCGAGGTCTGGCGGGCGGTGACCGGGCTCGATTCGATCGCCCAGGCGGCAGGCCGTTGCAATCGCGAGGGCGGAATTTTGAATTCCGGCGGGCGGGTGGTGGTGTTCGAACCCGCCGATCATAAGACGCCGCGCAGCATATTGAGCTTCTGGGACGCTGCGAGGCAAGTGCTCGGCAAATTTGAAGACCCTCTCTGCGATGCAGCGGTAAAGGCCTATTTCAGTGAGCTGTATTTTGTGAAGGGCCATGCTGCGCTTGATACGGCAATGCCCGGCGGCATCATGCCCGCGATATCCGAAACGGCTCGCGGGCTGAACTTTCCCTTCGCCGATATTGCCGACGCCTTCCGGATGATCGACGATATCATGGATCCCGTGTTGATCCCGCGCGATGCCGAGGCCGCAGCCGCGATCGCGAAGCTGCGTGCTGCCGAACGCCCCCCGCGCGACGTGCTACGCCGTTTGCAGCAATACAGCGTTTCGGTCCCTACCAAGGCGCGATTGGCGCTGATCATTGCGGGTGCCGCCGAGCCAATACGTCCTCAGGATTTCGGTGATCGCTTTGTCGAGCTGACGAACATGTCGCTTTACGATGAAGCGCTGGGACTGCGTTTTGAAAGTCCGGAATTTCGGACAATTGACAGCAATGTGATGACTTGAACTCCAACAGTAAAATTGCGGACCTGGCTTGTAAAATAACTATGAAGTGCCATTCTGAGATTCGGTAGGGAGAGTCACTTGGGTTATGGAATTCGTCTGCACGTCTGGGGTGAGCGCGCGTGTTTTACCCGGCCCGAATTGAAGGTGGAACGCGTCAGTTACGATGTCCCAACGCCTTCGGCAGCGCGCGGTATTCTCGAGGCGATCCATTGGAAACCCGCTATCCGCTGGCAGGTGACACGCATTCATGTGCTGAAACCGATCAAATTCCAGTCCTTTCGCCGTAACGAGGTCGGCGCCAAGATCAGCGCCGCCAATGCCCGTAGTGCCATGACGCGCAGCAGCACCGACGGGCTAGGCATGAACATGGAGGAGAACCGCCAGCAGCGCGCCGCAACCATCCTCGTCAATGTCGCCTATGTCGTTGAGGCGCATTTTGACCTGACCGATAAGGCCGGCCCGGATGACAGCGCCGCCAAGCATATCGCCATGTTCAACCGCCGTGCTCAACAGGGCCAGTGCTTTCACCGCCCCTGTCTTGGGACGCGCGAATTTCCGGCGGAATTTGCGCTTATCGCACCTGACGCGCCGTTGCCCGATCATGAGGCCATACCGGATCGTGATCTCGGCCTTATGCTGCACGACATTAGCTTTCCTGAAGGCATCTCGCATTTCTTCCGCGCCGCGCTGGTGGGTGGCGTCGTCGACGTGCCGCCGCCGGGCAGCCCGGACCTGATGGCATGAGCATCCTCCAGGCGCTGAACAGCTATTACGACCGCATGGCGGCGCGCGGCGAGGCCGAAGCGCCGGGTTGGTCGCGCGAGAAATTTGGCTGGTGCCTGGTAATCGATGCCGATGGTCAGCCGGTGGATGTGCTGGACCTGCATGACACGGCGGGAAAGAAGCCGGCGGTGACGTTGCGCGACGTGCCGGCAGCGGTGAAGCGCACCGTGGGAATCGCGCCGAACACTTTGTGGGACAAAACCAATTATGTCTTTGGCCGCACCGCCGGCAGCGGCAAGCGATCGGCCGAGGAACATGCTGCATTCCGGGTCGCCACGCTGGCGCTGATCGGTGACAGCGCAGATCCCGGCCTGCTCGCGCTTCGGCGCTTTCTCGAAATCTGGGCCCCCGAACGCTTCGACGCGCTGCCGTTTCGTCTTGATATGCTCGATGGCAATTTCCTGTTTCGGTTGCAAGGCGATGGCCAATTTTTGCACGATCGCCCAGCCTCACGCGCGCTGGTCGAAGCCGTCGCGGGTGATCCGACTGAAGCGGCCTTTTGTCTCGTTACTGGCGTATCTGCCTCGGTGGCGCGGCTGCATCCGACTATCAAGGGCGTGGAGGGTGCACAGTCGTCCGGCGCGGCACTGGTCTCGTTCAATCTCGATGCCTTTGAATCCTATGGCAAATCGCAAGGGCAAAACGCCCCGACCTCGCAGGCCGCCAGTTTCCGTTACGGCGCGGCGCTAAACCGCCTGCTCGATCGCGGTAGCACCAACCGTACCCGCATCGGCGACGCGACCGTGACGTTCTGGGCCGACACATCGAAGGGAGAAGTGGCGGCCAGCGCAGCGGAGGGCATGTTCAGCCGTTTCTTCACGCCGCCGCCGCTTGAAGACGCCGATGAAGCGGCCAAGCTGCGAGCGGCGCTGGAAGCCGTCGCCAAAGGCCGGCCGATGCGCGAAGTGAACCCTGATCTTGAAGACGGCACCCGTTTCCACATCCTCGGCCTGTCTCCTAATGCCGCGCGACTGTCGATCCGCTTCTGGCTTAGCGACGATTTCAGCGTCTTCGCCCAACGGCTGGCAGCACATTTTGCCGATCTCGAGATCGCGCCTAGCCCCTGGCGCGGCAACCCGCCCGCTATCAACCAGCTGCTGGTCAAGACGACAGCGTTGATGGAGAAGTTTGAGAATATCCCGCCGCAGCTTGCCGGCGAAGTAACCCGCGCCGTGCTCGAAGGCCGCGCCTATCCACAAAGCTGGCTTGCCGCCGCCGTCATTCGTCTCCGCGCTGGCGATGATCCGCTGACTGGCTGGCATGCAGCCGCCATCAAGGCGGTCCTGTGCCGCGCCGAACGCCTGTCCCGCCGTGATCCCTCCACACCCGAGAAAGGGGAAACACCCGTGAGTCTCGACCGCGAGCATCCCAGTACCGCCTATCAGCTCGGACGGCTGTTTGCCGTTCTGGAAACCGCGCAGCGCATGGCGCTGGGCAAGGTCAACGCCAGCATCCGGGACCGATACTTTGGTGCGGCATCGGCCACGCCAGCTGGCGTGTTCCCGCTGCTGCTGCGCGGTGTGCAGAACCATCTTGGCAAGCTGCGCAAGAACGGCACGGGAGGCTGGATCGAACGCGAGATCGAGGACATCCTCGATGTCGTCGGCGTCGATCTGCCAAGAGCGCTGCCACTCGCCGAGCAGGGCCGCTTTGCCATCGGTTATTACCATCAGCGCAAGACCCAGTTCGCCGGCCGACCCGATATTGCGGCCGAATTGGCCGACGACGCCACCAACAAAGATGGAGAAGACCTGTGACCAGCCCGGCCGTAACCCAGCGTCATGAATTCGTGCTGTTCTTCGATGTGTCGAGCGGCAATCCCAATGGCGATCCAGATGCCGGGAACATGCCCCGGCTCGATCCCGAAACCAACCAGGGACTGGTCTCGGATGTCGCGCTGAAGCGCAAGATCCGCAACTATGTAGCGCTGGCACGGCCCAATGCACCGGGCTACGAAATCTACATGTCAGAAGGCGCGACGCTCAACAACCAGCATAAGCGGTCATGGGCGGCCGTGGCGCCCGACATTACCAAGGCCGAAGATTTCAAGAAACTGCCCAAGGATGAGGCCAAGGCGCGGGAACTCACCGCCTGGATGTGCGCCAATTTCTTTGACATCCGCAGTTTCGGCGCAGTCATGACCACTGGCGTCAATGCCGGCCAAGTGCGCGGACCCGTGCAACTGGCCTTTGCGCGTTCGGTCGAACCGATCCTGCCGTTGGAAATCTCCATTACTCGGATGGCGGCGACCACTGAGGCCGATGCCGAGGCGAAGGGTGGCCGCACCATGGGCCGCAAGCATATCGTGCCCTATGGGCTTTACCGCGTCCATGGCTTCATATCGGCGCCGCTCGCGTCGCATGCGACTAAGGGCACCGGCTTTTCCGAAGACGACCTTGAATTGCTGTTCGAAGCGCTCGCCAACATGTTCGATCATGATCGTTCGGCGGCGCGTGGCGAAATGGCCAGCCGCAAGCTGGTCATCTTCCGCCACGCCTCGGCGCTTGGCAATGCCCAAGCGCAATCGCTGTTCGACCGGGTAACGGTCAGCCGGGTGTATCAAGGTTCTGCCCATGCTATCGGCGACCGCGCCACCGAAAACTGGCCCTCGGCTCGGGCCTGGAGCGATTACCGGGTCAACGTGAACCATGATGGCCTGCCATCCGGCATCGAGATCATAGAGCGGTAATTGACACTCATCCCGCCTGATCCTGTTGCCGAAGATGCGCTGATCCCGCTGTCGGCGCTCCAGCATTATCTGTTCTGCCCGCGGCAGTGCGCGCTCATCCATGTCGAGCAGCTTTGGGCCGAGAATGGCGCTACTGTCGATGGCCGCATCCTGCATGAAAAGGTTGATGGCGGCCGGCCCGACAGGCGTCCCGGCGTGCAGACATTGCGCGGTGTGGCGCTGCGCAGCCTGGCGCTTGGCGTGGCTGGCAAGGCCGATGTGGTGGAACTGACCGGCACGCCGCCACGGCCGTTTCCGGTGGAGTATAAGCGCGGCCGGCCAAAGCCGCACCGCGCCGATGAAGTGCAGCTCTGCGCCCAGGCAATCTGCCTTGAGGAAGCATTCGGCACCCAGGTGCCCGCCGGAGCGCTGTTCTATGGCGCCACGAGGCGGCGCATGGATGTGATCTTCGATGCCGAATTGCGTGCCCTGACCGTGAATATGGCTGAGAAAACCCGCACCATGATCGCTGCCGGGCACACGCCGGCCCCGGTCTATCGCGCTTCCGCATGCGACCAATGTTCGATGATCGATCTGTGCGAGCCCAAGCGACTTGAATCTCCGCCGCACATCGCCGGCTGGCTTGCAGCGCAACTGGCAGGCTGATGCGCCGTCTGCTCAACACCATCTATGTCACGTCCGAAGACGCCTGGATGCGCAAGGAGGGCGCCAATCTGGTAGTTGAATCCGATGGTGTGGAAAAAGGCCGGGTGCCGCTGCATATGCTGGAGGGCGTCATCGGCTTTGGCCGCCCTGGCGCCTCGCCGGCCTTGCTGGCCGCCTGCGCCGAAGCCGGTGTGGCGGTCAGTTTCCTCAATCCGAACGGGCGATTTCTTGCCCGGCTGGAAGGCGCCCGCACCGGCAATGTGCGGCTGCGCCGTGCCCAGTATCGCGCCGCCGATGACCCGGCACTGACCGCGGCAATCGTTCGCAACATCGTGACTTCCAAGGCCGCCAACCAGCGCACCGTGCTGCGCCGCGCGCTGCGCGACTATGGTGCGACCTTGGAGGATAAGCAGCGTAGCGCGCTGGACATCGCCGAGCGCCGTCTCGGCGAGATGACCCGCCGCGCGCTTTCCGCCGAAGACGTCGCGACGCTGCGTGGGCTGGAAGGCGAAGCCGCCGCCAACTATTTCAGCGTGTTCGATACGCTGGTGCGCTGCGAAGGTCCGGCGTTCCGCTTTGCTGGCCGCTCGCGCCGGCCACCGCTTGATCGGATCAACGCGCTGCTGTCATTTCTTTACGCGCTGCTTGGCCATGATTGCCGATCGGCGCTGGAGGCGCACGGCCTTGATCCGCAGGTCGGGTTTTTGCATGCTGACCGCCCTGGCCGCGCCAGCCTTGCGCTTGATATGATGGAGGAGCTTCGCCCAGTGTTAGCCGACCGTCTGGCCCTGAGCATGATAAACCGCCGCCAATTGGAAGCGGATGACTTCATGGTGGAGGCCGGCGGTTCGGTGATGATGAAGGATGATGCGCGCAAGCGAGTGCTCGTTGCCTGGCAGGAACGCAAGCGCGAGTACATCCGTCACCCCTTTCTGGGCGAAACCATTGCCTTCGGGCTGGTGGCGCATGTGCAGGCCCAATTGCTGGCGCGGCATTTGCGCGGTGACCTTGATGGTTATCCGCCCTTTGTGTGGAAATAGTCGATGCTAATGTTGGTCACCTATGATGTCAGCACTGTTGACAGCGCGGGCCGGCGTCGGCTGCGGCGGGTGGCGCGGGCGTGTCTCGATTACGGCCAACGCGTGCAGAATTCGGTATTCGAATGCGAGGTCGATCCGGCGCAATGGGCTGTCCTGCGTGCCCGTCTGCTCGGCGAGATCGAGCGCGCCGAAGACAGTTTGCGCTTCTATCGGCTGGGCACTGACAGTCGGCGCCGCATCGAACATGTGGGTGCAAAAGTACCGCTCGACCTGGAAGGCCCGCTCCTGTTTTAGCGCGTCGCGCGAACCGGCAGCGCGCACAGCCCACGTTGCCGGTTCGCACATTGAATTTCTGATTGTTTAGCCGATAGTTGGGATAGTCAGGCGGCTCGACACATCCGCGCGATTGCCAAAGCCAGCGCCTTACGCGCAATCGACCTCCTAGGCCGCTGTTTCTTATCGTGATATTAATGGAGCTGTCGCCCCTTCACGGGGGCGTGGATCGAAACACCGAACACTGCCTCGATGCCGTCCAGATAAAGGTCGCCCCTTCACGGGGGCGTGGATCGAAACTTTGGCCGCACAAAGCTGCGCCCCAATGCGGTCGTCGCCCCTTCACGGGGGCGTGGATCGAAACCCCGCCAATGTAATGGAGCTGGCGAGCGTCGTGGGTCGCCCCTTCACGGGGGCGTGGATCGAAACCCTTCCAAGCATCCCGCACCGCAGGCGGCACAAGTCGCCCCTTCACGGGGGCGTGGATCGAAACACCGCCAGCGCGCCCGATGCGCCATAAACCACCACGTCGCCCCTTCACGGGGGCGTGGATCGAAACGTTTAACCCGTCCGCTTATTCCAACAGCACAGCAGGTCGCCCCTTCACGGGGGCGTGGATCGAAACATTCCGGCTGCGGTCATGACGCTGAAAGAGCTGGGTCGCCCCTTCACGGGGGCGTGGATCGAAACGTTTACCGTTCGCTTTGGCGCGTGCCTCACGTCGAGTCGCCCCTTCACGGGGGCGTGGATCGAAACACGGCCACCGGCCTGGTTATCCAGAGCGAGATGTCGCCCCTTCACGGGGGCGTGGATCGAAACTTTGGGGCCAAGAAGGTGCCAGGCGAAGGCGACACGTCGCCCCTTCACGGGGGCGTGGATCGAAACGGCCATGTCATCGGCGGGCGCCGGTTGACAATCGTCGCCCCTTCACGGGGGCGTGGATCGAAACACCGTGAACCTCGCCGGCAGTTTCGGCGTGAACAGTCGCCCCTTCACGGGGGCGTGGATCGAAACAGATCAAGTTCGCCAGCAGGCGCGGCAGCCGACACGTCGCCCCTTCACGGGGGCGTGGATCGAAACCTGGCGTTGGGCAGGCTGCCAGCTTGGCCCTCAGTCGCCCCTTCACGGGGGCGTGGATCGAAACACAGCATTTCCCTCCACGGCACGATTCGATGGATGTCGCCCCTTCACGGGGGCGTGGATCGAAACGTCACCTACAATGCCAACGGCACCTCTGGCGGCGTCGCCCCTTCACGGGGGCGTGGATCGAAACAACAACCTGAAGGCTCGGGTCCCACGGCCCCAGTGTCGCCCCTTCACGGGGGCGTGGATCGAAACAATCGTCCCCACGTCCGAGTTGCGGACACGTTCGTCGCCCCTTCACGGGGGCGTGGATCGAAACAATCGACGCTTTATGATGCCGGCGATCAGTCTGGCGGTCGCCCCTTCACGGGGGCGTGGATCGAAACATCGCGGGGTTGCGGCTGATCGTGCCGATGGTCGTCGCCCCTTCACGGGGGCGTGGATCGAAACGTGAACGGTCATCGATATTGGCCGCTATCAACCGGTCGCCCCTTCACGGGGGCGTGGATCGAAACCACCGCGCTTGCTCTTGTTTCCGGCACATTGTTGGGTCGCCCCTTCACGGGGGCGTGGATCGAAACATGTTTTCGATGGCGGCATAGGCGGCGGCGAAGTGTCGCCCCTTCACGGGGGCGTGGATCGAAACTGGCTGCCGTTGTGGGCGAAGGTGTCGGCCGCCGGTCGCCCCTTCACGGGGGCGTGGATCGAAACACGGCAAGGCTGCGGAATCCGCTGTTGACCATGGTCGCCCCTTCACGGGGGCGTGGATCGAAACTGGTGGCTGACGCTAATGGTGACGAGACCCGCGCGTCGCCCCTTCACGGGGGCGTGGATCGAAACACCAGGCCGGCCTGAAGGCGCTCGCCGCGTCAAGGTCGCCCCTTCACGGGGGCGTGGATCGAAACACCTTGCGTTGCTCTTGCGCCGCGATGCGACGGCCGTCGCCCCTTCACGGGGGCGTGGATCGAAACTGGCCGATGCTGGTCATCGTCGCCTGGAACTGGCTGTCGCCCCTTCACGGGGGCGTGGATCGAAACTGGCTGGCGATGTTGCCCATCTCGCCGTGCCGCGTCGCCCCTTCACGGGGGCGTGGATCGAAACTTACCGTAGGCGCGCTGGCCATCA
>NZ_JBBATR010000043.1:0-1458 GCF_040398645.1 Sandarakinorhabdus sp.
AAGCGCCTGCTGCTCACCCACTTCGTCCCCGGCGGCGATGCCAGCGTGACCGATGCCGACTGGGCGGACGCCGCAAGGCGCGCGTTTTCGGGCGAGGTGATCGTGGGCCGCGATCTGCTGCGGGTGGCGCTGTAGGCCTGCTCCGTCCGTTGGCCAAGGCCTGTCCTACACCGCCGGATGCTGTCATCATGGCGCTGCCCGGTGATGGTGTGCGGGCGATGTTTTTTTGGTTAAGCCAGCGAATTCAACGCTGAATGCCGCCCGCTTCGTCAAATCGGTCAAAACTGCCCACCAGAAACCGGCCGCTCTTTCACAATCGAATTAAGATCCGCAAACGCGCCTAAACCCGCGTCTTGAACGGTGTGAAATCGGTGCCGGTGTCGTAGACATCGAGGCCTTCGACGGCCTTGAACCACGCCACGACACGGTAGGTTACCGGGGTAAGTAGCGCTTCCCACAGCACCTTGAGCACATAGTTGGTGGCCAGCACCTGGATGACCAGCGAGGTTTCCCAGATGCCGGCAAAGGCCAGCGGGTAGAAGATCAGCGAATCGACGCCCTGCCCCACCACCGTTGAGCCGATGGTACGCGTCCACAACAGCCGGCCTTTGGTCAGCAGCTTGAGGCGGGCCAGCACGAAGGCATTGGCCATTTCGCCGGCCCAGAAGGCGATGATCGAGGCGACGAAAATGCGCGGCACCTGGCCGAACACTTCCGCAAGCGCGGCCTGGCCTTTCCAGGTCGGATCGGGCGGCAGGCTGACGACAACAAAGCTCATGGTGGCGGCAAACAGCGAGGCGGCAAAACCCACCCACACCACGCGGCGGGCGCGGGCAAAGCCGTACACCTCGGTCAGCACATCGCCGAGCACATAGGACAGCGGGAAAAACAATATGCCCGCCCCGAAGGTGACCGTGCCCCACCATGGCACATCAACTTGCGCCGGTTTGGCTGCGCCGATCAGATTGGAGCAGATCAGGATGACCGCAAACGCCGCCATGGCGAGATCATAATAGCGCAATTGCTGGCCCGAAATGGCATTGGCCGAAACGGCGCGCACGCCCTCCGGCTCGTTGGCGGCGGCCTCTGCCAGCAGGGCGCGTTCGTCGGGGCTGGTCGTCATGGCGCTGCATCATACAGGCTTGGCCGGGGAGAAAAACGGCAGATATGACGCAGGCGTGATGTTCTTATTATGTTCTGCATGTGCTATGCGTGTTCTATGGCTGAGTCGCTTCCTCTCCGCTGGCTCTATCTCGATCTCAACAGCTATTTCGCCAGCGTTGAGCAGCAGTTGAATCCCGAACTGCGCGGCCGGCCGGTGGTGGTGGCGCCGGTGATGACCGACAGCACCAGCGCGATTGCAGCGAGCTACGAAGCCAAGGCCTACGGCATCCGCACCGGCACCAAGATCTGGGAAGCCAGGGCCAAGTGCCGCGACGTGGTGATCGTGCCGGGCCG
>NZ_JBBATR010000043.1:1558-3676 GCF_040398645.1 Sandarakinorhabdus sp.
CTGACGCTGCTGACGGATGATGTGCGCGCGGCCCGCCTGTGTGCACTGCCGCTGTCGGATATCCCCGGCGTGGGGCGTGCGATGGAAAAGCGCCTTGCCGCGGCCGGGCTGGTGAGCATGGCGCAATTGCTGGCGATGACGCCGGCGCAGGCTCGGCAAGCCTGGGGCAGCGTGTGGGGCGAACGGCTGCACCGCCTGCTGCACGGGCACGAGGTGGCCGATGTGGTGCACGCGCAAAAATCCATCGGACACAGCCATGTGCTGGGGCCGGAGAAACGCCCGGTGGCGGTGGCGCGATTGGTGGCGCGGCGGCTGGTGATGAAGGCCGGCACCCGCCTGCGCCGCGCCGAGCTGCGCACCAGCTGGATCGGCCTGTTCGTGAAGGGCGAGACGCGCGGGACAAAATGGAAGGCGGGTATCAAGCTGCCGCAGGTGATGGACAGTTTGAGCCTGGTGGAGGCCATGGACGGACTGTGGGCGCAGATGGTGCGCGATTTCCCGCATCAGCGCCTGTTGCAAGTGGGGGTGGTGCTGGCTGATCTCTCGCCAGCCGCCGCCGCGCAGGCCGATCTGTTTGATTCGGGTGCCCTGCTGTGCGCCCGCACCGACGAACGCCGGCTGGCGCTGTCCCGCGCCATGGACAAGGTGAACAACCGCTTCGGCCGCGATGCGGTCACGCTGGGCCACGACGAACGCGGCGCCACAAGGTCACGCGGACCGGCGATTGCGTTTACGCGCATTCCCGAATTGGCCGAATTTGTCGAATGACCAGCGGCGATTGCCTGTTAATGCAGTTTCAGTTTCGGCCTGACCACCTGGTTCACATGGCCGACGACCATCAGGAACAGGCCCTTCATCCAGCCGTGAATGGCGACCAGGTGCATGCGGTAGAGTGAGGTGTAGACGAACCGCGCCAGCCGGCCTTCGATCGCCATCTTGCCGCCGACCAGATTGCCCATCAGGCTGCCCACCGTGGAATAGCGGGCAAGGTTCACCAGCGAGCCCTTGTCTTCATAGACAAAGTCTTTCATCGGCCGCGATTCGATGGCGGCGCGCAGATTGTGAAACACCGTCTGCGCCATCTGGTGCGCGGCCTGGGCGCGCGGCGGGATCGGGCGTTCAGCGCCGGGCGGCGTGTAGCTGGCGCAATCGCCCAGCGCGAAAATACTGTCGTCAAGGGTGGTTTGCATGGTGGCGCGCACCCGCAATTGATGGTTGCGCGTGGTTTCCAGGCCGCCGATCTCGTGCAGGAACTCCGCCCCCTTCACCCCGGCCGCCCACACCCGGATATCGCAGGGGATGATATTGCCATCCTTGCAGTGGATGGCCGTGGCGGTGGCGGCCACCACCTGCGTGCCGGCCAGCACGTTCACACCGAGATTTTCAAGCTCGCCGTGGGCGGCAGCCGCCAGTTTTTCCGGCAACAGCGGCAGGATGCGCGGCCCGGCCTCCAGCAATGACACTTGCAGCCGCTGGCGATCAAACACCTCCAGGCCATAAAAGCCCAGCGCGTCGGCGGCCGAATACAGTTCTGCCGCCAGCTCGACGCCGGTGGCGCCGCCGCCCACGATCACCACTTTGACCGTGGCATCAGACGCGGGATCAGCCACCAAGGCCCGCGACACGCGCAGGCATTGATTGAGCAGCTTGCGGCGGAACCGGTCCGCATCCGGGCGGCTTTCGAGCGCGAGGCAATGCTGCTTGACGCCCGTTATGCCGAAATCATTGGACACGCTGCCCACGGCGATCACCAGATAATCATAGCGGATGCGGTGGCGGCCGATCACCTCGCTGCCATCCTCATCGCAGATTGGCGCGATCACCACTTGCTGCGCAGCGCGGTCGATGGCTTCGAGCGCGCCATCAAAATAACGGTAGCCCCAGCGATAGGCGTGGCCGCGGTAGCCAACCTCATCAAGATTGGCATCAAGGCTGCCGGCGGCGACTTCGTGCAGCAGCGGCTTCCATATGTGGGTGGCGTTGCGGTCCACCAATATGATGTCGAAATCGTCGCGCGAAAAATGCGAACCCAGCCTGGTGACCAGCTCAAGACCGCCCGCGCCGCCGCCGACCACGACGATCTGCGTCTTTTTTCCGTCTGCCCGTGTGCGCGGCATG
>NZ_JBBATR010000043.1:3776-18821 GCF_040398645.1 Sandarakinorhabdus sp.
TAGAAAAACCGTTCCTCGATGATCAGGCCGTCATCGATTGTGTAGAGCGCGATTTCGTCCATCGGGATGCGCTCACCCGTGGCTTTGACGGTCACGTCCATGGTGAAGCGCACGGTGAACTGATCGCCGTTCACCCACGGGCCCTGGGCATCGCCGCCGTGCACTTCGTGGGCGCTGCTCCACCATGCTGTCTTGGCGCGCACGGCTTCGATGCCGTCGCATACCGCCATCGGGCTTTCGGCCGCTTCGAAGGAGATCACATCGTCATCCCAATAGGTTTCGCCGATGGCATCAAAATCACCGGCCTTGGCCAGTGCCACGACATGATCGGCAATGGCGCGGATATCGGCGGCTTCATCCTGTATTTCGTCGGTCATCATACGCTCCTGCTGCGATTCGCGGGCCAATTCATTGCAATATGTCATGCCGACATGACAAATGCGCGGCTGGCCGCTATGCGCGCAACCATGAGCATCACCGCCGAAATCGTCGCAGCCCATGGCTTCACCCCTGAGGAATATGCGCGCGTGCTGAGCGCGATGGGGCGGGAGCCCAATATGTTGGAGCTGGGCATTTTTTCGGTGATGTGGTCGGAACATTGCAGCTACAAATCCAGCCGCATGCATCTGGCCAAGCTGCCGACCAAAGCGCCATGGGTAATCTGCGGCCCCGGTGAGAATGCCGGCGTGATTGATATTGGCGACGGCGATGCCGCCATTTTCAAGATGGAGAGCCACAACCACCCCAGCTATATCGAGCCGTATCAGGGCGCCGCGACCGGCGTGGGCGGAATACTGCGCGATGTGTTCACCATGGGCGCGCGGCCGGTGGCCAATCTGAATGCGCTGCGCTTTGGCGCCATCGATGCGCCGCGCATGCGCCATCTGGTGAAGGGTGTGGTGGCCGGCATTGGCGGCTATGGCAATTGCGTGGGCGTGCCGACGGTGGGCGGGGAGACGATTTTTCACCCCAGCTACAACGGCAATATCATCGTCAATGCCATGACCGTGGGCGTGGCGAAGGCCGACAAGATCTTCTATTCGGCCGCCGCAGGTGTCGGCAATCCGGTGGTCTATGTCGGCAGCAAGACCGGGCGCGACGGCATCCACGGCGCCACCATGGCCAGCGCCGAATTTGATGAAAACAGCGAGGAAAAGCGCCCGACCGTGCAGGTGGGCGACCCGTTCACCGAAAAACTGCTGATCGAGGCGTGCCTGGAATTGATGGCATCGGATGCCATCGTGGCGATTCAGGACATGGGCGCGGCCGGCCTGACCAGCTCCTCGGTGGAAATGGCATCAAAGGGCGGCGTGGGAATCAGGCTGGATATGGACAAGGTGCCGTGCCGCGAAACCGGCATGACGCCGTATGAAATGATGCTGTCCGAAAGCCAGGAACGCATGCTGATGGTGCTGAAGCCCGGCCGCGAAGCCTTTGCCGAAGCGATTTTCAGAAAATGGGAACTGGATTTCGCGGTGATCGGTGAAGTGGTGGACGCAGGAGTGGGGGGGGGCGATCTAACCATGACCTTCCACGGCGAGATTGTGGGCTGCATTCCGCTGGATCCCCTGGCCGATGCGGCACCGAAATATGACCGGCCGCACGTGCCGACGCCGGCGCGCGCGCCGCTGACCGACGTGCCCGAAAGCAGCGACATTGCGGCAGATCTGCTGAAATTGATGGGCAGCGCCGATCTCTGCTCACGCCGCTGGATCTGGGAGCAATATGACAGTCAGGTCGGCGCGGACACGTTGCAGCGGCCCGGCGGCGATGCCGCGGTGGTGCGCGTGCATGGCACCAGAAAGGCGTTGGTCATCGCCACCGATTGCACCCCGCGATATTGCTTTGCCGATCCGTTCGAGGGCGGTAAGCAGGCGGTGGCGGAAACCTGGCGCAACATCATTGCTGTGGGCGGCAAGCCACTGGCGATCACCAATTGCCTGAACTTCGCGTCCCCGCAAAACCCGGTGATCATGGGGCAATTGGTGGGCTGTATCGAAGGCATCGCGGCGGCCTGCCTGGCGCTGGATTACCCGGTCGTGTCGGGCAATGTCTCGCTCTACAACGAAAGCCGCGCGACCGGCGGCGGCAATGCGATTTTGCCCACCCCGGCGATTGGCGGCGTGGGACTGCTCGCCGATTATGATCGACAGATGACGATGGGGTTCAAGACGGCTGGCGATGCGATCTGGCTGATCGGCGGCGTTGGCAGCCATTTGGGCCAGTCATTGTGGCTCCGTGAACTCCATGGCCGCGAAGATGGCCCGCCGCCGCCGGTCGATCTGGCGGCCGAGCGTGCTGCCGGTGAACAGGTCGCCGCGTTGATTGCGGCTGGCGTGGTCACGGCGGTGCATGATCTGTCGGACGGCGGCCTCGCGGTGGCGCTGGCAGAAATGGGCCTGGCCAACGGGCTGGGTGCCATCGTGGAGGCAAGGCTGACCGCAGCAGCTGCTTTTGGCGAGGACCAGGGCCGGTATCTCGTCACCGCGCCGGCCGGTGTTGCCATCGCCGGGACGACGCGCATCGGCACGGTGGCGGGTGATGCGCTGGTGCTGAATGGTGCTGCGCTGCCGTTGGCCGATTTGCGCCGCATCCATGAAACCGCGCTGCCGGCGATGATGGCGGGTTGATTTTTCCGTCTCTTCGGGACCTTCTCCGCCCAAGGCCGGGGGAGGTCTAGCTGCGGCCCCTTGTAAGCCGGCATGTCGGGGCCAGATTCAGGGCCATGACCACATTTGCCCTCACCGCCCCCAACGCTGCCGCTGCCCGCCTGCGCATCGCGCGGCTCGAACAACTGCTGGAAAACATGGTGCGCTTGCCGATAATCGGCCACCGCATCGGGCTGGACGCGCTGATCGGGCTGGTGCCCGGTATCGGTGATTTCGCTGCCGGCGCACTCGGCCTTTATCTGATCTGGGAGGCCCGCAATCTGGGCGCATCCACCGCCACCTTGCTGCGCATGCTGGCCAATGTCGGCATCGATACGGCGCTGGGCAGTGTGCCTGTCGTGGGTGATGTGTTCGACGTGTTTTTCCGTTCGAACACGCGGAATCTGAAACTCATCAAGCGGCTCCTCTAACCCCCCTCCCTCAAGGGGCGAGGGTTTCAGCCAAAATCCAACCCGATATCGGCTGCCGGCGCGCTCTGCGTGATCCGCCCGACGCTGATGAAGGTCACGCCGGTCTCGGCAATCGCCCGGATCGTGTCCAGCCGCACGCCGCCGCTGGCTTCGGTTGGCACGCGGCCGGCAATCAACGCGACGGCGGCGCGCAACGTGGGCACATCCATATTGTCGAGCAGCAGGCGATCGGCCCCGGCGGCCAGCGCGGGTTCGATCTGGTCGATACGGTCAACTTCCACCACCACGCCGGTCAATCCCGCCGCCTTGGCGGCGCGCACTGCCTGATCGACACCGCCGGCCACGGCGATGTGATTGTCCTTGATCATCACGCCGTCATCCAGCCGCATGCGGTGGTTGGTGGCACCGCCCATGCGCGTCGCATATTTTTCCAGTGCCCGCAGGCCCGGCAGAGTCTTGCGGGTGTCGAGCAGCACGGCGCCGGTGCCGGCAATGACGTCGACATAGGCTCGCGTCATGGTGGCGATGCCGGTGAGATGCTGGACCGTGTTGAGCGCCGAGCGCTCCGCCGCCAGCAGCGCGCGGGCATTGCCGGTGATGCGCAGGAGCGCCGTCCCGGCCGACACCGCCGTGCCATCCGCCACCAAGCGCTCCAGCGTGCATTTGGGATCGAGCGCGCGAAAAAATGCTTCGGCGATTTCCACGCCCGCCAACACCACGTCATCGCGGCTGGCCATCACCGCATCCAACTGCGCCTGCGCCGGGATTACCGCATTCGACGTGATGTCGCCGCCAGTGCCGAGGTCTTCGGCCAAGGTGACGGTCACGAAGCCGGCAAGATCGAAATCGGCAATCATGGACAACCCGCCTCGGCGGCATCGCCGATCGCCTGGCCGCGTTGGCGAAGTGCCGAGCCTCCGGCAGCATCAACGCCGTGGCGGGCGAGCAGCGCCGCATAGGCCGGGCCCTGTTCAGGATCGGGCAGGCGGACCACCATCGTCATGTCGAGGAAAAAGCGCCCGCCGGCATCCGCGGTCATCGCTGCCACCATACATGCGCAATGCGCCGCGCTGCGCTCCTGTCGGCATGCGGCGACAAAATGCGGTACCGGATCGGCATCGACAGCAGAGGGGGCGGCGGCCAATGCGAGAAGCAGCGGCAGCATCAATCGCCCCTCACGGGCACGGCCGAGACCGCTGCTGACATCTCCAGCATGCGATCGAGGCTGCGCTTGGCGCGCACCCGCACGTCTTCGGGCACATCGATCTGCGGGGTGAGATCGCGCAGAGACAGATAGAGTTTCTGCATCGTGTTGAGCGCCATGTACGGGCACATGTTGCAGCCGCAATTGCCGTCTGCACCCGGCGCGCCGATGAAATTCTTGTGCGGCGCGGCCTTTTGCATCTGGTGGATGATGTTTGGCTCGGTCGCCACGATCACGGTCGGCTCGGGCGAGTTCAGCGCATAATTCAAGATGCCGCTGGTGGCGCCGACATAATGTGCCAGTTCCAGGATCGGCGCCGGGCATTCCGGGTGGGCCAGCACGGGCGCAGCGGGGTGCAGCGCCTTCAGCTTGAGCAATTCCGTCACCGAAAATTTCTCGTGCACCATGCAGGTGCCATCCCAGAGCAGCATGTCGCGGCCGGTCTTGCGATTGAGCCAGGCCCCCAGATGCTTGTCGGGCGCGAACAGGATTTTCTGTGTCGAGGGCAGCTGGTTGATGATCTTTTCGGCCGAGCTTGAGGTGACGATGATGTCGCTTTCGGCTTTCACCGCGGCCGAGCAATTGATGTAGGTGAGCGCCAGATGATCGGGGTGCGCACGGCGGAAACGGGCGAAATCTTGCGGAGGGCAGCTGTCTTCCAGGCTGCAACCGGCCTTCAGGTCAGGCAGGATCACCGTCTTGTTCGGTGACAGGATCTTGGCGACTTCGGCCATGAACTTGACGCCACAAAAGGCGATCACACCGGCATCGGTGGCAGCGGCCTTGCGCGACAAATCGAGCGAATCGCCAACGAAATCAGCAATGTCCTGAATTTCGGGCGCCTGATAATAATGCGCCAGGATCACGGCATTGCGCTCTTTGCGCAGTCGCTGGATTTCGGCCACCACATCTATAGTGGGGCCGCCACCAAGCATGTTCAATCGCGCGTCCATCAACTCTCTCCGCATTTCGCCCAGCGGTCACCGCTGCGCACCACCTGCCCACGTTGTTCCAGATCAATGAGATGCGCCAGCACACTGCGCCCGGCCGCCGGGTGCAGCCGCTTGTCCACCATCGCATACATGGCCGCCACCATCGCCGGGATGGTCACCAGCCCCTCGTCGATACCGCGCAAAATCTGCGTTTCGCGCTGGCGGCGATGGCTGAGCAAATGCCGGGCAAAACGCTGCGGATCGGTCACCGCTTCGCCGTGGGTGGGATGGTAGATCGCATCATCGCGGGCGATCAGCTTTTGCAGCGAGGCCATGTAATCCGCCATGTCGCCATCGGGCGGCGCCACCACCGTGGTGCTCCAGCCCATGACATGATCGCCGGTGAACAGCGCCTTTTCCTGTTCAAGCGCGTAGCAAAGATGGTTGCTGGTGTGGCCGGGCGTGTGCACCGCCGTCAGCGTCCAATCCGGCCCCGATACGCTCTCGCCGTCCGTCAGCACGCGGTCCGGCGCATAGCTGGCATCAAAACCGGCATCGGCGCGCGGGCCATCGTCGCGCAATACCAGCGGCGCACAGCCAACGATCAGCGCGCCCGTTGCAGCCTTGAGCGCCGGTGCGCCCGGCGAATGATCCATATGGGTGTGGGTGATAACGATATGCGACACGCGCTCCCCGGCCAGGCCAGCCAGCAAGGCCGCGATATGCGCCGGATCATTGGGGCCAGGATCAATCACCGCCACTGTGGAGCCGGGTCCCTTGGGCCCGACCACGAACGTCCCGGTGCCGGTGAATGTGAACGGTGACGGATTGCGCGCCAGCAAGCGGCGCACCAGCGGCGACCGGGTTGCCAGCATGCCATAGGCTGCGCTGTCGGGGTGAGAGGCCAGATCCATAACCCCCATGTGGCAGCGCCAGTGCGCGCTGTGAAGGGCACATAATCGCCAGCCCGGCCTTGATGGCGCTGCGCAACTGCCGCATGTCAGTGCAAGCGAAAGGGCATGACGATGCAGCAATATGATGTGGTGATCGTGGGCGGCGGCCATGGCGGGGCTGCGGTGGCGGCGCAATTGCGCCAGCGCGGCTATGGCGGCAGCATCGCCATGCTGATCGCGGAGCCTGATCTGCCCTATGAGCGCCCGCCGCTGTCCAAGGATTATCTGGCCGGCGAAAAGCCATTTGAACGCATGTTGCTGCGGCCGGCGGCGTTCTGGACAGACCGCAATGTCGACGTTCTGACCAGCACCCGCGTTAGCGCCGTCGATCCGGCCGAGCATAGCCTCACCACCAGCGCCGGCACCATAAGCTATGGCATATTGGTTTGGGCTGGCGGCGGCGATGCCCGCCGCCTGACCTGCCCCGGGCATGAACTGGCCGGCATCCACGCCATTCGCACCCGCGCCGACGTTGATGCGCTGAACATCGATCTGGCCGGAGCAGCGCGCCGCGTGCTTGTCGTCGGCGGCGGCTATGTCGGGCTGGAATCGGCGGCAGTGCTGAGCAATCTGGGCCACCATGTCACCCTGCTTGAAGCCTTTGACCGGGTGCTGGCGCGCGTGGCCGGGCCGGAACTGTCGGCCTTTTATGAGGCCGAACACCGCGCCCACGGCGTGACCGTCACCACCAACGCACAGGTGGTGGCCATCACCGGCACCGATGGGCGCGCCGATGGCGTCACACTCAGCGATGGCCGGCACATTGCCGCCGATGTGATCATCGTTGGCATCGGCATCATCCCGGCGGTGCAACCGCTGCTGGCGGCCGGCGCCAAAGGATCAAATGGCGTTTGGGTGGATGATCATTGCCGCACCAGCCTGACCGATGTCTATGCGATCGGCGATTGCGCGCTCCATGCCAACGAATTTGCCGGCGGTGCCGAAATCCGCCTCGAATCCGTGCAAAACGCAGCCGATATGGCCGCTACGGTCGCCCGCGCCATCATCGGCGATCCGGCTCCCTATCGCGCCGTGCCGTGGTTCTGGTCCAATCAATATGATCTGCGCTTGCAAACCATGGGGCTCAGCACCGGCTTTGACGAAACAGTGCTGCGCGGGGACCCGGCGGCACGAAGTTTCAGCCTGATTTACCTCAAAGGCGGCAAGGTGATTGCGCTGGACTGTGTGAACGCCGCGCGCGACTATGTGCAGGGCAAGGCGCTGGTGGAACAGGGCGTGGCGGTGCCGGCTGACGCACTCGCCGATACCGCAACACCAATAAAGGCCTGGCATCCGGCCTGAGGGGAAAAAATAATGGATGTTTCAAGGCGCGGCTGGCTGGGGCTGGCAGGAGCGGCGGCGAGCACGCAGGCCAGTGCCATCACGATCCGCCAGATCGCGGTGGATTCCACCGGCTTTGCGCCCGCGCCGGGCATCGCCCATCTGAAATACAACGAAAACCCGCTGGGGCCGCCGGCATCGGCAATGGAGGCTATGGCGGCGCTGGCGCGCAGCAACTGGTATTATGCCGATGATGCGGAAGCACGATTGGCCGCGATGATCGGCAAGCGGCTGGGCGTACCCGCTGCGCAGGTGGTGCTGGGCCACGGCAGTTCTGAAGTGATTACCAGCGCGGCGCTGGCTTGGGGCAAGCGCGGCACGATTTTGCTGCCGGCGCTGCAGTTCGATGAACCCTTGCTCTATCCGATGGCGCAGGGGCTAAGCTATCGCCTGGTGGCCATGGCGCCGGATCTGGGCATTGATCTGGCCGCATTGGCCCGCGCAGCCGCCGCGCCCGATGTGGCAATGGTGTATCTGTGCAACCCCAACAACCCGACTGGCATGATGCTGAAACCCGCTGAACTGGTGGCCTTTGCCAAAGCCCTGCCGCCGCGCGTCACCCTCCTGGTTGATGAAGCCTATATGGAGTTGGCCGACGATCCGGCCGCATCGACCATGCTGCCCCTGGTTCAGGGCGGCGCCAACATCATCGTCACCCGCACCTTTTCCAAATTGTTTGGCATGGCCGGTCTGCGCATTGGCTATGCTGTCGCGTTGCCCGCCAACGCCGCAGAGCTGAAGCGGCACCGGCTGACCATCAGCCTCAATGCGCCCGGCCTGGCCGCCGCCATCGCTGCCTGGGATGATGCGCCCTTCCAACAGCAAAGCCGCACCCAGATTATGGCGGCGCGCCGGGTGCTGCAGGCCGCCGTGACCAAAGCCGGCACCACCGCGCTGCCCAGCCAGACCAATTTCCTGTTTGTGAAAGTTGCCAACGCCGACCGCTTTGCCGCCGCCATGGCACAGCGTGGGATCCTGGTGCGCGGCGCGTGGGGTCCAGCGTGGCCCTTATGGTCCCGCGTGTCGACCGGGCGCATGATCGATGTTGAACGCTATGCTGCGGCCCTGCCCGCACTTGTGCAGGCCTGACCCCTCCCCAAGCTGGCGGTTTGCACACGGCCCCAAGCCGGGATAGGTTCTGCCAAGATTTTTTGGGGAGTTTTCGCCATGGGCGAGCAATATGATTTCATCATTGTCGGCGGTGGGTCCGCAGGCTGCGCGCTGGCCAATCGCCTGTCGGCCGATCCGGGCACCCGGGTGGCGCTGCTGGAGGCGGGCGGCAACGACAACAACATGCTCATCCAGATGCCCGCCGGCATCGCCCAGATCATCCCGCCGGAAAAGCCCAGCCCTTATGATTGGTCGTTCTGGACCGAACCGCAGGCGCATCTGGGCGGGCGGCCGCTGTATTGGCCGCGTGGGCGCGCGCTGGGCGGATCGTCATCGATCAACGGCATGGTGTATATTCGCGGCCATGCCAGCGATTACAACCGCTGGTCGCAACTGGGCCTGACTGGCTGGGGCTGGGATGATGTGCTGCCCTATTTTCGCAAAGCCGAGGATTCGGAGCGTGGTTCCGATGAATTCCACGGGCAAGGCGGCCCGCTGCATACCAGCCGCAAGGGCGCTTTGCCAAATGTGCTCAACGAAGCCTTTGCACAGGCCGGGGTGCAGGCCGGCTTTGGCCGCACCGATGATTTCAATGGCCCGCAATTTGAAGGCGTTGGCCAATATGATGCCACCATCAAGGATGGGGAGCGTTTCTCGGCCGCCAAGGCCTATCTCACCGACGCTGTGCGCAAACGGCCGAACCTGACGATCCTGACCGGCGTGCAGGTGCAGCGCGTGCTGATCGAAAACAAGCGCGCCGTGGGCGTGGCTTATATGCAGGGCAATGCCGCCCAAACCGCCGCGGGCCGCGAGATCATCCTGTGCGGCGGCGCGGTGAACAGCCCGCAATTGCTGATGCTGTCCGGCATCGGCCCAGCCGCGCATCTGCAGGCCTTTGGCATCGATGTGCTGGCTGATAGCCCGGATGTTGGCGGCAATTTGCAGGATCATTTGGATGTGATCGTGCAATGGCATTGCAGCCAGCCGGTCACGCTCAACAACAACAGCAAATTCATCAACAAGATGATGGCGCTGGGCAAATGGGTGTTCACACGCAGCGGCAATGGCGCGCATATGCCGACACCGATGGGCGCCTTCCTCTCGACCCGCGAAGGCCTGGCGGCGCCCGATATCCAGATCCACTTCATGCCGGTGCGCGGCAATCCGCATGGCCGCGGCACTATGGATGGCCGCCATGGGTATCAGATGCACGTGTGCCAGCTGCGCCCGGAAAGCCGCGGCACCATCCGCCTGAAATCGCCCGATCCATTGGCGCACCCGGCGATCGATCCCAATTACCTCAGCGCGCCCGAAGATGTGGAAACGCTGCTGCGCGGTGTCGAAATCGCGCGGCGAATCGGCAGCCAGCCGGCGTTTGCAGCCTATAATGACGGTGAAGCCTGGCCCGGGCCCGGGGTGACCGACCGCACGGCGCTGCTTGAGATGATGCGCGGCTGGGCGGAAACCATCTATCACCCGGTTGGCAGCTGCCGCATGGGCGTTGACGAGCATGCAGTGGTTGATGGCCAGTTGCGCGTGAACGGCGTGGAAGGCCTACGCGTCATCGATGCCAGCGTGATGCCGTTCCTTGTGTCGGGCAATACCAACGCGCCGACCATCATGATCGCTGAAAAGGCCGCGGACATTATCGCAGCGCGCACAAAGCTGGGGCGCCAATTGGGGCTGGCCGCGTGACCGTGTTCACCATTCCGGTGAACGAAGCCGAAACGGCGTGGATTCGCGAACGTGTCGCAGCCTTCCGCTGGTTTCAGGAGCCGGTGAATGCCGGGTGGCGACACGGCGCCAACCGCGATTACATGCAGCGGTTGCAGGCGCATTGGCTGGAACAATTTGACTGGGAGGCTGCAGTTGGCAGGCTGAACCGGTTGCCGCACGTGCGCGTTGCCGTCGGGGAGGATGGCGGCGAGCCGTTTCACCTGCACGCCGTGCACCTGCGTTCCAGCCGACCAGACGCGCGCCCACTGCTTATCGCGCACGGCTGGCCTGGGTCGATTTTGGAGTTTGATGCCATCATCGAGCGGCTGGCCGAGCCGGAAGACCCGTCGCTACCGGCATTTCATGTCGTGGCGCCGTCACTGCCGGGCTATGCATGGTCCGATCGGCCATCGGAGCCGATAGGGCCGCGCGAAGTCGCTCGTCGCTATGACGCGCTGATGCCGACGTTGGGCTATGATCGTTACATGTACCAGGGCGGCGATTGGGGCTGCGTGATCGGCGGCTGGATCGGCCTTGATTCGGCCCGGGTCGGCGCCATTCACCTGAACGGCTTTGGTTTGCGGCCCGCCGACATGGCCCCCACATCGCCCGAAGAAACCGCGTGGCTTGGCAAGGCGATGGCCATGCGCGAAACCGAAACCGCCTATCTACAATTGCAGGGCACCAAACCGCAGAGCCTGGGTTTTGCCATGATGGATTCGCCGATGGGCGTCGCGGCTTGGTTTGCCGAGAAATTCGCCGGCTGGTCCGATGTCGCCGGGGACTATAACGATCCGCCGTTCAGCATGGATCAGATGCTCACCAACATCATGATCTATCTCACCACGCGCAGCTTTCTCACCGCCACGTGGATTTATCGCGGCATGTTCCTGGAAGGCGGCTTTGCCATGCCGACCGGGCGCCGCGTGGAAGTGCCGACCGGAGTCGCTGCCTTTCCGCGCGATTTGCTGGCGTTTCCACCGCGCGCCATGGTGGAGCGCGGCTATAATGTCGCGCATTGGACCAGCATGCCGCGCGGTGGCCACTTCGCCAGCCTCGAGGAGCCGGAACTTTTCCTTGCCGATCTCAGGGCTTTTGCTGCGAGCCTGTGATACTGCTGCCGCCGGTTTGGGAGGTGTCGCCCGGGCTCGTCGATTATCCGGCGGCCTTGGCGCGCATGCAGGTGATTGCAGCCGGGATTCGCAGTGGTACCGAATCAGAGCGGATATGGCTGCTCGAACATCCACCGCTCTACACCGCCGGTACCAGTGCCGATCCGTCCGAACTGGTTGATCCTGCGCGCTTTCCCGTGTTCGATGCGGGACGGGGCGGGCGCTATACCTACCATGGGCCCGGCCAACGCGTGGCCTATGTCATGCTAGATCTGGCTGAGCGGGGGCGTGATGTGCGGCGCTTCGTCGCGGCGCTCGAGCAGTGGTTGATCGCTGCACTGGCCGATCTCGGCATTTGCGCGCGCACCATTTCGGGCAAGATTGGCGTGTGGGTTGATTGCCCAGGAGGCCCAGCCAAGATCGCAGCGATCGGCGTGCGGGTTCAGCGCTGGGTAAGTTTTCATGGAGTTTCGATCAATATCTGCCCTGAACTCTCTGATTTTACAGGGATCATTCCCTGCGGTCTCGCAGAACCCGTTACCAGCCTTGCTGCCTTGGGCCACAAGGCGACGCTTGCCGATGCCGATGCGGCCCTTGCCCGTCATTTGTCAGCCATGCTCACTCGCCTCGTCGCATGACTGGCAGCTGAAGCAACGACGCGCTTGCAGGATTTCGCCGATATCGCTAATGTCTACCTTAGTTGGGGGATTGAAATCTAGTCCAACTCGTCCTGGGTTCAGGCGACACCGTCCAAGGAGTTTTGAACATGACCATCATCGAAAAGCTGAAGACCGCTTCCATCATCGCTGGCGCTGCCCTCCTCGTCGTCGCTTGCGGCGAAAAGAAGGCTGAAGAAGCCGCTCCTGCCGCCGAAGCTCCGGCTGTTGAAGCTCCTGCTGCTGACGCCATGGCGCCGGCCGCTG
Source organism: Sandarakinorhabdus sp. (assembly GCF_040398645.1). Classification (GTDB taxonomy): domain Bacteria; phylum Pseudomonadota; class Alphaproteobacteria; order Sphingomonadales; family Sphingomonadaceae; genus Sandarakinorhabdus. The sequence goes on from NZ_JBBATR010000043.1 coordinate 16,147, forward strand.
ACGCCGCCGCTCCGGCTGCTGATGCAATGGCACCGGCCGCTGACGCCGCTGCTCCGGCCGCTGATGCAATGGCCCCGGCCGCTGCTCCGGCTGAAGCCAAGTAATTTCGACTTTTCGTCGAATTGCGATAGAAAGGGCCGTCCCGTTTGGGGCGGCCCTTTTTCTTTGGGAAGGATAAAAAATGAGCCTGGAACAGATCACCGAACAGATGACCCAGCGCATCGGCGAAGGTGGCCAATTCAAAAAGTCGGTAAAATTCGATTTTGGTGCCGACGGCCTGGTGCGCATCGATGACACGGTTTCGCCGGTCGTCGTCAGCAACGAAGACGGTGCCACCGCCTGCACCGTCAAGGTCACCATGGCCGATTTCATGGAAATCGCCACCGGCAAGCAAAATGCCCAGATGGCGTTCATGATGGGCAAGCTGAAGATCGAAGGTGATATGTCAGTCGCTATGTCGCTCGGCAGCATCCTGGGCTGATCTGGCATGCCACCGGGCGGCCTCGATGCGGCCCGGTGGCGCTGCTGCTTGTACTGACGGGAGCACCATGGCGCATCGTTTCACCTTGTGGCTGGTCGGCACGTGCTTCGTTCTGGCTGGCGTGGCCGACGCTGCGCCGGCCAAACGCCGCCCGCTACGGCGGCCAACCGCAGCTGTTGCAAAAAAATCAGTGGTTCGACCAGTGGCGCCTAAAACACTAGGCATCATGGTCCCAAAACCAGTGCTTCTGGTTCGCGCCACACCAGCCGAAGCGCGTGCTCACAGTATTTGGATGTTGCGGGCCGCCCTGAATGTAGCGGCGTTGCAATGCCAATACTCGGTATTCTTGCGTACCGTAGACAATTACAATCAAATGCTTCGCAAGCATGGCCAAGAAGTCGCTGCAGCGCAGACGATCATGGTCGGACACTTCACTCGCACCGTGAAAAAGGGTGGCGACGCAAGCTTTGATCGCTATAATACGCGCGGATACAATAGTTTTTCGACACTGGATGCGCAGTATAATTTTTGCTGGGCTGCTGGGCAGGCCGGCTTGGCTGTGAAATTGGCCGACGTTGGCGGCATGGCCCAAGCTGCCGAAGTGCACCTACCGCAGCTGCGAGCAGCCCTCGCACTGGTACCGCCCGCTGCCGGGCTGGTCGTTGCTCCTGTACAAATGTCGGAGCTCAATCTTGCCGATCAGGCCGCAATCTCTGCGGTCTTCCAAGGGGCAAACGACAGCAACTAAGCGCCGTCGTTACCACAAAAAAGTCCAGCCCGAGCCATCGCTGGTTCCCGAACAAGCTTGCGGCGCATGAGGACTTTGACAGCTGGAATGTCCGGCGCTTGCATCCGGCCAACCATCGCCAACAATCCGAAGCTCCCAACGTTCCAAAATAAAAAAAGGGACGCAGCTCCAATGCTGCGTCCCCTTTTCGATCCAAGTCTGTCAGCTTATTGCGGCTGGCAAGGACCAGTCGGCGCCGGAGCCGGAGCGCCGCTGAACGCAAGTTCAACACGGCGGTTCTGCGGTTCACGCACACCATCGGCTGTTTCAACCAGCGGACGACCTTCGCCAAGGGCTTCGGACGTCATGGCATCAGCTGGAACGCCCTTGCCGGCCAGATAGGCCTTCACTGCGTCAGCACGGCGCTGCGACAGCTTCACGTTATACTCGTCTGCACCGGATTTATCAGCGTGGCCCGAGAGCGCAACGCGGGTTTGGCCAGTTGCCATGTACTGCTCGGCCGCACGGTCCAGGATTGCCGACGCTTCAGCAGTGACGGCCGACTTGTCCCAATCGAAGAACACCAGGAACGGACCAGGCGTCACAACCGGAGCCGGGCACGGCGGCAAAGGCGGCGGTGGCGGTGGCGGCGGTGCAGCGGCCATTGGCGGCGGCGGCGGCGGCGCTGGGGCAGGAGCCGGCGGCGCTTCGAAGAAGTTGTAGGTCAACGTCGCCAGAATGCTGTGGCTGCGGAACCTTGTGTCAATTGGCAAACCATTCGTAGTGAACACGTTGACATTGGCCACATTCATGAAGCGATACTTCAGGCCGATGTCGATGTGGTCGCTGATCGGCTTATAAACACCGGCCAGCAAGTTCCAGGCGAGCGACGTATCTGAATCGTTCAGAAACGGAACGCCCGGCGAACGGATCGCGGCATCGTCCATCTTCACACGAGCAATACCAGCGCCAGCGCCAACATAGCCGCCGAACTCGTTGTCCTTGCCGCCAAAATCGACCAAACCATTGACCATGAACGCCAACGCGCTGACCGAACCGCCAGCATTGTTGTACGTTGCCACCAGTGGGGCGCCCAGTTGTGAAATCCCAGCAGCATCGCTGAACCGCAGCGGCGGCGTGGTCTGGTTGACAGCCAACGAACGGTTCTTGCTCCGAAGGTAATTCAGAGCGAATTCGGCACGGAAGCCGCCAAAGTCGTAACCGATGTTGCCACCAACGTCATAACCCGGGAAAAAAACCTGCTTGATGGCATTGCGGGTAACAGTCGCGCCGTTTGCAGTCGCAATATCCAACACCTGATTGTGCGGCAGGCCGACGCCGGCTTCCAGGCCGATATACCAGGCCTTGTCCTTAGCCACTGCAGCGCTGGACAGCGCGGTCGCAGCGAGCACAACACCGAACGCGAATTTGCGCATCGTAGTCCCCTTTTTGAATGACAGCCTCAAT
>NZ_JBBATR010000043.1:18921-20618 GCF_040398645.1 Sandarakinorhabdus sp.
CACCAATCCGATTTGCATGACATCAAGCCAAACTGGCCCGGGATGATCCGGAATTTTCCATGCGGGTTCGGTCACAATGGCCTCAGCAACAACATCGCTTTGGGAGCGCAACACTGCCCGATACCGGGTTTGCAACTCTCCAGCCGGGCCGAACGACGCATCGCTGCTGCCAAGACCAAGATCAGGCCAGCCAAAGCCAGCCCGGCTTTGCGCGATCCATGTCGAGGCAATCTCGCCGTTCTTGCGGCGGGCGTGCAGGTGAACCGGCGCCAGTGGTCGCAGCCCGGCCGCGCCAACGGCCATGGCAACTGGCACCGCGTCCGCATCGCCAACCCCCGCAGCCCGCAGCAACACGGTCTCGCCCAGCAACTCAAGTGGCAACGGCAATGGCTGCATCACCGCTTGATCAAGCAGCACAAAGCGTTCTGCCGTGCTGTGCCCAGATGTCGCCCATTCGGTGCCGCGCCGGCCGCGCAGCAGGCCAGACAGGCGGAACCGCCGCTGGCCAATCGCCTCCACTGCCGCAAACTGGATCAATTCATCGCCCAGCACGGCCAGATTGGCCCCGGCCAGCACCGACAGATCGGGCCGGCTTTCCAGCCACATCGCATCCGAGATCAGCTCGACATCAACACTGTTCACCCGGTCCCACCCTGCGCCAAGCGCAGGTGCCAGCACGCCCAGGCTGCGGCCCATGATCGTTGGCCCAGGCAATGAACCGCCGGCTTGCCAGCTGGCGCCAGCATCCAGGCTGATCATCACCTCGCCGCGCCGCCAGCCAGCGCCAGCGCCGGCCCCGGCCAGCCACAACCGCGGATTGTCCGGCAATTCACCCGGCAATGGCGGCAGATCGAGCGCCAGCAGTGTTGTCGGGCCGGCGGGCCGGTCACCGTGATCAAGCACCTGCCCGGCATCGCCCGGCAGCAACGGCGCTAAAACCTGAGGCACCAGAACCAGATCAAGGCTGAGCACAAATCCCGCAAAGCGCACGTCGCGTATCTGCCAGTCGCTGCCATCCAGACGCAGCACGTCGCCAGGGCGCAGGCCGAGATAACGCCAGGGCAGGTGCAACGTCCGCCGTTGGCGGGCTGCCGAAAGCCGCAGCAAGCGCCCCTGCCCCAGCTGCTTGGCGGCATCGGCTGTCAAGACCAGCGGCAATGCCAGCGCTTCGATCCGGGCGCCGGCCCGCAGCCGGGCGCGCTGCAAACCGGGCTGATAATCCCTCGCTGGATCAAAATAGCCCAATTCCACGGTGGCGGCACTGGTTGCTGCGCCAGCGCGGCGACGACGATCCTGGGGCTGATCATCGCCCGCACTGCGAGCGCGCGCCGCGCCGGCGGGATCGAGCTTGATTGGCAATTGCCCCGGACCAACCAGTGCTTCGCCAGCCGAAAACACCGCGCCGGCGGCTAGCACAGCCGGCGCAATGGCATCAGCCAACGGGCCAGCCTGCCCGAGATATAGCCCGGTCACTGCCGGAAATTGCCCGCGCACCGACAATTGCACCGCCGCCGCTGCCGCCACCTCGGCAATGGCAGCACCCAGATCAACCGCGACCTCATCGGCGATTACTTCAAACGCCAGATTGGGCAAGCGATTGCCAAATTCGGCCAGCGGCAGGTCCTCAAACACCGCCACCGCCAAACCACGAAATCCCGAGGCCGACCCATTGGCAGCTGCCATCAACGGATCTGGCG
>NZ_JBBATR010000044.1:0-14955 GCF_040398645.1 Sandarakinorhabdus sp.
GCCGGTTCGTCGAAGGTGGAGGAGATGACCTCGCCCTTCACCGTGCGCTGCATGTCGGTGACTTCTTCCGGCCGCTCGTCGATCAGCAGCACGATCAGGAAAACCTCCGGATGGTTCGCCGAGATGCTGCGGGCGATATTCTGCATCATGATCGTCTTGCCGACGCGCGGCGGCGCCACGATCAGGCAGCGCTGGCCCTTGCCCAATGGCGCGACAATGTCGATCACCCGGCCGGTCTTGTCCTTCACCGTCGGGTCGGACACATCGAGATTGAGCTTCTCGTCGGGATACAGCGGCGTCAGATTGTCGAAGCTCACTCGGTGGCGCACGGCTTCGGGATCATCGAAATTGATTGCGGTCACCCGGGTCAGCGCAAAATAACGCTCGCCGCTCTGCGGGCCCTTGATTTCGCCCTCCACCGTGTCACCGGTGCGCAGGCCATAGCGGCGCAGGATCTGCGGATTGACATAGATATCGTCCGGCCCGGCCAGATAATTGGACTGGGCCGACCGCAAAAAGCCAAAGCCATCGGGCATCACTTCGATGGTGCCGCTGCCCATCACTTCGGTGCCGGCTTCGGCGGCGGCCTTGAGGATGCCGAAGATGATTTCCTGCTTGCGCAGCGTGGACGCGTTTTCGACGCCCATTTCCTCGGCCATGGCCACCAGTTCGGCCGGGGCAGTTTTCTTCAATTCTTGCAGGTGCATGTATGGTCCTCAGGCGGCGAACGCGCGATGGGAAAAAGGGGCTCGGTGAGCCAGAGCGCTCCAGGACGGGCGCTGCGCAATGTCGCGTGCCTAATCCGCCCGCCAAACCCCGTCAAGTCCCGCCGTCTTGCACCGCAGCTGTCCGGTCCCGGTCCGGCGCATTTGCCAGTTTTGACGATTCACCCCGATTCTGGGTTTTTTTGCGGCCACGAGCGGGTGGGGGACATCATCTTTTTCACGCTGATAAACCCCGGCCAATTTGACATATCTGACGCATCTGGGCGGTTTGCCGCCGCATTTGCCGCGCCGCTGGCCAGCCATCAGGCCGGGGCGGCACAGCGCTTGAAAACGGGCGGGGGCTTGAACGCGGCAGGGGGCAATCAGCGTCGGTCATCTCGTCACCATACCCATCGGCGGGGGTGTAGGACAGGGCGGCCGGCTCAATTCAGGCGAAAGCGGATGGGTTGCACCTTGCCGAGGCAGCCGACGGTTTGCTTGCCGCGCAGCACCGGTTTGAAGCGCCATGTCTGCATGCGTTTCACTGTGACTTCAGAAAAGGCAAAGGGCGGACGCGCGCTGATCACGCGCACATTTGTGGCCTCGCCAGCCGGCGTGATGTCATAGCTGGCACGCATCAGCGCCGACAGGCCCATGGCAACAGCTTCAGGCGGAAAATCAGAATCGCTCAAAACGGCGTTGCGGCCTTGAGGGCGCGCATCTGCCAGCGTGCATTGCTGCGGCGACAGGCCGGTGCTGGCCAACGCGCTGGCGGCCTTTTCCTCCTCGCCGCGGGCAAAGGCGCGATCCGACAGCATGATCAACGCCTGCTGGCGCAGCGGATCGGCCTCACTATGGCGATCGGCAATGGCGGCCAGCTGGCTTTCCGCCTCCACCCCACTGCGGCTGTTGAGAAGGTCCAGCTGCATATAATCCGCTACCCGAGTTTCGCCGCGCTGCTCGGCCAACGGGATCAGGCGGCGATACATGCTGTTAACATCGGCCGCCGAATGGCTGAGCCGGCGCAGCGCCAACTGCCGAAGGAACACTGGCGCATCATGGCTTTGGGTCAACGCGTCCAGCCGGCGGGCCAGATCAAGCCCTTCGGCCGGGCCAACAGCGCGGTTGTTCATCAGCGCGGCCAGCAGCGGCACGGCGGCCACCGCTTTTGTGTCGCCGGCGGCATCAACGCTGGCCAGTGCCGCCAGCAACTGCTGCCGGGCTTGCGCATCGGTGCCGGCAAGCACCGGGCGCGCCAACCCCTTCGCAGTAAACCAAACATCCACATCGCGGGCCAAGCTGGCAACAACAAAGTCGGGCCGCTGGGTCATGCAGCGCAGTTCCACACGAACCGCGGCGCGCCACAGCGGGTTGGTGGCCTTGGCCTGCTCGGCTGGCCAGCTCCAGCCATGCACGGCGGCCGTGAACTCTTCCTCAGGGTTGCTGTATGGGTCGTTGGCAGTCGGGCCCGAGCCGCGGTTGACATAAATGGGCCGCACGTTGAGCACGCGGCCATCATCACGCACTGAAAATTCGATCACGGCCATGGCATCGTTGGCCACGCTTCCGGTAGGCGCGCACGGAGGCAGATCGCCCACGCCGCCTTGCGCGCCGCCGCTTTCATCCAGCATCGAAGCGCCCGACATGGCGGTGAGCCGCATCACGCTGGACATGTCTTTTTTCAGCCAAGCCAGCACTGTGAGATCACCGCGCAATTGCACATCATCAAGATTGACCCGAAACGTGTCGGTGCCGCCGGCCAGCTTGCCGGCCTGATCCATCGCCAGCCGCGCCTCTTCCAGCCGGCCCTGGCGCATGGCAAGCATCCCCTTCAGCCGGAACATCATCAGCCGGCCGCTGATGCCGGCCTGCGGCTCTGCCCCCCAGACGCCGGCGGGTTCGGCGAGCAGGCCATCGATCATGGTGGCGGCCAGCACCGGCTGGCTCCACAGCGCGGTGCGAGCAACGCCCACCCGGGCCTGCATCACGCCCACACTGCCAGGCGGCACCAGCTTTTCAGTAAGGATCGCCTGCCAATGGACCAGCGCCTGGCGCAACTTGCCTTGGGCTTCGGCACCATGGGCGCGCTGGATGAGCGCGGTGGCGCGTTCCTCGGCCGTGGCGGCAATGCCGGCCGGAAAGCCGGCAAGGGCGGTTTCAAGCAGCGGTTCTGCCGCTTCCACATCGCCCATAGCGATCATGGTTTCGGCCAGACGCGACCGCACGATCATCGACGAGCGGCTTTTGGAGGCGCCCATGCGGCCGAGCAGTGCGGTGAAGCCGGCGCGCGCTTCGGCCAGCCGGTTGGCATCGAGATGGACCTGTGCGGCATCGAAATCCTGCTGTGCGCTGTTCTGCGCCAACGCGCTGGAAGGCATTGCACACAGCATGAATGCGGCAAGAATCAAAATACGCATTGATTGCAGTTTGTCGGCCGGCGGCGGCCTCAGCAAGCCCGAATTGCCGGTGTCACGCAGCCAAGCCTGTTGTAGAATAGCGTTTTGACAGAGGAACAGGTCATGCCGGTTGAGGCCCTGGGCGATTATGACAGCAGCAATATCTTCGCCCGCATCTTGCGCGGCGAGATTCCATGCAAACGCGTGCATGAAACCGAGCATGCGCTGGCCTTTCACGACATCAACCCGCAGGCGCCCATCCATGTGCTGGTGATCCCCAAGGGGCCATATCGCAGCTGGGCCGATTTTTCGGCGACAGCAAGCGACGCCGAGATCGCCGGCTTTGTGCGTGCCGTAGGGGAGGTAGCCAGGATGCTGGAGCTGGAGGAGCCGGGTTATCGCCTGCTGGCCAATGCCGGGATCGATGCCCACCAGGAAGTGCCGCACCTGCACGTGCATGTGTTTGGCGGGCGGGCGCTGGGGCCGATGCTGGCGCGCTAGGCTTGGGCGTGCGCCTCGCCCATGCGGCGGATGGCGGCAATCTTGTCATTGAGCACGGACCAATCGTCTCGCTCGGCGATGGCGGCCCATATGGTTTCAACCTCGTCGATCAACATGGTGCACGGCGCGTCATCGGCCCAATAGGCGTGGGCTGGCGGCGTGTTGGTGCGGGCGGGCAGCAGGCGGATCAGATCGGCAAACGCATCGTGGCTGTAATGATGCTCGGCCGGCGACGCCCCGCGCCGCATGCCGCTGCGCCAATCGAAGAAAAACCGGTCCGGGTCCATCTGCGTTGCCACCAGCGCGGCCTGCACGGCGTCCACCAGCGCGCCATCCGCATCGGGGTCCAACCGGCGCACGCCCAGGCGGCCCAGCACGGCATCGCACAGCGCGCTGCGATAGCGCTGCGGATAAGTTTCCAGCGGCGCCTTCACTTCGTCCACTTCGGCAATCAGCCGCAGCGCGTTGCCCAGTTGATAAAGGTTCCACTGCAGGGCTTCGGCCTGGCGCCCAAAGGCATAAAGCCCGCTGTGATCGAAATAGGCGGCGGTGAAGCTGGCGTCCCAGGCTGGCGCAAACCGCCATGGGCCGTAGTCGAAACTTTCGCCGGTGATGTTGATATTATCGGTGTTGAGCACGCCGTGTACAAAGCCGGCCGCCATGAACTGGGCCGCCAGGCGCGCGGCGCCCTGCACGGCATAATCGATCAGAGCCGCAACCGGGGTGGGGCCGCTGGCAGCGGGCGCAAAATGCGTGAGCGCGTAATCAACCAGCCGGTGCAGGCCATCATGGTTCTGCAGATACGCCTGGCGCTGGAAACTGCCATAGCGAACATGGCTGTGATTGAGGCGCACCAGCACGGCGCCGCGCGTTGGCGAGGGCTCGTCGCTGCGCACCAGCTTTTCGCCGGTTTCGATCACGCTGAACGTGCGACTGGTATGCACCCCCAGCGCTTCGAGCATTTCGGTGGCGAGGATTTCGCGCACTGCGCCCTTCAGGGTCAGCCGGCCGTCACCGGCGCGGCTCCAGGGCGTGGTGCCGCTGCCCTTGGTGCCCAGATCCATCAGCCGCCCGGCTTCATCGCGCAACTGTGCAAACAGGAACCCGCGGCCATCGCCGAGATCGGGATTGTAGTTGCGAAACTGGTGGCCGTGATAGCGCAGCGCCAGCGGCTGGGTCAGGCTGCCCGGCAGCGGGGTGAAGCGGCCGAAATGATCGGTCCACTGCGCATCGCTGAGGTCAGCCAGCCCGACTTGCGCTGCGGCACGGTCGTTGCGAAAGCGCAAAATGGCTTGCGGAAACTGCGCCGCTTCGACCGGATCGAAAAAATCCGGGCCAAGCGACAGGATGGCGGTTTCGGGCTGGTAGCTGGTCATCACCGGCCGCTTATGCCGGAGCCGGCTGGATCAATCGACCACGTAATGGCACGCGGCGCGCACGAAGCGGACGGTTTCGCGCTCGATCCGGTCAGCTTCGCCCGGGCTGGCGGCGCACAGCCACAAATCGATGGCATCGCCCACCACGTGATGGGTGAAGCTGGCGGCCAGATCGATTTCAACGCCGGTGATGCCGCGCTTGGCCATCGCCGCCTGCATCTGATTGCGGATCCATTCGACAGTGGCGGCCTTGGCGGCGTGGTAAAACGGTTCAGCGTCGGGATTGCTCGCCAGTGCGGCCTTGGGGCCATATTCGGCGCAATCGCTGTCCATGCCTTCCCACATCATGTTGTGCCGGCAAAATTGCAGCACGCGCGGGATGATGATGCCGGGTTCCAGGTCTTCGATGGCATATCCGGCCTCCATCGCGGCGATCAACATGGCACCGTGGCGGCGGCCAAGCTCGGCAAGCAAGGCCTTTTTTGAGCCGAAATGATAAAAGATCGAGCCTTCGGAGACATCGGCTTCGCGGGCGATATCGGCGGTGCCAGTGCTGGCAAAGCCCTGGCGCGAAAACAGCATGTGGGCCGCGGCCAGCACGCGCGCCTTGGTTTCGGCCGGATCATAACGGCGTGCGCGCATGTCCGGCGCACGCGCCAAACTGCGCCCAGCCGTGCGCGGCACGCCGGCTGTTTTTGAATCGTCGGCCTTTGAATCAGTTGCGCGCGTTGCCACGATGCGAATTCTTCCTTACCCCCGCGGTAAGCGCTCCTCATAACCCGAGAGTTGAGTCAGAGTCAAAACTATGGTGTCCACCACAGCCCCGTCCCGCCTGTCGCCGGCTGCTGGCTGGCAGCCGGGCCATGTCTGGTCATCGGACAATGTCAGGCTGTGCTGGCACGATCATCATGCCGCCAGCGTGCCAGCAGCGCGGCCCACGCTGCTGTGCCTGCCGGGATTGACGCGCAATGGCAGTGATTTTGGGCACTTAGCCGCCCTGCTGGGCGCAGAGTGGCGCATTGTTGCGCCGGATTTGCGTGGTCGGGGCGAATCTGGCTGGGCGCGGGATTCGCTCAGCTATGTGCCGCTCACCTATTTGCGCGATTTGTCGCTGCTGATCGAAGCTGCTGCCATCAGGCGATTCGTGGTGCTGGGATCATCGCTGGGCGGACTGCTGGCGCTGCGGCTGACCACCGCACATCGCAGCGCCATGGCCGGCGTGATCTTGAACGATATCGGGCCGGCAACCGAAGCGGCCGGGCTTGCGCGGCTGCGTGCCAATGTCGGCCGCGGCGGCAATTGGCCGACCTGGGTGCATGCCGCGCGCGATCTGGCGGTGCGCAACGCTGCCATCTATCCCGACTGGATGCTGAATGATTGGCTCGGCTTTGCCAAGCGCCTGTGCCGGATCAGCGCCCAAGGGCGCATCCTGTTCGATTATGATCCGCGCATCGCCGAACCGCTGCGGCTGCCGCACGGCGATGCCGGCGCCGATGATTGGTCGGCGCTTGAAAGCCTGGCCGGGCTGCCGGTTTTGTCGATCCGCGCCGAGCATTCCGATCTGTTGTCAGCGGCGACCCAGGCTGAGATGGTGCGCCGGTTGCCCGGCCTGCAGGCCGTGACCGTCCCGCGCTGTGGCCATCCGCCCAGCCTGACTGAAGCCGATGCTGTTGCTGCAATCAGCCGCTTTCTGGCTGACATCGCCTGAAACGGCGCATCGTATTAACCGGCTGCTTTTTTTTCAAATGCAGCGCATGAGCGCAATTGAACCAGCGGCGATCACGCTGCGCCATAGCGGAGGGACACAAGATGCAGCGCAAGGTCTGGAAACTGGCCCGCCGGCCGGTGGGCGATATCGCCGATAGCGATCTGGAACTGGTCAGCGAAACCCTGCCGGAATTGGCTGAAGGCCAGGTGCTGCTGGCGGTGATCTATATGTCGCTGGATCCCACCAATCGCATCTGGATGAGCGATATGGAGCAGTATATGCCGCCCGTGGAACTGGGCGCGCCGATGCGGGCCGGGGTGTGCGGGCGGGTGATCGCCAGCCGCAAGGCCGGCGTGGCAGTGGGCCAGATCATGGCCGGGCTCGGCGAATGGGCTGATCATATTGTGTCCGACGGCAGCTTTTTGTCGCCGCTGCCGGATTTCCCCGGGGTGCCGCTGGCCGCTGTCTATGGCACGTTGGCGCTGGTTGGCCCGACGGCCTATTTCGGCTTGTTGGACATCGGCCAGCCCAAGCCTGGCGAGACATTGGTGGTGTCGGCTGCGGCGGGCGGGGTTGGTCAGATTGTGGGTCAGATTGGCAAGATCAAGGGCTGCCGGGTCATTGGCATCGCCGGCGGCAAGGCCAAATGTGATTATGTCGTGAACGAGCTCGGTTTTGATGCTGCCATCGATTACAAGAATGAGGATGTCGGCGCGGCGCTTGACCGGTTGGCCCCGGGCGGCGTCGATATCAATTTCGAACAGGTCGGCGGCCCGATCATGATCGAGGTGGTCAAGCGGATGAAGCTGTTTGGCCGCATTTCGCTTTGCGGCATGATCTCCACCTACAATGACGTCGATCCGCAAGAGGCGCCGGGCTTCTGGACGATGATCCTGATGCGCCGCCTCGCCATCCGCGGTTTCATTGTCACCGATTTTGCCCCGCGCTTTGCCGAAAGCGGCATGGCGCTGGCCGGCTGGATGATGAGCGGCCAATTGAAAACGCGGCAGGACATCCGCCCCGGCCTGGAAAATGCCGTCAGCGCTGTCAAAGAGCTGTATACCGGCGGCAATTTCGGCAAGCTGCTTATCGAGGTGCACAAACCATGACGACCAATCGCCAACTTGCCGATGACGAACTGGCGGTGGCGCGCGCGCTGCTGGTGGATGTGCGCGCCCGTATCGATGCGGCGGCGGGCGGCGATGAACAGTTGCGCTTTGCGCTCAATCGCAAGGTTTACAAGGAATTGAGCTATGACGAGCGCGGCAAGCCCAACGCCCGAGTCTCTCTAAAAGCCCGCATGGTCAAGGCGCAGGGCGGCAAATGCGCCATTTGCGCCAAGCCTTTGCCCGCCGTGGACACGGTGCTTGACCAGCTTTCGGCCATCGGCGGCTATGTGGATGGCAATGTGCGGGTGCTGTGCCGCCCCTGCGATCTGGCTATTCAGCGCGAGCGCGGCTTCGCCTGAGCGAAGACTCTTACTGTGAAAGTGTTTTGACGGCTGCCGCTGCTGCGGACGCCCGGTTTTCGATGCCCATTTTCTCGAAAATCTGCTCGAGATGCTTGTTCACGGTGCGCGGGCTGATGCCCAGGATTTCGGAAATCTCGCGGTTGGCTTTGCCGCGGCTAATCCACAGCAGCACCTCCGCCTCCCGCTCGGTCAGGGCGTGGCGCTGCGCGAGCAAGCGTTCTTCGGCGCCTTCAAGGGTTTCGGTCACGCGGTAATGCCGTTCTTCGGCGGTGGTTGCCACCGCCGCAAACTCCACCCTGCCGCCGGCAAATTCGTGGCGCACGCGGGCTTCGCCATCAATCAGCCGCAGCAATTGCCCGGCGAGCGCGGGCGCAAGCTGATCACCGGCTCCAGCACCAAAGCGCTGTTTGAGAATGTCCGCACTGCGCGGCGTGGTCCACAGCACGCGGCCGGTGGCATCGAGCGCCATCAGAGGCCGGTTGCTGGCATCAAGCGCGCCCTGCGCTCCGGCGGCAATGCGGGCATTGCCCAGATGCACGCGCAGCCGTGCCAGCAGCTCCGCCAGCACGATTGGCTTCTTGACATAATCGACCCCGCCGGCCGCCAGGCCATCAAGGACATTTTCAGTATCGGACAGGCCGGTCATGAAAATCACCGGCACGCGGGACAGCGCCGGATCGGCCTTGATCCGCCGTGTGGTTTCAAAGCCATCGATGCCCGGCATCACGGCATCCATCAGCACCAGATCCGGCAATTCGGCGCGCAGCGATGCCAGCGCGGTTTCGCCATCGCGGGCAATTCGCACGCCGTATGATTCAGATTCCAACGCATCGGTCAGAAACCGCAGTGAATCCGGGGCATCATCCACCACCAGGATTATGGCCCGCACAGCGTCGTTCATGGCGTTGGCTCCGATTCAATCTGCTGATGCAACTGCTGATCTGCCAGCAGTTTGCCGAACAGCGCCAGATCATAATCATCAAGCGCGCGGCCCAGGCGCGCCGTCAGGCCGGCTGCCTGCGGCACCGCGGCTGCAAATTCAGCCAGCTGGGCTGATAACGCGCGCACCCGCCCGGTGCGCGCCAGCCGCGCCAGTTCATCCAGATACAACTGCGATTCGGCTGGCAGCTGCGCTGGCGCATCCGTTGCTGCCGGTGCCCCTTCATGGCGCCACACCAGCCCAAGATGCCGCCGCAAGGAGGCAAACAATTGGGCCTGATCGACTGGTTTGAGCACGAAACCATCGTGCACATCATCGCCGGCAGCCCCAACAAGTTCACTGGTATTGCCTGATACCATCAGGATCATCAGATCGCGGCCAAAGCGGGCGCGCAGCTGGCGGGCAACATCCCAGCCGTTCAGGCCGGGCATCGATACATCCAGCAGCACCAGATCGGGCTTGCCCAGTTCGGCCAACGACAATCCGGCGCCGCCCGATCCGGCCACAAATAGATTGAAGCCGATCGGGCGCAGCAATTCCTGCCACAGCGCCAATTGGCCGGGATCGTCGTCGATGGCCAATATGGTGCGCGGCCGCCCTTCGTAGCCAATGGGCAAACCCTGGGCTGCGGTTTCGGGCAGGATGTTGGGCTGCGGCAGCAGCAGTTTCAGCACAAACCGGCTGCCGCCGCCGGGCGCTGCCTGCACCGAAATGTCGCCGCCCATCACGTGTGCCAGCATGCGTGACAAGGCCAGACCCAGCCCGATGCCGGGCGCCACGCCCGCCGCGCGGCCGCTGCCCCGGTCAAATGGCTGGAAAATCCGTTCAGCATCTTCGGGCGCGATACCGATCCCGGTATCCGCAACCTCAAATTCGGCCACCATCGAACGATAGCGCACCGACAGCGTCACACTCCCAGCCGGCGTGTATTTGATAGCGTTGGACAAAAGATTGATCAGCACCTGCCGCAGCCGGCGTTCATCGGCCAGCACCCAATTGGGCAGATTGGCAGCGGCGCTGTATTCAAACGCCAGGCCCTTGTTGCCAGCCTCCACCCGGAACATCGCCGCCACTTGTTCGAGCAGCGCACGTAACGGCACAGTTTCGCGGTTCAGCTTGAGCACGCCCGATTCAATGCGGCTGATATCCAGCAGGCCTTCGACCAGATCGGCGAGATGTTCGGAGGATCGGCGGATGATGCGCCCGGCTTCGGCGGGCGACAGTGCCGCGCCGCGCTCCAGCAATTGGGCATAGCCGTGAATGGCGTTGAGCGGCGTGCGGATTTCGTGGCTGAGGCCCATCAGAAAGCGGGTTTTGGCCTGGTTGGCCGCCATGGCCACATCACGCGCCTGCTCAAGCGCAGCAATTTGCGCTGGCAAATCCAGTTCGGCCCGCCGCGCTGGCATGGCCGGGCTCACGGCTGCCGCTGCCCACTGTTTGCCGCTGATGAACCTGCGCCGGCCACTCTGCTGATCCCCTGTGCTGGCCAGTCACGCTGGCACCGCATGTTGCAGTTGCAAATCATGCCCGAGGTGGCAAGAGATTGCGTGGTTGGTGCCTGCCTCTCACAGGGGCAGTTGGCCGCTACCGGGGGAAAACATATGCCGATGCGCTTTGGATTGATCATGCTGATGGCCCCGGCAATCAGCGCCGGGTTGCTGCAGGCGGCCGCGGCGCAAACGCCGCCAGTCGCGCCGATAGTCGGCGCGGCCGAAGCCAATACCGCGGCGGCCATCGCCCGCATCACAGCGTTCAACCCGCGGCTGAATGCCGTGATCGCCATCGATCCCGATGCCATGGCGCAGGCGCGGGCGCTGGACGCCAGCCGCGCCAAGCGCGGCCTGCTGCACGGCGTGCCGATCCTGTTGAAAGACAATATCGACATGGCCGGCCGGTTGCCAACCACCGCGGGCAGCCTGGCCCTGAAAGACAATGTCACCGGGCGCGACGCGCCGCTGGCGGCACGGCTGCGCGCCGCCGGCGCGGTGATGCTGGGCAAGACCAATCTTTCGGAATGGGCAAATATCCGCGCCGATGCGTCGATTTCCGGCTGGAGCGCGGTGGGCGGCCAAACCCGCAACCCGCACGCCCTTACGCGCAACACCTGCGGATCATCATCGGGCAGCGGCGCGGCGGTGGCAGCGCAGATGGTGGATGCGGCGATCGGCACCGAAACCGATGGCAGCATCACCTGCCCGGCAGCGATCAACGGCATTGTCGGCTTCAAGCCCACGGTTGGCCTGGTCAGCCGCACCCATGTCGTGCCGATCAGCCACAGCCAGGACACCGCCGGGCCGATGACCCGTGATGTGCGCACGGCCGCGCGGCTGCTCACGGTGCTGGCCGGCAGCGATCCGGCCGATCCGGCCACGCGGGAGGCCGATGCCCGCAAGACCGATTATGTGGCCGCACTTCGGCCAGCCGCTTTGCGAGGCGCGCGCATCGGCGTGCTGCGCTGGGCCACCGGCTGGCATGCCGGGGTGGATGCGCGCTTCGAAGCCGCGCTCGCCGTGCTGAAGGCGCAGGGCGCTGTGCTGGTGGACATTGCCGCTGCCCCAAATCGCCGAGAAATCGGCCAGAATGAATTTCAGGTGCTGCTGACCGAGCTCAAGGCCGATCTGGGAGCCTATCTTGCTTCGACACCTGCCACCGTGAAGGTGCGCTCACTTGCGGATTTGATTGCGTTCAACAAGGCCAATGCCGCAGCCGAACTGGGATTGTTCGGCCAGGACACATTTGAAAAAGCCGAGGCCACCAAAGGCCTGACCGATCCCGGATACATCAAGGCCCGCGAAACATCGCTGCGTATGGCCGGCAAGGAGGGCATCGACAAGATGCTGGCCGATGCCCGCGTCGAGGTGCTGGTGGCCCCCACCGCGGCGCCGGCGTGGTTCATCGATGCAGTCAATGCTGATCAATCACCCGGCGGCGGCGCTGGCGGGCTGGCGGCGGTGGCTGGCTATCCGCATCTGACGGTGCCGATGGGCGGCGTGCGCGGCCTGCCGGTTGGCCTGTCATTCATCGGCCCGGCCTGGAGCGACGTGCGGCTGCTGGCGCTGGGGCATGATTTTGAACAGGCAGCGCCGGCGATGAAGCTGGTGCCCACGCTGGTGTTGACGGTGGAAGAACAGCCCGAGGTGCAGCGCCTGTTCGCGCCGGCCAAGCGGTAGGCGCGACACCGAATATGGGGGTGCCCAGGCAACCTCTAACCAAACCACCGACGAAATCCGGGGCTGGGGGGCCGGCCGGATTCCGGCGGTAGGTAAAAGTGGTGCCCAGAAGAGGACTCGAACCTCCACGCCCTTGCGAGCGCCAGCACCTGAAGCTGGTGCGTCTACCAATTCCGCCATCTGGGCACGGGGTAGGGGGCGGCACATATGGCTGGAACCGGGGCTTGTCAATCGTTCGTCCCGGAATTGGCCTGCAAATCGCACGTGCAGGTGGCCGAGCGCCGGCGCGGGGCAATCTGACCCGCGACAAGCCGGGCCGGCGGCGCTAAAGCCTCGACGATGACGGATCAACAACATAATGCGCTGCCCGCTGGCGCGCTGGTCACCGTGATTGGCGGGGCCGGTTTTCTGGGCCGTTATGTTGTGGAAGCGCTGGCCAAGGCCGGTTACAGGGTGCGGGCCGTGTCGCGCCACGCCGATTCTGCGTTGTTTTTGAAGCCATTGGGCGATCTGGGCCAAATCCAGATCGTTACCGGCAATATCCGGTCTGATGCCGATATGGCCGCCGCGTTTGCTGGCGCTGCGGCCGGAGTCAATCTGGTCGGGATACTTGCCGAATCGGGCCAGCAGAAATTTGCCGCCTTGCAAGCCGACGGTGCTGGCCGGGCCGCGCGTGCTGCCGCCGCTGCCGGCGTGAGCAGTTTTGTGCAGATGTCGGCCATTGGCGCCGATGCCGGCAGTGCCATCCCCTATGCCCGCAGCAAGGGCGAAGGCGAAGCGCAGGTGCAGGCGGCGCTGCCCAGTGCGGTGGTGCTTCGGCCCAGCCTGGTTGCGGGGCCGGAAGACCAGTTTTTCAATCGGTTCGCAGCGATGGCGCGCATGGCGCCGGTGTTGCCGGCGATAAGTGGCAGCAGCTTGTTTCAGCCGGTGTATGTGCGCGATGTTGCCGATGCGGTGGTTGCCGGCTTGACCCGCACCGACGCGCAGGGCCGCATTTTCGAGCTTGGTGGCCCGGATGTGCTCAGCTTCACAGCAATCCTCGAGATGATTTCACAGCTCACCGGGCTTAACCGGCAAGTGGTTGGTTTTTCAGACTTTACGTCGGGTTTGCTGGCCAAGTTGGGGGATGTATTGCCGTTCATGCCGATGAACAGCGATCAGCTTGCCATGCTGAAACTGGGCAATATCTGCGCCGCCGGCATGCCCGGCCTGGCAGAATTGGGCATCACGCCAACCCCGCTGGCAGCCTTTTTGCCGCAAATGATGGAGCGCTACCGGGCCGGTGGCCGCTTTGCGAAGGCTACCGGGTGACCACGCCGGATCTGCTGACGGTCATCCTGCTGGGCATTGTCGAAGGGTTGACCGAGTATCTGCCGGTCTCCTCGACGGGGCATTTGATCCTGGCTGGCGAGCTGCTCGGGTTTTCCGGCGATGCTGGCGCCACCTTTGATATCGCCATCCAGTCAGGCGCTATTCTGGCCGTTCTAGTGGCGTACTGGGGCCGTTTTGTGGCCGTTGGTGCCGGTTTGCTGGTACGCGAGCCGTCGGCGGTGGCCTTTTTGCGCAATGTTTTGCTCGGCTTTTTGCCGGCGGCCGTCATGGGCGTGTTGTTCATCAAGGCGGTCGAAGCGCTGCTCGAAAGCCCCATAACGGTTGCGATTTCGTTGATCGTGGGCGGGGCGGCGATTCTGTGGATCGAACGGCGGATGGGCGCAGCCACGATCTCGGGCGTGGAGGCCTTGAGCAGCAGCGCGGCCATCAAGATCGGGCTGGGCCAATGCCTCGCCATGATCCCGGGCGTGTCGCGATCGGGCGCGACCATCATGGCGGCGCTGATGCTGGGCGTGGACCGCAAGACGGCGGCGGAGTTCAGCTTTTTTCTGGCGGTGCCCACCATTTCCGGGGCGACCGTGTTGATGCTGTGGCGCAACCGCGACACGCTGGACATGTCCAATCTCAGTGCCATCGGCATCGGCTTTGCGGTGTCGTTTGTGGTGGCGCTGGTGGTGGTGAAGGGCTTTGTGGCGCTGATCGGCCGCTACGGGTTTGCACCGTTTGCCTGGTACCGAATCGTTGCCGGCGGGGCCGCTTTAGTATGGCTGTTGCTGCGATAGGGCCGAATCGGTCACGATTGGCTCGTCGGTTGCGACTGATTGGTGTAATTCCCTTTATTTAGGACAGTGATTATGTCCTATGATGTGTTTTCTGCGTGACAGGCGTGTTTCGCTGTGGTTTGGCAGCCTCCACAAGATGGAGCAGCGGCGATGGGCGCAACAAAATTGCTGAAATTCGTGGAGCGGGACCAGGCCTATCCGGCCAAGCGCACCGCCGACGAACGCGCGCATGATTTTCAGGAAATCGCCCGGCCCTATATCGAAGCCAAGGCCGAGGAACAGGCCGGCCGTTGCAGCCAGTGCGGCGTGCCGTTCTGCCAGGTGCATTGCCCGCTGGGCAACAACATCCCCGATTGGCTGAAGCTGACCGCAGAAGGCCGGCTGGAAGAAGCCTATGAGGTGGCATCGGCCACCAACGCCATGCCGGAAATCTGCGGCCGCATCTGCCCGCAGGACCGGCTCTGCGAAGGCAATTGCGTGATCGAGAAGGATTTCGGCAGCGTCACCATCGGCGCGGTCGAGAAATTCATCACCGATACTGCCTGGGAACAGGGCTGGGTGAAGCCGATCCGCCC